>JBDLTB010000039.1:0-85312 GCA_039799245.1 Cyanobacteriota bacterium
GGGAGCTCGATCCACGCCACGACGTCTGGGACCTGCTGATGGCCTCCTTCCCGGCGGGCACCGTGAGCGGAGCGCCGAAGATCCGGGCCATGCAGCTGATCCACGAACTAGAACCTGGCCCCCGGGGCCCCTACTCCGGCGTTTATGGCGCCATGGACCTGGGGGGCGCCCTTAACACCGCCATCACGATTCGCACCATGGTGGTACTGCCAGCGGCGGCAGGGGGCTGGCGGGTGCAGGTGCAGGCCGGGGCTGGCATCGTGGCCGACTCAGTACCAACGGCCGAATACGAAGAAACCCTCAACAAGGCAAGGGGACTGCTAAAGGCCCTGGCCTGCCTTGATGGGGAGCAGCAATGAGGGCCCAGTTAACCAAGGGCTTTGAAGTCGAGTTGTTTACCGGTCGCCCCGATGGCACGGTGGTGGGCTGTTCAGCGGCGGCGGCGGCGGCCCTGGCGGGGGTGGTTACTGAACCCGACCAGCGCAACCTCGAATACATCACCCCCCCCGACGCTGACTACAACCGCCAGCTTTGCCATCTGCTTAGGCCGCGCCAGGAGCTACGCCAGTGGCTCCATCAGCGGGGCCTCACCCTGTTGCCGGGCAGCACCCTCAGCCTGGGGGACAGCCGCCGCTTTGAGCGTTCCGATCCCAAAAATAGTTATCACGATTTCATTGAACAGAGCTATGGCACGAGGGTTGTCACCGCCAGCGTGCACATCAACCTGGGCTTAAACGCGCCGGCCGAGATCTTTGCCGCCTGCCGCCTGTTGCGCTGTGAGGCGGCGCTGCTGCTGGCCCTCAGCGCCAGCTCCCCGTTCCTGGATGGCCAGGTGAGTGGCGCCCATTCCCAACGGTGGCTGCAGTTTCCGCTCACCCCGGCCCAGGTGCCCCTGTTCCGGGACCACGGCCATTACATCGCCTGGATGGAAGCACAACTAACGGCTGGCACCATGCGCAATGTGCGCCATCTCTGGAGTTCGGTGCGCCCCAATGGCAATGGCCGGCCCCATGACCTGAATCGGGTGGAGCTGCGCATTTGTGACCTAGTAACGGATCCAGTCCAGCTGTTAGCAATCACCGCCTACGCCGAACTGCGCCTGCTGCAACTGCTCGACCATGGGGGTCACGACCCCCTGCAGGCCAGCTCGCTTTCCCTGGAACAGCTGGAGGCCCTCGCCGATGCCAACGACCGGGCCGCAGCCCAGGCCAGCCTGGGGGCCCAGCTACACCATTGGAGCAACGGCGAAGAGCTGTCTGCCCGCCACTGGCTGGAAACCCAATTACAAGAACTAAGCAGCTGGGCCGGGGCGGGGGAACTCCACGACCGACTGCAACCGCTCGGCAGCCTGCTAGCCGAGGGCAACCAAGCCATGGTTTGGCTGGCGCGCCATCGGGCCGGCGAGAGCATTGGTGAGCTGCTTAGCAGTGGCGCCGCCGCCATGGAAGCCGAGGAACTTGATTTGGTATCCAAGCTCTGGCCCGACGGCGCAGGTTCTTTGGGATGATCATGGGCTCCGCCGCTCCAGGTCCCCGCATGCAGCCAACGCTGCCCGGCACCGATGCCACGATCGGTCGCAGAACCCTGCGGCAATTAAACGAGCGGCTGGAGCTGGTGGAGGACCTCTGGCGCACGGTGCTGCGCAGTGAATGCCCCCCGGAGCAGGCGGAAAGGCTGTTGAAATTGAAGCAGCTCTGCCGGGAGGAAGAAACCTCCCGGGAGATCGTGCGGCTAATCGTGGAGATGGATCTGGCCGAGGCGATTGCCGCCGCCCGGGCCTTCTCCCTTTACTTCCAACTGGTGAACATCCTCGAGCAGCACATCGAGGAAGACAGCTATCTGGCGAGCATGGCCGATGGCGGCCAGGGGGAAGCCGCCGCAACGGAAGGCCCCTTCACTCCCCAACTGGCCAACCACGACGAACCGGCCACCTTCCAGCGTTTATTCCGGCGCCTGCGGGCCCTAAACGTGCCGCCGGGGCTGCTGGAACCGCTGCTACGGGAATTGGATGTGCGGCTGGTGTTCACCGCCCACCCCACCGAGATCGTGCGCCACACCGTGCGCCACAAGCAACGGCGAGTGGCCAACCTGATCCAAAAACTGGAGGGGGGCGACCGCGGCTTCGGACCGATTGAAGATCGCCAGGTGTTGCGTCAACAGCTGGAGGAAGAAATCCGGCTCTGGTGGCGCACCGATGAGCTGCACCAGTTCAAACCATCGGTACTCGATGAGGTGGATTACGCCCTGCACTACTTCCAGCAGGTGCTCTTCCAGGCGATGCCGCTGCTGCACGAACGCATCCGCAAGGCCCTAGCCCAGACCTACCCAGACGTGACCCCGCCCGAGGATGGCTTCTGCACCTTCGGCTCCTGGGTGGGCTCCGACAGGGATGGTAATCCTTCGGTAACCCCAGACATCACCTGGCGCACTGCCTGTTATCAGCGGCGGCTGATGCTGGAGCGCTACATCAGCTCGGTAAGTCTGCTGCGCGATCAACTCAGCATCTCAATGCAGTGGAGCCAGGTGAGTCCGGCCCTGCTGGAGTCGCTCGAGATGGACCGCCTGCGCTTCCCGGAGATCTACGAGCGGCTGGCGGCCCGCTATCGGCTGGAGCCCTATCGGCTCAAGCTCTGCTACATCCTGCAAAGGTTGCAACTCAGTCTGCAACGCAATGGCCTACTAGCCGATGCCGGCTGGGAGGCCCCCCAAGACGGCGCCGAACTCCAAGGGGGCCTTGGCCCCCTTGGCGGCCAACAGGAACTGCACTACCGCTGCCACCAAGACTTCCGCAGTGACCTGGAACTGATTCGCAACAGCCTGCAGGTCACCGGCCTCAGCTGTGAACCACTGGAACGGCTACTCAGCCAGGTGCAGATTTTTGGCTTCTCCCTGGCCTCCCTAGATATCCGCCAGGAGAGCACCCGCCACAGCGAAGCCCTCACCGAACTCAGCCAATACCTGCAGTTACCCCTCCCCTACGACCAGATGGATGAGGGCCAACGGGTGGCCTGGTTGCTCCAGGAACTGCAAACGCGCCGACCCCTAATTCCCACGGGCCCCCATTGGAGTGCCGCCACCGCCGAAAGCTTTGCGATATTTCGCATGCTGGAAAGGCTGCAACAGGAATTTGGCAACCGCATCTGCCGCACCTATGTGATCTCCATGTGTCACACCCAGTCCGACCTGCTGGAGGTGTTGTTGCTGGCCAAGGAGGCGGGCCTGGTGGATCCGGTGGAGGGCAGCACGCGGCTGCAGGTGATTCCCCTGTTTGAAACGGTGGAAGATCTCAAATGTGCCCCCCAGGTGATGGGCGGCCTGTTTGAAGCGCCCTTCTACCGGCGGTTGCTGGAAAACGAGGAGGTGCCCCTCCAAGAGGTGATGCTCGGCTACTCAGATAGCAATAAGGATTCAGGGTTTCTCTCCAGCAATTGGGAGATCCACCGGGCCCAGATGGCCCTCCAAGCCCTCTGTAGCAGCCATGGCCTTGGCCTGCGCATCTTCCACGGCCGGGGCGGTTCTGTTAGCCGCGGCGGCGGCCCGGCGTACCAGGCGATCCTGGCCCAACCGAGCGGCACCCTCAGTGGTCGCATCAAAATCACCGAACAGGGGGAGGTGCTCGCCTCCAAGTACGCCCTGCCGGAACTGGCCCTTTACAACCTGGAAACGGTCACCACCGCCGTGCTCCAAAACAGCCTGCTGGCCTCCGACATGGATGAAACCCAGAGCTGGAACCAACTCATGGAGAGGCTGGCGGGCCGCTCCCGGCTGCACTACCGCGCCCTGGTGCATGAAAACCCAGACCTGGTGGATTTCTTTGAACAGGTCACACCCATCGAAGAAATCAGCAAACTGCAGATCAGCTCCCGGCCAGCCCGGCGCAAGCGTGGCAGCCGGGATCTGTCGGCCCTACGGGCGATTCCCTGGGTGTTCGGCTGGACCCAGAGTCGCTTTCTGCTACCCAGTTGGTTTGGGGTAGGGGCAGCCATCAAGGACGAATTGGATGAGGAACCGGAGCGCCTTGAAATGCTGCGCACCCTTTACCAACGCTGGCCCTTCTTCCGCATGTTGATCTCCAAGGTGGAGATGACCCTGGCCAAGGTGGACCTGGCCCTGGCCCACCACTATGTGCAGGCCCTGGGCAGCCCTGAATCCCGCGAGGCCTTTGAAGGCATTTTTGCTGTGATCGCCGCCGAGTACCAGCTCACCCGCGACCTGGTGCTACAAATCACTGGCCACAAACGCTTGCTCGATGGCGACCCCGGCCTGCAGATCTCGGTGGAGCTGCGCAACCGCACCATCGTGCCGCTGGGCTTCCTGCAGGTGGCCCTGCTGCGGCGGTTGCGCAACCAAACCCGCCAGCCCCCCATGAATGAAACCAATGGGGAAGACAATCGCACCTACAGCCGCAGTGAATTGCTGCGCGGAGCCCTACTCACCATCAATGGCATCGCCGCCGGCCTGCGTAACACCGGATGATGCCCTATTTCCGCAGCCAGCCGCCGCCGCCGCGGCTGCCCGAGGGCTATGGCCTCAGCTGCGAAGACCTACCGGTGCATGCCGAGGCAGTAAACAGCTTGCTCCAAAGCTGTGGCGCCCCGGCCCGGCCCGATGGGCGCATTGCCCTCGCCCTGGAACGCAGCGCCTGGACCATGCGGCTCCAGCGGGAAAATCAACTGGTGGGCTTCCTGCGGATCACCAGTGACCAGGCCCTAAATGCCAACCTCTGGGACCTGGCCGTGTTGCCAGGGGAACCCCAACGGGAAAAACTGCTGGCCGTGCTGGTGCACGCCGCCCTCTGCCGGTTGCGCAAGGAGTTGCCGGGCTGCAGCATTTCCTTGGCGGCCGTGCCCGAGGCGGTGCCCGTGCTTGAAACCTATGGGTTCATTACTGATCCCAATGGCATTCGCGCCATGGGGCTGAACCTCTAAAAAAAGGCCGAAAGCCCAAGCAAATCAATGAATTGATCTGCCTAGGGCTAGGGGGGTGAGGGAACGAGCATGGAGGGACTCGAACCCCCGACTTTCAGAACCGGAATCTGACGCTCTATCCAACTGAGCTACATGCCCTCAGTTGCGTAGCTTAGCTGGGCAGCGGGCCAGCTCCCATTCTTCTCCACCACCTGGAGCTAAATGCCTTTCGCAACTACAGCCATCTGCAGCTGGAGTTGGACGCCCCACGGCTGCTGGTGCTTGGCAACAACGGCGAGGGCAAATCAAATCTGCTCGAAGCCGTGGAACTGCTGGGCAGCCTGCGCTCCCACCGCTGCAGCAGCGACAGAGACATCATCCAGCGGGGGCAACCCCGCTGCCGGTTGCGGGCCCTGGTGGGCGCCGATCGGGGCGATGAACTGCGCCTGGAACTGCGCCAGCAGGGGGGCCGCTGGGCCCAGCGCAATGGCAAAACCTTGGAACGCCAAGCCGATCTGATCGGGCCCCTGCGCTGTGTGGGCTTCAGTGCCCTGGACCTCGAGCTAGTGCGCGGCGAACCCTCCCTGCGGCGCCATTGGCTTGACCGGGTGGTGCAACAGCTGGAGCCGGTTTATGGCGAACTGCTCAGTCGCCACGGCCGCCTGCTGCGCCAACGTTCCCAGTTGCTGCGCCGGCCTGGCCCTGGCCTGGAGGAACTGCTAGACGCCTTTGACCTGCAGCTAGCCCTGGTGGGCACCCGGCTGCATCGCCGCCGCCACCGGGCCCTGCGCCGCCTGGAACCCCTGGCCGCCCCATGGCAACAGCGGCTTAGCGGCGGCCGCGAACATCTGGAACTGCGCTACTTAGCTGGCAGCCAGCTTTCGGAGCCGGAAGACGAACAGGCCTGGCAGGACAGTTTGCTGGGGCAGCTAAGGCAGCAACGGCAGCAGGAACGGCAGCTGGGCCACTGCGGCGTTGGCCCCCAGCGCGACGATGTTGCCCTGTTGCTCGGGGGGGAACCGGCCAAACGCCTGGGCTCCGCGGGCCAACAACGCTGCCTGGTGTTGGCCCTGAAATTGGCCGAACTGGAGCTGGTGCGCCAGGTCAGCGGCGTTGCCCCCCTGCTGCTGCTCGACGACGTGCTGGCCGAACTGGATCCCCAGCGTCAACAACTGCTGCTGGAGGCCGTTGGCGAGGGGCACCAGTGTTTGGTGAGTGCCACCCACCTGCAGAGCTGCGTTAGCGATTGGCGCCACAAGGCCCAACTGGTGAGGGTCAGGGCCGGCTTGATTGAGCCGGGGGAGTAGGCGGCTGGGGGGACTTTGGGCCGGAGAAGCCAAGGAAAGCCAAGACAGTGCCACCAATGGCCACGGCCACCACCAGAAGGATCAAAAGCAGTTCACCGACGGTGAGTCCAGAGGGGTTGCGCCGGGGCCGAGCTAAGGCCTGCAGAAATTGGGAAGACAGCAAAACCAACTTGTGCCACAGGTGGGGCTAAGGTTAGGAGCTGTTTTGCCCGATTCAATGGCCGAAGCCCTTTGCCTGCACCCTGATCCAGGACGTCCTGAAATTGCTTCCCAGGAGACCACCTCCACGGACATGGTGGGCAAACACTGCATTCTCGAGCTCTACGACTGCGACTCCAGTCGACTCGACGACGAAGCATTTCTCAGGGACGCCATCACCGCAGCAGCCAAGCGAGCTGGCGCCACCCTTCTAAATCTCATCACCCACCGCTTTGAACCCCAAGGGGTTACTGGTCTCGCCCTGCTGGCTGAGTCCCACATCTCGATCCACACCTGGCCGGAATCCGGCTATGCCGCTGTGGATGTATTCACCTGTGGGGATCACACCATGCCGGAACGGGCCTGTGCTGTGCTGAGCGAAGAACTGGGATCCACCCGACAAAACCTGCGTAGCTTCCGGCGCCGCACCCCTTCAACGGTGGCGGAGGCCCAGCGGGAACCAGTCGGGGTCTAAGCCCCAGCCCCCAGATGGCCTTGGGCCTGATCTCCTAGCGACCTGTTGAGCTTTCCACTCACCAGGCCTTCGAGATCAAGGCTCACTGCCGTAAACCCCTGGTCCAGGAAGACCGTCACCAGCTGCTGGCGGTCTATGGCCTGGAAAAATCCCTCAAGGGCGGCCACTGGCAATTCAATCCGGGCCGTTTCCCCCTGGCTGCGCACCCGCAGCTCGGCATAACCCTGCTCCCGTAACCACTGTTCCACTCGGGCCACCCGCCCGAGTCGGGCGGCAGTGATACTTTCCCCATAGGGAAACCGGGAGGCCAAACAGGGCTGGGCTGGCTTGTCCCACCAGGGGAAGCCCAGGGCCCGGGAAAGTTCCCTCACCCCCTGTTTATTGATGCCGCAGGCCACCAGCGGCGACACCACCCCCAATTCCTGGGCAGCCCGCAATCCAGGCCGATGGTCCCCCAGGTCATCAAGATTCACCCCATCCAGCACCTGGGCCGCCCCCGCCGCCAGGGGCACCAGCAAGCTGTGTAATTCCCGTTTACAGGCATAGCAACGGTCTGAGGGATTATTGGCGTAGGCCGGATCCTCCAGTTCCTTGGTGGCCAGCTCCCGGTGGCGCAGTCCGAGCCAATGGGCTTGCCAGCGGGCTTCCGCCAATAGCTGGGGGGCCAGGGCCGGGGAAACCCCAATTACGGCTTCCGCCTGATCCCCCAGCTGCTCGGCGGCCACGGCAGCCACCAGGCTGCTATCAACTCCACCGGAATAGGCCACCAGCACGGTGCCGAAACCGCTGATCAAGGCCCTCAACTGCCCCAACTGCTGCAACCGCTCCGCCGTCAGGGTTTCGCCAAGGGGATGCAAGGGGCGGGGATCGGTAACCGACTGGACCACATAAAACCCATGTTTGTAGATAACGCTATCCAGTCTCGATACAATCCGGCAACAACTCTTGGATACCAATTGCCATGACCACCTCCAGCGGTCGTGGCATTGGCATTCGCACCGCCGCCGGCAGCGATGAACGCAGCCACGGCCAACTGCATGTTTACGACGGCGATGGCAAGGGCAAAAGCCAGGCGGCCCTTGGGGTGGTGCTGCGCACCATCGGCCTGGGCATCTGCGAAAAGAAACGCACCCGGGTGTTACTTATTCGCTTTCTTAAGGGTCCTGGCCGCGCCTATGCCGAAGACGCCGCCATCGAAGCCCTGCAGCAGGGCTTCCCCCACTTGATAGACCAGGTGCGCACCGGCAGGGCCGATTTCTTCACCGCCGAAGAGGTGACCCGCTTTGATCGCCAGGAGGCCCAACGGGGTTGGGACATTGCCCGGGGCGCCCTCGCCAGTGCCCTTTATTCAGTGGTGGTGCTCGATGAATTAAATCCTGTGCTGGATCTGGGTTTGCTCGATGGAGCCGAGGTGGTGCGCACCCTGGCGGCCAAACCAGCGGGAATGGAGGTAATAGCCACCGGTCGGGGGGCGCCACGGGCTCTAGTGAACCTGGCGGATCTGCATTCAGAAATGCGCGCCCACCAACACGCCAGCGCCGCTGACATCGGTGTTGAAGGCATCGAGATCTACACGGGGGAAGGCAAAGGCAAATCCACCAGTGCCCTCGGCAAGGCCCTCCAGGCCATCGGCAAAGGCATCAGCCAAGACAAAAGCCATCGGGTGTTGATCCTGCAATGGCTTAAGGGCGGCAGCGGCTACACCGAAGACAGCGCCATCGCCGCCCTGCGCGAAAGCTATCCGCACTTGGTGGATCACCTGCGTTCCGGTCGCGATGCGATCGTCTGGCGGGGCCAACAACAGCCGATCGATTATGTGGAAGCAGAACGGGCCTGGGAAATTGCCCGGGCTGCCATTGACAGCGGCCTATACAAAACCGTGATCCTTGACGAACTCAATCCCACCGTCGACCTGGAGCTGCTACCGGTGGAACCGATTGTGCAGACCCTGCTGCGCAAGCCCAGGGACACTGAAGTAATTATCACAGGCCGCTGCAAAAATCCCCCCGCCTATTTCGACCTGGCCAGTGTCCACTCTGAAATGGTGTGCCATAAGCACTACGCCGAAAGGGGCGTCGATCTCAAACGCGGGGTGGATTACTGAGCCTGAAGCACTGGCCTGAAGCGCTTTAATTCAGTGGGCTTGATTCAATCGCGGGTGATGCGCACCGGGGTGCCGAGCTTCACCAGATCAAAAACCTTTACGGCATCGGCATTAAGCATCCGGATGCAGCCCTTGCTCACCGCTTCCCGGCGCTCCACCCATTCGGGCCAAGCGGTGCCATGGATGCCATAGGCATTGTCGTCTGCCCCCTTAAAGCTCATCCAACGGTTGCCCACCGGGTTGCAGGGGCCCGGCGGCAGCAGGGCATTTTTGCTGTGGCTGTAGTAGGTGGGGTCTTTGATCTTCTCTAGAATGCTGTAAAAGCCAGTGGGGGTGGGGGATTCCGGGGCACCGATGGCCACTGGGAACTTGCCAAGCACCTTGGCTGCATCGGGTTTGGCCTTGAGCACTCCGGCAGAGGAAGCGATCTCAGCGGGGAACTTGGCTGGATCGAGATCTAGCACATAGAGATAACGATCCTTGAGGTTCACCAAAATCTGACGTTCAGCCCAGGCCGGCAAAGCGGCACACCACAGCAACAGCAGCAGAGGGGCGGCCAGGGGTGCAAGCAAAAACCGCATTCTGGACACAGGCATCAATAAAAATTTTAAATCATGGAGCAGACTTATGTCCAAATATCTGGTCTTAGACATGATACTTGGAACCCATATTCAACCCATAACCAACCAGTGGCTAGCCGCTACAGCCCCAGCCTTGGTGGCTATCAACTAACCCTCCACTAAACATTGGCGCTGGCGGAATGGCTAAAGAATCGCCTGTAGTCAGGGTCCTTCTCCAACAGATCAAGGAAGCGATCCCGATCCAGCCTCAGCAACAGGCCGTCGCCCCGGGCCCGCACGGTCACCGAGCGGGGGCGGTCCTCCAGCAGTCCGGAATCACCAAAGAAATCCCCCTCCTCCAGCACCCCCTGCTTCACAGGCAAGCCCCCCCAAAGGTCCGCCTGCAGCATCTCCAAGGTGCCAGCCACCACCACATAGAAGCTGTCGGGGGCATCCCCCTCCCTAAAAACCTCCTCCCCAGGCCGCACCCGATCACTTACAAACTCCGCGGCTAACCAGCTCAATACCGCCGGCTCCACATCGTGGAAAAGGGGAATAGTCGCCAACCTTGCCGGGGTGATCCGCACCCGCTGACCGGCGCTGATATCAAAACCACTCATCTGCCGGTGCCAAAAGGAGGCATACAAACCGCCAGCCACCAGCAGCTCAGCGGGGCTCCCCAGTTCCACCACCCGGCCGTCGGCGATCACTGCCACCTGATCCATGCTGGCGGCGGCCCGCAGGCGATGCAGCACCGAAACTACGGTGCGGCCCTGGCCAAGGCGGCTGAGGGTGGCGTTTATGGCAGCTTCCGTGGCGGGATCGAGGGCGCTAGTGGCCTCATCCAGCAGCAATAGCTGGGGATCCCGCAGCATCGCCCGGGCCAGGGCAATGCGCTGCCGCTGCCCCCCCGACAAACGGCCGCCCCCGCTGCCCACTGGGGTTTGCAGGCCGTCTGCCAACCCAGCCAATAGGCCATCGAGCTCAGCGGCGCTGGCCGCCGCTGCCACCTCGGCATCGGTGGCATCTAGGCGGCCAAGGCGAATGTTCTCGGCGATGCTGAGGTCGAAAAGCACCGACTCCTGGGGCACCAGGGCCACCTGCTTGAGCCATTGGTCCCGGTCGTAGCCCCCCAGGGGCAGGCCATCCAGCAGCAGTTCCCCCCGCTGGGGAGCCAACTGCCGCAATAACAGCCGCAGCACCGTGCTCTTACCGCCCCCACTGGGGCCCACCAGGGCCAGGGACTGGCCCGCGGCAATGCGTAGGTTCAGCTCCGAGAGACCGCCGCCTTCGGCATAGCGGTATTTCACCTGGCGCAACTCCAGGGCCGCCGCCAGAACCGGGGGGGGCGGCAAGGCCGATGTTGGGGGCCGGCGCTGGGGGTCCCGGAGGGAGGGAAGCTGGCGTTCCAGCAGGTCGAGGGCCGTGCTGGCTGCCTGGAGAGGCAACATCAAGGGCCCCAGCTGCCACATGCCACTCACCAGGGCCGTGGCGATACCGAGACCAGACACCAACTTGCCCACACTCAACTGCCCCTGCAGCACCAACCAAGTGCCGAGGGCAAACACACTCACCAGGGTGAGCAGGGCCGAAGCGGTGAGGGCAGCGTTCTGCAAACCAGACACCAAACCCACCCGGCGGCCACAGCGCATCAAGTCCAAGTTGCGGCGGCCAAATTCCGCCCGGCTTGCCCCCCGCAGGCCAAACAGATCCAACAATTCTCGGCTGCGCAGCCTTTCAGCGGCAAAGGCCAGCAGGCTGGCGGCGGTGGCCACCCGGGCCTCCTCGCGACGGGCCATCGCCGGGGTAAAAGCCACCTGGCTCACCAGCAACAGCGGCGTTAACACCACCGCCACTAGGGCCAGGCGCCAATCGGTGTAAACCATCAAAAGCACCCCCAGCAGCAACTGGGCGATGGTCCAGATATAGAGAGGCAGTTGCACCACCACCGCCGATTCCAGGGTGGGGATCTGCTGGGTGAGCAAAGCCTGCTCCTCCCCCTCCTGGTCGCCATTGGCTTGGTCCTGACGTTCCAATAGCGAGCGAAATAGGCGCTGGCGAAACTCGGTGCCCAGTTCCCCGCCCAGCTGGGCAAACAACCGCACCTGCAAGCCGTTGCAAACCACCGCCAACAGCAGCCAAAGGCAAGGGAGCACCAGCAGGGGCAGGGCTCGACCGGGCAGGCCAGGGGCAATTGCCTGGTCGATCACCACCTGCAGCAGCACCGGAATGCCGATCATCAAGATCGGATCAGGCAAAACACAAAGCAGGGCTAGCCCCGCCAGGGGCCGCTGGCGGCCGAAATAGGGCCAGAGGCGCAGGGGCAGGGCCAGGGTGGCCATCGCCTAGTAGCGCTGAACTGAGGGGTCGATTTCCTGGCTCCAGGCATCGATGCCCCCAGCCACGTTTATCCCCTGGATCCCCTCGCGCTTGAGGGCGATCAGGGCCTTGGCGGAGCGGCCACCAAGTTTGCAATGCACATAGAGACGTTTGCCCTCCACCAGTTGGCGGATCCGCTCAATCGCCGTGCCGTTTTCAATCTGATCAAGGGGCACCAACAGGGCCCCCTCAATAACGGCGATCTCGGCTTCGGGCGGATTACGCACATCAAGCAGCAACAAATCACTGGCGCCGCTATCGAGCAGGGCTTTTAGTTCCCCTACGGAAATACTCTGCACCGCTCCAGCCTCCTCCTGGCCAGGGGCGCTACCACCCACCCCACAGAACTGCTGATAATCAATCAAATGCTCGATCACTGGCCGTTCGGGGCTGGGCCGTAGTTTTAACTCCCTAAAGCTCATCTTCAAGGCATCGAATAGCAACAGGCGGCCACTGAGGCTGGTGCCGATGCCGGTGATGATTTTGATCGCCTCGGTGGCCTGGATTAGGCCAATGATCCCCGGAAGCACCCCCACCACACCGCCTTCAGCGCAGGAAGGCACCAGGCCCGGCGGGGGCGGTTCGGGATAGAGATCGCGGTAATTGGGGCCCTCTTGATAGTTAAACACCGTAGCCTGACCTTCAAAGCGGAAGATCGAGCCATACACATTGGGCTTACCCAGCAGCACGCAGGCATCGTTCACCAGGTAGCGGGTGGGGAAGTTATCGGTGCCATCACAAACAATGTCATAGGGCTCGATAATCCCCAGGGCGTTATCACTGGTGAGCGCTGTTTCATAGAGATCCACCTGGCAATGGGGATTGATCTCATGGATCCGGTGCTTGGCGGATTCAATCTTTGGCTTACCCACCCAGCTGGTGCCATGGATCACCTGGCGCTGCAGGTTGCTGTGGTCCACCACATCGAAATCAACGATGCCGATTCGACCAACACCGGAGGCCGCCAAATAGAGGAGCAAGGGGGAGCCGAGGCCACCGGTACCCACGCAAAGCACTGAGGCGGCCTTAAGCCGTTTTTGCCCCTCCATGCCCACCTCGGGCAGGATCAGGTGGCGGGAAAAGCGGGCAATTTCATCGGGGCTGAGCTGAACGCCGCTGGTATCGGGGGGGAGCATGTAAAGGCAAAAAGGTGCGAAATGCACCAGTGATTTTTTCTATCTTCCCAAATCCAGGGCCCGGGGCCTTAACCCCTCTGGGGTGGGCTCCATCCACCAAGCCCCCCAGAACCCTGCTTCCACGGCCCAGATCAACATCAACGCCCCCTCCCAGGCCCATTCACAGTCGGTGGGGGATGGCTGCGGCAGCCCCTGGGGATGGCTGTGGGCGGCGCCCAGCAGCAACCAGCCTTTCTGGCGGGCCCATTTCTGGGCAGCCACCAGTTCAGCCGGATCAACGGCAAAGCGCTTCAGGCGTTCCGGCTCAGGCTGCCAGCGGTTGAGGCACGGCCACACCAAATGCAACACCCAAGCCTTGCCCTGGCGGGATCCCAACAGCAGGGCGCAGCCTTCCTGGGGCAGCACCAGGCCCAGGTCATGTTCCAAAACCATCAGCCAATGCGGATCGAGGCCCACCAGAGCTGGTGAAAAGTTGAAGGACTCGATACGTTGGGCCCAAATCTTTCTTACCCAGGCTCCATGACCGAGACGACCGAAGTCAAAACGGAAGTCCACGAGGTGGTAACCGAAGGGGGCGATTCCCCAACCAACCCCCTCGGGGACCTCAAGGATGCCGCTGCCGACTTCAAGGAGCGCTATAGCGAAGTGATTGGCAAGGTCAACAGCTCCCTGGAAGGGGTTGATTGGAACCAGATGGGCCGCATCGGCAAGTCGATCGGCATCCTGGTGGCCGTGATCGTTGCCCAGATCCTGATCAAAGGGGTACTGGACACCATCAATCTTTTGCCGGTGGTGCCTGGCCTGCTGGAACTGCTGGGCTTGGTGGTGGTGGGCAACTGGAGTTGGAACAACCTCAGCACCAGCACCAAGCGTGACCATCTGGTTCAACAGGTCACCAAACTGCGCCAGGAGTACTTGGGCTGATTAGTCCTGGGCCAACAGTTCCTCAATCACCAGGCTGCACTGCAGCTGGTAGGCACCTCCATAGAGGTTGGCGTGGTTAAGCAGATGGAAGAGGTTATAAATATCCCGCCGCTGTCGGTGCCCTGCCGGCAGCGGCCATTGCTTTTCGTAGGCATCAAAAAATGCCAGGGGAAACCCCCCGAATAGCTGGGCCATGGCCAGGTCCACCTCCCGGTCGCTATACGAAACCGCTGGATCAAACAAGCAGCCGCGGCCATCGCTTAGTACCCCGGCATTGCCAACCCAAAGGTCGCCATGCACCAGCACCGGCTCGGCCCCATGGCCATTCAGCCAGGCCGGTAGCCGCTGGAGCAGGGCCCCACTACCCGGCCAATGCAGGCCCCGTTGGGCCGCCAAGGCGAACTGGGGGGCGAGGCGCCGTTCCGCAAAGAACTGACCCCAGTTCTCACCCCAGCCCCCCAGCTGGGGGCCGGCGCCGATGAAGCGATCCCCCTGCCAACCAAAGGCCCCGCCCCTGGCGCGGCCATGCAACTGGGCCAAACCGACCCCTAGGGCCGCCCAACCTTCAGGGCCGTCGCCCCCCATATCAAGCCACTCCAGCCGCAATTCCGCCTGGGTGCCCCCCGCCACCAGGCCCCAGCCCAGCACCCTTGGCAGCACCAGGGCACCGGCCACTGGCGCCAGGGCGGCCAACCCCTCCACTTCCGCCTCCAGCCGCGGCAACTGGGCGGCGGGCAAGCGCTTACGAAACAAGCGAGCCTGGGGGGGTTGGCCTTGGCCCATCCGCGTCTTGCCCCC
Source organism: Cyanobacteriota bacterium (assembly GCA_039799245.1). Classification (GTDB taxonomy): domain Bacteria; phylum Cyanobacteriota; class Cyanobacteriia; order PCC-6307; family Cyanobiaceae; genus Synechococcus_D. The sequence continues at coordinate 14,789 of JBDLTB010000039.1, forward strand.
TGCAATTGCCAGCATGGCGAGGCTGGGTTAGCCACTGGGTGCAAACAAACACAGAAGTCCAGTTCGAAACCTGGGATGTGGCGGTACTGGGGGCAGGCATCGCCGGGCTGACCGCCGCAGCGCTGCTGGCCCAGGCCGGCCAGCGGGTGCTGCTGCTGGAGGCGCACCACCAGAGCGGTGGTTGTGCCGGCACCTTTAGGCGTGGTCGGTACACCTTTGATGTGGGAGCCACCCAGGTGGCGGGCTGGGAAGCGGGCGGGATTCACCGCCGATTGTTTGAGCAATTAGAGGTGGCAATACCAACCGCCGTCCCCCTGGACCCCGCCTGCGTGGTGGACCTCAACGACGGCCAGGCGCCAATCCAGCTCTGGCGAGATCCCGGCCGCTGGCAGCGGGAAAGGCAACGGCAATTTCCCGGCAGTGAACGCTTCTGGCGGCTATGCGCTGCTTTACACCAAGCCAACTGGGCCTTTGCCGCCCGCCAGCCGGTGCTGCCCCCCCGCAGCCCCTGGGACCTGGGCCAGCTGTTCGCAGCCCTCGGCCCCAGCACCCTGGCCAGTGGCCTTTTCAGCGGCGCCAGCATCAGCGATTTGCTCTGGCTCTGCGGCTGCGGTGGGGACCAACGGCTGCGGCAATTTTTAGATCTACAGCTGCGCCTCTATTCCCAGGAACCAGCCCAACGCACCGCCGCCCTCTATGGGGCCACGGTGCTGGCCATGGCCCAGGAACCCCTGGGGCTCTGGCACCTGCAGGGGTCCATGCAAGCCCTAAGCACTGCCCTGGAAACCGCCTTGGCCCACTGGGGGGGGCATTTGCAGCTGCGCCATCGGGTGGAAAGCTTGCGACAGACACCAGAGGGTTGGCAGATAAGCGGCAACGGCCCTGGCCAGCGGCGTTTTGAGTGGGGGGCCCGCCAAGTGGTTTGCAGCCTGGCGCCCCAGGCCCTGCCGCAATTGTTGGCGGAGCAAATGCCCCCCACCTATGGCCAACGGATCGCCAGCTTTGGTGACCCCTCCGGGGCCCTGGTGCTCTATGGGGCGGTGGCCCGCCAGAGCTTGCCCCCTGGCTGTGCCAGCCACCTGCAATTGGCCTGGGACCAGCCGGGGTCCCTGTTCGTGTCCATAAGCCAGGAGGGCGATGGCCGGGCCCCCGAGGGGCAGGCCACCGTGATTGCCAGCGTCTTCACCCCAGCCCGGCCCTGGTTTGAGCTGGGGGAAGAGGCCTACGCCGCCCGTAAGCGGCGAGCGCAGGCGGGGATTGAGGCCGGCCTGCAGCAGCTATTGGGGATCAGGGATGGCGATTGGCTCCAGCGGGAACTAGCCACCCCCAGGGCCTTTGCCCATTGGACAGGGCGCCCCTTTGGCTTTGTGGGCGGCCTAGGCCAGCAACCCAACCGCTTTGGCCCCTTTGGCCTGGCCAGCCGTAGCCCCCTGCCAGGCCTATGGCTTTGCGGCGACGCGATTTACCCGGGGGAGGGGACAGCGGGGGTGAGCCTCTCGGCGGAGATGGCCTGCCGCCAATTGCTGCAATCCCTGGGCCGAAGCAGGAACGTTTGATCAGCAAAGTTCCGTCAAAGAAATTCCGGTCGCCGTTGGGCACAGGCGCTGAGCGAGGCCTGCAACCCAGCCCAATCGCTGGCCTCCACCAGGCGCCGCAACCCCTGGAGCTGGCCTTCGTATTGGTTAAGGGCCGCCAACAGTTCCTCTCGGTTGCAACGGGCCATCAGCGTGCCCAGCTCCGGATTGCCGCCCCCCACCCGGGTGGTATCGGCAAAGCCACTGGAGGCCAGCTGCCTCAACAGCGCCGGCAGCTGACTGTTTTCAGAGCTATCCCCCATAGGCAGCCCAGCGGCCCCCCCAGCGGTGGCGGCGGCCTGCAGCAGGGCGGCCCCCACCAGCACCGGCAGGTGCGAAATCATCGCCACGGCCCGGTCATGGTCAACCGCAGGGCAACAGCACCATCGGGCCCCCACCGCCCCCGCCAGGGCCTCCACCAGGGCGAGGGCCGCTGGATCAGTGCGGCCACTGGGGGTGGCCACCCAGGGACGGCCCTCAAACAATTGGCGTTCACCGGCCTCCACCCCAGCATTAGCGGTGCCCGCCATCGGATGGCCGGCCACAAAGCGGCCCGCCAGCAGCGGCTCCCAGCGGGCCAGCAGTGGCGCCTTCACCGAACCCACATCCGTAACTACAGCCGCCGGGGGCAGGGCGGCCACCAGGGCTGGATCCGGGTCCAACAAACGATCCAGCGGCAGGGCCAGCACCACCAGGGCGCAGCCCTCAAGCACCCGGGGATCGGTGCCCACCACATCGGCCAGGCCCCGGCCCAGGGCCCGCTCCGCCGTGGCTTCTCGATGCACCAATGCCTGGACCCGCAGTCCTAAAGCCCGCAGATCTAGGCCCAAGGAGCCACCGATCAGGCCCAGGCCCACCACCCCAATGGGGGCGCCGCCCAGGAGCTGCTGAAGCTTGATTGCTGCTGTCATCTTCGGCACGGCGCCAGGGGCCCAGCTTCCTACGATCCCCCCAACCACCGCAGCTGGCTGCTCAAAGTTCGGGATGCTCGAAGCCCAGGCCCATCAAAGGCTCAAGCAACTCCTGACTGTGAGTGATGGATCCCTCTGGCCCCATCACCTCACCCTCACCCGCCTGGTGGCCCGCAGCCTGCGCCGGGGCGACCACAGCCTGTTTCCGATCAGTGCCGACAGCCACTGCAGCTGGCTGTTGAGCTTGCTGGTGCCCGTGATGCTCACCGAGCGGCCCGTGGCCCTGGTGGCCAGCGAGGAGTTGCAGCGGCGTTTGCTCCAACGGGAGCTGCCGCGGCTGGCCTCCGTGGGCCTGAACCGACCGCTGTGGCAGGGCAGCGACCCACCGGGGGAAGCCGGCCTCTGGCTGCTTGATCCAGGCCAACTGGTGCAGGTGTGGCGCCAGGGGCTGCTGGGGGAACACCAACTGATTTGCGCCGAAGCGGAACAACTGGAATCGCTATTGCGCCAAGCCCAGGCGATCCTGATTACCCCCCAGCACTGGGACCAGTTGGCGCGGGCGCGACCCCAGCTGGCCCCAGGGCTGCTCACCCTGCATGAGCGCCTCAGCCGACGGCTGCTGAATCGCCCCCTGGGCCGCAGTCCACGGCTGGCGATCGCCCCGGAGGACGAAGCCCCCCTGCGGCTTTTGCTGCAAGACCAGGGCTGCCTGCCCCAGCCCTGGCAGCGCTGGCTGGAAAGTGGCGGCAGTGGCTGGAGCAGCTGGGCCGTGGCCGATCCCCAGCTTTTGCAGTGGAACTGGGAACGGCAACCCCTGCGGCCCCTGCAAAGCCTCGATGGGCTACTGAACCAACGGGGGGCGGTGCTGGTGGGGGCCTGGATGCCCGAGGGGCAGAGGCTCCACGACCTGGGCCTACGCCATCCGGTGGTGGTGCCCCTCCATGACCCCCAACGCCAGGAACCACTGCCCCTCTATGTGCCAGCCCTGCAGCCCTTGCCCAACAGCCCCCGGTATGGGCCACACCTGCTGCAGGAATGCCGACGGCTGATCCTTGGCCAGGGAGGCCTATCGGTGGTGTTAATAGATGACGATCCCCTGCGCCAAGCACTCACCAGTGCCCTGGCCGCGGAATTCGGCAGCCGGGTGGACCACGAACAAACTGCCCCGGAAAGCAATGGCGTGATCTGCTGTCGCTGGGGCTGGTGGCTGGAACACCAGGGCCAATTGCCGTTGCCATGCCAGCTACTGCTGGGGCCCTTACCGATCGCCAGCCTTGAGGACCCACTCACGGCGGCGCGGGTGGAAGCCACTCGCCGCAGCGGCCGGGATTGGTTCCGGGAGCTGCTTTTACCTGAAGCCCTAGAACGGCTCCAACAGGCCGTGGCCGGCCTGCGGGGCCATGGCAGCCGGGTGGCGGTGCTGGATGGGCGGCTACGGGGCCGCACCTGGGGGCAAAGGGTGCTGGAAGCCCTGGAACCCTGGGAACCCCTAGAGCGATTGTTGCCTGATTAGCCCCCAGAGGCTGGGACCACTGCAACACTGCTGCTCAACTGTGTTGTTCTCCATGGGTGAAGCCCGCCGCCGTTCCGCCCAGGGGCTGCCCCCCCGGGAGCCCAAATCAAACGCCCCGAAAGACACCTCCCCCAGGCTGGTGGAGTGGCTTCCCTTCAGCCAGAACCAGGCGCGCCAGTTCGTCAGCGTTAGCACCCGTGGCGCCTGGATAGGCATCGGCGCCCTGGCTTTGTTCTGGGTGACAGTGCGCTTCATCGGCCCCGCCGCTGGCTGGTGGACCCTGGCGGACGGCTGAATAGCTGCCCCAACCGTGCCGATTCACTGACCCAGGCCACACCCTAGGCATTTCAACTGGCGAAATCTAAAAAAATCCTTAGAATTACGGGAATTGCGGTCGCCGCGTGTTCCTACGACTATCCGCCCAGTACAAGGATCTGGTCAAAGACCTGGTGCTGAGCCTCCAAGCCCTGGCCGAGAGCTTGCATAAGGAAGGGGTCCATGCCTCTTGCTATAGCTGCGGCGACGGCAGCCAAGGGGCTTCCTTTGTGGCAGACCTACTGGATGGCCATGCCGTGCGCTTTCTGGTGTCTGACTACGGCATCAGCTGGGTGGAGATGCGCCACGGGGTTGAACTGGTGAAACTAGAAGGGGCTGAGGCGATCCAGGAACTGGACCGCCTCAGCAAGCACCTACGCAGCATCCAAAAGCAACAGCGCAGCGGGGGAAGACCGCTGCCCCCCCAAAACAGCAACCGTCAGGGACGCCCCCCGGGGCACCGGGGCGAAATCAACTCGCCTCCGCCAACGGCGTAACCGCCTCATCCAAGGCCGCAGCCGTTTCCCGTTCAGCCCCCTCCTTGCGCTTGGCCGCAGCCACGGCAAGGGGCTTCATGGAATTAGCGGTCACATCAGCCCCTTCGGTGAGCTTCTGCCTGGTCTTGGCCTCGATCACCTCCTTGGCCTCAGGGTTCTGCTCCAGCCAGGTGATCGTGTTGTCACGGCCTTGACCAACGTTGTCACCGTCAAAGCTGTACCAGGCCCCCTTACGCACCACCACGCCGGTTTCTTCGGCCATGTCGAGCACACAGCCCAGGGTGCTGATGCCGCGGCCAAACAAAATGTCAAATTCGGCGATGCGGAAGGGTGGCGCCACCTTGTTTTTGGCCACCTTCACCTTGGCGCGGATGCCGTATTCCTCCGTGCCGCGCTTCAGGGTCTGAATCCGACGGATATCCAGGCGCACGGAGGCATAGAACTTCAGAGCATTGCCGCCGGTGGTGGTTTCCGGATTGCCGTAAGTAACGCCAATCTTCTGGCGCAACTGATTAAGGAAGATCACTGTGCAACCTGATTTGCCGATGTTGCCGGTGATCTTGCGCATGGCCTGGCTCATCAGCCGCGCCTGGCTGCCCACGGCCAAATCACCCATCTCCCCTTCAATTTCCGCCCGGGGGGTAAGGGCTGCCACGGAGTCCACCACAACGATATCCACCGCTGCGGAACGCACCAGTTGGTCAACAATCTCAAGGGCCATCTCCCCAGTGTCCGGCTGGGAGACCAAGAGGTTCTCGATATCTACCCCCAAGGCGGCGGCGTACATGGGATCCAGGGCGTGCTCAGCATCCACAAAGGCTGCCACCCCCCCCCGTTTCTGCACCTCAGCAATGGCATGCAGGGTGAGGGTGGTTTTACCGGAGCTCTCCGGCCCGTAAACCTCCACCACCCGACCCTTCGGGTAACCGCCCCCCAGGGCGAGGTCGAGGGTGAGCGCCCCGGTGGAGATCGTTTCCACCCGCATGCGGGAGGCATCCCCCAAGCGCATGATCGACCCCTTGCCAAAGTTGCGTTCGATCTGATTCAGCACCAGCCCCAGGGCTTTCTCCCGCTCAGCAGCGGCGGAAGCGGCGGCGGCGGCGGCCGCCTGCAGGGATTTTGAATCGGCAGTCATGTCTGCTAATCAGCGAAGGAACGGGTCGCTTACCGCTGCCCCGGACAGGTCCGGCCATCGTGCGACCACTGGTGATGAAGTGCCACCCCCGCCGCCCGATGTAACGACCAACGGGGACCACTCCGATAGTTCAAATGTATTGTAACGCCTTAGGGCCAATCGGCCAAGGGGGTGGCCAATTGTTCTGGGGTGAGCAAGTGCAAGCCCACGGGGAGATGCTCGCTGTCCTCGGGCAGCAGATAGCCCCAACTGGCCAATAAACAGCGCACCTCCCCCAGCCCCGGCGTCGCCCGCACCTCCTCCAGGGTGAGGCGCCTGTCCTCCAAAAACCACCAGCGCTGCCCAGCCCCCCGCCCGCTTGCCTCCGCCAGCAAGCGCTGCAACACCGCCGGCTTAGGCCCCTCCTCGCGGCCATGGATTGCCTGGGGGCTGAGGCCATGGGCCCGGAGTAATTCCGCCGTGAAGGCGGCGCTTTTGGTGGTGAGTACCCGCCAGGGCTCCCCCTCCCGCTGGCACTGGAGCAGGCGCCCCAACATCCAGGGGTAAGGGCGATGGCGATCGAGCCAGCCTTGGCGGTCCGCCCCTAGGGCCCGCTGGCGCACCTGGTCCAACAGCTGGGTAAGCCCCTGGGCTTCCCAGCCCAACCCGGCCAGCGCCGCCGCCAAGGCTTTGGGGTAATCGGCGATGAAGGCCCCAGGGCCAGGGCCCAGGCCGCCAATCGAAGCGGCCAACACAGGCATTTCCCACCCGGATAAAACCCGAGGCCGCAGCCGTCGGAAAGCTTCGGGTATGGCCTCCGGCAGGGCAGCCAAGGAGCCATCCAGCTGCTTGGCACATTGGCGGGCAGCCCACCAGTACTCGGCCATGCCATCCACGACAACGCCGTCGAAATCCGTGACCAGCAAAGGGAAAATTAAAAAACTGGGTCGCTAGGATTCGAACCTAGGAATGGCTGGACCAAAACCAGCTGCCTTACCGCTTGGCGACGACCCATCGGGATGGGAGGTAACGCCCGGAGGCGTCCCAAGCACTTATCTAGCCATAGCGACGGGGCTCCAGTCAAACCCCTGGTCAGAATCAACTCCTGTTGTGATGGCGCAACAGCCGCTCCAGGGCCCTCTGCACCTGGGGCAAGCTGTCGGCCTTGATCACATGGATGGGCACGCCCCCCTCCCGCGCCTGGCGGCGCAGCTCGGGCTGGCGACCCAACTGATGGCGCCCCGCCAAGACCGCATCAGCCTGGTCCAAAGCCTCTGCCAATTGCACGGGCCCCGGCTGGCCCCGGGCCGCCTGCAGCACCAGGCGATGGGCAATGCCGCAGCAGTAGATCCGCAAGGCGCTCCCCCCTGGGGAAGGCTGGGCGAAGCGGGGGCCCAGGGGCTGGGGCGGCAGGGGCACGGGCACCAGTTGGGGCCTTGGACGCAGGGACAGGGGTCGGGACGGCGGCTCCACCCGCAGGATGCCGTCGGGACCAACCTCGCGGATTTCCGGCTGGGCTTGCTCCCCCCTCAACAGTCGATCCACCGTGGCCGCCACATCGCCATGGACCACCCAACGGCTGCGGCTATGCATCTCCACAGCCAGGGGGAAGGTGGGCGCCGCCGCCCGCTCCAACACCGCCTTCTGACTGCCCCGGCGGCGGGCCTCCTCATCGCCGAGGGTCACCGACTGGATACCTCCCACCAGGTCACTGAGGGTGGGGTTGCGCAGCAGGTTGGCGAGGGCATTGCCATGGGCGGTGGCCACCAGCTGCACCCCCCGCTCGGCGATGGTGCGGGCCGCCCGGGCCTCCTGCTCCGTGCCGATTTCATCGATAACGATGACCTCAGGCATGTGGTTTTCCACGGCCTCGATCATCACCTGATGTTGGAGATCTGGCCGGGCCACCTGCAGGCGCCGGGCCCGGCCGATGGCCGGATGGGGAATGTCGCCGTCCCCGGCGATTTCGTTGCTGGTGTCGATCACCACCACCCGCCGGCCCAATTCATCGGCCAACACCCGGGCGATCTCCCGCAGGGCCGTGGTCTTACCCACCCCGGGACGCCCCAGTAGCAGCAGCGATTCTCCGGAATCCAGCAGGTCGCGCACCATGGCCACGGTGCCAAACACAGCCCGGCCCACCCGACAGGTGAGGCCGATCACCTCCCCCGCCCGGTTCCTCAGGGCACTGATGCGATGCAAGGTGCGTTCAATGCCTGCCCGGTTATCGCCGCCAAAGCAGCCGAGCTGCTCAATCACCTGCCGCAGGTCTGCCCGGTCGATGGGCTGACTGCCCAGATCCATGGCCCGATCCTGATAACGGGCCTCCGGCAGGCGACCCAGGTCGAGCACCACCTCCAACAACCCCTGGCGCTGGGCCGGGGCGGCCAGGGCCCCTTGCACTACCGCAGGCAGCACGGCCAGCAAGCGGTCCAGGTCGTCTGTAACCCGCTGTTCGCTAATGGTGATCGGGGCGGGCTCGGAATTTGCCAGCACAGGGGCCCCCGGTTTTCTGGGTTCTAGCAATTGTTGAACGGCAATGGCCTGAAGCAGCTGAGGCGACTTCAGCGGGGCTGCCCCCAGAGTTGCCGCAGGGCCGCCAGGGCCAGGGGCCAAAGGTCTGGGCAGGCCAACAACCCCAGGCCCCGCTGTTCCGCCGCCACCAGGAAGGGCTGCAGCAGGGAGCGGGCACTGCCGCCATAGGCCACCCCGGCAATGCCTCCGGCCGCCGGGGCCCCGGCAAAGCCCGCCGCCGCCGCCCGCCGGAGGCTGTCGCCATTGGTGCCACCCGCCAGCTGCACCAGCCCGGGCGGCAATGCTGCCCGCCAGTGGCCGAGCAAGGCCACCGCGGCCTGGGCGGTGCCCGCCCCCAAATCACCACTCATCGGCCGACCATCCAGTTGCCAGAGCAGGGGCCAGCCAGTGCTGCGCAACAGGCCATGCAGTTGCCAGAGATAGGTGGCTAAGGCTGGGGTCTGGAGCCCAGGGGCTAACTCAGGCCCAGGGGCTTCAGACCCTTCGCCACAGCTTACCGAGAGGAGATGGAGGGGTAAATCAAGGGCCTGGAGCTGAGCCAAGCGGCGGGCAAAAGCCGCCCCCCGCCCCCGGCTGGTGTGCAGTTCCAGGGCATCGGGGGCCAGGCTGCTCACCAGCGGCGCCAGCTGCTCCGCCCCCAGCACCTGCTGGCGTTCCTCGATCAGCCCCAGGGGGCAGGCCCCCAGGCAGCGGCCGCAGCCGTAGCAGCGCTCGGTGAGCACAGCGCCGCTGGCGCCTATGGCCCGGGCGGGACAAACCCGGGCACAGGGCCGCGGACAGTCCCTAGGGCAACGGTCTGGATCGAAAAATGCCTTGCGGAAGTGGGGATCCTCCCCATCACTAAGGCTGAGCATCAGCCAGGGGGCCCGGGGCAAGCCCTGACCCCGGGCCCAGTCGATGCCCCTGCGCACCGCAGCCACCACCGCCCCATCGGCCGCCACATCGAGGCAATGGGCGCCGGCCAAGCTGGCCAGGCCAGCTAGGTCCTCAAGGGCCACCAAATCATGGTTACTGGCCCCACCAATCCATTTAATCCACTGCCCCCGGGCCAGGGCCTCGGCCGGATCCAGCCAAGGATCTAGCTCAACCGACAGGTACGGCGCCAAGGGGGCTCCAACGGAGGCTGCGGGCACCGCCCATTTCCAAGACCATGTGAAGGCGGGGTTGCCGCTTGCAAATTGCCAGCAGGCTGAGCCGTTCCGCCCCAGACAAAACCTGCCCCTCCAGCAGCCAAATCACCACCGGAGAGCCCCCGGCCAGGGCAGGTCCCAGCAGCGGCATCACCATCTGCACCTCTCCCACCGCCGCCTCGCGACCCACCCGCTGGTGGCCCAGATGGGGGGGGCGAATGCCGTGGAGCCCCAGTAAAAAGGCCTCCGGATCCCCCAAACCCCGCACGGAACTGAGTTCGGTGTGATACCCGGCTGCCCGCAGGCGCCGTAGCAAACGGGTTTCAGCCCCACCCTCGAGGGGGGCGTAGAGGGCTAGGGCCCGCTCCCGCTCCAGATCCCGGCGAAAGTTACGGCCGGTAAGCAGCAGGGGCATGGGGGTGCACCAGATCGATGGCCCCAGTCTGGCAGCAATGGTCTAGGGGGAACCTCAGGGTGATGAGCTATGTTATTTGCTTGTGCATTTGATGCTGTGCCCGACCGCTAGCCGGGCCTCCAGCGGAATTGCCGGGAGCCATCACAGGTGATGGCGTCCTTTCTGGCCAGTGCAGCCCTCTTGGAAAGGAGGAATCTGTCGGGAAACTAACGCCGGTCCATGCCCCCCGGGGCAGCGGCGCAAAGTCCCAGCCAAGCCTGTCCTCAAGCATTTGAGACAGATCCATCGCCCCATGGCAAACGGTGCGCCGTTTGCCATGGGGACGTCCAGCTGGCGTGCTTCCCCTACCCATGTCCATCGGCATTCTCGGGAAGAAATTGGGCATGTCCCAATTCTTCGACGAAGAAGGCAGATCCATCCCGGTCACTGTGATCGAAGCTGGTCCCTGCCGCATCACCCAACTAAAAAGCCCCACCAACGACGGCTACAGCGCTGTTCAGGTGGGTTTTGGCGACGTCCGCGCCAAGCTTGTCAACCGTCCTGCCCAGGGCCACCTGGCCAAGTCAGGTGAAGAGCTGCTGCGTCACCTCAAGGAGTACCGCGTCGATTCCATCGAAGGTCTTGAACTTGGTTCCGCCCTAACGGTGGAAACCTTTGAGCCCGGCCAGAAAGTGGACGTCAGCGGCGACACCATGGGCCGTGGTTTCTCCGGTTATCAAAAGCGTCACGGCTTCAGCCGTGGCCCAATGACCCACGGTTCCAAGAACCACCGTGAGCCTGGTTCCACCGGCGCCGGCACCACCCCAGGTCGGGTGTACCCCGGCAAGCGGATGGCCGGTCGCTACGGCGGCAGCCTCACCACGGTCAAAGGTCTGGTGGTGCTCAAGGTGGATGCCGAACGCAATCTGCTGGTGGTGAAGGGATCAGTGCCCGGCAAGCCCGGTGCTCTGCTCAGCATCCGTCCCGCCCTGCGGGTCGGTGCGAAGGCCGCGAAGTGAGGGACGAAACAATGGTCAACTGTGTTGTTCACGACTGGCAAGGGCAAGAGGCCGGTAAGGCCTCCCTCGAGCTGAAGGTCGCCAAGGAAAGTTCCGCCGCCGATATCGTGCATCGGGCTGTGGTGCGGCAACTGGCCAATGCCCGCCAGGGCACGGCCAGCACCCTCACCCGTGCTGAAGTCCGCGGCGGCGGCCGTAAGCCCTACAAGCAAAAGGGCACCGGCCGCGCCCGCCAGGGTTCGATTCGCACCCCGCTCCGCCCTGGTGGTGGTGTGGTTTTCGGTCCTAAGCCCCGCTCCTATGAGCTGGGAATGAACCGTAAGGAGCGGCGTTTGGCCCTGCGCACGGCTCTGATGAGCCGCAGCGAAGATCTGGTGGTAGTGAAATCCTTCACCGATCAGCTCGAAAAGCCCAAAACCCGCGAGGTGGTGGCGGCCCTAGGTCGTTGGGGCATCCCCGAAGGCACCAAGGTGCTGATGGTGCTGGCAGATGTCTCCGAGGCTGTGAAGCTTTCGGTGCGCAACCTTCCCAATCTGAAGCTGATCCCCGCAGACCAGCTCAATGTCTTCGATCTCCTTAACGCCAAGAAATTGGTTCTGAGTGAAGACGCCCTCGTCAAGATCCAGGAGGTCTACGGCAATGGCTGAGCGTTTCACCGATCGCCTGGCGGATGTAATCCGTCGGCCCCTGATCACCGAGAAGGCAACCCGCGCCCTCGAGCTAAATCAGTACACCTTTGAGGTGGACCCGAGGGCTGCAAAACCCGATATCAAAGCTGCTGTTGAACATTTATTCAACGTCAAAGTTATCGGAATCAGCACCATGAATCCGCCGCGGCGCACCCGCCGAGTCGGTCGCTTCTCCGGACGCCGCGCCCAGGTCAAAAAGGCCGTGGTGCGTTTGGCGGAAGGCAGCAGCATCCAGCTTTTCCCTGAGTCCTAAGGAGCGTTAGCCATGGGAATCCGTACCTTCCGCCCTTACACCCCCGGCACCCGCACCCGGGTGGTGAGTGATTTCAGCGAAATCACCCGTCGCAAGCCTGAAAAGAGCCTTGTGGTGGCAAAGCACCGCCGCAAAGGTCGTAATAACCGCGGTGTTATTACCTGCCGTCACCGCGGTGGTGGTCACAAACGCCTTTACCGGATTGTGGACTTCCGCCGTGACAAGCACGGCGTAGTTGGTCGCGTCGCCGCGATCCAATACGACCCCCACCGCAACGCCCGCTTGGCGTTGCTCTACTACACAGACGGCGAAAAGCGCTACATCCTGCATCCCGCTGGGGTTCAGGTGGGCCAGGAGGTGATCTCAGGCCCCGCAGCGCCGATCGAAGTGGGCAATGCCCTTCCTTTGTCGGCCATCCCCCTCGGTTCGAGCGTCCACAACGTGGAGCTCTACGCCGGTCGGGGCGGCCAGATGGTGCGCACCGCCGGCGCCAGCGCCCAGGTGATGGCAAAGGAGGGTGATTACGTTGCCCTCAAGCTGCCTTCCACCGAAGTGCGCCTAGTGCGCCGGGAGTGCTTTGCCACCCTCGGCGAAGTAGGTAACGCTGAAGTGCGTAACACCAGCCTCGGCAAGGCCGGCCGCAAACGTTGGCTCGGTCGCCGTCCTGAGGTGCGGGGCAGTGTGATGAACCCCTGCGACCACCCCCACGGTGGTGGTGAGGGTAAAGCGCCGATTGGCCGTTCTGGGCCTGTCACCCCCTGGGGCAAACCCGCCTTGGGCCTCAAGACCCGGAAGCGGAACAAGCCAAGCAACAGATTCGTCCTCCGGAAGCGTCGCCGCACATCCAAGCGGAGCCGTGGCGGACGGGATTCCTGATGACTCACTTCTGCATGCTGTTCGCTTAAACCGCCATGGGACGTTCACTCAAAAAAGGACCATTCGTTGCCGACAGTCTTCTCCGCAAGGTGGAGAAGAACAACGCTGCCGGCGAAAAGCCCGTCATCAAGACCTGGTCCAGGGCTTCCACGATCTTGCCGATGATGATCGGCCACACGATCGCGGTCCACAACGGCAAGGCCCACGTGCCGGTCTACGTGACCGAGCAGATGGTCGGCCACAAGCTCGGGGAATTTTCCCCGACGCGCTCCTTCCGGGGCCACATCAAGGACAAGAAAGGAGCGCGCTGAGATGGCACCCAGAACCAACGAAACCACCAAGGCCTTGGCCCATGCCCGCTACGTGCGCGGCTCGGTATCCAAGGTGCGCCGTGTACTCGATCAAATTCGGGGTCGGAGCTACCGCGACGCCCTGATCATGCTCGAGTTCATGCCCTACCGCTCCACCGGACCAATCACGAAGGTGCTCCGGTCTGCCGTGGCCAATGCCGAACACAACCTCGGCATGGACCCCAGCAGCCTGGTCATTTCCGTGGCCAGTGCCGACATGGGACCTTCCATGAAGCGCTTCCGCCCCCGCGCCCAAGGGCGGGCCTTCGCGATCAAAAAGCCCACCTGCCACATCTCCATAGGTGTGGCTCCCCAAGACGCCTGACCCCAGGAGAAGACCGATGGGACACAAAATTCACCCGACCGGCCTGCGCCTGGGGATCACCCAGGAACACCGCTCCCGCTGGTACGCCCCCGCCAAGACTTACCCGCTCCTCCTCCAAGAGGACGAGAAGATTCGGCTTTTCATCAACAAGAAGTACGCCGCAGCTGGCATCAGCAGCGTGCACATCGCCCGCAAGGCTGACCAACTTGAGGTCGAACTCAAGACCGCCCGCCCCGGCGTGCTGGTTGGTCGCCAGGGCAGTGGCATTGAGGAACTTCGCACCGGCATCCAAAAAACCCTCGGAGATAGCACCCGCCAGGTGCGCATCAACGTGGTGGAAGTGGAGCGGGTTGACGCCGATGCCTACCTACTGGCCGAATACATCGCCCAGCAACTGGAAAAACGCGTTGCTTTCCGCCGGGTAATTCGCATGGCCGTACAACGGGCCCAGCGGGCCGGGGTTCTGGGTTTGAAGATCCAGGTGGGCGGCCGTCTTAATGGCGCAGAAATTGCCCGGACGGAATGGACCCGTGAGGGTCGCGTTCCCCTGCACACCCTGCGGGCCGACATTGATTACGCAACCAAAGTGGCCAGCACCACCTATGGGGTGTTGGGCATCAAGGTTTGGGTTTTCAAAGGAGAAGTCCTGCCAGGCCAGAAGGAGCAAGTGCCCGTGGGTGCCGCTCCCCGTCGCCGGACCAGCCGGCGGCCCCAAGAGTTCGAAGATCGCTCTAACGAGGAGTGAGGGAGGCCTAAACCATGCTTAGTCCACGTCGCGTCAAATTCCGCAAACAACAGCGAGGCCGCATGCGCGGCATCGCCACCCGGGGGAACACGATTTCCTTTGGCAGCTTTGGCCTGGTAGCCCTCGAATGTGGCTGGATCACTTCCCGCCAAATCGAGGCTTGCCGTCGGGCCATGAGCCGCCAAACCAAACGGGGTGGCCAGATCTGGATTCGGATCTTCCCAGATAAGCCAGTCACCATGCGGGCGGCCGAAACCCGGATGGGTTCTGGTAAAGGCAACCCCGAGTTTTGGGTGGCAGTGATCAAACCCGGTCGGATTCTCTTTGAGATTGGTGGCCCGGAAATCACTGAGGCCCAGGCCAAGGAGGCCATGCGCCTTGCCCAATACAAGTTGCCGGTGAAAACCAAATTCATCGTCAAAGAAGAGGAGGCCCTTGTCGAGGCCACCGCACAACCCGAAGCAGTGGAGTCCTAACCATGGCCTTTTCTGAAATCGCCGAGGTGCGCAAGCTCACCGACAGCGAACTCACCGAACAGATCAGCGGCACCCGCCGGGAGCTGTTTGATCTGCGTTTCCAGCGGGCCACCAGCCGCCTGGAAACCCCGCACCGCTTCCGTCACGCCCGCGTCAAGCTGGCCCAGCTGCTGACGGTGCAACAGGAGCGATCCCGCTCCGCCACCGCCACCCTCTGACCCCCACGATCACCATGGCAGTCAAAGAAAGGGTCGGCACCGTCGTCAGCGACAAGATGGACAAAACAGTGGTGGTGGCGGTCGAAAACCGCTTCCCCCACCCCATCTACAAAAAGACGGTTAGCCGCACCACCCGCTACAAGGCCCACGATGAAGACAACAGTTGCCAACTCGGCGACAGGGTCCGCATCACCGAAACCCGCCCCCTCAGCCGCACAAAGCGCTGGATGGTGGCGGAGATCATGACCACCACCAAAGGGGCCAGCTGAGGACTTCTCACCATGATTCAGCAGGAAACCTATCTAAACGTTGCCGACAACAGCGGCGCCAAACGCATTCAGTGCATCCGTGTACTGGGTACAAACCGTCGCTACGCCCATGTGGGTGATGTGATTGTGGCCGCCGTTAAAGACGCCATGCCAAACATGGGTGTCAAGAAGTCGGACGTGGTCAAGGCCGTGGTGGTTCGCACCCGCCATACCCTCCGTCGCGATACCGGCAACTCGATCCGCTTCGATGACAACGCAGCGGTAATCATCAACAACGACAACAACCCCAAAGGCACCCGGGTCTTCGGCCCCGTAGCCCGGGAATTGCGTGAACGCAATTTCACAAAAATCGTTTCCCTTGCTCCGGAGGTGATCTGAGATGGCTACCTCCACCCCCACCCGGATCAAAATGAAGATCCGCAAAGGTGACACCGTTCAGGTGATCGCTGGAAAGGACAAGGGAAAGACCGGTGAAGTAATTCGAACCCTCCCCTGGGAAAACCGCGTAATTGTGCAAGGGGTCAACCTGCGCACAAAACACGTGAAACCCACCCAGGAAGGGGAAACCGGTCGGATAGTCACAGAGGAAACCTCTCTGCACGCCTCCAACGTGATGCTGTACTCCAACAGCAAGCAGGTGGCCAGCCGGGTGGAACTTGTCACCGACAAGGACGGCAACAAGAAACGCCGCCTCAAAAAGACCGGTGAGCTCCTCGACTAGTTCGCTAGGCCTTGGTTCCCGCTCTTTTCATAACCATTCACCTACTCGCTTCTGACCCAGACCAGAAGCACCACCCCCCAGCCATGTCACTCAAACAGCGCTACCGGGAAGCGATCCAGCCAAAGCTGCTTAAGGATCTCAACTTCTCCAACATGCACCAGGTTCCCAAGGTGATGAAAGTCACCGTGAACCGGGGGCTCGGAGAAGCGGCCCAAAACGCAAAGTCTTTGGAAGCTTCCCTCACGGAAATTGCCACCATCACCGGTCAAAAGCCAGTGGTGACGCGGGCGAAGAAGGCAATCGCCAGCTTCAAAATCCGCGCCGGTATGCCGATCGGCATCGCCGTAACCCTTCGGGGCGACCGGATGTATGCCTTCCTGGAGCGCCTAATCAACCTCGCCCTGCCGCGCATCCGCGACTTCCGCGGGGTGAGTGACAAAAGCTTCGACGGCCGGGGCAACTACACCCTTGGGGTGCGGGAACAGATCATCTTTCCCGAAATCTCTTTCGACAAGATCGACGCCATCCGGGGCATGGACATCACCATCGTGACCTCCGCCCGTAACGACGAAGAAGGCCGCGCCCTTCTCCGCGAGATGGGGATGCCGTTCCGCAGCAACTGATCGCTCACGTTCCGGACACCGCTATGGCCAACCACGACCCGATTTCAGACATGCTCACCCGCATTCGCAATGCGTGTGAAAAGCGTCACCAGACCACCCGAATCCCATCCTCCCGGATGTGCCGCAGCATCGCCAGGGTGCTGCAGCAGGAAGGCTTCATCTCGGAGATTGCCGAGGAAGGCGACGGGGTACGCAAGGAGCTGGTGCTGTCGCTCAAATACAGCGGCAAGCAACGCCAGCCCACCATTCGCTCCGTGCAACGGGTGAGCAAACCCGGCCTGCGCATCTACAGCAACCGGCGGGAACTCCCGAAGGTGCTCGGCGGCCTGGGGGTGGCGATCATTTCCACCTCTAAGGGTGTAATGAGCGACCGCGATGCCCGCAAGGAAGGCGTCGGCGGTGAAGTGCTCTGCTACGTCTACTGATCGGAGCTCAAAACCATGTCACGTATAGGCAAAAATCCGATCCCACTACCCACCAAGGTTTCAGTGGAGATCAATGGCCTCGCCGTCAAGGTGAAGGGCCCCAAGGGTGAGCTCAGCCGCGTGCTGCCCGAAGGGGTGGTACTGGCCCAGGAAGACAACCTGATTACGGTTAATCCCGCCGACGGCAGCCGTCGGGCCCGGGAACGCCACGGCCTCTGCCGCACCCTCGTGGCCAACATGGTCGAGGGGGTTTCCGCTGGCTTCACCCGCAAGCTTGAGATCATTGGCGTGGGTTACCGCGCCTCCGTCAAGGGCACCACCCTCGTGGTGAATGCGGGCTACAGCCACCCGGTCGAGATGGTTCCCCCCGAGGGAATCACCTTCGCCGTGGAAAACAACACCCAGGTAACAGTCTCCGGTTCCGATAAAGAGCTGGTGGGCAACGAAGCCGCCAAAGTGCGGGCCATTCGTCCCCCCGAGCCCTACAAGGGCAAGGGGATCAAGTACGAGGGTGAGCGGATCCTCCGCAAGGCCGGAAAGACCGGCAAGAAATAAGGCCGTTCTTCAGCACACTGCTTTCCCGCCATGTCTTCCACGTCCCGCAAACTTCAGACCCAGCGCCGCCACCGGCGCCTGCGTCGCCATCTCGCCGGCACCCCCGACCGTCCCCGGCTCGCGGTGTACCGCTCCAACGAGCACATTTACGCTCAAGTTATCGACGACGCCGCCCAGCACACGCTGGCGGCGGCTTCGAGCCTCGACAAGGATCTACGCACCGGTCTTACCAACGGTGCCAATTGCGACGCCTCCGTCGCCGTTGGCCAGTTGGTGGCCAAACGCGCCCTTGCCAAGGGCATCCAGCAGGTGGTCTTCGACCGCGGGGGCAACCTGTACCACGGCCGGGTGAAGGCCCTGGCAGATGCCGCCCGGGAAGCGGGCCTTCAGTTCTGATCCTGCGAAACCATGACCGAATCCAACGACCAGATCCAGGCCCAGGACATTCCCGGGGCAGCCGACGTTCCTGCAGCAGCTGAGGGCCAAGGCGAACGCCGTGGCGCCGGCCGCGGTGGCGAACGGGGGGGCGAGCGACGGGGCCGCGGCGGTGGCCGTGGCGATCGCCGCAACCAAGAGCGCGACTCCGAATGGCAGGAGCGCGTGGTGCAAATCCGCCGGGTCTCCAAGACCGTCAAAGGCGGCAAAAAGATGAGCTTCCGCGCCATCGTTGTCGTCGGCAATGAAAAGGGCCAGGTGGGCGTTGGTGTCGGCAAGGCCGGCGACGTCATCGGTGCCGTGAAGAAAGGCGTGGCCGACGGCAAGAAGCATCTGGTGAAGGTGCCTCTAACCCGCCACAACTCGATTCCCACCATGAGCACCGGCCGCGATGGCGCCGCCAGCGTGCTGATGCGTCCAGCCGCCCCTGGTACCGGGGTGATCGCGGGCGGTTCGATCCGCACCGTGCTCGAATTGGCGGGGATCAAGAACGTGCTGGCCAAACGCCTGGGCAGCAAAACTCCGCTGAATAACGCCCGGGCTGCCATGGTGGCCCTGCGGGAACTCCGCACCCACCAGGACACCGCCAAGGAACGCGGCATCCCCCTAGAGCAGATCTATTCCTGAGTCCGTAGCCATGTCCCTTAGTCTTCAAACCCTCCAGCCCCAACAAGGCGCCCGTCGCCGCAAGCTCCGTAAGGGCCGCGGCATCGCCGCCGGCCAGGGAGCCAGCTGCGGTTTCGGCATGCGCGGCCAGAAATCCCGCTCCGGTCGTCCCACCCGCCCGGGCTTTGAGGGGGGGCAAATGCCCCTCTACCGCCGGGTTCCCAAGCTGAAGCACTTCACCCTGGTGAACCCCAAGGAGTTCACTGTGCTGAATGTGGCAAAGCTTACCGAGCTCAAGGCCGGCAGCATCGTTACCCGCGAATCCCTGGTGGAAGCAGGTCTACTCACCAGCCCCAAGTTTCCCCTTAAGGTGCTTGGTAATGGCGATCTGAAGGTCAAGCTCACCGTTCGCGCCGCTGCCTTCACCGCCTCCGCCCGCGAAAAGATCGAAGCCGCCGGTGGCAGCTGCGAACTAATCGACTGATCTCCACCGCCCCTCCCGTCCACGCCCCATGGTTGTAAGTCGGGGTCGCACCCCAAGCGCTGGCGAAGTTCTCACCCAATTCATCCAAGCCAAGGGGCTCAGGGACCGTGTTCTCACGACCCTGGGCCTTTTGTTGCTGGTGAGGCTTGGCATCTATATCCCCATGCCCGGCATCGACCGGGTGGCCTTTCAGCAATTCATCCAGCAGGGGGGCCAATTGATTGGCTTCCTCGACATCTTTACCGGGGGAGGCATCTCATCCCTGGGGGTGTTTGCCCTGGGCATCCTGCCCTTCATCAACGCTTCGATCATCCTGCAGCTGCTAACTGCAGCCCTCCCCAGCCTTGAGGATCTCCAAAAGAATGAGGGGGAGGCAGGCCGCCGCAAAATCGCCCAGATCACCCGCTATGTGGCCCTGGGCTGGGGGATTCTGCAAAGCACCGTTTTTGCCCTAATCCTGCGGCCCTACAGCGTTGAATCAATCCCAGACACGGTTTTCGTGATCCAAACAGCCCTGGCCCTGGTCACCGGCTCAATGGTGGTGATGTGGATCTCCGAAGTGATCACCGAGCGGGGCATCGGCCAGGGGGCCTCCCTGGTGATCTTTCTAAATATCGTTGCCACCCTTCCCAGGGCCCTGGGCTCCACCGTGGAACTGGCCCAAAGCGGCGACCGCGGCACCATCGCTGGCATCGTGGTGCTGGTACTGGTGTTTCTGATCACCATTCTGGGGATTGTCTGCGTGCAGGAGGGCAACCGACGCATCCCGATCGTTTCAGCGAAACGCCAGGTGGGCAGCGGTGCCATGCTGCCGGAACGCCAGAGCTACCTGCCCCTGAAACTCAATGCGGGCGGGGTGATGCCGATCATTTTTGCTTCGGCAGTGATCTTCCTACCGCTCACGATCGCCAATCTCACCAAAAGTGAATGGCTGGTGAAGGTGGCCGGTTATCTCAATCCCAACAGCAGCACCCCCTGGGTCTACGCCCTAGTGTTTTTCGGCTTAATCGCCGGCTTCTCCTTTTTCTATGCGTCGTTAACGGTGAACCCCCAAGACATCGCCAGCAACCTCAAAAAAGGAGGCGTCGCCATTCCGGGGGTGCGACCTGGCACCGCCACCGCCAAATACATAGGAGGGGTCCAGAACAGACTCACCCTGCTGGGGGGCCTCTTCCTCGGCGCTGTGGCCATCATCCCCGCAGCGGTGGAGGGGGCCACCAATGTCAAAACCTTCCAGGGCCTAGGGGCCACCTCGCTGCTGATCCTGGTGGGGGTGGCCATCGACACTGCTAAGCAAGTTCAGACCTACGTGATTTCCCAGCGCTACGAAGGGATGGTGCGCCAATGACCCAGCGACTGCTTTTCCTCGGCCCCCCAGGGGCTGGCAAGGGCACCCAGGCCCAGAAACTGGCGGAAAACGAACAGCTTCTGCATCTATCCACCGGCGATCTACTGCGGGCGGAGGTGCAGGCGGGCACAGCCCTAGGCCAGGAGGCCGAAGCGGTGATGGCCCGCGGCGAATTGGTGAGCGACAGCCTGGTGCTGGCCATCGTGCGGGGTCGCTTAGCCGCCCATGCTGGCGGCTGGCTGCTGGATGGCTTCCCCCGCAATTTGGCCCAAGCCGAAGCCCTTGACCAACTGCTCAGCGAGCTGAATCAGCCATTACAACGGGTGTTGCTGCTGGAACTGGCAGACGACGAACTGTTGGAACGGCTGCTGGCTCGGGGCCGTGCCGACGACAACGAAGCGGTGATCCGCCATCGCCTGGAGGTCTACCGGCAGCAAACAGCCCCACTGATCAGCTACTACGAGGACCGCGGCCAGCTGAAGCGCCTGCCCAGCTCCGGCACCATTGACGCGGTTGCAGCCCAGGTTCAATTGGCACTTGCCTAGGGCGGCATGATAAGCTGTTTGTTTGTCAAAAGGAGAGCCCACCGATGAAGGTGCGTGCCTCAGTGAAGCGGATGTGTGACAAGTGCCGGGTGATCCGTCGCCACGGTCGGGTCATGGTCATCTGCACCAATCCAAAGCACAAGCAACGCCAAGGCTGATCCCCCAAGGATCTCTGCCCTTTGGCCCCAGGCCCCCATGGGCCACCCCTGAACAACGGCCGGCCCCCCCAAGGGTCGCGCCCTCACCCCATACGACATTTCCCCAGTGGCTCGGATTTCCGGCGTCGATATCCCCCGTGACAAGCGGGTGGAGATCTCCCTCACTTACATCTACGGCGTGGGTCTCTCCCGCTCCCAAAAGATTCTCGCGCAAACCGGCGTGAATCCCGATACCCGGGTGAAGGATCTCAGCGACAGCGATATCCAGAAGCTGCGCGGCGCCGCTGACACCTACACCCTTGAAGGGGACCTGCGTCGCCAGGAAGGGATGGCGATGAAGCGCCTGCAAGACATTGGCTGCATCCGCGGCCGTCGTCACCGCATGGGTCTGCCAGTGCGCGGCCAACGCACTCGCACCAACGCCCGCACCCGTCGCGGCGCCCGCAAGACCGTTGCCGGCAAGAAGAAATAAACCCCTTCTGATCCCCCTTCCCCACCCCCCGTCCTTCCCCACCCGCAAGGGTTTCCCGCCATGGCGAAGCCAGCCAAAAAAACAGGCCCAAAGAAGCAGAAGCGCAACGTTCCCAACGGTGTGGCCCACATCCAAAGCACCTTCAACAACACGATCGTGTCGATTACCGACACGGCCGGTGAGGTGATCTCTTGGTCTTCGGCTGGAGCCTCCGGTTTCAAGGGCGCCCGTAAGGGCACCCCCTTCGCCGCCCAAACGGCCGCCGAAGCCGCCGGCCGCCGCGCCCTTGAGCAGGGCATGCGTCAAATCGAAGTGCTGGTACGGGGCCCTGGCTCCGGTCGGGAAACGGCGATCCGGGCCCTTCAGGTGGCTGGTCTTGAGATCACCCTTATCCGGGACGTCACCCCCTTGCCCCACAACGGTTGCCGCCGTCCCAAGCGCCGCCGCGTCTGATTCGCTTCATCTATTTCCTGCCCTTCGGGGTCCTTCGCTCTTTCCGATCTACCGACCGTGCTGCAGTTTCAAATTGACCGCGTCGACTATCAGATCGGCGAAGACCGTTCCCAGATTGGGATATTCGTGATTGGTCCGCTCGATCGCGGCCAAGCCACCACCTTGGGTACTGCCCTGCGTCGAGTGCTGATGAGCGGCCTTGAGGGCACTGCGGTAACTGCCGTGCGCATCTCTGGGGTGAACCACGAGTACGCCACCGTTCCTGGCGTTCGCGAGGATGTGCTTGACATCCTGCTCAACTGCAAGGAGCTAATTCTCAACAGCCGCAGCCGCGACACAGAGATCGGCCGGCTGGTGGTGAATGGTCCCGCCGAAGTCAAGGCTTCAGACCTGCAATTCTCCTCCCAGGTGTCAGTGGTGGATAGCCAACGGCCGATTGCCACCGTGGCCGACGGCCATTCCCTCGAACTTGAAGTACATGTGGAGCGCGGGGTGGGTTATCGCCCCGTCGAGCGGGGTAGCGAAGACCTCGCCGCCCTCGACATGCTTCAGATCGATGCCGTCTTCATGCCGGTGCGCCGGGTCAACTACTCGGTGGATGAAACCGCTGTGGGCGAAGGGGGCTCGGCCAGGGAGCGACTGCGCTTAGAAATCCATACCAATGGATCAATGACCCCCGATGACGCCATGGCCCAAGCGGCCAACCAGCTCATCACCCTGTTTCAACCCCTCGCCACCCTCTCGATGGTGGAGGAACCTGGCCTGGAACCTGAGCCCTCCGCAGAGAGCCAAATCCCCTTGGAAGAACTGAATCTGTCAGTTCGGGCCTACAACTGTCTCAAGCGGGCCCAGGTCAATTCCGTTTCCGACCTAATGGGCTTCAGCTATGAAGACCTGCTAGAGATAAAGAACTTCGGCTCTAAGTCGGCCGATGAAGTGATTGAAGCGCTTGAGCGGATTGGCATCTCCCTGCCCCAAAGCCGAACCACCGCTTAATAGGCCCTAACGCCTGATCGGCCCTTAACACCAGACTCCTCCTAGACCCATGCGCCACCAGTGCCGAGTCCCCATGCTGGGACGCCCCGCCGACCAACGCAAAGCGTTGCTCCGTGGTCTGACCACTCAGCTGATCCGCGAAGGCCGGGTCACCACCACCAAGGCCCGGGCCAAGGCCCTGCGCAATGAGGCCGAGAGGATGATCACCCTGGCCAAGGAGGGCACCCTGGCCGCCCGCCGCCGCGCCATGGGCTACATCTACGACAAGCAGCTGGTGCATGCCCTGTTTGACAAGGCCGTAGATCGCTACAGCGACCGCAACGGTGGTTACACCAGAATCATCCGCACCGTGCCCCGCCGCGGTGACAGTGCCGAGATGGCAATCATTGAGCTGGTTTGAGTCCAGTTTCAGCCCCCCAACGCATTGCCCTCTGTCTGCAATACGACGGGGGGCATTTTTGTGGCTGGCAACGCCAACGGGGCCACACCAGCGTTCAAGAGACCCTCGACCTAGCGATCAGTGCCCTTGATCCGCCCCCCAAACCCTTAGGCCAAAACCTAGAAAAATCCCGCAGCTTTGCGGCCGGGCGCACCGATGCCGGCGTCCATGCCGCCGCCCAGGTGGTGCATTTCGATGCCCATGGGCCCATACCGGCAGAACGCTGGGCCGCAGCCCTCAATGGTCGGCTGCCGGCCAGCATCCGGGTGCGGGCCTCGGTGGCAGCCCCAGGGGATTGGCATGCCTGCTTTTCCGCCAGCTACCGCCGCTACCGCTACACCATCTACAACGGCCGCCGACCCAATCTCTTCCTCAGCCCCTACAGCTGGCATCGCTACAACTGTCGCCTGAAGGAAAAACCCATGGCCATGGCCCTCAATGGCCTGGTAGGACTCCACGATTTTTCCGCCTTCCAGCGGGCCGGCAGCAGCCGAGCCCATGGCCGCACCACCGTGCAAGCCGTGGAGCTAGAACGCGAGGGGGACCTGCTCAGGCTGGAGATCCAGGCCAGCGGTTTCCTTTACGGCATGGTGCGGCTGCTGGTGGGACAACTGGTGGCCATCGGCGAGGACAGGCTCAGCCCGGCGGCCTTTGAGCGCCGCTGGCGGCAGCAACGGCGAGAGGAGGTGAAGGAAGCCGCCCCCCCCCAAGGGCTCTGCCTGCTGCGGGTGGGCTACCCAGAAAGCCTCTTCCCACAGTGGGCGTGGTATGATTGTCAACCGCGGTATCGGCTGGAGATTTCCGATCCGCCGCCCGAGATCTAATCGGGCCAAGACCAACGGACGTTCGTTGAACTACGTTCGGTAATGGCCCTGCGATCTTGGGATCCAGCTCTGGATTCCAGCTCCAGCCCCTGTCCAAGCTCCCATCCCTGTGGTGGGAAACGCCCCGTGTGATTCCGGCCTGCCGGCGCGATGAACAAAACAGTCGTCCCATCTATTGCAACCCTCGAACGCCACTGGTATGTGGTGGACGCGGAAAATCAGTGTCTCGGTCGCCTGGCCAGTGAAGTGGCCCAGGTGTTGAGGGGCAAGAACAAGCCCACCTACACGCCCCACCTTGACGCCGGTGACTTCGTCATCGTGATCAACGCCGACAAGGTGAAGGTCACAGGCAACAAGGCCAACGAAAAGGTCTATCGCCGCCATTCCGGCCGCCCCGGGGGCATGAAGGTGGAAACCTTTGCCGCCCTCCAGGCCAGGATCCCCGAACGGATCATCGAAAAAGCGATCAAAGGGATGCTGCCCCACAACTCCCTTGGTCGTCAGCTGTTCCGCAAGCTGCACGTCTACAAGGGTGGGGAACATCCCCATGGCGCCCAGCAGCCCCAGCCCTTCCAGCTCAACCCCGCCGCCACTGTCAAATGACCATCAGCAGCAGCAAGCGCGTTGTCTATTGGGGTACAGGCCGCCGCAAAACGGCGGTGGCCCGGGTGCGGGTAGTGCCGGGCAGTGGTGCGATCACGATCAATGGTCGCCCTGGCGATAACTACCTCAACTACAACCCCACCTACCTAAGTGCCGTCAAGGCTCCCTTGGAAACCCTGGGGCTGGGCAAGGAATACGACCTCCTCGTAAATGTGCGCGGCGGTGGCCTCACCGGCCAAGCCGATGCCATTAAGCAAGGGGCGGCCCGCGCCCTCTGCGACCTCTCCCCAGACAACCGCAAACCGCTCAAAAGCGAAGGTCACCTCAGCCGTGACCCCCGCGCCAAGGAGCGTCGTAAGTACGGCCTGAAGAAGGCTCGCAAAGCTCCCCAGTTCTCCAAGCGCTGATCCCTCCCATGGCCAAGCCCGAAATCCATCCCACCTGGTATCCCGACGCCAAGGTGATCTGCAACGGAGAGGTGGTCATGACCACCGGCTCCACCCAGCCCGAGCTGCACGTCGACGTGTGGAGCGGCAACCACCCCTTCTATACAGGCACCCAGAAGATTCTCGACACCGAGGGTCGGGTGGATCGCTTTATGCGCAAGTACGGCATGGCCGGTGCCAGCACCGATGCGGCCACCGCCACCACCGCAAAGGGCTGATCCCCTTTGACTGCATAGTTCCAGGCCGGATGCTCCCCTGGGGGCATCCGGCTTTGTGCTGTGAACCCCTTCCCTTGGCCTGCCCTCTAACTTGGCCTCCCCTCTAATCCGTGGATAGCTCCTTCGTTACCGAAAGACTTGAGGCCACCTGCCGCACCTTTGAGGCCCTCGAGCGTCAACTGGCGGACCCCACCGTGGCGGCCGATCCCGATCAACTGCTGACCCTGGCGAGGGAACGCTCCCGGCTCGAACCCCTGGTGCTGGATTACCGCCAACTGCAAAGCCTCAATAGCCAAACCCTGCAGGCCCGCGACCTGCTCAGGGAACACCGCAATGACAAAGAGCTGGAGGAGCTAGCCCAGGAGGAACTGGCCAGCCTCGAAAGCCAAAGGCTGGTGCTGGAAGAACGGCTGCGCCTGGCCCTGCTGCCCCGCGACCCCCGCGATGAACGCAGTGTGATGCTAGAAATCCGGGCCGGGGCCGGCGGTGACGAGGCCTCCCTCTGGGCCGGCGACCTCGCCCGGATGTATGAGCGCTACGCCCAAACCGTGGGCTGGCAGGTGCAGCCGGTGAGCGCCTCGGAGGCGGAATTGGGGGGCTTCAAGGAACTGATCCTGGCGATCCGCGGCGACAGTGTTTTTAGCCAGCTCAAATACGAGGCGGGGGTGCACCGGGTGCAACGGGTGCCCGCCACCGAATCCCAGGGGCGGGTGCATACCTCCACCGCCACGGTGGCGGTGATGCCAGAGGCCGACCCAGTGGATGTGCAGATTGATCCCAAAGACCTAGACATCAGCACGGCCCGGTCCGGCGGCGCCGGCGGTCAGAACGTCAACAAGGTGGAAACCGCCGTGGATTTAATGCACAAACCCACAGGCATCCGTGTGTTCTGCACCCAAGAACGCTCCCAGATGCAAAACCGGGAACGGGCCATGGAAATCCTGCGGGCCAAGCTGATGGCCCTGCAGCAGGCAGAAGCCGATGCCGCCGAAAGCTCCGCCCGCAGGGCCCAGGTGGGCAGTGGCGATCGCAGCGAAAAAATCCGCACTTACAACTACAAAGACAACCGCACCACCGACCATCGCCTGGGTCGCAACTTCCCCTTGGAAACCGTGATCGAGGGCCAACTCAAGGAATTAATCGAGGCCTGCGTCCATGCAGACCAGCAACAGCAACTCGAAGAACTCGCCCAAACCAGCTAGCTCAGGCCCCAATCACATATTTGCGCCATTCCGCGTAGCGCCCGTTGCGAATCTGGCGGGTGGCCTCGAAATAAAGGGTGCTGGCCGGGCGCCGCGGCACCGAAGCCATCGGCATATCCGCCTCCTTCGGGGTGCGGTTGCCCTTGCGCACATTGCAACGGATACAGGCGGTGATCACGTTTTCCCAGGTGTCCTGGCCCCCACGGCTGCGGGGGATCACATGGTCAATGGAGAGTTGCTCCCCCTTGTAAGCGCAGTACTGGCAGGTGTGACGGTCGCGCTGAAACACATTGCGGCGGGTAAGCGGCAATTCCTTGAAGGGCACCCGCACAAACTGGCGCAGGCGAATAACCGTGGGCAGAAAGAATTCCGCTCGCAACTCGTGGTCTTCGTGCTCAAGGCCCTCGGCCTTACCCTTGAGCACCATCACCGCAGCCCGACGCCAACTGGTGATATTCAGCGGCTCGTAGGACGCATTCAGAACAAGAACGTGACCCATGCCAGCCCAGCTGGATGACGCCATGCTAACGAAATCCTTGGCCCAGTGAATGTCGTACCTGATGCATGGGCGCGCCCCTGGGGAAGAAGTGCTGGTGGGGCCCCAACAACGGGCCTGGGTGGAGATCAACCGAGGGGCGATCACCCACAACGCCGCCTGCCTCAAGCACTCCCTGGGGCCCGGCTGTGGCCTGATGGCCGTAGTAAAGGCCGATGGCTATGGCCATGGGGCGATAACCGTTGCAGAAGCTGCCCTGGCCGGCGGCGCCAGCAGCTTTGGGGTGGCCACCCTGGCTGAAGCCATCGAACTGCGCCAGGCCGGCATCACTGCCCCGATCCTGGTGCTAGGCAACCTGCATCAGCCCGAAGAATTCCGCTGCTGTCTCCACTGGCGGTTGATGCCCACCCTCAGCGGCCTCGACCAGGGATTGATCTGCAGCCAGGTGGGCGCCGCCGGCGGTAGGCCCCTGGAGGCCCACCTCAAACTTGACACTGGCATGGCCCGCCTCGGGGTGGCCTGGGAACAAGGAGCACAGCTACTGGAATCACTCTCTGCCCTGGAGGGCCTCAAGGTGCAGGGGGTTTATTCCCATCTGGCCGATGCCGACCAGGCGGAGGGGGGACTAACTCGCCAGCAGCAACAGCGCTTTGAGGGGGTGCTGCGGCGGCTCCAAGACCTGGACCTACAACCTGGCCTCCGCCACCTGGCCAATTCAGCTGGCACCCTCAGTGATCGCTCGCTCCACTACGACCTAGTGCGGGTGGGCTTGGCCCTGTATGGCCATGCCCCTGCCCCGCACCTGGCCCAGAGCCTGCCGCTGCAGCCCGCCATGGCAGTGCGGGCAAGGGTCACGCTGCTGCGGGATGTGCCCGCCGGGATAGGCGTGAGCTACGGCCACCGCCATGTGACCAGCCGCCCCAGCCGCCTGGCAGTGCTGGGGATTGGCTACGCCGATGGGGTGTCCCGCCTGCTATCGGGCCGCCTGCAGGTGCTGGCCCTAGGCCAGCGGTTGCCCCAGGTGGGCAGCATCACCATGGATCAACTGGTGGTGGATGCCACGGCCCTGCCCGAGCTGGAGGTGGGCAGTGTGGTGACCCTGCTGGGAGAAAGCGAAGGGGACCAGATCGGCCCCGAAACCTGGGGCGAAATTTGCGGCACAATCCCCTGGGAAGTGCTCTGCGGCTTCAAACACCGGCTGCCCAGGCTGCCGAGCCGGGGGGGGCACTGATAAGCTTTCAAAGCTGCTGGAGAGGTGGCTGAGCGGTTGAAAGCGGCTCCCTGCTAAGGAGTTACAGGAGGCAACTTCTGTCGAGGGTTCGAATCCCTCCCTCTCCGTTCTAAGAAGTTTCAGGAGGTCTCAAGACTTCCTGAAACCCTTCAAAAGCAAGACCACAACTAGGAAATGGGTGCCCGATGGGTTCTCATTCCCCCATCCAGTGCTAGTGCTGATTAGGAGGAAGCTTTGGAGGAATACCAGACGCCTCAATCCTCCAAAGGCCTTCCCCCACAGTTTCTTTCAAGGATTTGTTTGGAGTAAGTCGCAACGGCATCAGGCGACAGGCACTCACACCCCCTCACCGCACCACCCCACCGCCAACTCCCGCCTGGGCGCCCACTGACCGCACCGCTTGGTCAGATGCTCACCCTGGGGAATAAGACCCTGTTGAATTGGACAAGTCAGCAAGGTGACACAGTGCCTGCCGACCTCATAGCGAAAGTGCTGACAGGTGATGCAGACCTTGGAGGAGCGAGAGGGTTTCAGGACATCGATATCCAGGTATTGCCATTCCTCAACGGCACCAGGGTCCATAGGGCGAACAGCAGGCATCAGCCACTGGCAAGCACACCAGTACTACTCGCATCCTCCCAAGGGGTCAAGCCGCGTCCATGGCCCATGGGGTGACCGTCCAATTGCCGTAGGGTATTGCAACCGTTTCTTGCTTCATGAAGCGATTCCTCCTGATCGCTATGGCATTCGTTTGCCTGCCCTCCGATGTTTGCGCCTGCGCTAAGCACACCAAATCAGGGGAGATTTCTACGCTGTATGCCACCAAGACAGAGGCGGAGAAGGCGGCAAGCAAGTTCAACTGCACTGGGGCCCATCAAATGGGCGACCAATGGATGCCCTGTGCCAAGCAAAGTGACACCAAGACCCATGGCAACTGAGCAACCGCAAGGGTGGGGGGGTCCAACCCTGCTGTTCCGCTGCCTGGAGCCAGGGTTCGTGACCACCGCACCTGCCATGACCCGCTACTAAAAGGGAAGGAGCATCAATTCATCAAGGTGGGCACTGGCCAAAGAGCGCCGTTCCAATTGGATCAAATCAATATCCTCTGGCTTTCCAAGATCAGATATGTTGCTGACCAACGAAATCAAATCGGATATTGCTTTAGGGAAGATTCAAAAGCCCACAGGCATCTAGCCCCCTGCTTAATATCTTCTTTTTGCAGTATTATCAATTTATACTCAAACTTTGCAGGATACCATTTTTAGGACAAACCATCCTGTAATATCGCAAACCTTATCTTGCAGATCTACTTCATCGTCCGCCTCCCATGTCTTGTTAATAGTATTTTCAATAAGTTCTTTTTTGTCGCTATCACTGATAACTTCAATGCCATCAGTGATAGTAAAATCAAACTCAATTTCAATGATTTTGAAGTTCATTGACTTTTCTTGATTACCGTATCAATATAGCATATATTATTAATTTATGCAACAATATCTCTCCGCCTCGGCCGTAAAGTTATTGCAAATTCAAAAACTTACAGGAAATGCAGCTAATTCTTCAAAACCTTGCTGGATATTACTTTGGCGCAGATACAAAGATGACAACGTAAATATACAAATCTGCCCTATGCAAATCTGGCCTATGCAAATCCATCAATGTAGCAACCAATACACAGAAAATTAGTTTCGGGTGATACAAAAAAGGTTGAAACACTCAAAGCAAAACAATGTCGTGACTGGTCCCACCCCCGAAACTGATTATCACCAGATAATTATTAACTTTTCTCATCACCTCCAGGGGGACATCGAGGCGCAACGAAAAATTAAATCCTGCACTAATCCAGAGCAAATTCTCAGCATTGCTGGATCCCTGGGATTTGAGATTACGAAAGTTGTACTAAGAAAATACTCACGTGATTTGAGCGCCAGTTATTATCCGTGGTCGGACATGGGAAGCATTTGGAGGCGGAATTTCTTTGATGACCAAGGCGAAGAGCAATAATAAATTCACCATGCCAAGTCCAAAGTATAATTAATTGGGCTCCCACAGGCGTCAAAGGCACCCAGGCTCCCTCATAAATCTCCAACAGATCCCCAGTCCCACAATCCAGCACCTTCACAATCTTCCCCAGCGAATCCCGGGGCAACGCCGATGCTCCCCCTTTGCACCATGGGCTGCCAAATGGGCAAAAATTGCTAATGCAAGCCCAGCCTCGTCACGGCAAAGATTTACCTAAATAATTACCATTAGCAAGTACTTTCCTGCCGCTAATTAATATTTAACTTAAATCTAAATAATATTTTTATTGCTTGCAGGTCTTCGCTGTTGGAGCCAATGTGGGATCCGCTGGCCCATGCCTGCACCCGCGAGGGCCGAAGGGTCCCCAAGGGCACCTACCCTACAAGCAGAGGCATGGCTTCCCATGGGGCGCTTACTGATACTTGCTCTGTTGCTGATGCCCATCCGCGGTGCCCAAGCGAAACCACCGGAAATTCAGTGCCCAGGCAGCAACACCGTTGAGATGCGCTACTGCGCCGGCATTGCATGGGAGCAGTCCGACAAGCAGCTGCGCCAAAAGATCAGCAAGCAACAGTTCAAGCAATGGCAGGATGCCACCAGGGAGGTGTGCGCCAAGGCATACGCGCCCTACAAGGACGGAACGATCTACCTGCAGTTAGTGGTTGGTTGCGATGACCACCTCAACAGAGCGCTGCTCAAGGAATTTCAACCGCTGGGGAATTAGCAATGGCCCCTGCCAACCGCTGGCAGAGCTCAGGTAAGAGGTCTTCATCTTTTGCCAGGGATTCGCCTTCGCTAAAGGCCACCAACAGAAACGGGCGCGACCCAGGTACTTCCAGATAGGCGGCGTCATGGCGGGCCTGGCTCATCCAGCCGGCCTTGCTCCAGAGCCGGCTGCCCTTCGGCAAACTGCCGCCCAAGAAACCATCCACCTGGTTCTCCGGGTCCGCGGCCCGGGCGAGGGGATCAAGGCAACGGCTCAGCGGCGCCCGCAGCCGGGCACTGGCGGGGGGAGAAACCCAGGCCCCGGCGATCAGCCCATGCAGCAGCCGGGCCGTGGCATCGGTGCTGAGCCGATTGCGATTACTGCGATCGGCCCCATAAAACTGGCGTTCGCGGCCATAGGGCCCCTCGGCCCAGGTTTTCTGGCAGGCATTGCAGCCCTGCCACTCGGGCCAGCCCAAGCCATCAAACCAGTCGTTTACCAACTGCCGCTGGCGCGTCCAGGCCTGGAAAGGCCCCTCCGGCAATTCAGGGCCACTGGTGCTGCCCGTGAGCAGATCCAGCACCAGGGAGGTGGCGTCATTACTGGAATCGGCAAGCATGTCCCCCAGGGCCCGACGCAACTCAGCGCCCTCCAGCAGCAGATCCCGGGCCAGCCACGCCTCCAGGGCTGCCCCATAAAAAAGCTTCACCACGCTGGCCGGATAGCGGAGCCGATCCCCCCCATGGCTGGCCCCGACCAGGGGCAAGCGCCAAAAATCCGCTTGGTCGAGGCCAGCCGCCTGGTCCAGGGGGGAACTGGCGTAGGCCAGCCAGGTAACGCTGAGCTGCTCCCCCAGGCCGGGGCGCCCCTGGGCCAAATCCTGGAGATTGGCCTGCAGGAGGTTCCCCAGGGCGGGATCCTGGCTGTAGAACGCCATAGGTCGATCCCGATTTGGTGGGCACAGAAGTGGGGAGACTAAACAAATCCACCGAGCTGATTCCAGCGGCACCGGAGTTGCTTAGGCCCCACAGCCATTGGCAACTAACGGGGCCTTTGGATCTATTCAGTGGGGCCCGGGGCCCAGGCCTCGCCACCCAGGCGGCCCGCGGCCGACGTCTGCGCCTGCTGGCTGAACCCGCCGAGGCCGGCCGCCTCCAGGGGCAACTGCTTGAGGATGGTTACCGGGGCTGGATCGAGCCCGATCAACTGCTGGGTAGGGCCTGGAGCTGCAATCCCCAGGGCCCCAGACAGCTGCAGGAGCATGAAATCGAAGCCCGGCTGGGGGCAGTGCTCAGCTTTGCCCTGGCGGCGGCGGCAGAGGCCAACAGCTACCTATGGGGCGGCAGCCTTGGGCCTGATTACGACTGTTCTGGGCTGGTCCAAACGGCCTTTGCTTCCGCCGGGATCTGGATCCCCCGGGATGCCTACCAGCAGGAACGGTTTTGCCAGCCCGTGGCGGTGGAGCCCAGCTGTTTCAGCCTGCTGCGCCGCGGTGATCTGATCTTTTTTGGCAGCCCCCAACGCTGCAGCCATGTGGGGCTGCACCTGGGCGAGGGCCGCTATCTGCATAGTTCCGGCCGCAGCCATGGGCGCAACGGCATCGGCATCGATGGCCTTAGCCCCCGCGATCAGCACCCGGTGGCCTGCCATTACCGGAGCGAGCTCCGCGGTGCTGGCAGAGTGCGCCGCTGCCACGATGGCAGCCACCTCCCCTGAGCACTCCTCGGCCGTGACCCTTTCCGTGGTGATTCCCCTCTTCAATGAAGAGGAGAGCCTGCCCATGCTGGTGGCCCAGTTGCTAGGCAGCCTGCGCCCCCTGGGGGAAGCCTTTGAACTGGTGCTGGTGGACGACGGCTCCAGCGATGGCACCGCCCGGGTGCTGCAACAGCTCAGTGAAACCACCCCGGAACTGGTGGCGGTGCTGCTACGCCGCAACTACGGCCAAACCGCCGCCATGGCCGCCGGTTTTGATGCCAGCAGCGGCGAAGAGGTGGTCACCCTCGACGGCGACCTGCAAAACGACCCCGCCGACATCCCACTGATGCTCAACAAGCTGCGGGAGGGCTACGACCTGGTCAGTGGCTGGCGCTACCAACGGCAGGACGCTGCCCTCAGCCGCCTGCTGCCCTCGAAGCTAGCCAACAAATTGATTGCCGCCGTCACCGAAGTGCGGCTCCACGATTACGGCTGCTCCCTCAAGGCCTACCGCCGCGAGGTGGTCACCGACCTGAATCTTTACGGGGAATTACACCGCTTCCTGCCGGCCTTGGCCTCGATCGAAGGGGCGCGGATTACCGAGGTGAAGGTGAACCATCAACCGCGCCGCTTTGGCAAGAGCAAATACGGCATCGACCGCACCTTCCGGGTGCTCATGGACCTGCTCACCGTGTGGTTTATGAAGCGCTTCCTAACGCGCCCCATGCATGTGTTTGGCTTCTGGGGCCTGCTGGCCATGGCCGCCGGGGCCGGCATGGGCGGGCTGCTTTTGGTGGAAAAGCTGCTGGGCCATGACATCGGCAACCGCCCCCTACTCACCCTCTGCGTGCTGCTGCTGCTAACGGGGGTGCAGCTCTTCTGCTTCGGCCTACTGGGCGAACTAATGATGCGCACTTACCACGAAAGCCAAGGGCGACCGATCTACCGCATTCGCGCCACATTGCGGGGCAAAGCAGCCCTGCCGGCCTGAGCGGCCGCGGGCCAGCCCCCTTGGGGTTCCCCGCGGAAACGTTCCAAGCCCAGCGCCGCCTGTTCCACCACGGCGCCATGGGCATCGCGCAGGCCCCGGCGCAGCAGGGGCAAGCAGCGGCGATCGCCCCAGCGGCCGCAACGCTCCATCGCCTCCAGCCGATCCGCCAGGGAGCCCTGGCTCAGCAGCGTTAGCTGCCGCAGCCATTGGCGCTCCTCTAGGGCTGTGCGGGGCAGGGCCAAGGGAGCTGGCGGCAGCGCTGGGGCCGCTGGCCGCCGCTGCCGTTGGGCCCTGTTGAGGGCCGCAATGGCGGAACCGTCGTTGGCCCAGCTGCGGCGCAGGCCCTTGGGGCGCCGCCCCCGCCGCCAAAGGACCGCGGTGACCAGGGCCAACAGCGACGCAAGCATTAGTAAAAAAAGCAGCATGGGAGGCCCACCAGTGCCCAGGGGATTGAACTTTTATGTCGCCCCTGGGGCCGCAGCGGCTAGGAGCGAGCCAAATCCTTACAGTCCCATGGCTGGAGCTTGAGCTCCATCTGTCCTGACAGGTGTTTTCAACCAATGACGGGAGAATTTGCCGCAGCCTGGTTGCCGTCAGTGTTGGTTCCCTTAGTGGGGATCGGCCTGCCCGCCGTTGCCATGGCCCTGCTCTTCAATGTGATCGAGGCTCGCGACTGAAATGACTGTCACTCCCGTCTCCGACCCCAACGTCGGTAACTTGGCCACCCCGGTGAACAGCAGCTGGTTCACCAAGGCGTATCTCAACGCCTTGCCGGCCTACCGCCCCTCCCTATCCCCCAATCGCCGGGGTTTGGAGGTGGGCATGGCCCACGGTTTCTTCCTTTACGGACCGTTCGCCCTCACAGGCCCCCTGCGCAACACCGACTACGCAGCCACCGCTGGTCTGCTGGCCACGGTGGGCCTGATTTCGATCCTCACCGTCTGTCTGTCGATCTACGGCACCGCCGGCCGCGGCCCCAATGTGCAACCGGCCGATGTGACCATCGACCATCCCCCCGCTGACCTTTTCACCAAGGCTGGCTGGGCGGAATTCGCCAGTGGCTTCTGGCTGGGCGGTTGCGGTGGCGCTGCCTTCGCTTGGTTCTTGGCCGGCAC
This sequence comes from Cyanobacteriota bacterium, assembly GCA_039799245.1. Taxonomy (GTDB): domain Bacteria; phylum Cyanobacteriota; class Cyanobacteriia; order PCC-6307; family Cyanobiaceae; genus Synechococcus_D. The sequence continues at coordinate 49,801 of JBDLTB010000039.1, forward strand.
CGCTCTGGTGCTGCCCCTGGTAAACATCGCCGGTGGTGTTTGGAGCGTGGGCTGAATTCAGCCCCCAAATCCAAGCCATTCCGAATCAACCCCTAAGCCTCCGCCCCTGGCGGGGGCTTTTTTATGGCAACGTTGCGCCCTACGGCCAGCAACTTGTCCATGTCGGTCTCTGATCCGTTTTTGAAACGGCCGCTGCTCACCCTGGTGATCAGCGTGTTGATTGTGCTGGCTGGGCTGGTGAGCCTCAGGGGCCTACAGGTGGAAAACCTTCCCCCCATTGCCCCGAGCAAGGTAACGGTGCGGGCCACCTACCCCGGCGCCGGGGCCGAAGTGGTGGAGCAAGGGGTCACCACCCTGCTGGAAAGACAGCTCAACAGCCTGGAGCGCCTGGACAGCCTGCGCTCCTCCAGCAGTGCCAATGGGGCCAGTGTTGAACTCACCTTTAGCGAAGGCAGCGGCGAACTAAATCAGATCAACGTGCAAAACGAGGCCAGCCTCGTTACGCGGCAACTGCCCCAGCCCGTGATTCGCCAGGGGTTACAGGTGCGACGCACCAGCACAGACCTGCTGATGGTGCTCAGCTTCAGCGAAGACGGCCAAAACTACAGCCAGCAATTCATCAGCAGCTGGGTAGACCGCCACCTACGCGATGCCCTGTTGCGTTTGCCCGGCATTGGAGAGGTGACCCTCACCGGTTCCAGCAACCTCGCCTACCGGCTCTGGCTTGATCCCAACAAGTTGGATCGTTTCAAGCTCACAATCAACGATGTGAGCGCCGCCCTGCAAAGGGAAAACGTGCTGGCTGCCCTGGGCCAGGTGGGCGATGCCCCTAGCCCCGCTAGCCAGCAGTACAGCCTGCCCCTGCGCATGGAAGGGCGGCTCCGCAGCAAAAAGGAACTGGAGGAACTAATCGTTGCCCCCCTGGGGGGAGGCAACAGCGTGCAACTGGGCGACCTCGGGCGGGTGAGCCTCGGCGAAGAGAGCTACAGCACCACCGCCAACAATCTCAAAGGGCAGCCGGCCGTGGCCCTGTCCATCTACCAGCGGGATGGCAGCAATGCCCTCGAACTGAGCCGCCAGGTGGAGCAGCTGCTGGAGCACAGCAGACCCGACTTTCCGCCCGGGTTAACCGTGCAGACCATCGTTGATGTGGCAGACAACGTAAGGGAAAGCATCCACCAGGCCTTTGATGCCCTTAGGGATGCCGTACTGCTGGTGTTTGCCGTGCTGCTGCTCGGCCTCGGCAACTGGCGCCTGGCGCTAATTACCGCCAGCGCCGTACCTGTGTCGCTGCTGGGCAGCTTCACCCTGCTGCGCGCCTTTGACGGCTCAATCAATACCCTCACCCTGTTTGGCCTGGTGCTAGCCACCGGCCTGGTGGTTGATGACGCCATCGTTGTGAGCGAAGACATCGGCCGCCGCATCGAGCTGGGGGAAACCCCCGGCAACGCCGCCCGCCATGCCATGGAGGAACTGGGGGGAGCCGTTATCGCCACCTCCTTGGTGTTGGTGGTGGTGTTCCTGCCGGTGTTACTAATGCCTGGCTCGGTGGGCCGGCTTTACCAACCCATCGCCGTAGTGATCGGCAGTTCGATCCTGCTGTCGATGGTTAATGCCCTCACTTTCACCCCAGTGGCCGCCACGGTGCTGCTCGGTCGCAAGCCAGGCAGCGAACCGCGACAACTGGCAAAACTGCAGCGTTTTCTTAAGCGCACCGAGGGTTGGTTAATCGCCCTCCAGCACCCCTACCAACGGGCCCTGGAGGTGGTGCTGGGCCAAAGGCGCCTGGTGGTGATTGGCCTTTTAGTGGGATTGCTGGTGACTGGTTTGGGCCTGCGCAGCCTGCCCACCGGCTTCATTCCCCAGGAGGACGATGGCCAGATCCGCGGCGTGTTGGTGTTGCCGGAAGGGGCCTCCCTGGCGCGCACCCAGCAGGCCATGGAAAGGATCCGCAAGGTGGTGGCCAAGGAGCCTTTGATTCGCACTGGCAACTTCTACCCGGGCCGTTCCTTTGGGGACAGTGCCCCCAACAAGGGGGTGTTTTTCCTGCGGCTGCAACCCCTGGAGAAACGCGGCAACGGCCGCAGCAACAGCACCAGCGCCGTGATGGACAAGCTCAATCCCCAACTGCGCAAGGCCCTGCGGGGCGCCGGCAAGGTAAACCTCAGCCAGCCGCCACCGGTGCGTGGTTTTGGCTCCGAAGGGGGTCTGGAACTGGAACTGCTGGATATGAGTGCCGGTGGCCTCAGCCTCGGCCAATTTGCCGAGCAAGCCCAAGACTTCATCCAACAGGCCGAGGCCACCGGCCAATTTGAACGGGTAAGCACCCGCTTCAATGCCGACGCCCCCGCCCTGCAATTAATTCCAGACCGGCAACGGATGGCCGCCGTGGGGGTAAACCTTGACCAGGTAGTGAGTGTGTTGGGGGACAGTTTCGGCAGCAGTTATGTGAACGACACCTTTGAAGATGAGCGGGTGCGCCGGATCGTGGTGCAGCTGGAGGGCCAGGCCCGCAGCCGTCCGGAGGATGTGCTGCGCCTAAATGTGCGCAATAACAAGGGTGACTTAATCCCGCTGGCCAACCTGCTGCGCTTGGAACGGGGCTACGGACCCACCAGCATCAACCACAGCGAACAAAACCGGGCGATTGCGATCCAGGCCTTGCCGAAGGCGGGGGTCAGCAGTGGCCAGGCGATCGCCACCCTGGAGGAGGTGCAAGCCACCCGCAATAGTCCGGTGACAGAGCTGAACTTTTCGGGCCTAACCCGGGAGGAACGCAAGGCCGCCGGCAGCACCTGGCTGCTATTTGGCCTGGGCCTGGCGGTGGTTTATCTGCTGCTGGCCGCCCTCTACGAAAGCGCTTTGGATCCGCTGGTAATCCTGGTGACCGTCCCCCTAGGGATGCTGGGGGTAGTGATCGGGCTTGCGAGCCGGGGCCTTTTCCTAGATGTGTATGGCCAGGTGGGGGTGCTGGTGCTGGTGAGCCTGGCCGCTAAGAACGGCATCTTGATCGTTGAATTTGCCAACCAAAGGGTCAAGGAGGGCCAACCCGTGAGCACCGCGATCCGGGAGGCAGCCAACCTGAGGCTTAGGCCGATTCTGCTTACCGCCGTGGCCTCCCTCGCTGGATTCCTGCCGCTGGTGTTGGCCCAGGGGGCCGGCGCCGCCAGCCGCATCAGCATTGGCACCGTGGTATTTAGCGGCCTGCTAGTTTCCACGGCCCTAAGCCTATTTGTGCTGCCGGTGATCTATGAGCTGGTGAAAGGCTGGGAAACCGGCGACCACAGAAAAGCCTACTAATTAGCGGTTTCAGCTGATCAGCGAAGCCAACTAGCTGATCAGCTGAAACCGCTCTATCGATAATACCGGCAGACAAACAAATCCAAACTATCATTAATGGGCATCTAAAAAATTGCCATATACCGCAAGGGCAAAACAAGCGGAAGCAGATCAGTACATGAGCCCCATGGAATAATTTGCGCGCGTAACTGGACTTCTCGTGGCGGCCTAATGTCAAAGAGTCCACAAAATTAGCGGCTCTAGCAACAAAGAATTAGCCATAAAAAAGCCCCCGATTTCCGGGGGCTATGGAAGGAACGTTGATGACCGAAGCCGATCAAGCAAAGGGGCTGAGCTAGCCGAATTTGCTTGCGGTGGAAGCAATCAAGAAGGCCGCGTAGGTGAGGATGTAACCCACTGTGAAGTGAGCCAAACCAACCACCCGCGCCTGCACGATCGAGAGAGCCACAGGCTTGTCACGCCAGCCCACCAAATTGGCGAGCGGAGTGCGCTGGTGGGCCCACACGATGGTTTCAATCAGCTCCTGCCAGTAACCCCGCCAGGAGATGAGGAACATGAAACCGGTGGCCCACACCAGGTGACCAAAGAGGAACATCCAGGACCAGACGGCAAGGTTGTTGGATCCAAAGACGTTGTAGCCATTGATCAGCTGGGAGCTGTTCAGCCACAGGTAGTCCCGGAACCAGCCCATCAGATAGGTGCTGGATTCATTGAACTGGGCCACGTTGCCCTGCCAGATGGCAAGGTGCTTCCAATGCCAGTAGAAGGTCACCCAACCCACGGTGTTCAAAGCCCAGAAGACTGCCAGATAGAAGGAGTCCCAGGCGGAGATGTCGCAGGTACCGCCACGGCCGGGGCCGTCGCAGGGGAAGGAATAACCAAAGTCCTTCTTGTCAGGCATCAGCTTGGAGCCGCGGGCATCCAGGGCACCCTTCACAAGGATCAGGGTGGTGGTGTGCAGACCAAGGGCGATGGCGTGGTGCACCAGGAAGTCGCCAGGGCCGATCGGCAGGAACACATCGGTGTTGCCATTGATCGCATCCAACCAGTAGTGGGGACCGGGGATGTTGGCGGAGGCAATGCTGGCGGAACTGCCGGGATTAGCCAACAGCACATTGAAGCCATAGAGAGCCTTACCGCTGGCCGCCTGAACGAACTGGGCAAACACGGGTTCCACCAGAATCTGCTTCTCGGGGGTACCGAAGGCCACGACCACATCGTTGTGGACGTATAGGCCGAGGGTGTGGAAACCGAGGAACAGGGATACCCAGCTCAGGTGGCTGATGATCGCTTCTTTGTGCTCGAGCATCCGAGCAAGAACATTGTTCTTGTTGGCCTCGGGGTCGTAATCACGGATGAAGAAGATTGCACCGTGGGCGAAGGCACCGCACATCAGGAAGATGGCGATGTACTGGTGATGGGTGTATAGCGCTGCCTGGGTGGTGTAGTCCTTCGCGATGAAGGCATACGAAGGCATCGCATACATGTGCTGCGCCACCAGGCTGGTGACCACGCCCAGGGAGGCGAGGGCCAGGCCGAGTTGGAAGTGCAGCGAGTTGTTGATGGTGTCGTAAAGACCCTTGTGGCCAGCGCCGAGGTCACCGGGGGTGCCCTTAGGCGGGTTGTGGGCTTCGAGGATCTCGCGGATCGAGTGACCGATACCGAAATTGGTGCGGTACATGTGACCGGCAATCACGAAGATGCAGCCGATCGCCAGGTGGTGGTGGGCAATGTCCGTGAGCCACAGGGCTTCGCTCTGGGGGTGGAAACCACCGAGGAAGGTGAGGATCGCGGTGCCAGCGCCTTCAGAGCTACCGAAGATCTGATTAAGACCATCGGGGTTCTGGGCATAGACCCCCCAGTTACCGGTGAAGAAAGGCGCAAGGCCCGCCGGGTGGGGAAGGGTGGTGAGGAAGTTGTCCCAACCAACGTGCTGGCCGCGGGCCTCAGGGATAGCCACGTGAACCAGGTGACCGGTCCAAGCAATGGAACTGAAGCCGAACAGCACCGCCAGGTGGTGGTTTAGCCGAGATTCAGCGTTCTTAAACCAGGCAAGGCTGGGGCGGAACTTGGGCTGAAGGTGCAGCCAACCGGCGAAGAGGGCCCAAGCCGACAGGATCATCATGAAGATGGAACCCTGGTACAGCTCGGCGTTGGTGCGCATGCCGATCGTGTACCACCAGTGGTACAGGCCGGAATAGGCAATGTTCACCGGGGAGGAAGCGCCCGCTTGGGTGAAGGCCGCGATGGCCCCTTGACCGAAGTGGGGATCCCAAATCGCGTGAGCGATGGGACGAATGTGCAGGGGATCAGTGACCCACTGCTCGAAGTTGCCCTGCCAGGCGATATGGAACAGGTTGCCCGACACCCACAGGCCAATGATGGCCAAGTGTCCGAAATGGGTGGAGAAAAGCTTTTGGTAAAGCTTCTCCTCGGTCATGCCGTCGTGGCTCTCGAAATCGTGAGCCGTGGCGATGCCGTACCAGATGCGGCGGGTGGTCGGGTCCTGGGCCAGACCCTGGCTGAACGAAGGAAATTTCGTTGCCATTGGAGAGGTCAGAGGGGAGGAATCAGCCCACCGCGATGATGCGGGCCAGGAAGAAGGACCAGGTCGTGGCGATGCCACCCAACAAATAGTGGGCGACTCCGACCGCACGGCCCTGAAGGATGCTGAGGGCACGCGGCTGAATGGCCGGAGCAACCCTGAGCTTGTTGTGAGCCCAAACAATGGACTCAATCAGTTCTTGCCAGTAGCCGCGGCCACTGAACAGGAACATCAGGCTGAATGCCCAGATGAAGTGGGCGCCTAGGAACATCAGGCCATAGGCACTGGAGGAGGAGCCATAGCTGTTAATCACCTGGGAAGCTTGCGCCCACAGGAAATCACGCAGCCAACCATTAATGGTGAGGGCGCTCTCAGCAAAGTTGCCGTTGGAGATGTGCTGGACAGTGCCGTCAGCGTTGACGGTGCCCCAGACGTCGCTCTGCATCTTCCAGCTGAAGTGGAAGATGACGATCGACAGGGAGTTGTACATCCAGAACAGCCCCAGGAACACGTGATCCCAACCGGACACCTGGCAGGTGCCGCCACGGCCGGGGCCGTCGCAGGGGAAGGCGAAACCGAGGTTTGCCTTGTCAGGGATCAGCCTGGAGCTGCGGCTATAAAGCACACCCTTCAGCAGGATCAATACCGTCACGTGGATTGTGAAGGCGTGGATGTGGTGGACCATGAAGTCCGCCGTGCCGAGGGCGATGGGGGCGACGGCCACCTTGCCGCCAATGGCAACCACGGTGCCGTTGAACACTTCACTAACGCCGGAGAGGGCGTTGGGGGCAGTGCTGCCAGCGGCGGCGGCATGCAGTCCTTGGATCCACTGGGCGAACACGGGACGCAGCTGAATAGCTGAGTCACTGAACATGTCCTGGGGACGACCCAAGGCACGCATGGTGTCGTTATGGATATAGAGGCCAAAGCTGTGGAAGCCGAGCCAGATGCATACCCAGTTGAGATGGCTAATCAGCGCATCACGGGCCTTGAGCACCCGGTCAAGCACGTTGTCCACATGCTTAGCGGGGTCATAGTCACGCACCATCGCAATGGAGGCGTGGGCACCGGCGCCAACGATTAGGAAGCCACCGATCCACATGTGATGGGTGAAGATCGACAGCTGGGTCGGGTAATCAATGGCTATGTAGGGATACGGAGGCATCGCATACATGTGCTGGGCCACGATGATGGTCAGCGAACCAAGCATGGCCAAGTTCACAGCCAACTGGGCGTGCCAGGAGGTGGTCATGAACTCATACAAGCCATCGTGACCACGGCTGGCAGGGAACAGCAGGGGATCGCCCTTCTGACCCTCAAGGATTTCCTTGATGCTGTGGCCGATGCCCCAGTTGGTGCGATACATGTGGCCGGCCACGATGAACAACACCGCAATCGCCAGATGGTGATGGGCGATGTCAGTCATCCAGAGGCTGCCGGTCACAGGATTGAGACCACCCTTGAAGGTGAGCAGATCGCTGTAAGCAGCCCAGTTACCGGTGAAGAAGGGGGTTAGACCCTCCTTGATACCTGGGAATAGCTGACCAACCAAGTCCTGGTTCAGGAAGGCATGGGGCAGGGGGATGTCCGCCAGCGAAGCAATGGTCTTGCCGTCGAGGCTGAGGGGCTTGCCCGCATCGATGGCATCCAGCAGCTGGGTGGTGGGCAAGGACACATGGATAAGGTGTCCTGTCCAGGACAGGGAGCCCAGACCCAGCAAACCTGCCAGGTGGTGATTGAGCATCGATTCCACGTTCTGGAACCACTCAAGCTTCGGAGCGGCCTTGTGGTAGTGGAATACGCCTGCGTTAAGCATCAGGCCTGCCATTACTAGGGAGCCGATGGCAGTGGCGAGCAGCTGGGTTTCGTTTGTGAAACCCCAGGCGCGCCAGACATGGAAAAGTCCGGAGGTGATCTGAATGCCGTGGAAGCCGGCACCCATGTCGCCGTTGAGAATCTCCTGGCCGAAAATCGGCCAAACCACCTGGGCACTCGGTTTGACGTGCAGGGGGTCGACTAGCCAGCCGGAGTAATTGGAGAAGCGCGCACCGTGATAAAAGGCGCCGCTCAACCAGATGAAAATGACGGCCAGGTGGCCGAAGTGCGCACTGAAAATCTTGCGAGAGACCTCTTCCAGGTCACTCGTGTGACTGTCGAAGTCATGAGCGCGGGAGTGGAGGTTCCAAATCCACGTAGTGGTCTTGGGACCCTTAGCAAGGGCACGGTCGAAGTGTCCGGGTTGACCGAGCACGTCGAAATCGACGGGTACGGGGTTCCGGTCGACCGTGACCTTGGCCTTGCTCCCACGTTCTGGTGGGCTGATGGTCATCGAGACGTTCCTCGAGGGTTTGGGTCGGAGGCCTTGGGCAAGCCCGAGGGGGCTAAAACCAGGGCCGCTGGGGCGCAAAGGCACGGCGCTTGCAGGGGCAAAACCCTTGCCAGCACTGAGCCGCGGGCCCCAGCTTGGGGGACCGCTGGTGGGAGTATAAGTGCGATGTATTGCGCCTTTCCAAGGGAGTTACAAAGGTTCAATCCCTGTCCTGGACTGGGGTCTGCGGACCGTTGACTAACAACTAATTTCGACTAATAACAGGGATTAACTATTTACTACCGATGCTAAACTTTGTGTTCATTCTTTGATTTGCGCTGCGCTTCACTGGTGGAATGTTTCCCATGGGCCAGCCCTTGCCTCCCCGCCGGCGCATTTCTCTAACTTCCCTTGCCCTGGGCGTGGGGCTGGGAATCTGGCTCTGGCTGGGCTTTGGGGCCCCTGTCAGTGCCCTCCCCTGGGGACCAAGGCCTGTACCCACCGAAAGCCATGGCCAGCAGTTACAGGAGGTGGCCCCCCCGGGGGGCGCCCAGCAACTGGCCTTGGCCCTGGCCGATCGCCATCCCCGCCTGGAGTTACTGGCCCCCAGCAATGACAGCTTCCTGGGGGCTGGCCCCTGGGCCCTAGGCCTGCGGCTCCAGGACTGGCCCCTGGGGGAACGGCCCGACCTGGGCCCCGGGCCCCACCTGGTGGTGCTGGTGGACGACAACCCACCGCTGCGCATTTTTGCCCGGCCCACCGGCAATCCGGAGAGCTGGGAAATACCAATGGAGGCCCTAAGTCCAGGCAGCCACAGGATTACCGCCTTTGCCGCCCTGCCCTGGGGGGAGGCAGTGGCTGATCCGCAAGCCCGCGCCCAATTGCTCCTGCACCGCACCGCCCGCAATCCCCTGGCCCTGCCCGATCCAGAGGCCGCCCAATTGATCGCTGTTCCCTCCCCCCAACTGGCGGCAGGGGTCCCAGTGCCGATCAACTGGCTACTGCTTAATGCCCCCCTCCAAAACCTGAGGCCCGAGGACAGCCGCTGGCGGCTGCGCCTCAGCCTTGACGGCGCCAGCGTGCTGCTGAACCGGGCTGATCCGGTTTGGGTGGCACCACTATCTGTAGGTAGCCATGCCCTGCAGCTGGAGCTACTCGACCCCCTAGGCAATCCCCTAGGGGCGCCCTTCAACAGTCTTGTAAGAGAACTAATCGTGCCCCCCCGATCCCCAGCCCCCCCCGGCATGCTGCGAAACCAGCTCAGCGCCTGGGAGCTAAAGGCCCTGATCAATCCCGAATATCAACAGCCCCAGGATCAACAGCCCCAGGATCAAGAGCCAACTGCAACAGCTAGTCCGGCCGCTAAATCGGGGCCCCCTTCCCCCCCTGAAGCGCCGCCAGAAATCGAGATCCAACCCAATCAAGATTCTGATTCCAATCCGAATTCCAGTTTCGACTCGGATTCAAATTCCGATGCAGCCCCTGACGCTGGGCTGAGCGATGGACTCAGCCCGGAGCCCGCCTAATGCGACTAGGAATCTGCGCCTCCCGCCAGGGGCTAGCCCAACTAGAACCCCTGCTAGCCCTCGGTGAATTGGAGGCGGTGGCTGTACCCGCCCAGCTGTTACAGCCCCACCGTCCGGAACTTATCCATGGGGCGGAGGGGCACCGCCCCCTGCTTGAGCAGCATTGGCCGCAGCTGGAGTTGCTGGTGGGGGCCATGGCCGCAGGGGCGCTGATCCGGCTGGTAGCCCCATTACTCCAGGACAAGCAGCTCGACCCCGCCGTACTGCTAATAAGCGGCAATGGCCAACAGTTGATTCCGCTCCTAGGGGGTCACCGGGCTGGGGGGGATCAACTCGCCCAGCGCCTGGCCGCCCTGCTGGGCAACGCCGTGATCCCCACCGGCCTAAGCAGCAGCCAGGGCCGGGTTCCCCTCGACAGCTTCGGCAAGGGCTGGGGCTGGCGGCGGGGCCAAGGGGATTGGGATCAACTAATGAAACAGGCCGCCCGGGACGAGCCCCTGGCCCTGGTCAACGACGGCGGCCAAAGCCTTGCCCTAGCGGACCTGGCTGTTACCCAGCTACGGGCCGGCCCAGGCGAGGCCAGCCCCAGCAAAACCACTGCCCCAGCCGATCTTTGGATCAGCCCCCGCCAGGGGCCCGGCTGCCGCTGGCATCCACCCCTGCTCTGGGTGGGGGTGGGCTGTGAACGCCATAGCAGTGAAACCCTGCTGGCCTCAGCGCTGGACTCCGCCCTAGGGCTGGGGGGGCTGGCCCCTGGGGCCGTGGCCGGGCTAGCGAGCCTCAGCCTTAAGGGCGATGAACCTGCCCTGCTGGCCCTGGCCAGTAAAAACAACTGGCCCCTGCGCCTGTTTGAAGCCGCTGCCCTGGCGGCAATCCCAGTGCCAAACCCCTCAGCGGTGGTGGCGGCGGAGGTGGGCACCGCCAGCGTGGCTGAGGCGGCTGCCCTGGCGGCCGCCGGCCCAGGCGCCGAGCTGCTAGTGGCCAAAACGATCCGGCGGGGCGCCCCCGGCGAGGGGGCGGTGACCGTGGCCATCGCCCTGGCCCCCAGCCCCATGGCCCCCCAGCGGGGCAGCCTCGAGCTGATCGGCGCCGGGCCCGGCTGCCTGGCCCAGCTCACCGGCGCCGCCCGGGCCGCCCTCGGCCAGGCCCAGGTGTGGGTGGGCTACAGCCTCTATCTGGATCTGCTGGAACCGCTGCGGCAGCCAGGCCAGGCCCGGGTGGAGGGCCAACTCACCCAGGAACGCCAGCGTTGTCAGCAGGCCCTAGCCCTAGCCCGCCAGGGCATTGGCGTGGCACTGATATCTAGCGGCGAAAGCGGCATGTACGGCATGGCTGGACTTGCCTTGGAGGAATGGCTGGCCTTACCGGAGCAGGAACGGCCCAGTTTTACGGTGCATCCGGGCATCTCTGCCTTCCAAATGGCAGCGGCCCGCCTGGGGGCACCACTGATGCATGACCTCTGCACCGTCAGCCTCAGCGACCGCCTAACCCCCTGGCCGGTGATCGAAAGGCGCCTGCTGGCCGCCAGCCAAGGGGATTTTGTGGTGGCCCTCTACAACCCCCGGTCCCGGGAGCGCCACTGGCAACTGCAACGGGCCCAGGAAATCCTGCTCGAAGGCCGCCCCGGCAGCACGCCGGTGGCGATCTGTCGGCAGCTATCGCGGCCCGAGGAACAACTGAGCCTGCACCGCCTAGACCAATTGCCCCTAGAGCAAGTGGACATGTTCAGCCTGGTGCTGGTGGGTAACAGCAGCACCCGCCAGGTGGACGGAAGGCTGCTAACCCCCAGGGGTTATCCGGGGGCTGAATTGCAGTGAGGTTGGGCCGGGGGCCATGCAAGTCGGGATGACAGGATTCGAACCTGCGGCCCCTTCGTCCCGAACGAAGTGCGCTACCAAGCTGCGCCACATCCCGATGGGGCGATCCTAGGAGACCGAGTTGCTCAAACCCCACTGGTTGCGTGTAAAGGCCCCCCAGCGGCAACGGATCGGCGAAGTGGCTGATCTGTTGCTGGACCTAAAACTAAATACTGTTTGCCAGGAAGCCAGTTGCCCCAACATCGGCGAATGCTTCGCCGGGGGCACCGCAACATTTTTGATCATGGGACCGGGCTGCACCCGCGCCTGCCCCTACTGCGATATCGATTTCGACAAGAGCGTGCGGGAGCTCGACCCCACTGAGCCTGAGCGCCTGGGCGAAGCAGTGCAGCGCATGGGGCTCAGCCACGTGGTGATCACCTCGGTGAACCGCGACGACCTGGCCGATGGCGGCGCCAGTCAGTTTGTGGCCTGCATTGGGCAGGTACGCCATCGCTCGCCCCTCACCAGCATTGAGTTGCTGGTGCCTGATTTCTGTGGCAACTGGGACGCCCTGGCTGCCGTGATGGAAGGTGCCCCAGAGGTGCTCAACCACAACATCGAAACGGTGCCCCGGCTGTATCGGCAGGTGCGCCCCCAGGGCCAATACGAACGCTCCCTAGAACTGCTGCAAAGGGTGCGCCAAGGCTGGCCCCGTTGCTACACAAAATCAGGGCTGATGGGCGGCCTCGGCGAAAGCGACACCGAGGTTTTGGAAGTATTGGCCGACCTACGTCGCCACCAGGTTGACATCGTGACCATCGGTCAATACCTGTCCCCGGGGCCTAAACATCTGCCCGTGGATCGCTTCGTAACACCGGAACAATTCGAGGCTTTCCGCCGCCATGGGGAGGAAAGTCTGGGCTTCCTCCAGGTGGTGAGCAGTCCCCTCACCCGCAGCAGTTACCACGCCGGAGAGGTACAACGGCTGATGGGGCAGTTCCCCCGTTAGGCCGCCACCGCCTGGCGCTGGGCCAAGCCCACCGTGGCCAGCTCACTGGGGGGCACCAGGAGCTTGAAACGACTTTTCCAGGGGCCCCAATCCGCCAGGATCGCGCCCGCCTTGGCACTGCCAGTGGCGGCCAAATGGGCCTCCAGCAGCGGCTTAAGCAGGGCCTCCTGCTCCGGGGTGGTGAGCTCACAGAGGGCGACGATTTCGGGGTTAAGCCGATCGGCCAGGGCCCCTTGCTCATCCAGCAGGAAGGCCACCCCACCGGTCATGCCAGCCGCCACGTTGCGGCCGGTGGAGCCCAGCACCACCACCACGCCGCCGGTCATGTATTCACAGCAATGGTCACCGGCCCCTTCCACCACCGTGCGGGCACCGCTGTTACGCACGGCAAAACGTTCGCCGGCCCGGCCCAGGGCAAATAATTCGCCGCCGGTGGCGCCATAGAGGCAGGTGTTGCCAAGGATCACCTGGGCACCGGGATCAGGCACCGCCGCCGGGGGCACCACCGTGAGCCGGCCCCCATTGAGGCCCTTACCCACGTAGTCGTTGGCTTCCCCCACCAGGCGCAGGTTCATGCCCTGGAGCACAAAAGCTCCAAAGCTCTGGCCGGCGGCCCCCTCATAGGTGAGGTTGAGCTGGCCCTGGAAGCCGGTATTGCCATGGCGGGCGGCAATCTCGCCGGAAAGGCGAGCCCCCACACTGCGGTCGGTGTTAACAATCGCCAGGGTGCGGGCGACGTGGCCATGGCCCTCAATGGCCGCCAGCAGTTCAGGATCTGCGAGCAACTGGTCTTCAAGGATCGGGCCATTGCCATGGGCGGCGGCGGCATGGAGCAGCCATTGGCGATCGGCCGCCGCGGGGATTGGATTGAGCAAACAGGAAAGATCCAAGGCTTTGGTTTTGGCCAGGGCCACCGGACGGGCTTCCAACAGCTCGGTGCGACCGATCAGATCCTCCAGGCGGGCAACCCCCAATACGCTCAACAACTGGCGCACTTCTTCGGCCACAAAGAAGAAGAAATTAACCACATGTTCGGGCAAACCAGTGAAGCGCTTGCGCAGGGCTTCTTTCTGGGTGGCCACGCCAACGGGACAATTATTTGTATGGCAAACCCGCGCCATGATGCAGCCCTCGGCGATCATCGCCACGGAACCAAAACCAAACTCTTCGGCACCAAGTAGGGCAGCAATTACCACATCCCATCCGGTCTTGAGCCCGCCATCGGCCCGCAACAGCACCCGCCCCCGCAGGCCGTTTTCCAGCAGGGCCCGGTGCACTTCGGTGAGGCCCAGCTCCCAGGGACTGCCGGCGTGCTTGATCGAACTGAGCGGTGAGGCCCCGGTGCCGCCATCGTGGCCAGAGATTTGAATCACATCGGCATTGGCCTTGGCCACGCCGGCGGCAATCGTGCCGATCCCGATCTCCGCCACCAGCTTCACCGACACCTGGGCGGCGGGATGCACCTGGTGCAAATCGTGGATGAGCTGGGCGAGATCTTCAATCGAATAAATGTCGTGGTGGGGCGGCGGCGAAATCAAGGCCACCCCGGCTTTGCTGTTGCGCAGCCAGGCGATGTAGGGATCCACCTTGGGGCCAGGCAGCTGACCACCTTCGCCGGGTTTAGCCCCCTGGGCCACCTTGATTTCCAATTGGCGGCCACTGCGCAGGTATTCCGGCGTAACGCCAAAGCGACCGGAGGCAATCTGTTTGATCGCCGAGCAGGCGGTGTCGCCATTGCGCAGGCCCCGCAGGCCGGCCAGGGTGGCGGAGCCGCCTTCGGCGTCCACATCAGTGAGCGGGTTAAAGCGGGCCGGATCCTCCCCGCCTTCACCGCTGTTGCTCTTGCCGCCAATGCGGTTCATGGCGATGGCCAATACTTCGTGGGCCTCGCGGGACAGGGCGCCGAGGCTCATGCCCCCCGTGCAAAAGCGGGTAAAGAGGCTCTCAACGCTCTCCACCTGATCGATCAGCAGGGGGGTAGGGGCAGGCCGCAGCTGTAGCAGATCGCGCAGGGCCGTGACTGGGCGATTCTCGAGCAGGGTTTTGTAGGTGTTGAAGTGGTCGTAGCCGGGGCCAGCCTTAACAGCCCCATGCAGGGCCTTGGCCATCTCAGGACTGTTGAGGTGATATTCGCCACCGGTGCGATATTGAACAAAGCCCATGAACTCGAGCTTGCTGCGATTCAATTCCGGGTAGGCCTTGGCGTGGAAGCTGAGGGTTTCGCTGGCCAACTCCGCCAAGCTCAAGCCCGCCACCCGGCTGGTGGTGCCGGTGAAGGCCAGCTCGATCAAATCAGCGCCAAGGCCGATCGCTTCAAAAATCTGGGCCCCATGGTAACTAGCCAGCAGGGAAATACCAATCTTGGAAAGGATTTTGCGCAGGCCATCTTCCAGGGCTTTGCGTACATTTGCCTGGGCCTGTTCAACACTCAAGGCCGGCAGTTTACCCCGCTCGATGAGCGATTGGGTTTTGGGATGGGCTAACCAGTGGCGGGTGGTTTCTAAGGCCAGCCAGGGGCAAACTGCACTGGCTCCATAGCCGATCAGACAGGCCAGGTGATGGGTGGTCCAGCATTGGGCCGTGGCCACCACCAGGGAACAGCGCAGTCTTAGGCCCAGGCGCAGCAGGTGGTGGTGCACCGCCCCCACCGCCAGCAGGGGAGGGATATAGGTGATGGTGGCGCTGATGCCGCGGTCGGAAAGCACCAGGATCTGGGTACCGCCCCGCACGGCCTGCTCGGCCTGGGTGCAGAGGAGGTTGAGGGCAGCTTCCAACCCCCCAGGGCCAGCGACGACGGCCATCAGGGTGGGGATGGTGCTGGTGGCAATACCCTGGTGGGCCAAGGCATCCAGCTCGGCCTCATGGAGAATCGGGCTATCTAGGTGCAGCACCGCCGCTGAATTTGCCTCCGGCCGCAGGGCTGAACCCCGCTGGCCCAGGTGCATCTCCAGGCTCATCACCAGTTTTTCCCGCAGGGGATCAATCGGCGGATTGGTGACCTGGGCGAAGCGTTGCTTGAAGTAGTCGTAAAGCAGGTGAGGCCTATTGGAAAGCACCGCCAGGGGGATGTCGTCTCCCATGCAATAGGTGGGCTCCTTGCCCTGGCCTGCCATGTCCTCGATCACCAGATCCAGGTCCTCGGCGCTGAAGCCAAAGGCAGTTTGCTGTTGGAGCAGATCGAAGTCGCTCAACTGCTGCTGCTCGGTCCAGGGGAACGACGGCAACTGACGGCGCTGCTCCGCCAACCAGGCCCCATAGGGATGGCGGGACGCCACCTCCTCCTTCACCTCCCAGTTGCGCAGCAGGCGACCATTTTCCAAATCCACGGCCAGCATCTGGCCCGGGCCGAGGCGCCCCTTCTCAATAATCCGGCTCTCCTCTAGCTCCACCACGCCGGTCTCGGAGCCCATCACCACAAAGCCATCGGCGGTGATGCAATAACGGGCGGGGCGCAGGCCGTTGCGGTCAAGGGTGGCGCCCACGCTGCGGCCATCGCAGAACACCAGTAGGGCCGGACCATCCCAGGGTTCCTGGACGCAGGCATTGAACTCATAGAAGGCCTGCACCGCCGGGCGGCTTTCCAGCTCCGGTTGCTGGCGGAAGGCCTCTGGCACCAAGGTGAGCAGGCTCTCGGTGATCGGCCTACCACTGCGCACCATCAGCTCGAGGGTGGCGTCGAGATTGGCTGAATCACTGAATGCCGGGTTCACCACCGGCTTGAGATCGGCGGCGTTTTCTCCCCACACCGCATCGAGGTGGGCCTCTGAGGCCTTGGCCCAGTTGAGGTTGCCCAGCAGCGTATTGATTTCACCGTTGTGGCCCAGCAGCCGCATGGGCTGGGCCAGGGGCCAGCGGGGGAGGGTGTTAGTGCTGAAACGACGGTGATAAACCGCGTAGCCCACGGCAAAACGTTCGTCCCGCAGGTCCCCATAGAAGGCCGGCAGCACCGCCGAACGCACCATGCCCTTGTAAACAACGGTGCGGCAGCTGAGCGAGGCGAAATACAGGTCGCTGGGCCCTGGACCCCAGGCCGCCCGGGCCCGGTCGCCCACCCGACGGCGCAGGCGAAATAGCAATGCCTCCAAGGCATCTCCGCCAAGCTCAGCGCCGATCAACCACTGTTCAATCACCGGGGCCGTTTGGCGGGCCAGGGGGCCGAGCACGGCCATATCCACCGGCACCGGGCGCCAACCAAGGCTGGTCAGCCCCAGGCGCTCGGCCTCCTCTTCACAAAAGCGCTTGGCCTCCAGGCGTCGGGCCCCATCCGCTGGCATAAACACCATCCCCAGCCCCCGCGGGGTCGCCCCATGGGCCGCCGCCTCAGGCCAAACCGCCTCTAAATAGCTCCAGGGGATTCCGCAGAGCACCCCAGCCCCATCGCCGGAATCCCCGTCTCCACCGCAACCACCGCGGTGCTCCATGCAATCAAGACCGCGCAGGGCCTGCTGCAGTAACCAATGGCTTTCCTGCCCCTGCAACTGGGCCAGGAACCCCACCCCACAGGCATCCTTTTCCCCTGCGACCGCCGCCGGTGCTGGGCTGTCGCAATGGGGCCAAAGGGCCTGGGGGGAGAGAGACATGGGCAACACAGCACCTGGGGTTTACCCCGAGGCCTGGGCCAGGGCAAACCGCGTCAAACCGAAATCCTAAAAGTTGGCGCCATGGCTAGGTTGAAAGCTGTCGATTTGGGAGCTTCGCCGTGCTGCCCCCCAGCCTGCCGCCGCAGCCCCCAGCGCTGGTAATCAGTGCCGAAACCGCCCGGGATGGACTAGCCCTAGAACTGAATGGGGAGCAGCTCCAGGCCCCCTGGCGTTGGGAGGAGGCCAGCCCGCCGCGGCTGTGGCTAACCCTTGATCTGCTGGAAAGCCGCCTCGGGGTGGAGAAGGAACGGCTGGGCGATGGCTCCCTGAAATTGCAATGGTTTGGCCGCACGCTGCTGGTGCCCAGCGAGCGTCAACGCCCCCTCCAAGACGAAGTGGGCATGGAGGTGGGGGAGCTGCTGCATTCAGCTGGGGTGAATGCCCGGCTGGCGCCCGCTGCCCCCGGGGGGAACAGCCTGATTTTGGAGCTGCCCCCAGCCCGTTTTATGCAATTGCGCACGGGCCGTTTCAATCAAAATCCGCGGCTGGTGCTCGATCTAAGCGGCGCCACCCTGCTGCAAAGCCAGGGGGAACAACTACTGGTGAATCTGGCTAACCCTGAAGCCGCCGCCAGCGCCCTCCGCCAGCAGGGGGTGGCCGCCCAGGGCAGTGGCGGCCGGTTGCTGCTGCCAGCCCAGGGCTTTGGACGGCTAAGCCTCGGCAGCCCGGCCCGGCTGGTGCTCGACCAAATACCCGGGGGGGCAATGCCCAGCCCAGGGCGGGCGGGGGTTTCCTCGCCGTTGCCGGGCTTAAGCCCAGTGCTGGAACAACGGCTGCTGCCCCTGGGGGGACGCCGGTATCAGCTCAGCTTTGTGCGGATCGATCCGCGCCGGGGCCCCTTTGCCCTGGTGCCCCTAAGCCGCAACAACATGGAGGGCCTGAGTTCCCTGGCGGGGCTGGCCCGCTCCCAGGGGGCCCTGGCCGCCCTCAACGGCGGCTTTTTCAATCGAATCCGCGAACTACCCCTCGGCGGCCTGCGCGACCAGGGCTACTGGCTTTCCGGTCCGATCCTTAACCGGGGGGCCATGGCCTGGCAGCCGGGCAACCTGCCCCGCTTCGGCCGGGTGCGCCTGGAGGAATGGCTCAGTGATACCAATGGCAATCGCTGGCCCCTGGGGGTACACAACAGCGGCTATGCCCAACGGGGGCTGGGGCACTACAACCGCCTCTGGGGGCCTGTTTACCGACCCATCACCGGTGGCGAATCCGGCATGATTTTGGAAAATGGCCAGGTCAGTGAAATCTGGTCCGCCGACCGAATGGCCGGTGGGGTGCCCCTGCGCCAGGGACAGATGTTGATCGTGGCCCGGGGGGGCTTCCCCCTGCCGATGCAAGTGGGCGACGTCCTACAGCTAAACCAAAGGCTTAGCCCCGACAGCTTCACGGAGCTCCCCTTTCTGATCCAAGGGGGACCCTTGCTGCTAGCCGATGGCCAGGTGGTGCTCGATGGCAGCGCTGAGAGCTTCAGTGGCGCCTTTCTCAGCCAACGGGCCCCCCGCAGCGTGGTGGGCAGCGATGGGGAGCAGCTCTGGTTGATCGCCCTAGAGGGCCTTGATGACCCTGGACCCACCCTGGCGGAAGCCTCTGAATTGGTGCGGCAGCTAGGGCTCCAGCAGGCGCTCAACCTTGATGGAGGCAGCTCCACCAGCCTGCGGGTGGAAACTGGCCAAGGCAGCCAGGGCCGGGGCATCGGCGCCGCCATTCACAACGGCCTTGGCATTGTGGTGCGCAATCCCCGCTGATGCCGATGGAACCCACCCCTGGCCTTCAGCTCACCCCCCGGGCGGCCGCCGAGCTTTGCCGCCTGGCTGCCGTGGGCGGTCAACCCGGCCAGGCTTACTTAGAACTACTGGCCGGCAGCTGTGAAACCTGGGCCCTGCGCCTCCTGGCTGGCAGCGGTGGCGCCGAGCCCCTGGCCCGGGCCGATGGCATCACCCTCCATTGCCGGAGCGAGCAGCAGCGGCTGGTGCAAGGCCTGCAACTGGATTTTCAGGCCGATCTGAACGGGGGGGGCTTCCTCATCAGGGGGTCCGGGCGGATCCGCAGCTGCGCCTGCGGCGCTGCCTTCACGCCGCTGCTGGCAAGAGGGACGTCAGGGGGGTAAGGTGTTGGATTGTCGAATCCGGTCGGCCTGATGGCCTGCCCCCGGTCCTAGATGCCAACCATCCAGCAACTGATCCGCACCGAGCGGCAGAGTCTCATCCGCAAGACCAAATCTCCAGCGCTGCGGGCTTGCCCCGAGCGCCGTGGGGTTTGCACCCGGGTGTACACCTCTACCCCCAAGAAACCCAATTCCGCCCTGCGGAAGGTGGCCCGTGTTCGCCTCACCTCCGGGTTTGAGGTAACTGCCTACATCCCAGGCATCGGCCACAACCTGCAGGAGCACTCCGTGGTGCTGATCCGCGGCGGCCGTGTCAAAGACCTGCCAGGGGTCCGCTACCACATCATCCGCGGCACCCTTGATACCGCCGGGGTGAAGGACCGCCGTCAGAGCCGCTCCAAGTACGGCGCCAAGACCCCCAAGGAGTGATTTCACTCCAGCCCCACTCCCTTTAAAGCACTTCGCTGAACTCCCTCCCCCATGTCCCGCCGCAACGCCGCCGAGAAGCGCCCGGTCCTTCCTGATCCCCAATTCAACAGCCGTTTGGCCTCGATGATCGTGGCCCGGCTGATGAAGCACGGCAAGAAGTCAACCGCCCAGCGGATCCTCTCGGATGCCTTCGGCCTGATCAACGACCGCACCGGTGCGGACCCGTTGGAAGTGTTTGAAACCGCCGTGCGCAACGCCACCCCCTTGGTGGAAGTGCGGGCCCGGCGGGTGGGGGGCGCCACCTATCAGGTTCCGATGGAAGTGCGTCAGGAACGGGGTACCGCCATGGCCCTGCGCTGGCTAGTGAATTTCTCACGGGCCCGCAATGGCCGCAGCATGGCCCAGAAATTGGCCGGTGAATTGATGGATGCCGCCAACGAAGCCGGCAGTGCCGTTCGCAAACGGGAAGAAACCCACAAGATGGCCGAAGCCAACAAGGCTTTCGCCCACTACCGCTACTGATAGCAGTCAGTCAGCGCCTGGGCCAACCGCTGACTGAAGCTCGACCTGTAGAGTTGCGCCCGCTTTTTCAAGCACACCTAAGGAGCATCCCGTGGCTCGCGCCTTTCCCCTAGACCGCGTCAGAAATATTGGTATCGCCGCCCATATCGATGCCGGCAAAACCACCACCACAGAACGAATTCTGTTCTATTCCGGCGTGGTGCACAAGATGGGGGAGGTGCACGATGGTGCCGCCGTAACCGACTGGATGGCCCAGGAAAGGGAACGGGGTATCACGATCACAGCGGCTGCAATTTCCACCGCCTGGAAAGATCACCGCATCAATATTATTGATACCCCTGGTCACGTGGACTTCACCATTGAGGTGGAGCGCTCCATGCGGGTGCTGGATGGGGTGGTGGCAGTTTTCTGCGCCGTTGGTGGCGTTCAACCCCAGTCAGAGACTGTCTGGCGCCAGGCTGATCGCTACAACGTGCCCCGGCTCGTGTTCGTCAACAAGATGGACCGCACCGGCGCCAATTTCCTGAAGGTTTACGAGCAGATTAAGGATCGACTGCGGGCGAAAGGGGCCCCGATTCAGCTGCCCATCGGCGCCGAAGGCGATTTAAAGGGCATTGTAGATCTTGTCAAAAACAAGGCTTACATCTACACCAATGATCTTGGTACAGACATTCTCGAAGAGGAAATTCCTGACGACATGAAGGAGCTGGCCGCCGAGTGGCGGGCCAAGTTGATGGAGTCGGTCGCTGAAACCGATGAGGAATTGATTGAGGTCTTCCTTGAAACCGGTGAACTCAGCGAAGAACAGCTGCGCAAGGGCATCCGCCAAGGGGTGGTTAAGCACGGGCTCGTGCCAATTCTTTGCGGCTCCGCCTTCAAAAACAAGGGCGTTCAGCTGATGCTTGACGCCGTGGTGGACTACCTCCCTGCCCCCGTCGATGTGCCCCCCATCCAGGGGCTTCTGCCCGATGGCAGCGAGGGCCTGCGTCCCTGCGACGACAACGCCCCCTTCAGCGCCTTGGCCTTCAAGGTGATGGCTGACCCCTACGGCAAGCTCACCTTCATCCGCATGTATTCAGGGGTGCTGCAGAAGGGCAGCTATGTGATGAATTCCACCAAGGATAAGAAGGAGCGCATCTCCCGGCTGATCCTGCTCAAAGCCGACGACCGCGAGGAGGTAGACGAGCTACGGGCCGGTGATCTCGGGGCCGTGCTGGGCCTAAAAGACACCACCACCGGTGACACCCTTTGCGTTGATTCAGATCCAATTATTCTTGAATCTCTCTTCATCCCAGAGCCGGTTATTTCCGTGGCTGTGGAACCGAAGACCAAGGGGGACATGGAGAAGCTTTCCAAGGCACTCCAATCCTTGGCCGAGGAAGATCCCACCTTCCGTGTAAGGACAGATCCCGAAACCAACCAGACCGTAATCGCCGGCATGGGCGAGCTCCACTTGGAAATCCTTGTGGACCGGATGCTTCGGGAATTCAAGGTGGAAGCAAACATTGGCGCCCCCCAGGTTTCCTATCGGGAAACCATCCGAGGCAGCGCCAAGGGTGAAGGTAAGTTTGCCCGGCAAACCGGTGGCAAAGGCCAATACGGCCACGTGGTAATCCAGATGGAGCCTGGGGAAGCTGGCACCGGTTTCGTATTCGTAAACAAGATTGTTGGCGGCATCGTCCCGAAGGAATACATCGGCCCAGCGGAAGCTGGCATGAAGGAAACCTGTGAATCGGGCGTGATCGCCGGCTATCCGCTGATCGACGTCAAAGTTTCGATGATCGACGGCTCTTACCACGACGTCGACTCCTCTGAAATGGCGTTCAAAATCGCCGGCTCCATGGCCTTCAAAGACGGAGTCAAGAAGTGCAATCCTGTACTTCTTGAACCGATGATGAAGGTCGAGGTTGAGATTCCCGAGGACTTCCTCGGCTCGATCATCGGCGACCTCTCCTCCCGCAGGGGCCAAGTCGAAGGGCAATCCATCGACGACGGCATTTCCAAGGTTCAAGCCAAGGTGCCTCTGGCCGAGATGTTCGGCTACGCCACCCAGCTCCGATCCATGACCCAGGGGAGGGGTATATTCTCAATGGAGTTCAGCCATTACGAGGAGGTTCCTCGGAATGTGGCCGAAGCCATTATCTCCAAGAATCAGGGAAATTCCTGATCCTGACCCCCTCTTCGTTTACCCCCCGATTCTTCCCTAACAATGGCCCGCGAGAAGTTTGAGAGGAACAAACCTCACGTCAACATCGGCACGATCGGTCACGTTGACCATGGCAAGACCACGCTGACGGCAGCGATCACCAACGTGCTCTCTTCGATTGGCCAGGCAAAAGCCCAGGCTTACGACGAAATCGATGGTGCCCCGGAGGAGAAAGAACGGGGGATCACCATCAACACTGCCCACGTTGAATACGAGACCGAAGGCCGTCACTACGCCCACGTGGACTGCCCCGGTCACGCGGACTACGTGAAGAACATGATCACCGGCGCCGCCCAAATGGACGGCGGCATCCTTGTGGTTGCCGCCACCGACGGCCCCATGGCCCAAACCAAGGAGCACATCCTTTTGGCCAAGCAGGTGGGTGTTCCCGCCCTGGTGGTGTTCCTCAACAAGAAGGACATGGTCGATGACGAGGAGCTGCTTGAGCTCGTCGAACTCGAAATGCGCGAGCTGCTCGTCAAGTACGACTTCCCAGGCGATGACATCCCTGTAATCGCCGGTTCTGCCCTCAAGGCCCTGGAACACATCCAAGGCGGCGGTAAGGGTATTCGTGGTGAAAACGAATGGGTTGACAAGATCCTTGACCTGATGGATGCGGTTGACGCCTCCATCCCCGAGCCCGAGCGCGAAATCGATAAGCCATTCCTAATGGCTATTGAAGACGTGTTCTCAATCACTGGCCGTGGCACCGTTGCCACTGGCCGGATTGAGCGCGGCAAGGTGAAGGTGGGTGAAACCGTCGAAATCGTTGGTATCCGCGACACCCGCACCACCACCGTTACCGGTGTGGAAATGTTCCGGAAGCAGCTTGAAGAGGGCATGGCTGGCGACAACGCTGGTTTGCTTCTTCGCGGCATCCAGAAGGAAGACATCGAACGGGGCATGGTGCTGGTGAAGCCAGGCTCCATCACCCCCCACACCAAGTTCGAAGGTGAGGTCTATGTGCTCACCAAGGAAGAAGGCGGTCGCCACACCCCCTTCTTTGCTGGCTATCGCCCGCAGTTCTACATCCGTACCACGGATGTGACCGGCCAAATCACCGCCTTCACCGCCGATGACGGCTCCAGCGTGGAAATGGTGATGCCCGGTGACCGCATCAAGATGACCGGCGAACTGATCTGCCCCGTGGCCATCGAACAGGGCATGCGCTTCGCCATCCGCGAAGGTGGCCGCACCATCGGTGCTGGCGTGGTTTCCAAGATCATCGCCTGATCGACCAAGAGCCTGTCACCCCTCCCAGGAGGCGGTGGCAGGCTCCTTTTTTATTGGCTGACTGCGCTTTGCTGAGAGATCCCCCAAAGGTTCTCGCACCTAGACAACTGAATCACTCCCCTTTCCCCCAGTCCCATGTCCACAGCCATCCCCCAGCAGAAGATCCGCATCCGCCTCAAGGCGTTTGATCGCCGCATGCTTGATCTCTCCTGCGACAAAATCATCGAAACTGCCGATCACACCGCAGCAACGGCCATCGGTCCCATCCCCCTGCCCACCAAACGCAAGATCTATTGCGTGCTGCGCTCCCCCCACGTGGATAAGGATTCCCGCGAACATTTTGAAACCCGCACCCACCGCCGTCTGATCGATATCTATAACCCTTCAGCCAAAACGATCGATGCCCTCATGAAGCTCGATCTGCCCAGTGGTGTGGATATTGAAGTGAAGCTCTGATTTGAGGCTCAAACTGCCAACAACACAGACACGGAGGGAGATTCGGCTGCCTAAGATGTAAGCTGATCTCCCGATGCCATGACGGATCTGGCTGTGCGGGAGTTGCCGCTCTTCCCGCTACCGGACGTAGTTCTATTTCCCCAAGAGGTGCTTCCCCTCCACATATTCGAGCACCGCTACCGGATGATGCTGAAGACGGTGCTCGATAGCGACCGTCGCTTTGGTGTGGTGCGCTGGGACCCAGAACGCAAGGAAATGGCCGAAATCGGCTGCTGCGCCGAAATTCTCCAGTGCCAAACCCAAGATGACGACCGCAGCAATCTGGTCACCATGGGGCAACAACGCTTTCGGGTGCTAAACATCGTGCGCCAAGCCCCGTTCATGGTTGCCCTGGTGAGCTGGCTGGAGGATGAACCGGTCAAGGAAAACCTTGATCCCCTGGCCGGAGAGGTACGCCAAGCCCTCCAAGACGTGGTGGATCTCTCCGGCAAATTGCTGGGCCACAAAACCTTGCTACCTGACGATCTACCCGAACTACCTCGGGAACTTTCCTTTTGGGTGGGGGGCCATCTCGGCGGTGCCGTGGCCGACCACCAGCAACAGTTGCTGGAGATGACCTCCACCGGCGAACGGCTTCAACTGGAATTTGACCTCCTGGACCACACCAGACGCCAACTGGCCGCCCGCACAGTCCTGCAGGACACCTTCCGCGACATCGAGCAATGAACGCCCTGCCGCTGGCCCTTGGCGTCACAGTCCTTCTGGCCTGTGTAGCCATTTACCTGGGCCTCTGGTATCTGCTTCCCCGCCGTTTCACCGGGGTGGGCAGTGTGGCCGCTGCCTATGACCGCTGGACCAATGACCAGTTACTCGAGCGCCTCTGGGGTGAACACATTCATTTGGGTTACTACGGCCTCCCCCCCCGCCGGCGGGACTTTCGCCAGGCCAAGGCCGATTTTGTGGAAGCCCTCGCCCAATGGAGCGGCCTTGACCAGCTGCCCCCAGGTTCGCGCTTACTAGACGTGGGCTGCGGCATCGGCGGCAGCAGCCGCCTGCTGGCCCAGCGCTATGGCTTTGAACTGCTAGGGGTGAGCATCAGCCCGGGACAGATCAGCCGAGCCCAAGCCCTCACCGATCCCAAGGGCCCCTGCCGCTTTGCGGTTATGGATGCCCTGGCCCTAGATCTACCAGACGCCAGCTTCGATGCAGTTTGGACCGTGGAGTGTGCCCCCCACATCGCAGACAAACAGCGGTTTGCCAACGAACTCCTAAGGGTGCTCAAGCCCGGTGGCCTTTTGGTGGCAGCCGACTGGAACCAACGGGATGACCGTCAACGGCCCTTCAGCGGCTTGGAAAGCTGGGTGCTGGAACAACTCAGGGTGCAATGGGCCCACCCTGCCTTCTCCAGCATTGCCTCCTTCTGCACCAATCTCCAGGCCAGTGGCCAACCCTTAGAGCAGCTAACCACTGGCGATTGGAGTAGGGAAACCCTGCCCTCCTGGGGAGATTCGGTAGTAGAGGGGCTGCGGCGGCCTGGGGCCGTGCTCGGCCTCGGTCCCAGGGCAATACTCCAGGGCCTGCGGGAAGTGCCCACCCTGCTGCTAATGGGCTGGGCGTTTAGGCGGGGACTGATGCAATTCGGTCTGTTCAGAGTTCAACTGCAAAGTTCAACTCTGAGTTCAACTCACAGTTCAAATTGAGAATTCAATTTAAAGTTCAATGGTGTCGTCTGTGATTGGGTAACTACCGAAGCAGGCCAGGTGCTCACAGAGGGGGGCCAAAGCCCCCAGGGCCTCAGTTAACAGAGCCCCCTGACCAGCGGTTTCCAAATCAACAAAGAACACATACTCCCCCAGCTCCCGCTTAGAAGGCCTCGATTCAATGCGGCTCATGTTCAACTGACGGCTAGCAAATACCTGCAGGGCCTGCATCAAACCGCCGGGCACATTGCCCCGCAAGGAAAAGGCCAAACTCGTGCATTCGCCACCGCTGGAGTCGCCGCTGCCCAGCGGCGCTGGGCCCCGACGCAGCAAAAGGAACCGGGTGCAATTGCCCGGTTGATCGTTAATCGGATAGGCCCGCACGGGCAGGCCATGCTCCTGGCCGGCCGCTAGGGAGGCGATTGCCGCCCGGAAACGGGACCCCTTCACCAGGCGGGCCGCCTCCGCCGTGGAACTGGTGGGGAGCTGCAGGGCAGCGGGCAGGTGCTCCTGCAACCAGAGACTGCACTGGCCGAGGGCCTGGGGGTGGGAGAGCACCTCGCTGATGGTTGGCAGCTCGCCCTCCGATAGCAGGGCATGGCGAATCGGCAGCACCAAGGAGCGTTCGATCCAGAGCGGTTCCTGCTGGCCGAGGCTGGATTCCCAGAGCACGTCAAGGCAGGTGGAAACACCGCCTTCCACGGAGTTCTCCACGGGCACCACCGCCGCGCCACAACGGCCCGCCACCAGAGCCAGCACCACGTTGCGAATGCTGATCTGAGCTAGCAGCTCCGCCTCGGGGGCGGCGGCCAGGCCAGCTAGACGCCGGCTGGCCTGTTCGCCATAGGTGCCCACTGGCCCGAGATAGGCGATCGAGCGGGGCGGAAGCGGGGCTGTTTGGGTCATGACCGATAGGATCCTCCACGATCTTCCCTTCGGCAAATGGTTCTGGCCTTCCGGGCGGTCCAGAGCCTTGATCTGCCTGTTATCCAGGAACCCGATCGGCTGCAGCCCTACCTAGAAAACGAAAGCCGGGTGGTGGGGGCATTGCTAAGCCCCGAACAACTCACCGCCCTTGGACCAGGCCGCTACCGCTACACCGTGAGGCCCCTACAGCTTTTTCAACTGCACATCCATCCGGTGGTGGAATTGCAGGCCGAGCAAAAACCCGGACGCCTAGAACTGAATTCCATCTCCTGCAGCCTGGAGGGGGTACCCGGTCTCAGCGAAGACTTTCAACTCAGCCTTGGCTCCTGGCTAGAGGCAACGCCCCAGGGCCTAAAGGGGGAGGCGGAACTCCGGGTGGAGGTATCGCAACCGCCGGTGCTGCGCTTAATCCCCAAACGGGTTTTGGAGGCCACAGGGGAATCCCTGCTCAACGGCATCCTGCTCAGCATCAAGGGGCGGGTGGGCCAACAGTTGATCCAAGACTTTCAGCACTGGTGCCAACAGCACCCCTGAGCTCTGGCGCCAAAAAGCTGTGGCGATGTAATCGGGTGGCCCCATGGGCCAGCAGGGCTTGGCGGTGCTGGCGGGTGCCATAGCCGCGGTGGCGATCAAAGCCATAGGCCGGCCAGCGCTTGGCCAGGCGCTCCAGGAGGGCATCACGGCCCTGCTTGGCGAGGATGCTGGCGCAGGCGATGCTGAGGTTGAGGCTGTCGCCCCGCACCAGGGTCTGCTGGGGCCCTGGCCAGGGCCGCAGGGGCAAGTTGCCATCCACTAGCACCAGGGCCGGCGGCTGGGGCAAGCGCTGCAGGGCCCGCAGCATCGCCAACTCGGTGGCTACACGAATGCCCAGCCGATCAATTTCCTCCGCCGACCCCTGACCAAAGCCATAGGCCTCGGCCATGGCAAGGATCTCGGGCACCAAAGCAGCCCGGCGCCGGGGGCTCAGCAGCTTGCTGTCAGTAACCCCTAAATCGGTAAGACGCTTGGAGGCCTGGGGCTGCAGCACCACCGCTGCCGCCCAGACGGGGCCAAACAAACAGCCCCTACCCACCTCATCCACCCCGGCAAGGGTCACTCAGCTGGCGGAGGAACGGCGACGGCGGCGGCGGCCTTCCCCAGCGGCATCGGCATCAGCGTCAATCACGGCCTCCGGCTCCGGCTCTGGGGCGGTGGCGGTGGCTGGTGGAGCTGAGGCGGCGGCTGACTTCGCCTTGGCGGTGCCGCTGCGCCGGGGGGCAGGCACAGGGCTGGGGGTGGGTTCTGGGGTTACCAGCGTTTCGATCGGCACCAGTTCCGTATCAAAGGGACTGATTTCCAAGGGGGTTATTTCCACCATTGCCGTTGGGGCATACCCGCCATCGGAGCCCCCATCAAGTTGGCGGCCCCCGTCGGGACCACTGTCGTCAAGCCCTCTTTCGGCGGCCCCACTCTCCCCACGGCTGTCGCCACTGCCGCGCTGGCGGCGGCGGCGGCGGGGGCCATGGGCAGCGAGCTCTTGGCGGGCAGTTTCCAATAGCTGCTCGGCATCCTCACCGGGTCGCACCACCCGCACGATCACGTTGTCGAGGTCGGTGGGGGCCGGATCAGCCAACAGGGCTGGATTCAGGCCCAACCAGCCATAGACCAGCTCCTGGCTGTCGTCCATGGCCACCGCCAACAGCTCCGGATCATTGCGGCGGGACTCAGCCGGGGCAGTGGCCATGGCCATGGCCGTTGGGCTGGCATTGACCGTGGGACTGCCATTGCTGAGCGGCAGGGCCTCCAGCTCGGAGCCATAGCCCTCGCTGCCATCGCCATTGCCGCGGCCGCCCCGGCGCCGGCGCCGGCCACCTGCATCGCCGGCACTGGGGCTGGAAACCTCCGCCCGGGCCGAAGCGACGGAACGCACCAAGCCGGGCAGGGCCGCCAGGGGCTGGAGGGTGTCCTTGCCGGGCAGGGTGACCACATGGCCCAGGCCCCCACAGCTGGGGCAGGCCCGACCAAACAACTCATAGATGTTTTGCCCCTGGCGCTTGCGGGTGAGTTCCACCAGCCCCAGTTCTGTGATCTGGGCAATCTGGGGGCGCGCCTGGTCGTCGCGCATGGCCTGGGTGAAATGCTCCAGCAGCATCAATTGATCCCTGCGAGACTCCATGTCGATGAAGTCAATAATCACCACACCGCCGATGTTGCGCAGCTTGAGTTGACGGGCAATTTCTGTGGCGGCTTCACAGTTAGTCCAGAGCACCGTTTCACGGGCATTGGCGGAGCGGGTGAAGGAACCGGAGTTCACATCCACCACGGTGAGGGCCTCCGTGGGTTCAATGATTACGTAGCCGCCAGAGGGCAGATCTACCCGGGGTTTAAGGGCATCACGGATGGCCGCATGCACCTTGTAATGCTCAAGGATTTCGCTGGCATCATCGTGGTATTCAACCTGGAGATTGGCCTGGTCGGGCCCCAGGAAAGAATTAACCCGGGCAACCGCTTCCTGGGAATCAACCACCACCCGTTGCACCTCCGGGCTGTAGAGGTCGCGCAACACCCGATGGATGAAGTCTTCGTCGCGGTTAAGCAACACCGGGGGCTGGGCTGTTTCCGCCGCCTGCTGGAT
Organism: Cyanobacteriota bacterium; assembly: GCA_039799245.1. GTDB lineage: Bacteria > Cyanobacteriota > Cyanobacteriia > PCC-6307 > Cyanobiaceae > Synechococcus_D. The sequence continues at coordinate 79,116 of JBDLTB010000039.1, forward strand.
GGCCTCCCATTGGCGCAGCAGTGATTCAAGATCATCGATGATCTGTTCTTCGCTGACCGCCTCCGCCTCCGTTCGCACCAGCAGGCCGGTGCCGGGGGGCTTAATCAATACCGCCAGGGCCCGCAAACGATTGCGTTCAGATTCACCACCAATGCGGCGGGAGATATTCACCCCCTGGCCGTGGGGTTGCAACACCAGAAAACGACCGGGCAGCGAAAGATTGCCGGTGAGCCGAGGCCCCTTGGTGCCCGTGGGTTCCTTCATCACCTGCACCAGCACCTTTTGGCGTGGTTCCAGCAGTTCTGTGATCCCAGAACCACCTTTCTTCAGCCTTAGGGGGCCGAGATCTGTGATGTGGATGAAGCCATTCTTTTCGCTTTCGCCAATATTTACGAAAGCGGCATCAATGCCGGGAAGAACATTTTCAACGGTGCCAAAATAAACATCACCAATCTGGTGGCGGCCCTGGGCAACAATTAATTCATCAACCCGTTCGTCGTTGAGTACGGCGGCGATCCGCAACTGCTCAGCGATGACGATCTGCTGTGGCATGGGCTGAGGCGACCCCTTGCGGAGTCACCGAAAGGAAAAGGGTGGTGGGAAGGAATGCTCTGCGGCGTTCAGCAGTTGGTGGCTGAGGCGGCGGTTCAAGAAAAAAGATCTGGACTTATCTCAACGATGCAGCTCGCCGTGAGGCAAACCACCCCCATAAAATCTTGCTAAACAGATCTAAAGATCTGCTGCAGGCGCAGGGGAAAACGGAATTGTGAAAAGCCCTTGGACGCAACCACGTGCCGTGGGGTGCCGTGGGCGGTTCCTCCGCCTTGGTTAAAGGTTAGCACGCGAGATTCAAGGCCTCACGGCATAGTTTCTCCAGCCGCAAGGGCACCCCTAGCCGTTCCTCCAGCAGTTGGCGGCAATGGTCTGGCTTAAGACTGCGGCCCGTGGGCTCCACCCGGCTATCAAGGCCAATCTCCACCCCGCTGGGTTGCCACTGGTACCAATGCAAATCCAGCAGATAGGGGCGCAGATCCCGCCGGCGGGGGCGCCCCTGCTTATCGAGCTCCGCCAGGGGTAAATGCTCAGCGCCCAGCAGGCTGCCCAGGGCCTCCTGCCACTGCAATGCGCTGGGCTGGGGCTGCGCCGGCTCCGGGCTGAAAAGCAAACGCCAGCGGGCGGAGCGCAGGTAATGGCTCAGGGCCGGCCCCCCCGGGGCCATGGGCTCCGCACTGAGCAAGCGCAGCCCCTGGGGCAACTGCGGCTGGAGCTGCCCCAGGAAAAAGCTGGGATCAATGGCTTCGCTAAAGCTGAGGTCAAACCAATCGGCCTGGGCCTCGGCCCCCAGGGGCAGGGCCAAGGCCACCTGTAGACGGGGAAGGGGATGGAAACCCCCGGTAAAACTGACCGGCAAGCGCGCCCGCCGCAGGGCCCGTTCCAGCAGCCGCATCAGATCTAAGTGGCTGAACAGGGCCATTTCTCCAGTTTTGGCGAAACAAACCCGCAGGCGGGCGAACTTGTTGCTGGGGGGTTTGCGGGGCTTTTGAATCGACGGCAGTGGCGGCGCTGGCACCACCACGTTGTGGCCCAGGGACTCCCCACAAACGCCGCAGTGGCTGCAGCCATCAAAGGAACAATCCGGCAGCACCGCTGCCGCCAGGGCCCGCTCTAAATCCTCCTGGAGCCATTGTTTGCTCACACCAGAATCGATGTGATCCCAGGGGAGTGGTTCGGCACAACGTTGGCGCCGTTGCTCTGGACTTAACGCCTGGAGTTCCGCCCAACTGCCCAGCTCCAGCTCCCGATAACGGCCCCCCAGGCCAGCGGCCTGAATGGCAGCAGTCCAGGCGCCATGGGTGCGATCGATGTTGTCGAACCAGGCATCCATGCCGGCCCCCGCCCGCCAGGCGGCTTCAATCACCGGGGCCAAGCGTTGGTCGCCGCGGCCGATGAAATCTTCCATCGCCGAGAGGCGCACATCGGTGTAATTCACCTTCAGCCCAGCCATGCCCGTAAAGCGTTGGCGTAATAAACCCTGGCGCCGCAGGAATTCTGCCGAGGCAACGCTGTGCCACTGAAAGGGCGTATGCGGTTTAGGTGTGAAATTACTGATCGTGAGATTTAGTTCGAGGCGGCCGATATCCCGCATCTCGAAGCGCAATCGCTCCACCGTGTCGGCAATGCCCAGCACATCGGCGTCGGTTTCCCCCGGCAGGCCGATCATGAAATAGAGCTTTACCTTGCGCCAGCCATTGCGCATGGCCGTACGGATGCCATCGATTAGCTCCTGGTCGGTGAGCCCCTTATTAACAATGTCGCGCAAGCGCTGGCTACCGGCCTCCGGGGCAAAGGTGAGGCTGCCCTGTTTGGTGCCCCCAAGGATGTGGGCAATCGTGTTGTCGAAGCGGTCAATGCGCTGGCTGGGCAGGGCCAGGCTGACGTTGTGTTCCTGCAGCCGATTGCGCAATTCCACCCCCACCGCCGGCAGGGCCAAGTAATCGCTACAGCTAAGGGACAGCAAGGAAAAATCGCTGTAGCCCGTGCGGGTCATGCCCGTTTCCACCGCCTCCACCACCTCTTCGGGGTCCACGTCCCGGGCGGGGCGGGTGAGCATGCCGGGCTGGCAAAAGCGACAGCCACGGGTGCAACCGCGGCGGATCTCCACAGTGAGCCGGTCATGGACGGTTTCGCCAACGGGCACCAAACCCATGGCGTAGTGGGGCATGGGCGTGGCCACCCGCCGCTGCACCCGGCGGCGCCCCAAGGACGGCACATAAACGCCGGGGATTTCCGCCAGGTCTGCCAGCACAGCTGACCGGGAAAGGCCAGCCCCCTTGCCCTCCTCCAGCACCAGGCCGATCTCCGGCAGCAGCTCCTCGCCATCGCCCAGGGCGATGAAATCAAAGAAGGGGGCGTAGGGCTCCGGGTTGCTGGTGGCGGTTTGGCCGCCGGCAAAAATCAAGGGTGGGCTGCCAGGGCTACCCAGGGGGGCATCCCCCCGCTGGGCCGCGTAAAGGGGCAGCCCGATCAAATCCAACATCTCGAGGATGTTGGTGGCCCCTAGCTCGTAGCTGAGGCTGAATCCAAGGATGTCGAAGCTCCGCAGCGGCCGCCTACTTTCCACCGCAAACAGCGGGGTAGCCGTGGTCCGCAGCCGCGCCGCCAGGTCTGGGGCCGGCAGGTAGGCGCGGTCGCAGAGCTGCCGCGGCTGGGCATTGAGAATCGAATAGAGAATGATGTGGCCGAGGTTGCTGGCCCCCACCTCGTACACCTCGGGATAGGTGAGGGCCCAGCGGATCGCCGCCGCCTGCCAATCCCGGGCTTCCACCCCCAATTCATTGCCCAGGTATCGGCCCGGCCGGGAAATACCGGCATTCACCAAGTCCGCAAAGGCCGTCACGGCGGGGCGCCAACACGACCTTGAGTATGGGTCCCTACGCCATAGGAGGATGCGCCCCAGCTATTGCGGCACGGCACCCGTGGTTCAGGTCAACAGCAATTACCTCAAGCTCAAGGCTGGTTATCTCTTCCCGGAAATCTCCAGGCGGGTGAAGCTTTTCAGTGAAGCCCACCCCGATGCGGCGTTGATTCGCCTGGGCATCGGCGATGTGACCGAACCACTGCCAGAAGCCTGCCGCAATGCCATGAAGGCGGCCGTAGACGAGCTGGGCAACCGCGAGGGCTTCCATGGCTACGGCCCGGAGCAGGGTTACCTGTGGCTGCGGGAGGCGATTGCTAAGCACGATTTCCAGGCCCGCGGCTGTGACATCAGTGCCGAGGAGATCTTCATCTCCGATGGCTCCAAGTGCGACAGCAGCAACATCCTCGACATCCTCGGCTCCGACAACCGCATTGCCGTAACCGATCCGGTTTATCCGGTTTATGTAGACAGCAACGTGATGGCGGGCCACACCGGCGACGCCGATGGGGCAGGCCAATACGGCGGTCTTACCTACCTGCCGATCAGCGCCGCCAACAACTTCACGGCACCGCTGCCCACCAGCCCGGTGGACCTGATCTACCTCTGCTTCCCCAATAACCCCACCGGCGCCGGGGCCAGCCGGGCCCAGCTGCAGCAATGGGTGGACTACGCCAGGGCCCACAAGGCCTTGATCCTGTTTGACGCCGCCTATGAGGCCTTCATCCAGGACCCGGAAATACCCCATTCGATATACGAAATCGAAGGGGCCCGCGAGTGCGCCATCGAGTTCCGCTCGTTTTCCAAAAATGCCGGTTTCACCGGCACCCGCTGCGCCCTCACCGTGGTGCCCCGGGGCCTAATGGGCAGTGCCGCCCATGGCGAGCCCGTGGAGCTATGGGGCCTTTGGAACCGGCGCCAGTGCACCAAATTCAATGGGGTGAGCTACATCGTGCAGCGGGGGGCAGAGGCGGTTTATTCGCCAGAGGGCCAGGGCCAGGTGAAGGCTCTGATCAATTTCTATATGGAAAACGCAGCGATCATCCGCCGGGAACTGAGCGCCGCGGGCCTGGCGGTATACGGCGGCGAACAGGCCCCCTACGTGTGGCTACAAACGCCAAGCGGCCTGGATTCCTGGGGCTTCTTTGATCACCTGCTCAGCAATGCCCATGTGGTGGGCACCCCCGGCAGTGGCTTCGGCGCCGCCGGGGAGGGTTATTTCCGGCTCTCGGCCTTCAACAGCCGCGCCAATGTGGAAGCAGCCATGGAACGTATCCGCAATCTCTAAAATCAAATCCCGTTTGGCTACGGCCATGCTGATCCTGTCTGTGGAAACGCCGAGCCGCTCCCCAGGGGGGGCGGCAGTAATGGATAAGGAGGAGCAAAGGGTCCGCAAACCCTCGCCCCGGTACCGGGTGCTGCTCCACAACGACCCGGTGAACACGATGGAATACGTGATCACCACCCTGCGCCAGGTGGTGCCTTCCCTAAGCGACCAGGACGCCATCGCCGTAATGCTGGAGGCCCACAACACCGGCGTGGGCCTGGTGATCGTTTGCGATCTGGAGCCGGCGGAGTTCTACTGCGAAACCCTCAAGGCCAAGGGCCTAACCAGCAGCCTCGAGCCCGAGGAGTGAAACCCCTAAGCCCTGCGCCAATCCACTGGTGGGGCACCGTGCTCTACGTGCCCCTGCTCTATGGCGTGGGCTGGTTGGTCTCCCGCCCCCTCGGGCTGCTGTTTCAGAGTTGGCGGCCCGACCAGCTGAATCTGGCTGGGGTGGTGATCGCCCTGCTGTTGTTGCTGGCGACGCTGCCCTGGCGGCTGCGGCAGGCCTGGGCTTGCCCCAGCCCCTGGCGGACCCTGGGGGTGGTGGTGGCACCAGCCAGGGGCGTCAAGGCATTTGGGCGCGGTTTGCTCAAGGCCTTAGCTCTGCTGGGGTGGGTACTGATGGTGCTGCTGGTGAGCGGCCAGGCCCGTTGGCTGGGGGGCCTGGGCGTTAGCCAATTACTAAATGCCCTGGCCCTGCTGCTGGGGGTGGGGTTTGCCGAGGAGTTGCTGTTTCGCGGTTGGCTCTGGGGTGAATTGGAGCTGCTGGCGGGCAAGCGCCGGGCCATCGGCCTCCAGGCCGCCGTATTTGCACTGCTGCACCCCTGGTATCGGCTACCGGGGCTGGAGGCGGTGGCCCTCTTGATTGGCTTGGTGTTGCTGGGCCTGGCCCTGGCGCTGCAACGGCGCGCCGATGGCGGGCTGCTGTGGGGGGCGGTGGGCCTGCATGGGGGCCTGGTGGGTGGCTGGTTCGCCCTGCAAAACGGCCTACTGCAAATTTCAGCCACCACCCCGGCCTGGCTGATCGGTGCTGGCAGCCCCAGCCCCAATCCGATCGGTGGCTTGCTGGGCTGGCTGGGGCTAGCGGCGCTGCTCCTGTTGCGCAGGCGTTGGTGGGCTGCCGCTGTTAACCCACAGCAGTAGCCATCGCTTTTTTGCCCTCCAGCGGGGCAACCAGGGCCTCCTCAAGCGGAGCCAGTCCGTAGTCGCGCTCCAGCAGATCCAGCACCGTGCGTCCAAAGTCGCGGGGGTTGAGCTCAAAGGCCTCAAGGCAAATGCGCCCAAAGGTGCTGCCCATCGGTTCCGGATTCCAGAGCAGCTGCCGGGCGGTCCAGGGCATCATGCTCATCGGGTTGTAGCCCGGCTTAATCAAACCCTGGTCAAAGCCGTACTGCTCCAGGTGGGTGTGGGGCTGCAGGCCGATGAAGAAAATCGCCGGCTCCACCTTGTCGGCCC
>JBDLTB010000040.1:0-7770 GCA_039799245.1 Cyanobacteriota bacterium
CTACACGAAGAATATTCTTCTGAACGAAGGTCTGCGGGCCTGGATGGCCCCGGCTGATCAGCCGCACGAAAATTTCATCTTCCCTGAAGAGGTTCTGCCCCGTGGAAACGCCCTTTGATCCGGAATAAGTTGGATTTATCCACTGATTTCTGTGCAATTTGATTAGCCAAGGCGCCCTCCCGGCGCCTTTTTTATTGGTTACAATGGTGCCGTTCTGCTAGTAGTGGGGTGGCAGCGAAGGTGCCCGCACCGGATCTGCCGAAGGCTCCGCCGGCTAGTGCTTTCCCCCCAAGGAGGAGGTGCCCGTGTCTCACAGTTGTTCTATTCAGGGTCTGCTGATCGCGGAGAAGGCCGCCTGATTCAGGCATCGTCTTCCTGATCAAACGGTTCCGCGCCAGAGCGGACCCGGCGAGAGCCCCCGGTGAGCCTGATCCCCTTGGATCGGTGCCCGCCGGGGGCATCGTTTATGGGGCCTAGGGAGCGGCAGGGCTAGGGGGAAGCGGCAGGGGCACCACATAGCCAGCCCCAGGCGTGGCCTGGGGCTTAATCCCATCGCCGATCAGCTGGCGCAGCTGGGTTTTAACGGGCCCGTCTGGGAAGGGGTTGTAGTTCTCGATCCAGTCCCAGGAGCCCACCACGGCGCTGGCCCCCTGGTGAGCTAGCTCCACCAGCAGGGGGGCGCTGGGCCCATCGGGCTGTAGTAACCAGCCCTGGCGCCCGCTCAGATAAAGCAAGGTGGGATCACCACCAGTAACGCTGAGCACAGGCCTGCCCACCGGAGTTTCCCGTTGCACCCGTTGGGCCAGGGCCCAGGTGGGATTACCCAGGGGATTTTCCTTGGCCCAGTAATCCAGGCTCAACACCGTGAGGCTGGTGAGCAGCAGCAGCCCCAGGCCCAGGCGCAGCAGCAGCTTGCCTTTGGATTTGGCGGCCCCCCAGAGCTGCCCCCAGCCCTTGCCCAGCAGCGGACAGGCAAATAGCAGCAGCGGCAGCTGGTAGTACTCATGGATATGGCTGGAGCTGGGGGCTACGGCGCCGGCCAGCAGCACCGCCCCTAAACCCAGGGGCAGCAGCCATTCCTCCGGTTTGCGGCGGGGTAGGGCGAGGCCCAGCAGCAGCAGTGGCAGCCCCAGCACCGCCAGGCCCCGCACGCTGGTGCGCAGCAGGATGTCGCCCCAGTAGCTGAGGCTGAGCAGATCAGCCCAGCTGTAGCGGGCGGCCTTGGCGCCCCAGAAGCCAAAGCTCAGGCCGGTTTGCAGGTAGAGCTGGTGGGCGTGGCCGTACCAGCCGGCGGTGGCGGCCAGCACCAGCAGGGCCGTGAGCCAAAGCCCCGGCTGGCGCCAGAGGCGGCGGCCGTAGCGACACCAGCCAATCCAGAGCAGCGGTAGCCCCAGCCAGAAAAGCGGCAGCACCTTGATCAGGGCGGCGCCGCCGAGGCCGAGGCCCACCAAGGCCAGGTCTTGGCGGCGACCGGATTGCCCCCAGGCCAGGCCCCGTTCCAGGGCTAGGGCACTGCAGAACAACAGCAGCGCCTCCGGCTGCACCGTGCGGCCGTAATAAACAGACAGGGGCAGCACCGCAAAGAAAAATGCCCCCCACCAGCCGGCTTCCCGGCCCAGCAGCCGCTGGCCCAGCCGTTGGATCAGCCAAAGGGCGCCGAGGCTGCAGAGCAGCGAGAGGGCCCGGGCCAGCCATTCGTGCACGCCAAAAACGTTGTAAAGCAACGAAACGGCGTAGGAATAAATCGGAAAATCCGTTTCGGCAAAGCCAGGGCCGGCGCCCCCCCAATCCACCTGGGGCAGCCAGATCGGCAGCTGCTGAGCATGGAAATTACGGGCCAGGGCGGCGGTGTCTGCCTGGCGCCAGCTGTGCACCCCCAGAATCGGCGCCTGCAGGTTCACCAGGCGCAGCCCCAGGCCTAGCAGCAGTGGAAGCCAATGGAGAAGGCCCAACGGTGAGAATCAGCCGCACCACAGCTCCCACTGAACCATGCAGAAGCCTGATCCCGCGAGGCGGCAGGTGGGGGCGGTGGCGGCGCTGTTTTTCGCCCTGGGCCTCGGCCTGCAGCTTTGGCGCCTGGAGGGACTCACCGCCAGTTTTGACCAAGGGTTGTTCCTGCAGGAGCTTTGGTCTGGGGCCCAGGGGCGCTTTTTTGAAAGCACCCTCTCCTCGGAGTTGTCGGCGGCGGTGAAGTTGCAGGGGCAACTGCCCCAATTGGGTTATTTGCACAGCAGCCAGCACCTCAATCTGCTCACCCTGCTGTGGATCCCGCTGGTGGCTTTGCTGGGGATCTATGCCCTGCCCCTGGTGCAGGTGAGCTTGCTTACCGCCGCCGGCCTGGTGTTGTTTGCCCTGGCCCGGGAGCAGGTGGCGGCGCCCCTTGCGTCCCGCATTTGCTTTGCCTACTTCGCCTCGGTGACCGTGATCGGGCCGCTGCTGGAAAACTTCCACGACCTCTGCAGCATCCCGCTGCTGGGGTTTTTGTTGATCTGGGCGCTGCTGCGGGGCCAGGGGTTTTGGGCCCTGGGGGCCGCCGTGCTGATCACCCTGGTGCGGGGTGATGCGGGCATTCTCAGTTTCGGCATCGGTGGCTGGGCGCTGCTGCGGCTAGGGGGTCGCCGCAGGCTTTGGGGCCTGGCGGTGTTGATTTATTCCCTGGTTTACGTGGTGCTGGTCACCGCCTGGCTGCAACCGCTGTTGGGGGCCGATGTAAACGACCGCTTTATGAATGAGAAGTTTGGCCAGTTCCTGCAGGGACGTTCCGGCGGCACCCTGGAATTGCTGGCGGTGATGCTGCGCCAGCCGGGCTTGTTGCTGCAGGAGCTGGTGTCACCACCGGGCCGCAGCCTCGAATATCTGCTGGCACCAATGTTGCCCCTGGCCCTGGTGCCGCTGCTTTCCATTGATGCGTGGCTGTTGATTGCTGCGCCCCTGTTTGTGGCCCTGGCGGCCAAGGGTTTCAGTGCCCTGGCCACCACCCTGCGCTATGTGCTTTATCTGGCCCCGGGGGTGTTTGCCGGGGCGGCCCTTTGGTGGCACTCCCACCCGGAGTTGTTTGAGCGGCGCTGGTTCCGGGGTTGCTGGACCGGTGCGATCGGCCTGTCGCTGGTGCTGGCCCTTTCCGCCAACCCCCACCAAAGCTTTTCGGCGCTGATCCCAGACAGCATCAAGCCCTGGGCCCAGGCGGGAATACCTGAACAATGGGCCCGCCGCCAGGCGGCCCTAGGGGCCCTGGCGGTGATCCCGGCGGGGGCATCGGTGGCGGCGCAAACGCCTTTGCTGCCAAGGCTGGCCCAACGGCAGGTGCTGTTGCGTTATCCCTATCACTCGGATTATCTAGATCGCGCCGGTAAGCCCCAGCCGGTGGACTGGATTGCCCTGCTGCCCCGCTACCAGAAGCCCTTCCTATGGGCCTTTGACTACGAACGCGATGGCTATGCGGTGCTCAAGGCCCGCACCCTGCAGCTGCTCGACCAGGGCAGCTATGGGGTGGTCCATTGCGCCGATGGGGCGTTGGTGCTGCGGCGGGGCGCAAGCACCACCCCCGCCGCCCGGGCCTGCGGGGAGGCGGCTTTCCGTTGAACTTTCCGTTGAACTCAGCCCAGCCAAGCTCCGCTGGCGAAGCGAAAACTAAAAACGACGCAGAGCAAGCTGCCAAACCCCAACAGCAACTTTGCCCAGCGGGGGTGTTCACTGGCCCAGAGCCCTAGGAGCAACAGCAATGGCACCGTGGCATAGAGGTGGCGTTCGAGGCTGATGGTGTTTTGTTTGAGCAGGTAGGCGCCGAGGCTGAAGAGGGCAAAGTTGGTTTGGATCAGCGGCAGCCGCCTTAGGCCCCAGGCCAGTAGCCCCAGGCTGCCCAGCAGCATGGCGCCATTGATAAAGGGGCTACCCCCCAGCAGCCAGCCGCTAAGCAGGGCAAAGCCGCCGAGGCTGAGGCTGAGCTGGGGCCGTTGGTGCCGTTGAACCAGCGCCGTGAGGGCAACGGCTAGCAGTAGCAGGACCGCCAGGGGATAGAACCAATCGAGGATTTGGCCGGCGTCGGTGTTCCCAGGCCCCAGCAGGATCTGGCTGGCCAGCCTTTGCCAGCGGGGTAAACCACTGAGGTTGAAGCCAGGCCGATGGCCCCAGCCCGTTTGTTGGGCATGCAGGAAGGCGAAGGGGTCGCCGCTGCCCTGCCAGCCGAGCAGCAGCACCACCCCAAAGCCGAGGCCCGTGAGCGCTGCTGCCAGTAGGGCCTGGCGCCTCTGGCTTGGCTGACGCAGCGCCTGGAGTAGTTGGCCCGGCAGCAGCAGGATGCCGGTGGGGCGGGTGGCGGCGGCTAGGGCGCCGCTGGGGCCGGCCCAGGGGCCGATGCCGCCATTGGCCAGGGCAGCGGCGGTGAGCAGTAGGTAGAGCCCCTCGGTGTAGGGAATGGAGCAGAACAGGCTGAAGGGGTTGAAACAGGTCAGCAGCACCGTCCAGCGGGCGGCGCCAGGGCCCCAGAGCTGGTGGGCCTGGGCCTGCAGCAAGAACAGCGCCCCGAGGAAGGCCAGGTTTGAAACCAAGAAGCCCAGCCAGAGGAAGGCGGTGGGCTGCTGCTGGCTGAGGGCCCCCAGCAGGGCCGGAAAAAGTGGAAAAAAGGCATACAAGGGGCCCTGGGAGCCGTGCTGGGCGATGGCCAGGTAATGCACCGTGTCCCACTGGAGCAGCACCTGGGGGAAGCGGTGGCCCAGCAGGGGGGCGAGCAGCAGCAGGCGGCTGAGGGCCCAGCTGCCCAGCAGCAGCCTCAGTAGGGAACGTTCCAAACGAAGCGGGAGGAGGCGGCGTACTTCCAAACGAAGTCCACAAGGATGCCGGCCAGCAGGGCCAGCAGGGCGATCGGACCACCGTGGAGGCTGGCAAACACCACAGTGGAAACCCCCACATTGGCTGCCATCCCCAGGGAGGACACCAGCAGAAATTTGATCAGCCCCGCTGGAATTGCTGCGCCGCGCAGGCGCCGGGCCCGGAAGGTGAGGGAGTTGTTTATTAAATAGTTGGAGCTGGCCGCCAGCACCACGGCCACCACCTGGGTGGGCAGAAATGCCACCCCATGGCTGAAAAGCAAGGCAAAGGTGGCGAAATGCACCGCCATGCCGCTCAGGCCCACCAAGCCGAAGCTCACGGCGCGGCGCGGCACCACCCGAAACGTGGCGGTGTGCACCACAGACACCAACCAGTCCCAAACCACGGCGTTATCCAGCTTGGAGCTGCCGCTCTGGCGCGGTTGGAAGTGCAAAGGAATTTCTTCCACCTGAAGCTTGCCTTTGCTCACCGCCAACAGCTCGTAGAGGAACTTGAAACCCGACACATCCACGGCGCGGATGGCGCTGGCGCAGCGGTCTGGGCGCAGGGCGAAGCAGCCACTCATGTAATCAGTGAGCTGAGCGTAGGCGGGCAGCGTGAACCGAGCCAATTGGTTGGCCCGCTCCGAACCCCGTTGTCTTTCGGCCGATAGCCCATCGATGTGGGCCCCTGGATGGAAGCGGCTGCCCACCACCAGGTCGGCGTTGCTTTGCAGTAAGTGCTTCACGGCCAGATCCACCGCCTCCGGTTGATGCTGGCCATCGGCATCGAGTACCACGGCCATTTCGCCGTTGGCGGCCAGCAGGCCTTCGCGGATCGCGCTGGAAAGCCCATTTCTGCCCACCCGACGGATCAGGTGAATGCGGGGATCTTCGCGGCTGAGTTGGCGCACCAGCTCGGAGGTGCCATCGGGGGAATCGTCATCAACGACGATAAGTTCCAACTGATAGCGCTGGCCCAGCAGCGCCTTGAGCTGGCCGAGCATTGGCCCCAGGTTGTCGCGTTCGTTGTAGGTGGCCAGCACCACCGTGAGGCTCAGGGGGGGACTGGAGACACTCACGGGATCGCTGCACAGCGCCAAAGCTGCCAGCCATCTTCCCCGTTGGCTTTGATTTTGCAGCGGTGGCCTGCCAGCTGGGGCACCGGTCCGGGGCCGGGGCTGAGCAGCTGCAGGGGGCCTGGGGGGGGCACCTGGAGGGGCAGTAGGTGCCTTTGGCTCTGCCAGCTGAGGCTGGGCCGTTCGGGCATGCCCCAGAGGGCCAGGGGGATATGGCGTTCAGCTTGGCGGCCTAGGGCCGCCCCGGGGGCCACGGCGGTTTGTTCATTTAGCTCCCAGTGCCAGAGCGGACTTTGCATCAATAGAAATAAAGACAGCCCCCAGCCGGCCACGATTCCCCAGCCCCCCAACCGCCGCTGGGCCCCCCTGGCCGCTGGCCGCAGCAACCAACCCCCCGCCAGCAAGCCCAGGGCGCCGGGCAGGGCGATCCAGCGGTAGGCAGGCAGCAGCCCAGCGCCCATGAGCAGGAGGCCCCCCAGCAGTAGCCAAAACCAGGGCAAGCGCCGCAGCACCGCGGCCCCCGGCACCCCCGGTAGCCGCGGGCTATCCACCAGGGCCGCCAATAGCGGCCCACAAACCAGGGCAAAGGGCAGCCAGAGGCTGTGGCTATACCAGGGCAACTGGGTGCGTAGGGGTAAAACACTGGCGGCCATGGCCAGCTGCAGGCCCAGGGGCCAGCGGCCCTCGGGTTTACGCCTTTGGCGCCAGGCCCAGGCCATGGCAAAGGGCCAGAGCGGCAGCCAGGGCCAGCCCCCCTCCAGCCCCTTGAGCACCGGTAGGCGCCAGCCCAGGTCGCTGCCCTCCCCGGCGCTGAGCAGCACCCGTCCGGCGCCATCACCGCCCCAAAGCAGCAGGGCGCCACTGCCGCGGGCCAGCAGGTGCCAGAGCTGCCAACCCAGGCCAGGTAAGAGCCCTAGGGCCAGGCCAATGGCGACCAGCAGCCAGCCGCGGCGATCCAGGGCCCGGTCGAGGGCCAGCAGCAGCAGCCCCGCCCCCAACACCGGCAGCAGGGTGGGGGCCTTGAGCAGCAGCAGGGCGCTGCCGCCGAGGCCGGCCCAGATGCCAGCGCCCAAGGGCCGTTGGCGGGCCCGCAGCAATTGCCACCAGAGCAGGCCGCTGGCACTTACCAGGGCGCCATCGAGCATGGCGAGCCGGCCGTGGCGCATCAGGGGCAGCAGGGTGAGGGCGATGGCGCTGCTCCAGGCGGCGGCGCTGGGCTGCAGGGGGCGCAGTTGTCGGCTGATCGCCCCGGCCAGGGGCACCACGGCACTGGCCAGTAGGGCCGGAGCCAGGCGCACGGCCCAGGGGGGGGGGAGCAGCCCCTGTTGGGCCCAGGGCCCTAACACCCAGGCGATGAGCAGATGTAAACCCGGCGGTTTATTTAGATAGGGGCCCCCCCAGTAACTGGGGAGCAGCAGGTTGCCCAGGTCCTGGCCATGGGCTAGGGCTAGGGCCCGTTCCAGGGCCACCTGGGCCACGATGCCCTCGTCCCAGTCCCGCAGCGGCAGGTCTTGGCCAGGGCTAAGCAGCAGCAGTAATGCAGCAATCCACAGCAGCACAGGCAGCCCAGCGGAGACAGCCAATCTCAGCACCGGAACGGCCGGGGGGAGTTTTGTATCAATACGAACACCGCTGCTTTGGTTAAGGGCGAATTATCAGTGCGGCGCATTGCGCCTTCCCTTTGGTTGTGAGGACCATGAACGCATTCCGCAAGCTGTTGCTTGCCTCCATGGCAATTGGGGTGGTGGCGCCATTGGCGTCGCAGGCCCAAGACCTGAACATGGGGCCAGTTAACCGCTACGTAGATCAGCAGGACATCGACCGCATGCGGGCCCTGGAGGCCCAGATGGGTCAGGTGACCAGCGTTAGCCAGTTTTCCGACGTGC
>JBDLTB010000041.1:0-6561 GCA_039799245.1 Cyanobacteriota bacterium
GCCGTAGAAGAACGCCAGCCCCGGTGTCATCAACAACACCATGGCTGAACCCATCAGCATCAGCAGCGTGTCAGCGCCGTCTGTGGGCAATTTCGTGAGCGCCGCCTTAGCCGAACCCGCCATCAGGGGCAGGAGGCCTGCGCCAGCCGCCAAAAGCACTATTCCTGCCCGTTGCAGGGCGCTTTCGTTGCGCAGGTTGGAAAGCAGGGAACCCTGGCGTTGGCGCCAGTTGTCCACGGTCTGCAGGGCCGTGGGGGGGAAGTGGTGAGATGACTGCACCCTTCCCGGGTAGCCGGTCTGTAGTGACATGAACCTTGGAAGCCTTCAAAGCCGCACTGAGCCTCGGCAGAGACCCCCTCCGCCGATGTGCGAATCGCTACGGAATGGCGGATTCCCTGTCTTGCACCCCCACAACCCCCAGAAAATTCACCGCCGTAGCAGAAAACTCAAAGCAGCAGGGAAAAACCTCCACCCCCGCCCCCAAGGCCTGGCGAAACAGCTCTCCATAACGGCGATCTGCGCTGTCTCCCGGGGCAAACAGCTGCACATCAGCGCGGCTGAGGCAAGGGATCAAAACGGCCCTGGCCGCGGGCAGCACGCCCATTAATTCCTCCAGATGTTTCTGGCCCCGTTCGGTAACCGTGTCTGGAAACAGGGCGAGGCTGCCGCGGCTCCAGGTGGTGTTTTTAATTTCCACATAGATCAGCCGCTGGTCTGGGGCCGTGGGCGCGGGCGTGAGCAACAGGTCAATGCGGCTGCGGCCGCCCAGGCCATATTTCACCTCAGGCTTGATCGCTGCAATGGGTCCCAGCCAAGGCTCCAGCAGCCCCGCCTCCAGCGTTGCCCGCAGCAAGCGGTTAGGCAATGCCGTATTAACCCCAGCCCAGCAGCGACCGCCATCGGCGCTCGGCACCTCCGCCTGCTCCCAGGTGTAGGCGAGTTTGCGGTGGGGAGAGGGGTCATGGCGCAGCCGCACCCGACCCCCCAGTTGCAGCACCCCAGTCATCGGGCCGGTGTTGGCGCAGTGGGCGGTAACCAGGGAGCCATCGGCCAGTTCCACCTCACAGAGGAAGCGTTTCCAGCGCTTACGCAGCACCCCCTCCAGCAACGGCTCAAACCGCCAAACCTCCACAGCAGATTCCATCGGGGCAGGCCGGCGACCGGGCCATGGTGACCGATCCAACGGCCGCGGCTCCCCCACAATCGGCGTTCCCGTGCCCCCCGGATGGCCGACGCCACCCCCCCCAGCCCCAGCGGCACCCTGCGGCGCATTGCCCTGGTGGTGGCTGCCGCCACGGCACTTAGCAAGCTGGCCGGCCTCGTGCGCCAGCAGGCGATCGCCGCCGCCTTTGGGGTGGGCGCCGCCTACGACGCCTTCAACTACGCCTACGTGCTGCCGGGCTTCCTCTTAATCCTGCTGGGGGGTATCAATGGCCCCTTCCACAGCGCCATGGTGAGCGTGATGGCCCGCCAGGAACGGGCCCAGAGTGCCCGGCTACTGGCGGCGATCAACACCCTGGTGGGCAGCGCCCTGCTGGGGGCAACGCTGCTGCTGGTGCTGCTGGCCGATCCGCTGATCACCCTGGTGGGGCCTGGGCTGGATGGCCCCCTCCACGACCTGGCGGTGTTGCAGTTGCGGCTGATGGCGCCGATGGCCCTGTTTGCTGGCCTGATTGGCCTGGGCTTCGGTGCCCTCAATGCCGCCGATGAATATTGGCTGCCTTCGATCAGTCCATTGCTTTCCAGCCTGGCGGTGCTGCTGGGCCTGGGCTTGCTTTGGATGCAGGCGGGGCCTGCCATCGGCAGCCAGGCCTGGGCCGTTACCGGCGGGGCCGTGCTGGCCCTAAGCACCTTGGCCGGGGCAGTTTTGCAGTGGTTGATTCAGCTGCCGGCCCTGGCCAAACAGGGCCTAGGGCAGTTGAAGCTCAGTTTTGACTGGAAGCAGCCCGGCGTGGCCGATGTGCTCAAGGTGATGGGCCCCGCCACCCTCGCCTCGGGGATGCTGCAGATCAACGTTTACACGGATCTCTTTTTTGCCAGCGGCATCATCGGCGCCGCCGCTGGCCTCGGCTATGCGGGCCTGCTAGTGCAAACCCCCCTAGGCATCCTTTCCAACATGCTCTTGGTGCCGCTGCTGCCGGTGTTTGCCAGGCTCACCGCCCCCGAGCAGAAACAAGAGCTGATCCAGCGGATCCGCCAGGGCTTGATGCTCAGCAACGCCAGCATGTTGCCCCTGGGCGCCCTGATGGTCGCCCTGGCCGGGCCGATCGTGGCACTCATTTACGAACGCGGTGCCTTCAATGCCAGTGCCGCCCAACTGGTGGTTGGCATCCTGATGGCCTATGGGGTTGGCATGGCTGCCTACCTGGCCCGCGACGTGCTGGTGCGGGTTTTCTACGCCCTGGGTGATGGCAACACCCCCTTTCGGATTTCGATGGCAGGCATTGGCATCAATGCCCTCGGCGACTGGGTGCTGGTGGGCTGCCCCCTACCCGCCGGCCAGTTGCTACCCCAGCTCAATTTCGGCGCCCCGGGGCTGGTGCTAGCCACGGTGGCCGTGAACGTGATCAGCTGCCTGGCCCTGCTGATCGCCCTGCAACGGCGCCTGGGGGGCCTACCCCTGGCGGAGTGGGCCAGGGACAGCGCCCTGCTGGCCTTGGCCGCCCTGGTGGGGGGCCTGGGGGCCTGGGGGATGGCCATAACCATCGCTTGGCCCCCCCACCTGCTGGGCCTGGCGCTGCAAACCAGCATCTGTGGCCTGGGGGGGGGCGCCCTCTATGGGCTGATCGCCGGGGGCCTGGGGGTGCCGGAAGCGCGGCAGTTGGGCCGCCAACTGCGGGAAAAGCTGCCCATCTAAGACCCGCCTGCCCCACCGCCGGCGGCGCTGCTAATTCACCGTGCGCTGGTCTCGCACATTCACGGGTAATTCCAGGTGGCTGCGACCAATCATCTGCAACCCCTCCACCGAATAGATCCGGGCTTCAATGCCGAACTCCCGGAAGGCAGTTTCGAGTTCCTGTAATAGGGCCCGTTCCACCTGGGCTTCGGCATCCACCACGGTGCCGATCAGCCGTTCCCCCAGGCGACCCACCCGTTGGCGCACCACCTCGCGGGCATTGGTCACTTCAATGACAAGCATCCGGCCCCGAAGCGGTGCCCCAGTATCGCTGGGGGGCCGAAATTCGTTCAGCCACAGAAAGGCTCCAACAGCTCTTCAAGGTCGCGCAACTGGCCGGGGGGGATCAAGCGGGCCAGGGGCAGGCGGGTGGCACCGCCGCCGAGGGGCACCTGCAAACGCTCAAGGGCCTGGCGGGCCGCCACCGCTGCCCCTTGGTCCAGCAGGCCCGCCAGCTCCTCCGCCAGGGGCAGGGCCAACTGGGCATCGCCCAGATAAAGGTGCCAACCCCCCACTTGGATGTAGAGGCGATCAGCCAAGGCCAAACTGAGCTCCTCCAGCTGGGATGAGGTGAGAGCCATGGCAACAACCCAGGGGTGCCCCCTGTTCTAGTCAGTCTTGGCAGGCCGCAAACTCAATACCCAGCCCAGATGCACCAAGAGCAACAACCCCCAGGCGGCCGTAAACCAGGCCAACTGGGGAAATGGATGGCGCAGGCCCTGCCAAACCCAAAGACCACTGTTCAAGGCAGCGAACAGCGCCCCATGCACGCCAAAGTTGACCAGTCTTTCCAGATGCTGATATGCGGGGTCTTCCGGATCCGGCGGCGCAGACAAAACAAGGGGCATAGTTGACGAAAGCCGGGGTTAGCTGGGCAGAATAAGAAGCTTCAAGCGCTTGTAGCTCAGCGGATTAGAGCATCTGACTACGGATCAGAGGGTCGGGAGTTCGAATCTCTCCAGGCGCGCTTTTTGCCCTTCGGGGCCGCCGTCCGCAAGGGCGGCTTTTTTTTGGGTCGGTTTCTGCTTAGGTTTTGCCCAGTTCTGAGCAGGTGTTGCCGGTTCTGAGCGGTTTCGAGCGATTTGGGGCAAGCGTCCCTTTCTACGATCAGCACACAACCCCAGCACCGCCCTTTATCTCCCATGACCCAGGCCCCGATGACCGCCGCCGCTGCCCTCAGCCAGGGCGATCCCCAGGTGGCGGCGCTGATCAACAAGGAACTGGAACGCCAACAGAGTCACCTGGAATTGATCGCCAGCGAGAACTTCACCTCCCCAGCGGTGATGGCGGCCCAGGGCTCGGTGCTCACCAATAAGTACGCCGAGGGCCTGCCCCACAAGCGCTATTACGGCGGCTGTGAGCACGTGGATGCGATCGAAGAACTGGCGATCGAGCGGGCCAAGCAATTGTTTGGGGCCGCCTGGGCCAACGTGCAACCCCACAGCGGCGCCCAGGCCAACTTCGCCGTGTTCCTGGCGCTGCTGCAACCCGGCGACACGATCCTGGGCATGGACCTCTCCCATGGCGGTCACCTAACCCATGGCTCACCGGTGAATGTGAGTGGCAAATGGTTTAAGGCCGTGCACTACGGCGTGAGTGCCGACAACGAGCAGCTGGACCTAGCCCAGATCCGGGCCCTGGCCCTGGAGCACCGGCCAAAAATGATCATCTGCGGCTATTCCGCCTACCCCCGCACCATTGATTTCGCCGGCTTCCGCGCCATCGCCGATGAGGTGGGCGCCTATCTGCTGGCCGACATGGCCCACATCGCTGGCCTGGTGGCCGCCGGGGTGCACCCCAGCCCCCTGCCCCATTGCCATGTGGTTACCACCACCACCCACAAGACCCTGCGCGGGCCCCGCGGCGGCCTGATCCTGTGCAACGACGCCGAATTCGGCAGGCAATTCGACAAGGCAGTCTTCCCCGGCAGCCAGGGGGGGCCCCTGGAACACGTGATCGCCGCTAAGGCCGTGGCCTTTGGGGAAGCGCTACAACCCAGTTTCCGCAGCTACAGCACCCAGGTGGTGGCCAATGCCCAGGCCCTGGCCCACCGCCTCACGGAACGGGGGCTGCGGGTGGTGAGCGGCGGCACCGACAACCACCTGGTGCTAATTGACCTGCGCTCAGTGGGCCTCACCGGCAAGGTGGCCGACCTGCTGGTCAGTGATGTGCATATCACTGCCAACAAGAACACCGTGCCCTTCGACCCTGAATCCCCCTTCGTGACCAGTGGCCTGCGCCTTGGTAGCGCCGCCCTCACCAGCCGCGGCTTTGATCAAGCCGCCTTCGAGGAGGTGGCGGAGGTGATCGCCGATCGCCTCCAAAACCCCAGCGACGCTGCCATCGAGCAGCGCTGCCGCGAAAGGGTTGCTGCCCTCTGTGGCCGCTTCCCCCTCTACGCCCCCCAGGCGGTTCCAGTGGCCGCCAGCCATGGCACCTAAGCTGCGCCAGTAGGCCCTGGCCTGGTCGTGCCCATCAGCCCCCTGATCCCCGCGGTCGCCACCCTTTTGGGGGCTGGTCTGTTTACGGCTGCCATCGTGCCGTGGGTGCGGCAACTTGGTTTGCGCTGGGGCCTCACCGACGAGCCTGACCCCCGCAAGCAGCACCAAACGCCGATGGTGCGGCTTGGGGGCATTGGCATCGTCTTGGGTTTCTGTTTAGCCCTCACGGTCACGTGGCTGCTTGGCGGCTTTGGCTCCCTACCCACCAGCCGCGACCATCTGATCTGGAGCACCCTGCTGGGGGGCCTCGCTTTCTTTGCGATTGGCCTCAGCGACGATCTCTTCTCCTTGCCGCCGCTGCCGCGGCTGGTCCTCCAGATTGCTGGGGCCATGGCGATGTGGAGCCAAGGGGTAAAGATCGGCAGCATCACCCTGCCCTTCGACAGCGGCCTTTCGCTGACCCTGCCCGATTGGCTGAGCCTGCTGGCCACAGTGATCTGGCTGGTGGGGATCACCAATGCCATCAACTGGCTTGATGGCCTCGATGGCCTGGCCGCCGGCGTTAGTGGCATCGCCGCCGTAGGTCTGTTGTCGGTGAGTTTCAGCCTGCACCAACCGGGGGCTGGGCTACTGGCGGCCGCCCTGGCTGGGGCATGCCTGGGCTTCCTGCGCGACAACTTCAACCCCGCCCGGATTTTCATGGGCGACGGCGGCTCCTATTTCCTTGGCTTCAGCCTGGCGGCGATCAGCCTGGTGGGCCCGGCCAAGGAACTCACCACGGTCAGTTTGTTGCTGCCGCTGTTGATCCTTTCCCTGCCCCTGGCCGACATGTCGGCGGTGATCATGGGCCGCGTTAGCGACGGCCGTTCCCCCTTCTATCCCGACCGCCGCCACCTGCATCACCGCCTGCTGCGGGCCGGTTTCAGCCATCGCCGCACGGTGGTGCTGATCTATGCCTTCACCCAGTGGTTTGCCGCCCTGGCCCTGGTGGCTGCCAATGCCGAAATGCGCTTCCTCTGGTTGGCCCTGGCCACCGGCGTGCTGGTGTGGATCGTGGTGAGCAGCCGCCGGGAGCTGTTGGAGGAGGCCGAACAGCTCAACTCCCCGAGCGATACCTCCGATGGACAGCCGCAGCCACCGGTGTTGATGCAACGCAATTCCCCCCACTGAGCAGCCGTGGAAACCTCCCCCGGCCCTGAAATTCCCGCTGGTGAGATCACTGCT
>JBDLTB010000042.1:0-57895 GCA_039799245.1 Cyanobacteriota bacterium
GTGATCCGCGACCCCAGCAACTTTCGCCACACCGTGGAGGCGGGCCGGGCCGCAGCGGAGGCCGGGCGCCTGGTGACCTTTGGCATCGTGCCCACCGCCGCTGAAACCGGCTACGGCTACATCGAAGCTGCGGAAGCCCTAAACCCAGAGCTGCCGGTGCCGATCGCCCGCTTTGTGGAAAAACCCGACCGGGCCACCGCTGAAGGCTTTTTAGCCAGCGGCCGGTTCACCTGGAACAGCGGCATGTTTTTGTTTCGGGCCAGTGCCGTGCTGGCCGAAATGGAGCGGTTGGTCCCCGAAGTGGTGAGCGGCTGCCGTTCGGCCCTTAATAACGACACCGCCGACCTTGATTTTCTGCGCTTGGAGCGGGAGGCCTTCGCCAGCTGCCCCAGCCTGGCCATCGACGTGGCGGTGATGGAAAAAACCCAACTGGGCAGCGTGCTGCCCCTGCAGGCCGGCTGGAGTGATGTGGGCAGCTGGGGCGCCCTCTGGGAAACCTCAGACCAAGACGCCAACGGCAATGTGCTGCGGGGCCGGGTCATCAGCGAAGGGTCCCGCAATTGCTACCTGCGCAGCGAACACCGGCTGGTGGTGGGCCTCGGCGTGGAAGACCTGGTGGTGGTGGAAACCGATGACGCCGTGCTGGTGGCCCACCGGGACCGGGCCCAGGAAGTGAAGAAAATTGTGAACCAACTGCAGGCCAGTAAGTCGCCCGAAGGGGAAGCCCACCGGCGCATTTATCGCCCCTGGGGCCATTACGACGGCATCGTTGAGGGTCCCCGCTGGCAGGTGAAGAAGATCCAGGTGAAACCCGGCGCCGCCCTGTCGCTACAGATGCACCACCACCGGGCCGAACACTGGATCGTGGTGCGCGGCACCGCCATCGTTGAAAAGGATGGCCAGGAGCTGTTGGTGGGGGAAAACCAAAGCACCTACATCCCCCTCGGCTCCCAACATCGCCTGCGCAACCCCGGCAAGATTCCGCTTGAGATGATCGAAGTGCAGAGTGGCGCCTACCTGGGGGAAGACGATATCGTGCGCTTCCAAGACAACTACGGCCGCACGGAAGCTCTCCCCCTAGGTCATCAGGCCTAATCAGCGGCCACCCGCCAGCGGCTACTCCACGGTGACGCTCTTGGCGAGGTTGCGCGGTTGGTCCACATCCAGGCCCCGGTGGGCGGCGATGTGATAGCTGAGCAGCTGCATTGGAATCAGGGTGAGCAGCGGCGAGAGCAACTCATCCACCACCGGCACCGGCAGCAGCACATCAAAGATCTCCGTGTCGGGACCTTCCGGGGCCACACCGATCAGGCGGGCATCGCGGGCCTTGGCCTCCTGGGCATTGGAAAGCACCTTGTCGAATACCTTGCCCGGCATGGCCACGCTCACCACCGGCACCCGGGCATCCAGCAGGGCGATCGGGCCGTGTTTCATTTCGCCGGCGGGATAGCCCTCCGCATGGATGTAGCTGATCTCCTTGAGCTTGAGCGCCCCCTCCAGGGCAATCGGGTAGTTGATGCCCCGGCCCAGATAAATCACGTCCTGGGTGTCGGCAAATTCATGGGCCAAGGCGGCACAGCGCAGATCCAAGCGATCAATAAGGGTTTGCAGCTGGGCCGGCAGGGCCCGCAGCTGGGCCACCAAGCCATGCAGCTCGCTGCGGTTGCGGCTACCGCGCAGTTCCGCCAGGCGGATGGCCAGGCCGTAGAAGGCCAAAAGCTGGCCCAGGAAGGTTTTGGTGGCGGCCACCCCCACCTCCACGCCGGCTTCAATGTCGATCAAGTGGGGCACCAGGCGCCCCAGGGAACTCTCCGGCCGATTGGTGATCCCCAGCAGCCGGGCCCGGTAGGCGGGATCCCCGTGGTCGGCCCGCCGTTGCTGCTCCATGGCCAGGGCCGCCAAGGTGTCTGCCGTTTCACCCGACTGGGTTACCCCCACGGTGAGGGTGTCTGGCCCCAACGGCGGCGGCCCGTAGCGAAACTCACTGGCGTAATAAACGCTGGTGGGTACCCCGGCCAGCTGCTCCAGCAGGTAGGCCCCCACCAGGGCTGCATGGCGGCTGGTGCCACAGGCCAGCACCTGGATCCGCTGCAAACCCTCCAGCAGCGCATCCTCCAGGGGCAAGGCCACCAGGGGATCATCCGGACCGCCCTCGGGGAAATGGCGGGCCAACCAACGGGCGGCGGTTTCCGGCTGCTCATGGATTTCCTTGAGCATGAAATGGCGGAAGCTGCGCTTGTCCGCCACGTGGTCGCTGCCCTTCAACTGGGTGGGCAGCCGCTGCTGGCGCTCACCGGCGCCGTTGTAGAGCTCAATGCCCAGGGGGCCCAATAGGGCCACCTCGCCGTCCTCCAGGGGCAGGATCGTGCGGGTAACCCCCGCCAAGGCCGGGGTATCGCTGGCGCAGAGGAATTCCCCCTCGCCGAAACCAATCAGCAATGGCGCCTGCTTGCGGGCCACCACCAGGGCCTCGGGGCACTGGGCCCAGAGCACCGCCAGGGCATAGGCCCCCTCCAGTTGGGGGAGGGTGCGCTGCAGGGCCAACAGCAGGGTGGCGCCGGTGGCAGCGGCCCCGGCCGCCGTGAGCGCCCTGAGCTCCTTACTAAGCAGGTGGGGGATCACCTCCGTGTCGGTGTCCGAGAGGAACTGCACGCCCTCCGCCTGCAGCTGTTCCCTCAACAGGCGATGGTTTTCGATGATGCCGTTCTGCACCACCGCCACCTCCCGGCCAGCATCGAGGTGCGGATGGGCGTTGCGTTCCTCCGGCTTGCCGTGGGTGGCCCAACGGGTGTGGCCGATGCCGCAGTGGCCCGGGGCCCCCTCCCGCTCCACCCGGGCCGTGAGGTTGAGGAGTTTGCCCTCCGCCCGCACACAGGTGAGCCGCCCAGCCTCCACCGTAGCCACGCCGGCGGAGTCGTAGCCGCGGTACTCCAACTGGCGTAAACCATCCAGCAACAGGGGGGCGGCATCCCGGGTCCCGATCACCGCAACGATGCCGCACATGGAAGAGAAAAACGAAAAAAGCCCGGCGGGGCCGGGCTGAGCTTACGTAAGCCGCAAGCCCTCAGTAGGCCAGACCCATGCTGCGGCTGGTCTCGTCACCGAGGTACACGCGAATGCTGAGGAAGTCGGTGGGGCAAGCCGTTTCGCAACGCTTGCAACCCACACAATCTTCCGTGCGGGGAGATGAGGCGATCTGGCTGGCTTTACAGCCATCCCAGGGAACCATCTCGAGCACATCGAGGGGACACGCGCGCACGCACTGGGTGCAGCCGATGCAGGTGTCGTAGATCTTGACGGAATGGGACATGCCCTGGCCGAAAGCGAACGCCGTTCCGCAAAGTTACCCGCTGCAGCACCGCCCAACCCATCTGAGCGGCAGCCCGTCACCCTTGTTAACGACCTGCGGGCCAGCCCGTAGGATGCCCCCCGCCAAGTAAGCCACGGCCATGTCCCAGGAAGCCACCCTCGAAAAAGTGCGTTCCATCGTTGCTGAGCAGCTCAGCGTTGATGCCGCCGAAGTGAAACCCGAATCCCACTTCCAAAACGACCTGGGCGCCGACTCCCTCGACACCGTGGAATTGGTAATGGCCCTGGAAGAGGCCTTCGACATCGAAATCCCCGACGAAGCCGCTGAGGGCATCACCACCGTTGGTGACGCTGTTAATTACATCGAAGAAAAGAAAGCCTGATCAGCCCGTTTCAAATGCCCCAACGCCATGGCTGAGACTCCTTGCCGAGTGGTGATCACGGGTCTTGGCGCCGTGACACCAATCGGTAATACCGTTGCTGACTACTGGACCGGGCTCAGCCAGGGGACCAATGGGGTGGCGCCCATCACCCTGTTTGATGCCAGTCAGCACGCCTGCCGTTTCGCCGCTGAGGTGAAGCACTTCGACCCCAGCGGCTTCATCGATGCCAAGGAAGTAAAGCGCTGGGATCGTTTTTCCCAGTTCGGCGTGGTGGCCGCCAAACAGGCCCTGGCCCATAGCGGCCTTGAGCTCACCGATGCCAACCGTCAACGGGTGGGCGTAATCATTGGCGCCGGCGTGGGCGGTCTGCTCACCATGGAAACCCAGGCCCATGTGCTTAATGCCAAGGGGCCAGGGCGGGTGAGCCCGTTCACGGTGCCCATGATGATTCCAAACATGGCCTCCGGTTTAGCGGCCATCGCCCTCGGGGCCCAGGGCCCCAGTTCCGCCGTGGCCACCGCCTGTGCCGCCGGTTCCAATGCCATTGGTGATGCCTTCCGCTTGATCCAGCACGGCTATGCCGATGCCATGGTCTGCGGTGGTGCCGAAGCGGCGATCACCCCCCTAGGGGTGGCGGGTTTTGCCAGTGCAAAGGCGCTGTCCTTCCGCAACGACGACCCGGCCACCGCCAGCCGCCCCTTCGACGCCGAACGGGATGGTTTTGTGATCGGCGAAGGCGCCGGCATCCTTGTGCTGGAAAGCTTGGCCTCGGCCCAGGCCCGCGGCGCCGAGATCCTCGGCGAGATCATTGGTTATGGCACCACCTGTGACGCCCACCACATCACCTCCCCCATCCCGGGAGGGGTGGGGGGGGCCAGGGCCATGGCCTTGGCTCTCCAGGACGGCAAGCTCAACCCCGAGGACGTGGATTATGTGAATGCCCACGGCACCAGCACCCCCGCCAACGACAGCAACGAGACCGCGGCAATCAAAACCGCCCTCGGCGCCAGGGCCCAACGGATTCCGGTGAGTTCCACCAAGTCGATGACCGGGCACCTGCTGGGGGGCAGCGGCGGCATTGAAGCCGTGGCCTGCACCCTGGCCATCCGCCACGGCTTAATTCCACCCACGATCAACTACCAAAATCCAGATCCGGCCTGTGACCTGGATGTCGTGCCCAACCGGGCCCGGGAGCAGACAATTGAGTGCGTCCTTTCCAATTCGTTTGGATTTGGTGGCCACAACGTCTGCTTGGCCTTCCGTCGCTTCGTTTAGACAGCCCCCCTCCTAACGCTTCCACCCCAGAAACCCATGCTTGCCGCACCTGCCTCCGTCGAAACGCTCTGCGTCAACAGCATCCGCTTTCTGGCGGTGGATGCCATCAATAAATCAAACTCCGGCCACCCCGGCCTGCCCATGGGCTGCGCCCCCATGGCCTATGCCCTGTGGGACCGGATCCTGAGCCATAACCCGAAGAATCCCCAGTGGTTCAACCGCGACCGCTTTGTGCTTTCGGCTGGGCACGGCTGCATGTTGCTTTATGCGTTGCTGCACCTGAGCGGCTACGACTCGGTAACGATTGAAGACATCAAGCAGTTCCGCCAATGGGGCTCCCACACCCCCGGCCACCCGGAAACCTTTGAAACCGCCGGGGTAGAGGTAACCACCGGGCCCCTCGGCGCTGGCATCTCCAGTGCCGTCGGTTTGGCAATCGCCGAAGCGCACCTGGCCGCCAAATACAACAAGCCCGACGCCAAGCTCGTTGATCACTACACCTACGTGATCATGGGCGATGGCTGTAACCAGGAAGGCGTGGCCTCCGAGGCCTGCTCCCTGGCAGGCCACCTGGGCCTGGGCAAGCTGATTGCCCTCTACGACGACAACCACATCACCATCGACGGAAACACCAATGTTTCCTTCACTGAAGATGTAATGAAGCGCTACGAGGCCTACGGCTGGCACGTGCAACACGTGGCCGAGGGCAACACCGATGTAGATGGCATCGCCCGGGCCATTGAGGCCGCCAAGGCCGTTACCGACAGGCCCAGCTTGATCAAGGTGACCACCACCATCGGCTACGGCTCCCCCAACAAGAGCAACACCGCCGGCGTACACGGTGCCGCCCTGGGCGCCGAAGAAGCGGCCCTCACCCGCCAGGCCCTCGATTGGCCCTATGCGGAATTCGAAGTGCCCCAAGCCGCCTACGACCACTGGCGCCAAGCCGTGGACCGCGGCGCCGCCGCCGAGGCCGCCTGGAACGACACCCTGGCCGCCTATCGCACCAATTACCCCAGCGAAGCGGCTCAATTCGAGCGCCAACTGCGCGGTGAATTGCCCGAGGGCTGGGATGCAAACCTGCCGGCTTACACCGCCGCAGATAAGGGTCTGGCGACCCGGATGCATTCCTACAACTGCCTAAACGCCATCGCCCCCAACCTGCCCGAGTTGATCGGTGGCTCCGCCGACCTCACCCACTCCAACCTCACGGACATCAAGGGGGAAAAGGGTTTCCAGAAGGGTCTAGAAGCCAACCGCTACCTGCACTTCGGGGTGCGGGAGCACGCCATGGCCTCGATCCTCAATGGCCTCGCCTACCACGGCAGCGGCCTGGTGCCCTACGGCGGCACCTTTGGGGTGTTTGCCGGCTACATGGTGGGGGCCATGCGGCTTTCGGCCCTCAGTGAACTGGGCGTAATTTATGTGCTCACCCACGACTCGATTGGCCTGGGTGAAGACGGCCCCACCCACCAACCAATCGAAACCCTGGCCAGCCTGCGGGCCTTGCCAAACATGCTGGTGATGCGCCCCGGCGACGGCAACGAAACCAGTGGCGCCTACCAGGTGGCAGTGGCCAACCGCAAGCGCCCCACCGTGCTGTTCCTCAGCCGCCAGGCCATGGCCAACCAACCCAACTCCAGCGCCGCCGCCGTGGCCAAGGGTGGTTACATCCTGGAAGACAGCACCGGCACCCCCGAGCTGATCCTGATCGGCACCGGCACCGAGCTGGAACTCTGCACCAAGGCCGCCGCCCAGCTGCGCGCCGAAGGTAAAAATGTGCGGGTGGTTTCGATGCCCTGCGTGGAGCTCTTCGAAGAGCAAGACGCCGCCTACCGCGAATCGGTGCTGCCCGCCGCCGTGCGCCAGCGTCTGGTGGTAGAAGCCTCCAGCTCCTTCGGCTGGCACAAGTACACCGGCCTCGATGGCGCCAACGTCTCGATCGATCGCTTCGGCGCTTCCGCGCCAGGCCCTGTCTGCCTCGAGAAGTTTGGCTTCACCGTAGAGAACGTGGTGGCGAAGGCCAAAGCCCTGGGCTAATTAGCCCTGGATCACACCGCGACCTCGCCCCACCGCAAGGTGGGGTTTTTTTATGGAGCGAACATGGCCCGAAGGACATCCAAGAGCTGTGACATCGTGTCGAACGGGAGGACTCCGAGGCGCTTGACCAGTCTCTCGCGATCAACAGTTCGAAGTTGGTCGGGCACGACATGACCATGCTTGCCATCAAAGGTGCATGGCACGCGAAATGGATAGCTAAATCCACCTGATGTGAGCGGAGCCACGATGAATGTGCCCATGGAGGCGTTCAACTCATCTGGCGAAACAATCACGCAAGGGCGGGTTTTTTTGATCTCCTGACCCCGGGTGGGATTCAGGGCGACAAGAAAAACATCACCCCGCGAAACAGCATCGGGGCTCACCAGGACCAATCCTCGTCGTCGAATTGGGTTGGCGTCGGAGGATCCAATAGGCCATGGCCAGGGGCAGATGCAGCCGCATCTGCCCAGCCAGCCCGGGGGGCGGCCACAGGCCGAATCGTCAACAGGCCCGGCTGGACATGGATTTCAACATGATCCACCAGGCCAGCCTCCTCAAGCAGAGGCTTGCTGAGGCGGACCCCCCTGGAATTGCCAATCCGGACCAGCTTCGAACGCATAGCCACCAACGCCTACGTAATTACAGCGTAGTTACACGGCGCTTCCCTGGCAAGGCTCGTCTACGCCAGGGAACAGTTGATCAGACCGCCGCAACCTCTCCCCTCGCCTGCTGCTGCTCTTCCAGCACCTTCTCCAGCCCTGCCAAATCCTCATCGGTGATTTTGGTTTGCATCGGGCAGTGCTTGGGCCCACACATCGAGCAGAACTCGGCCTGCTTGTAGATGTCAGCGGGCAGGGTTTCATCGTGATACTCCTTGGCCCGCTCAGGATCCAGGGAGAGCTCAAACTGCCTGTTCCAATCGAAGGCGTAGCGGGCACGGCTTAGTTCATCGTCACGGTCGCGGGCGCCGGGGCGGTGGCGGGCGATATCGGCGGCGTGGGCGGCGATTTTGTAGGCGATTAAGCCTTCGCGCACATCCTCGGCATTGGGCAGGCCCAGGTGTTCCTTGGGGGTTACATAACAAAGCATCGCCGTGCCATGCCAACCGGCCATGGCGGCACCGATGGCGCTGGTGATGTGGTCGTAGCCGGGGGCAATATCTGTTACCAGCGGACCCAACACATAGAAGGGGGCCTCGGAGCACTCCTCCATCTGTTTTTTCACATTGAACTCAATCTGGTCTAAGGGCACATGGCCAGGACCTTCCACCATCACCTGCACATCATGCTTCCAAGCCCGACGGGTGAGTTCACCCAAGGTTTTTAGTTCGGCCAGCTGGGCGGCATCGGAGGCATCATGTTGGCAACCGGGCCGCAATGAATCCCCTAGGGAGAAACTGCAGTCGTAGCGCTTAAAGATCTCGCAAATGTCATCGAAACGGGTAAATAGCGGGTTCTGCTTGTGGTGATACAGCATCCACTGGGCCAGGATGCCGCCGCCGCGGCTAACAATGCCGGTGAGCCGGCCCTTCACCAGCGGCAAATGCTCGATTAGCAGCCCCGCATGGATGGTTTGGTAATCAACCCCCTGCTGGCAATGCTTCTCAATGATGTGCAGGAAGTCCTCCTCCGATAGCTTCTCAATAGAGCCGTGCACACTTTCCAGCGCTTGATACACGGGCACGGTGCCAATCGGCACCGGAGAGGCCTTGATAATCGCCGTGCGCACCTCATCAAGGTTCACACCACCGGTGGATAGATCCATCACCGTATCGGCGCCATATTTCACCGCCAGGCGCAGCTTTGCCACCTCCTCATCGAGATCGGAAGCATTGGGGGAGGCGCCGATGTTGGCGTTTACCTTGCACTTACTGGCGATGCCGATCGCCATCGGCTCCAGGTTGGGGTGGTTGATATTGGCCGGGATGATCATCCGCCCCCGGGCCAGCTCCTCCATCACCAGGGATTCGGGCAGATTCTCCCGCTGGGCCACATGGGCCATTTCTTCGGTGATCAGCCCCTGCCGGGCGTAGTGCATCTGTGAAACGTTGGCCTGACCCTTGCGCTTCTCAATCCAGGCACTACGCATGACAATCCTCAACAGGGAGGGGGTACCGCCGCACGACCTGCACTTTCCTAAACCGGTCGTGGCCGGCCCAGGTTCGGAGGGTGTGATCTCAGCCCCCACCGGCAATCCGGCGGCGGCACCCCTAGTGACCTGGGAAAGCTAGCAAGGCTCAGACGGCAGCAGTCGTTCGAGGGCGGCACCGGCGAGGCGATGGTTACTGCTCTGGCGCAGCTCTTCAAGGCGGGCCAGGGCCTGGGCGGAAAAAGCTGGGGCATTAACGAGGCGATTAAGCAGCTCCACGCCGCTCAGCTGCAGGTTTGTATCGGCATCGGCCAGGGCCAGTTCCGCCAGCTGCCAGATCACCTGATCAGCTACCCCCTCCTCCTCCCCTAGGGCGGCCAGGATGCTGCGCCGCACCAGCCAGTGGTCGTCCCGCTGGTAGAGGGCCAGCAGCGGTGCCACCGCCGCCTCAGCCCCGTGGCGGGCCAGGGAATTGGCTGCCTCGGCCCGCACATTCGCATCGGCTTCCGACTCGAGCACCACCAACAACGCCTGCAAAGAATCGCCATTGCGCTTGTAGCCCAGGCCCATGCAGGCCAAGGAACGCACCAGGAACACCTCATCGCGGAGGCACTCCAGCAACAGCGGCACGCAGTCGTTTGCGGGGAATTCGCGCAGGGCGGTGATCGCCCGCACCCGCTGGGTGGTGTCACCGCTGGCGATGGCGGCGCGGATTTCGTCGAGGTTGGTCATGGGGATGAGTCTCCCTCCCGCAGGGCCCGCAGCAACTGCCGCCGCCGCCGGGCGTAGCCCCTGGCCCCGGCCACCAACAAACCAATGCCGATCAGCACCGCCGGCAGCGCCTGCCAGCGTTCCACCCCCTGGCGCTGCAACGCCCCCAGCAGCGCCAACAGGATCAGGGCTGGGGTGGCCAGGGCCAGGGGCAACCGGGCATTCATCGCTGCAACTCCAACCAGCGGCGCAGGGTGGTGGCCAATAGCTCCACCGCCAGGGGCAAACAGGCTTCGTTGGGGTCAAAGCCGCCGTGGTGCAGGGGGGCACAGCCCTGGGGGCCCGCCACCCCTAAACGAAACATGCAGCCGGGCAGATGGCTGAGGTAATGGGCGAAATCTTCGGCACCGAGGCTTGGATGATCAAGCAGCAACACCTGGTCGCGCCCCAGCTGGGCCACGGCCACCTCCTCCAGCAGCCGGGTGAGGGCGGGGTCGTTGCGCACGGGGGGGGCAATGCTGCGGAACCGAACGATGGCCTCACCGCCGTAGGCGCGACAGATGTCTTGGGCGGTGGTTTCCACCCATTGGGGCAGCTGTTCGTAGAGGTCGGTGTCGAGGCAGCGCAGGGTGCCCAGCAGCCGCACCCGGTCGGCGATCACATTGAAGGCCCGACCCCCCTCGATCCGGCCAAAGCTGAGCACCACCGGCTGTAGGGCATCCAGCCGACGGCTGATCGCCTCCTGTAAACCGCCCACCAAGCGCGCCGCAATCCAGATGGCATCCACCGATTGGTGGGGCCTGGCCCCATGGCCCGCTTCCCCCAGCACCTCCACCTCCAATTCAGCCGCCGCGGCCGTGAGCGCCCCATGGCGCAGGCCGATGCTGCCCACCGGGATGCTGGGGAACACATGCAACCCGTAGAGCGCCGCCAAACCCTCAATGGCGCCGGCCTCCACCATCCACTGGGCCCCCTCGGCGGTTTCCTCCGCCGGCTGAAACAACAGCCGCACCCGCCCGGGCAGGCTTGGGGCCAAGGGCGCCAAGGCCAGGGCCACCCCCACCCCCACCGCCGTGTGGATGTCGTGGCCGCAGGCGTGCATCAGCCCCGGCTCGGTGGAGGCATAGGCCAGCCCGGTGCGCTCCTCAATGGGCAGGGCGTCCATGTCCACCCGCAGGCCGATGGCAGGCCCCTGCTCCGGCCCCAGTTCGGCCACCACCCCGGTGCGCCCCACCCCCTCCCGCACCCGCCAACCGGCCTGGCGTAATTCGCCGGCCACCAGGGCCGCCGTGCGGTGCTCGGCCCCGCTTAATTCCGGATGGGCATGGAGATGGCGGCGCAGGTCTTGGAGCTGGGTGAGCGGGATCATCCCTGGGGGCCTCCCCTAACGGAGCCCTGCTCCTGGGCCGCCAAAAACTGCTCTAGGGCCGCCACCGCCCGCGGCGGCCAGTGGCGCCCCTGCCGCAACCACTCGCCATTGCGGTAGCAACTATCGAGGCCCACCGCCGCGGCCCAGTGGCTTTTCGCCTCCCCCAGCTGCCCCTTTTGCCAGAGCACCGCCGTGAGGGCTGCCCGGGCATCGGCCAGCAGCGGATAACGGCGGATCAACACCCGCAGTTGCTGTTCAGCCTCTCCAAATTGCTGCTGCTCAAAGGCGGCCAGGGCGGCGCTGGAGCGGGCCAAGGCGCCGTCGGAGGGCAGCGGCAGCTGGGCTAGGGGGGGCCTGATGGGCAAGCCAGGCCCCAGGGCCAGCACCAGGGCGAGGCAGGGGGCCAGCAGGGGCAGCAGGAAGGAAGCCATCAGGCTGCCCCCAGGTGGCGGCGCCCCGCCTCGGTAACCACGCGGCCCCGGGGGGTGCGTTGCAGGAAACCCAGTTGCAACAAAAACGGTTCCACCACCGCCTCGAGGGTGTCGGGGTCTTCCCCCAGGGCCGCCGCCAGGGTATCGAGCCCGGCCGGGCCGCCGGCGTAGGTATCGATCAACAATTCCATTAGGCGCCGGTCGGAGGCATCGAGGCCGCGGCTATCCACCCGATGCATCGCCAGGGCTTCGGCGGCCACCAGCTCACACACCTGGCCATGGCCCTTAACGCTGGCAAAATCCCGCACCCGCCGCAGCAGGCGGTTGGCAATCCGCGGCGTGCCGCGGCAGCGGCGGGCAATTTCCGTGGCCGCCGCCGGCATTAACTCCACCTGCAGCAGGCCCGCGGCCCGGCGCACGATCGCTTCGAGGTCTTCACAGCTGTAAAACTCCAGCCGTTGGATCAGGCCAAAGCGATCCCTGAGCGGCGAACTGAGCGAGCCCGCCTTGGTGGTGGCGCCCACCAGGGTGAAGGGCGGTAGCTCGAGGCTGCGGGTGCGGGCACTGGGGCCGGCCCCCACGGTGAGATCCAGGCGGTAGTCCTCCATGGCCGGATAGAGCAGTTCCTCGGCCACCCGGTTAAGCCGATGGATCTCATCGATAAACAGCAACTCCCGCGGCTGCAGGTTCATCAGGAGGCCCACGATGTCGCGGGGGCGCTCCAGGGCCGGGGCACTGGTGATCCGGCAACGCACCCCCAATTCCTCGGCCAGCACCAGGGCCATGGTGGTTTTACCGAGGCCGGGGGGCCCATAGAGCAGCACATGGTCGAGGGCCTCCTGGCGCTGGCGGGTGGCCTCCAGGGCAATGGCCAGCACCTGCTTCAACTCCGCCTGGCCCACGTAGTCGCAAAGGCGCTTCGGCCGCAGCCCCTCGTCGCGGCCGCCATCCCGTTCCGCCACCATCGCCTGGGGGGCCACCAGGCGGGGCGCCGGTGCCTTCACCCCCTGGGGGCCACCGCTGGAAGACTGGATCGCCATCGCCCGAGGCTACGGGCCCCCCAGGGGATGGGCAAACATGGAATACAGATATGTTCTACGGATAGGGAGCAACGGTGGCGGGAAAGGGCAAATCAAAAACTGCGGCCAAGGCCAGGCTGCAGGCCCAGCGGCTGCTCGCTGACAACCGCCTGGCCCGCCACGAATACGAAATCCTCGAAACCCTGGAAACAGGCATGGAGCTGGTGGGTACGGAGGTAAAAGCAATCCGGGCCGGTAAGGCCAACCTGCGCGATGGCTTTTGCCTGATCCGCAATGGCGAAATGCAACTGCACAACGTGCACATCTCCCCCCACGAACAGGCCAGCAAGTACTACAACCACGACCCCCTGAGGGTGCGCAAGCTGTTGGCCCACCGCAAGGAAATTGACCGGCTGCGGGGCCAGCTAGACCAAAAGGGCCTCACCTTGATCCCCCTCAACCTGCAGCTAAAGGGCTCCTGGATCAAGCTCACCATTGGCCTGGCCAAGGGCCGCAAACTGCACGACAAACGCCAGGAAGAACGCAAGAAGCAAGACGACAAGGACCTGCGCTCAGCGCTGAAGCGGCTCTGAGCTTTCTGGTGCCGCCGGGCTGGGGACCGGGGGGGGCGCCGAGACTGGCGGGGGGGCGATGGGCGCCGGTGGCACTGGGGTCACGGCACTGCCTGGGGCCACGGGCACGTTGGGGGCCATCGCCGGAATCTCAGGCAGCGGTGGATCCACCCGCACCGAAAGGCTGATCAAGCCCGGCGCCAGGCCGTCGTTGCGCACCAGCACCTGCACCGGTGAGCCGGCCACCCTGGCCACGGTCACCACCCGCAAGGGGCCGCGGGGCTCCAGCACCTTGCCATCGGCGCCAAACACGGTCATTTGCATTAGTGGGGTGCCATTAACCCCCAAAACCAACTTGAAGCCCGGCGGCAACTTCACCGCAAACAAGCGGGCCCCATGGCCATCCACCTCAGCACTGAGCGATCGGGCCAGGTTTGGGGTGGGCTCGATCTGTTCCACCTTGAGCCCCTCCAGGCTGCGCATGGCGGCGGCGTACCAAAGCTGCCGGAAGGGCTCGTCTGGGATCGTTTCAGGATTACGGCCCGGCATCAGGTTTTGGGCGCTGCCACTAACCAGTTGCTGCAACACCAACGGGCTGAGCCCCTGGCGGGTGAGATTGGCCTGGCGGGCCTCCCAATCACTGGCCCTATAACTGCCCAGTTGTTGACGCAGTTGCACCGGCAGCTGTTCCACCCGCACCAGCCAGTCCTGGGCCAGGTCGTTCCAGATCTTGCGCAGGGGCGCGTCCTCGAGGGAATCGCTGGGGGGCCGGCCGCTACGTTCCGGGAACTGGGCCGCCAGGCTGCGGTCCACCAATTTCAAAAACCAGTCGCGGTCCACCTGCAGGGCCTTGAGCCGGTTAAGCAGCTGCTGCCGTTGGTCCACCTCCGCCGGCGGCAAGCTCACCGCCCCCGGCGATTGGGCCAAGGGATTACTGCCCTGGCGACTGCGGCCCAACAGCAACCAACCCAGGGTGGAACCCACCAGGGCGGTGAGCACCAGGGCCAGCACCACCGGCCAGAAGCGGCCCTCCGCCGCCCGCTCCTTCTCCAGCTGCCGTTGCTGCCGGGCGGTGCGCCGCAGGGTGCGGGGCGCCGGGGGCTGACCCTGGGGTTGGGGCAACTGCGGTTCTGGCTTTGGTTCAGGCTTTGGTTCTGGCTTTAGTTCAGGCTCTGGCACTGCCGGCGGCGGCTCTGGTTCCAGACGCGCCTGGGGCACCAGCACTTCGGTGCGATCGGTGCGACCCACCGGACCGGTGCTATCGGGCACCGGCAGGCTGGCGAGCTGCTCCAGCAACTGGCTAGCACTGCGGTAGCGCTGGGAGGGCTCAGCAGTAAGTAGCCGCTCCAGCACCGCCCGGAACTGGGGATCCACCGCCAGCCCGTCGGGCCAGCGCCAGGCCATGGACACCGGATCGAGCAAAGCGCCTGGTTCCTCACCGCTCAGCAGCACCAGGGCAGTAACCCCAAGGGCGTAGAGGTCCATCCAGGGGGCCGGGGCCTGCTGGCGTTGCTCGCTGGGGGCATAGCCAGGGGTGCCGGCCTGCAGCGGGGCGCCCTGGGGGGAAGCCTGCAGGCCGAAGTCAATCAATACCGGCAGGCCGTCACTGTCGCGGCGCAGCAGATTGGCCGGATTGAGATCCCCGTGGGTGAGCTCCTGGCCATGGAGGGCCGCCAGGGCCGGCAGCAACTGCCTCAGCAGCAGCAACACCTCCCCGGCCCCAAACACCAACTGGCGCTCCCGCCTGCCCTCCAGCAGGGACCGGTAGCTGCGGCCACTCACCCACTCCCGCACCTGCCAAAGGCCACCATCGGCGGGCAACAACGCCCCGAGCCGCGGCACCTGGGGATGCAACACCCCCTGGAGCCTTTCCAGCCGTTGGCGTAGGGCTAGCACCCCACCGCTATCAAGGCCCCACCAGGCCCTAAGGGCCACGGGCAGGTCAGCGGCAAGGCTGTCGGCCCCACGCCAGAGGCCGCTGGTTGGCCCGCCACTGAGCTGTTGCTCCAGGCGATAGCGCCCTTCCAACAACTCTCCAACAGTTGCGTTAGCGGGGGAAACCACGGCCAGGGGGAAACTCCCTCAAGAAAGCTTGCGAACAGGCTGCCGCAAACCACGGCTTTCCAGCCACTCCCGGTCCCAGAGCCGCGACCGGTAGCGGTCGCCGCCATCACAGAGCACCGTAACGATGCGATGGCCAGGCCCCAGGCGCCGGGCGGTTTCCAGGGCGGCGGCCACGTTGATGCCCACGGAGCCGCCCATGAAAAGGCCCTCGTGCCAAAGCAGGTCGTAGACCACCTCCAGGGCGGTTTGGTCGTCGATGCGCACGGCGTCATCCACCGGCGCCCCCTCCAGGTTGGCCGTAACGCGGCTGTTGCCGATGCCTTCGGTGATCGAGGAACCCTCCATGCTGAGGCTGCCCCTGGTGGCCCAGCTGAATAGGGCGCTGCCATGGGGGTCGGCCAGCACACAGCGCACCGCCTTGGAACACTCCTTTAGGTAGAGGGCCACGCCGGCGTAGGTGCCGCCGGTGCCGGTGGCCGCCACCCAGGCATCGAGCTGGCCGGCGCATTGCTCCCAGATTTCGGGGCCAGTGCTGTCGTAGTGGGCCTGGCGGTTGGCGCAGTTGTCGAATTGATTGGCCCAAACGGCGCCAGGAATTTCGGCGGCGATGCTGCCGGAGAGGCGCACGTAGTTATTTGGGTCGCGATAGGGCACCGCCGGCACGGTGCGCACGTCAGCGCCCAGGCTGCGCAACAGGCCGATCTTTTCCGCCGACTGGGTGTCTGGAATCACGATCACACAGCGGTAACCGCGGGCATTGCAGAGGTGGGCGAGGCCGATGCCGGTATTGCCGGCCGTGCCTTCCACCACGGTGCCGCCGGGCTGCAGCGCCCCGGAAGCCTCCGCCGCCTGGAGAATCCCTAGGGCTGCCCGATCCTTAACTGAACCGCCAGGGTTCATGAACTCAGCCTTGCCAAGGATTTCACAGCCGCTGAGGGCGCTGAAATGTTCGAGGCGAATCAATGGGGTGTGGCCCACTGCACCCACAAATCCCCGGGTGATTCCCATCGCCAATGTGCTTCAACCAGCCGCAGGCTAAGGTCCCGGCATGTGCCCGTCATGGGATGGTCAGTGGTTGCCCGTCCAAGCTGCGGGAACGCCTGGCCCAGGTGCGGGCCCACAGCCTCGCCCTGGTCGCCGGCCTGGAACCCGAAGACTTGATGCTCCAGGGCATGGCAGACGCCAGCCCCGCCAAATGGCACCTGGGCCACACCAGCTGGTTTTTTGAAACCTTTCTGCTCAAACCCCACTGCCCGGGCTGGCAAGCCAGTCCGGAGCTTTGGTGCACCCTATTTAATTCCTATTACGAGGCCGTGGGCCCCCGCCATCCCAGGCCGGAACGGGGCTTGCTCAGCCGGCCGCCCCTTAGGGATTTGCTCGCCTGGCGCCAACGCATTGACGGGGAACTAAACCATTGCTTAAGCGAAGCGCCGGCGCCAGCCCTGCAGGCCCTGGTGGAACTGGGCCTGCAGCACGAACAACAGCACCAGGAATTGCTGTTGATGGATCTGCTCGATGGTTTCAGTCGCAACCCACTCCTGCCGGTGTACGACCCCAAGGCCCCGGCCCCCAGCGCCGGGCCCAGCCCCGGGCCACTGGAGTGGCACAACTTTGAAGGGGGCCTGCAAACCATTGGCGCCGCCGCCGCCGCTGGCAGCTTCCACTTCGACAACGAAACCCCCCAGCATCGGGTGTGGCTGGAGCCATTTGCCTTGGCCGAGCGCCTGGTAACTAATCAGGAATATGAGAGCTTCATCGCCGCCGGTGGCTACCAACGGCCCGAGCCCTGGATGGCGGAGGGCTGGGCGCTAGTGCAGGCCCGGGGCTGGGAGGCCCCCCGCTACTGGCGACCCCAAGGCATGGAATTCAGCCTGCGGGGGCTGCAGCCCCGGGATCCGGCCGCCCCGGTGCGCCACCTCAGCTGGTTTGAGGCCGATGCCTATGCCCGTTGGGCCCAAGCGCGGCTGCCCACGGAGGCGGAATGGGAGGTGGCGGCCAGCAGCACCGGGGCCCTGGCCCAGCTGCACGGCTGCCTCTGGCAATGGACCAGCTCCGCCTACGGCCCCTACCCAGGCTTTCGGGCGGCGGCGGGCGCCATCGGTGAATACAACGGCAAGTTCATGAGTTCGCAGATGGTGCTGCGGGGCAGCAGCTTTCTCACCCCCGCCGGCCATGGGCGGCACACCTACCGCAACTTCTTTGGCCCCCACTGCCGCTGGCAGGCCAGTGGCCTGCGCCTGGCCCGCCCGTGATGATCCAGCTGCCGCCCTTTGAGCTGATCGACCTGCACCCGGCGCCGGCGAATGTGGCCGCGGCGGTGCGGGCTGGGCTGCAGCGCCAACCCCGGCAACTGCCGGCCTGGCTGCTCTACGACCAACGGGGGTCGGAACTGTTTGCCGAAATCTGCCACCAACCGGAATACCAACTCACCCGCACGGAACAGGCCCTGCTCAACGCCCATGCCAGCGCCATCGCCGCGCCCCTGCCCGGCGGCCCCCTGGTGCTGGAATTCGGCGCCGGCAGTGCCGAAAAGGTGTCCCCGCTGCTGGATGCCCTAAGGGATCCGGCCTATGTGGCCATCGACATCAGCGCCGCCCACCTGGGCCAGGCCGGCAGCCGCCTCCAGGCCCGCCATCCCCAGGTGCCCATGCTGGGCCTCTGCGCCGACTACAGCCAACCCTTGGTGCTGCCGCTGCCGCCAACCCTGCAGCAGCGCCCGCGCCTCGGCTTTTTCCCCGGCAGTTCATTGGGCAACTTCGAACCCGCCGAGGCCCTGCAGTTTCTGGGGCGGCTAAATCAGATGTTGGGCCTGGGCTCTCTGCTGCTGATCGGCATTGATCAACCCCGCCCCCCGGCCCTGCTGGAGGCCGCCTACAACGACCGGGCCGGGATTTCCGCAGCCTTTGCCCTCAACCTGCTCACCCGGCTGCAGCGGGAGCTGGGGGCCGAGCTGGACCCCAGCGGCTTTGGTTACCGGGCCCGCTGGCAGGAGCAGGAGCAAAGGATCGAAATGGCCCTGGTGAGCCAGGGGCAGCAAAGAATGCGGCTCCTGGGCCTGGAGCTGGAGTTTGCCCCGGAGGAAGCCCTAATTACCGAATACAGCTACAAGTTTTCGCCCCAGGCCTTCATCCAGCTGGCGGCGGCCGCGGGCTGGACCCCCCAGGGACGCTGGTGCGATCCCGCTGACCAGTTCAGCCTGCATTTGCTGCGAGCCGGCGTTCCCACAGCAAACTGCTGAGGTTGTAGAGAGAACCTGCATGGGAAGGGAGGAGCAACGGGCCCTGGTGCGCAGGGTGCGCGAATCACTTATCGGTGAACTGGAACAGATCTACCGCCGCGCCTTTGATGCGATCGGCACGGAAGACCTGGGGGAAGGCACCGTGGCCCGCCTAACCCAATTGCTGCTGCGCTCCCGCGAGGGGGCGATCAGCCCCCTGGAGGAGGAGATCGAAGCACCGTTGATCACCAGCCCCGCCGGGGAGGCCGCAAAGGGGTGAGCTGGCTCGACGAACTGGAGGCGCAACTGGAGCAACGACTCGGGGCCTTTCTGCAGGGCAACCCCGCCCAGGAGGCCCTACTGGCTGAACAGGAGGCCCGCGACCGCCAGGCCCGGCTGGCGGGCCAGCGCCGTCAGCTGCAACGCCAGGCGGAACAACAACGGCAGGCATTACTGCAGCTGGCCGATGAGATCCGCCAGTGGCAGCAACGGGTAACCAAGGCGCGGGCGGCGGGGGCCGATCAACTGGCAGACCGGGCCCAAGCCCACCAGGGCGCGCTGATGGACCAGGGGCGCCAACGCTGGCAGCAACTGGGGGAGTTGGGGGTGAGCTTTGCCGCCGTGGAAGAGGAGCTGCAGCAACTGGCCAATCAACCCGTTAAAAGCCCGGTCCAACGGGCCAGCAACCTGGAAAAAGACTGGGCCGCCTTTGAAACCCAGCAGGCATTGGATGACCTAAAGCGGCGCCCCAACTAGTGGGTTTCCTGCTCTCCAAATTGCTGCCCCTGGCCCTCTATCCCCTGGGCTTGGGCCTGCTGCTGCAACTGGCGGGCCAGCTGGGCCGCCGCCAGGCCTGGGGCCCCTGGCTGGGCGGCGCCGGCCTGGGCCTGGTTTGGTTATTTGCGATGCCGCTCACCAGCCGGCAGCTGGTTTGGGGGCTTGAGGAACAGGCGGCGGCGCTCACCCCGGCGGTAATCCCCAAGGCGGATGCAATTTTGGTGTTGGGCGGCGGCCTGCGCCCGGCCCTGGCCCCCCGCCGGGGGGTTGAGGTGGCCGAAGGGGGCGATCGCCTGCTCATGGGCGTGCGGCTGCTGCGCCAGGGGAAGGCCCCCCTACTGGTTACCAGCGGCGGCCGGGTGGGCTTCACCGCCAACGACCCGGCCCCTGCGGAGGCGGTTTCGGCTCGGCAGCTCGCCCTGGAGCTGGGGGTGCCGGCCAGGGGCATCCTGATCAATCCGGTTTCCCGCACCACCGCCGAAGAGGCCAGGGATATCGGTGTGATCGGCAGGCAACGGCACTGGCAGCGGCTGCTGTTGGTGACCAGCGCCTTCCACATGCCCCGGTCGTTGGCCACCTTCAAAAGGAGCAGCGGGCTCACTGTGATCCCAGTGGCTTGCGACTACCAGCTACCCAGCCGGGCCAACTACGGCAAGCCAACCATTGGAAACACCATTAAAAGCCTGCTGCCCGATGCGGAAGCCCTGTTCCTGAGCAGCGTGGCGCTTAAGGAACATCTGGGCCTGCTTACCTATCGACTCAAGGGCTGGAGCTAGATCTAAGCCTTGCTTGCTAACTACTTCTTGGGGGCCGGGGGCACCAGATTTACGCCCTCGGGGGGCGGGGTGGGATCGGGATCAGCGATCAGCATGTGCTGGAGCACGATTTCGGGGCGCTCGCTATCGCGCCAGCGGATCCGGTAAGCGGGCATCTTGGTGCCACGGCTGGTGGTTTGTTCCACCGCTTCCATCACCCAACCCCGCCGGGATCGCCCCTGGGGGTTGCGCTTTACCACCGCATCAGCGTGGGTAAAGCGAAAACCGACGCGCTCGCCACTCATGCGCTAGGAAATCTGATCGGTGGAACCATTATCCACTGCGGCCCTCCGGGCGTAGCAAGGGGAAGGCGATCACATCGCGGATGCTGGCGCTGTCGGTGAGCAACATCACCAGGCGATCAATGCCGATGCCCAGGCCGCCGGTGGGGGGCATCCCCACCTCAAGGGCCATCAGGAAATCCTCATCCACCCCCTGGGCCTCCAGGTCGCCGGCCAGGCGGCGCTGCTGCTGGGCCTCCAGCCGTTGGCGCTGGTCGATGGGGTCGATTAGTTCGCTGAAGGCATTGGCGGTTTCCCTGCCGGCAATGAATAGCTCAAAGCGCTCCACCAAGCCGGGCTTACTGCGGTGGGGCCTGGCCAGGGGTGAGATCTCCACCGGGTAATCGAGCACAAAGGTGGGCTGGATCAGTTGGGCCTCCACCCGTTGCTCAAAGGCCTCATTAAGCAGGCGCCCAACACTGGTGGCCGTGGCCGGCACCTCCAAGCCCGCCGCCGCCATGGCCGCGGCCGCCGTTTCCCGATCTGGGAAAGCATTGAAATCCAGGCCCGTGGCTTCCTGCACTAGCTCGTGCATGGTGGCCCGGCGCCAGGGGGGGGTGAGGTCAATGGCCACCTCCTGGTAGGTGAGGGCCGTGCTGCCACACACCTCCAGGGTGACCGCCGCGATCAACTGCTCGGTGAGGTCGAGCATGTCGAAGTAGTCGGCATAGGCCTGATACACCTCAACACTGGTGAATTCAGGGTTGTGGCGGGTGCTAACTCCCTCATTGCGGAAGATCCGACCCAGTTCAAACACCCGCTCAAAGCCGCCCACCACCAGGCGCTTCAGGTGCAATTCGGTGGCAATCCGCAGAAATAGCGGCAGGTCGAGGGTGTTGTGGTGGGTGGTGAAGGGGCGGGCATCGGCGCCGCCGGCCTCGGCTTGCAATACCGGCGTTTCAATTTCCAGAAACTGGCGATCCTCCAGCCAACGGCGGATGGCCCGCACGGCCAGGGCCCGGCGCCGGAAGGTTTCGCGGCTCTGGGGGCTAACGATCAGATCCAGGTAGCGCTGGCGATAGCGCTTCTCCACATCCGCCAGCCCATGCCACTTGTCGGGCAGCGGCTGCAGCGCCTTGCTGAGCATCTGCCACTGGCTCACCCGCACCGACAGCTCCCCACGGTCGGTGCGCCGCAGGGTGCCCCTCACACCGATCAGGTCGCCGGCATCCACCAGGCTGGTGAGCTGGGCAAAGGCCTCACCCAGGGCGAGCTTCTCCAGGAACAGCTGAATCGAACCGGTTTCATCGGTGAGGGTGAAAAACGCCAGTTTTCCCATCACCCGCCGGGTCATCACCCGGCCGGCCACGGCTACCTCCAGGGGCAACTCTTCGCCGTTGGCCAGGGCGGCATGGGCCTGCTGGAGTTCGGCGGTGCGGTGGCTGGGCTCAAATCGCAGGCCGTAGGGGCCTTGGCCGATGGCCCTGAGGGCCTCAGCCTTCTCAAGGCGGGTGGTACGCAGCTCTGACACGTCAGGCGCCGGCGGCGAGGCTCAGTTCACCCATGCGCTGGGAGGCATAGCCCGTGCCCCGCACCGTGAGGATCAACTCGGGATTGCGGGGGTCTGGTTCCAACTTGCCGCGCAAGCGGGCCACATAAACATCAACCACCCGCAGATCCGCCGCACGTCTGGGAGGGTAACCCCAGAGCTGTTCGAGGATCTCCGCCCGGGGCACCACCCGACCTGGCTCGCGGAAAAGCAGTTCCAACAGGCTGAACTCCGTGTAGGTGAGGGCAATGCGCTCGCCACCTCGGGTCACCTGGCGACGGTTGGTGTCCACCACCAAATCACCGAGGCGCAGCACCCCTAGGCCGGCCACCGGTTCCATCGGGTTCTGGCTGGCGGCGCCGCGGCCCACCCGCCGCAGGATCCGACTGATCCGCGCCTCGAGTTCCTTGGGGCTAAAGGGTTTAGAGAGATAATCGTCGGCACCGATGTCAAGGCCGGCCACCTTCTCAGCGATCGCATCTAGGGCCGAAAGAAAAATGATCGGCACCGCCGATTCCGCCCGCAGGCGACGACACACCGCAAAGCCATCCAGCTTTGGCAACATCACATCGAGCACCACCAAATCGGGCTGCTCTTGGTTAAAAAGCTCCAGGGCCTGTTCGCCATCCTCGGCGCAAACCACGTTGTAACCAGCCAATTGCAGGCGCATGGCGAGCACGCGGCGCACTGCGGGCTCATCGTCAACAACTAGCAGGGTGGGCTGTTGATCAGGAAGAGCGTCCCCCGCAGACATGCGCAACGGCAATTAACGAACTGCAACCTTAACCGGCGCCGGCCAGCGGGCGGCGGCATAGGCATTCCATTCCCGCTCCGCCGCGGCCAGGGCCGCATCACTGCTCAACTGCCCCAACATCGCCCGCTGCAACTGGCCATAGATCACCGCCTGCAGCCGCTTCACCCCGGGGTCAGCGGGCACCAGTACCCGGCCATGGCCGAGGGTCTCGGCACTAAGCAGCCTTGCCTGAAGCACCAAATCAGCACCAGCGGCGCCCTGGGAGGCTGTCTGCAGCTCCCGCTGCAACTCCCGCAGGGCCGGCTGCGAGGAGGGCAACACCTTGGCCGCCCGGGCAAAGCGCAGCTGGTTCGCGGGATTGGTCACAAAGCTGGCGAAGTCCACCGCCTCCGCCGGTAGGGGCGTTTGCTTAGTTACCGCCAGGTTCATCACCGCCACATTGGCCGCCCCATCAACGCCCACCAGGGGCGGATAGGGGCGGGTTTCGGCCGCCACCTGGGGGGCATTGGTTTGAATGGTGTTGAGGAACTCGGCGCCGCTGGCCACCTGGGCCAATTCACCGCTCTGATAGAGCTCAATGGCCCGCTGGAAACCCTGGCTCACCACCTCGCGGGGCAGCAGGCCCCGGCGGTAAAGATCCGTCCAAAAGGCAAAGGCGCGGCGGCCGGCGGCACTGTTAAAGCGGGCCCGATGCTGGTCATCCACCAGCACCACCCCCATCTGCACCATCGATTCCAATAATTCCGCCGAACCATCGGGCACCACCGTCACAAACAGGGCATAGCGGCCGGTGCGGCGCTTGATCGTTTCCGCATAGGCGGGCAGCTCCGCCCACTGGCGCGGGGGCTGCTGGTACCCCGCCCGGCGCAGCAGCTGCTGGTTGGCGAGGGTGATGCGGGCGGTGAGATACCAGGGCAGGGAATAAAGCTGACCCTCTTGC
Organism: Cyanobacteriota bacterium; assembly: GCA_039799245.1. Taxonomy (GTDB): domain Bacteria; phylum Cyanobacteriota; class Cyanobacteriia; order PCC-6307; family Cyanobiaceae; genus Synechococcus_D. Next base: position 23,535 of record JBDLTB010000042.1, read on the forward strand.
TCCCCGGCCTTGAGAATCTCCGGCAGGTAGCTGGCGGCGGCGGCAGGGGTCAGCCGCTTCTGCAGCGGTAACAGCCCCCCCTTGCTGGCCAGGTTGGCGGCAAACAACGGATTCAGGTTCACCACATCTGGGGCCGTGCGGGCAAAGACCGCCGCCAGCAACTTGCGTTCCACCGAGCCGAAGGGCAGGTCGGTCCAGCGCACCTTCACGCCGGGGTGGCGCCCCTCCCATTCGGCCACCATGGCCTTGATCAGCGGGTCAAACTTCGGCGAGAGCTGAATCGTCCAAAACTGCAGTTCCTTGGCCGCTGGCCTAGGGGCGCAGCCCCCCAGCAGGGCCAAGGGGGCCAAGGCGATGCAGGCCCTGATCAGGGCACGCTTAACGGCCATGGAGAAGGGAAAGACGGCGCCAAAACAGCACCAGTAGGGAACAAATCATCGGAGCTAGCAGTGCCGTGAACAGGGCCTGGGCGATGCTGAGCTGCCAGGCGGCGGAGGCCCTTTCCCCGCGCCACTGCAGCTGCAGGGCATAGCTGCCATTGAGCAGCAGGGTGCCCAGCAGCGCCAGCAGTCCCAGGGTGGTGCTGCGCTCCAGGGGCCGCCGGGCCGACACAAACTGACCCCACCACAGCCCCAGCAGCACCAACACGGGCATGGCCGTGGGCCCCGAGGCCTGGAGGCTATCCAGCAACACCCCAATGCCAAAACCAGCAAGGGCCCCGGCCCAGGGGCCCTCCACCACCGCCCAGGGCAATAACCAGAGCACCGCCCAGCTGGGGGGAACCCCTTGGAGCTTTAGCCACCAGGGGGAGGCCAGGCTCAAAAACAACACCAACAGCACACTTAAAAAAAGGGCCTGGTGGCGGGAGAGGCTGAAGTGAAGCATCAGCGCAACACCCGCACCCAATCGATCGCATCCACCGGAGCGGCCAGCTGCACCAGGGCCTCGGGGGCCGGCTGCGCCTGGGAATTCACGGTTTGCACCACGCCCACAATCAGGTTGGCCGGATAAAGCGAACTGGCCGCTGAGGTGATCACCACATCGCCGGGCTGCACCTCCACATCCTTATCTAGAAAACGCAACCGCGGCCGACTGGTGCCTTCCCCCACCAACAGCCCCTGGCCGCGGCTGCCCTTGAGCTCCACCCCCACCCGGCTGGAGGGGTCGGTGAGCAGGGTGACCCGGGCGGTGCTGGGGGTGACGCTGGCGATGCGCCCCAACACCCCCCCCGGCCCGGTGACCACGGCACCGTAGTGAAGACCCTCAAGGCTGCCGGCCCCCAACTCCAGCTGTTGCCACCAGCCCTCGGTGCGACGACTAATTACCGCTGCCGTGAGCCAAGGGCCCTGCTCCTGGCGTAGGGCGCCATCGGCCCTGAGCTGGTTCAGCTGGCCCTGCAACAGGGAAATTTTCTGCTGGTCCTCCAGGTGCTGGGCCTGGCGCAGCCATTCCGACTGGGCTGTGCCAGGCCAAAAGGGCCGGCTCAGCAGGGCATACAAATCGACTACCGCAGCCCCCTTAGAGAGCCGCACCAAGCCAATGGCCAACAGCAACACCAGCCAGGGCCAGTGAACCAGCAAGGAGCGCAGATCCAGCAGGCGCCCCAGGCGCCTTCCCAGGGCCATGGATCAACTGGATGAACGGCCGTATTCAGCGGCATCAAGCACCCGGCCCAGGCGTTTGAAGTCTTCCAGCACCTGACCACACCCTTTAACTACACAGAGCAAAGGCTCCTCGGCCACATGGGTGAGGATCCCGGTCTCATGGCTGATCAGGTCACTGATGCCCCGCACCAGGGCACCGCCGCCGGCCAGCATGATGCCGCGATCAACGATGTCGGCCGCCAGCTCAGGGGGGGTGCGCTCCAGGGTGCGTTTGACAGCCTCCACAATCACATTCAGGGGTTCGATCATTGCCTCTCGCACATCGCCAGCCCGAACACTGATGGTGCGCGGCAGGCCGGAGAGCAGGTGCAAACCGCGCACATCCATCGAGGTTTGGTCAAAGTTGTCATCGGGGAAGGCGGAGCCGATGCGGATCTTGATGTCCTCGGCGGTGCGTTCCCCCACCACCAGGTTGTGCACCTTTTTCAGGTAGCTGCCGATGGCATCGCTGAGCTCATCGCCCGCCACCCGTACCGACTCGGAAATCACCGTGCCCTGGAGGCTGAGCACCGCCACTTCGGTGGTGCCGCCGCCGATGTCCACGATCATCGAGCCCACCGGCTCCGTAACAGGCAGGCCAGCGCCGATGGCAGCGGCCACCGGCTCATCCACCAGGTGCACCTCCCTGGCGCCACCGAGACCGGCCTCCCGCACGGCGCGGCGTTCTACCCCAGTAACACCGCTGGGGATGCCGATCACCAGCCGGGGCGCCACCATGCCGCGGCCTTCATTGCCCTTGCGGATGAAGTACTTGATCATCTGTTCTGCGGCATCGAAATCGGCAATCACGCCGTCCCGCAGGGGCCGCACGGCGCGGATGTTGCCGGGGGTGCGGCCCAACATCAGCTTGGCCTCTTCCCCCACCGCCAGGGGAACGCCCTTATCTAGGTCAATGGCCACCACGGAAGGCTCCTGCAGCACGATGCCGCGCCCGGACACATAGATCAGCGTGTTGGCCGTGCCCAGATCGATCCCGATGTCACGGGAGAGCTGAAAACGACGCCAAAACATGGGGTAAGTCCGCTGGAGAGCTAGAACTGCCGCACGGAGCGGTCAGGCGGCCAGATCATAGGGTCGAAGGATCGATGGCCTGTTACAACCGGCCAGTTCGGTGGAACCAATAAGAGTGAACGTCGCTGAAAGGTGGCGCATCATTAACCCACAACCCAAGGAGGCCCCGATGGGCGTCAATTCCGTCACCCTGGTTGGCCGCGCCGGCCGTGATCCCGAAGTGCGTTACTTCGAATCCGGCAGCGTGGTTGCCAACCTCACCCTCGCCGTAAACCGCCGCAGCCGCGACGATGAACCCGATTGGTTCAACCTGGAAATCTGGGGCAAGCAGGCCCAGGTGGCCGCTGACTACGTGAAAAAAGGTTCCCTGCTGGGAATCATTGGTTCCCTAAAGCTCGATCGCTGGACCGACCGGGCCAGCGGGGAGGAGCGCTCCAAGCCCGTGGTGCGGGTGGATCGCCTCGAACTGCTGGGCTCCAAGCGGGATGGCGAGCAGGGCGGCGCCGGCCAGGGGGGCGGCTTTGGTGGCAACCCCAGCGAAGAAGAAGTGCCCTTCTGAAGGCTCTGGCTGGGCGGCGCAGGGGTCAAGCCCTCAAATTCAGGGGGCAACCCTGCGCTTCTTCCAGATCCGCAGCGCCAGCCAGGCGCCAACGGCCAGCACTAGCAGCACAATCAACTTGTTCACCAGGCCCTCAATCGGCTTGATGAAGCTCAGCACGTCATGCCAGTGGCTGCCCAGCAGCCAACCGCTGGCGGTGAGCACCAGGTTCCAGATCAGGCTGCCGGCGGTGGTCCAAAACAGGAACGGCCCGAAGGGCATCATTTCAATGCCGGCGGGCACGGAGATCAGGGTGCGGATCGCTGGGATCAAGCGACCCCAAAACACCACCGCCGCCCCGTGGCGCACAAACCACTGGCGGGACTGCGCCAATTCCTTGGCGGAAACCCCCAGCCAGCGGCCGTGGCGTTCGATCCAGCGCCCCAGCCGCTCCTCATTCACCAGCCGGCCGATGCCGTACCAGGGCAGTGTCCCCAGCACCGTGCCCAACAACCCTGCCAGCACCACCCCGAAGAAATTGAGCTGCCCCTGGCCCACATAGAAGCCAGCCAAGGGCATGATCAATTCAGAGGGGATGGGTGGCACCAGGTTTTCCAGCACCATGGCCGCAAAGATGCCGAGGTAGCCCCACTGGGCTACCCACTGCTCCACAAGGGCGTTGAGCGCCTCCATCAGTAGCGGTAGTGGTCGAGCTTGTAGGGGCCTTCCACCGGCACCGAGATGTAGTCGGCTTGCTGCTGGCTGAGTTCGGTGAGCTTGGCGCCGATTTTCTCGAGGTGGAGCCGGGCCACCATTTCATCGAGGTGCTTAGGCAGCACATACACCTTCTTGTCGTACTGCTCACCTTTGCTGAACAGTTCGATCTGGGCCAGCACCTGGTTGGTGAAGGAATTGCTCATCACAAAGCTGGGGTGGCCGGTGCCACAGCCCAGGTTCACCAGCCGACCTTCCGCCAGGAGGATGATGCGATTGCCGCTGGGCAGGATCACATGGTCCACCTGGGGCTTGATGTTGTCCCAGCTGTACTGCTTCAAGGAAGCCACATCGATTTCATTGTCGAAGTGGCCGATGTTGCAAACAATCGCCTGATCCTTCATGGCCAGCAGGTGCTGGTGGCCGATCACGTGATAGTTGCCGGTGGCGGTCACGAAGATGTCCACATCCTGGACGACTTCATCGAGGCGGACCACGCGGTAGCCCTCCATGGCCGCCTGCAGGGCGCAGATCGGATCGATTTCAGCAATCATCACCGTGGCGCCGAGGCCGCGCAGGGACTGGGCGGAACCCTTACCCACGTCGCCATAACCGATCACCAGCGCCACCTTGCCGGCCACCATCACATCGGTGGCGCGCTTGATGCTGTCCACCAAGGATTCACGGCAGCCGTAGAGGTTGTCAAACTTGCTCTTGGTGACTGAGTCGTTCACATTGATGGCCGGGAAAGGCAGCTCACCGGCGTTCTCCATCTGATAAAGCCGGGCCACCCCAGTGGTGGTTTCCTCGGTTACGCCCTGGATCTGGGCATAGATGCGGGAATACCAACCGGGCTGCTCCGCCAGGCGGGCCTTGATCGATTTGAAGAGGGCCACTTCCTCTTCGCTGCCGGGGTTATCCAGCACCGAAGCATCCTGTTCGGCCTTGGCCCCCAACACGATCAGACCGGTGGCATCGCCACCGTCATCAAGAATCATGTTTGGCGTGCCGCCATCGGCCCACTCCATGATCCGGTGGGTGAAGGCCCAGTACTCATCAAGGCTTTCGCCCTTGTAGGCAAACACCGGAATACCGGCCGCAGCGATGGCGGCGGCGGCGTGATCTTGGGTGGAGAAAATGTTGCAAGAGGCCCAGCGCACCTCGGCGCCGAGGGCCACCAGGGTTTCGATCAGCACTGCCGTCTGGATCGTCATATGCAGGCTGCCGCAGATGCGGGCGCCCTTGAGGGGCTGCTGGGCACCAAACTTCTGACGCAGGGCCACCAGACCCGGCATTTCGGTTTCAGCGATCGCAATTTCCTTGCGGCCCCATTCGGCGAGGCCGAGGTCGGCAATCACATAGGTGCTCGTGGTCTGCAAACCAGCAAGCGAGAAGGTGTCAGGGGTAGCCACCATGGCAATCAAACTCCCTTGGGGAGCAACGATGGGTTGGAAATATCTGCAGAGTCGCCGAGGCTTCGGGCTCGCGTGGGGCGAATCTACAGGGATACAAAGGCCGGAGGCGACCACCCCCTTGAGCAGCGTTTATCTGGCCAATGCCGAGGCCACCCAGACCTTCGGCCAGCAACTGGCCCAGCAACTGCCCCCCGGCGCCTTGCTATTGCTCAAGGGCGACCTGGGGGCGGGGAAAACCTGCCTGGTGCAGGGCCTAGCCGCTGGCCTCGGCCTAACCGAACCGGTCACCAGCCCCACCTTTGCCCTGGCCCAGCACTACGGCCACGCCCCTGGCGGTGCTGCTAGGGGCAGTGATCCCCTGCTGGTCCACCTAGACCTTTATCGGCTTGAACAGCCCGCCGCCGCCGACGACCTGTTTTGCCAAGAGGAGGAGCAGGCCCGGGCCTGGGGAGCCCTTATGGCGGTGGAATGGCCGGAAAGGCTCAGTTTTCTGCCAGAAGGTGCGTGGCAGTTGAGCCTGAGCCAGGAGGGGGAGGGGCGCCGGGCGGTTCTGGTCAGTCCTTGATTACTGGTTGATTATTGGCCCTGGATTATTAATCGGTTTCTGGTAATGGATTATTAGCCAATTACCGGCGCTGGGTCATTAGCAAATTACTAGCAAATAACTGCCAGCCAGTCGCTGAATTGCTAGCCAACAAATAAATTACTAATCAATTGCTAAATTACTAGTCAATTCTTGGGCGCCGCTGCTGAGCCACTAATTGGCAAACAAGTCCCCTTAGCCTCGGCTGATCTAGAGGCCATGCTGCTTCTGGTGTTCCAATAAAGCCTCAATGATCCTGGCGTTGGCGGCGGGGAAGGGATAGTCGCCCAACTGGCCAGGCAACACCCAGCGCAGCTGCTGGGAGGCTAGGGGTTGGGGTTCACCCCTAAGCCAACGGCAGAGGTGCACCACAAAGCGCAGGCACTTGGGGCCGTAGACGTGCTCCACCACGATCAGCTCCTGGCCTACCTCCACCTCAATCGCCAACTCCTCCCGCAACTCACGCCGAATCGTGTCAATGATCGCTTCCCCAGGCTCCTGTTTGCCCCCGGGAAACTCCCACAGGCCCCCCAGCAGCCCCTCATTTAAGCGTTGGTCTATCAACAATTTACCGGCAGCGTTAAACACCAACCCCACCCCAATCACCAGGAGGGCCAAGGGTTTTGGCGCTGGCGGCACTGGCGGGATTGGCAGAATTGGCGACACTGGCGTTTTTGGCGGAGCGGAACTTGGTGGAGCTTGGTGGAGCAGGGGCAGCGTAAATAGGGGCGGCCTAAGCCGCTGCCATGGCGGGTTGGGCTGATTCCAACTAATGCCCCCTCCGAAGCCGCTGGGCCCATGACTCCCCTGCCCTTGATCTGTTCCCGACTCATGGCGATGGGCTAGGGAGGTGGGCTAGGGAGGTGGGCTACGGGCTACGGCCTTGGGCTAGGGAGGTGGGCTGCGGAGGTGGGCTACGGGCTGCGGAGGTGGGCTACGGGCCCTGAGCTATGGGCCCTGAGCTATGGCGCCCCAGTGGAGTGGATTAGCCATTCCCGCCTCAGCCAAATCGATCGGCTGAACGTAAAACGCTTAAGCGATCTATCCCTGCCTCAGCCCAAAGACCTATCTCACCCTCAGCCCCTGCTGCCCCCACGGCCCCCACTGCCGGCATCTACCTTCTTCCCCTAGCCGTTTCTCTTTAACTGCTTCCCCCTGGCTGCAGAGTGCGCAGCAGTCTCTGGAAAAACACAACTGGGGGCAAACCACCACTAAAGTTAGAGCCATGGCAAGTTAGAGCCATGGCAAATTAGAACCATGGCAAAAGGCGAAATCGCTACTGGTAGCCAATAAACCAGTGAATCACTTAATCACTAGGCCAGTTGGCTGGTTGACTAGTTGGCTGGTTGGGTGGTTGGGTGGTTGGGTGGTTGGTTAGCTAGCCTGCAACCGGCAGTGCATCAAAGCCCGCAACACAAGCTCGACTTGAGACAAGATTAAAGAAAATAAAGAACATGGACATATCCAGCCACTACCAGCCCATTAGCAGCCTCGATCCTGGGGTTGGACTGTTTTCGAAAGCAAAACTGGCTTCGGAGGTGCAAATATCCCCAGAGTTGAAGCTGTCCTGAGAGGTGAATTTGCCCCTAGAGATGAATTTGTGTTCAAAGGTAGAGCTGCCTTCAGAGGCCTTGATCAGAACATTTATCAGAACCCAGCTTTGAAACTGCTTAATCCCCTCGCCCTCTCGCCCCACAAACTGCCCGGGGCCCAGGGGATGGTGCTGAGTGCCCTGAGCTTCAGCCTGATGGGAGTTTGCGTTAAGCAGCTGGGCGGTCTGATTCCGGTGGCGGAGGTGGTGCTGGCCCGGGCCCTAGTGAGCCTGGCATTGAGCTGGTGGCTGCTGAAGCGGGCCGGGCTCAACCCCTGGGGTGAGCGCAAGGGAATGCTGGTGCTGCGCGGGGTGATCGGCACCCTGGCCCTCTATTGCGTTTATGCCGCCCTGGCGGAATTACCGCTGGCCTCGGCCACGGTGTTTCAGTACCTCTATCCCACCTTCACCGCAGCCTTGGCCTGGGGTGCCCTGGGGGAAGCCCTGGGCAAACGGATAGTGGCCGCCATGGGGCTCGGCTGGCTGGGGGTGCTGTTGGTGGCCCAACCCAGCTGGCTCACGGGCCATGGTTCGCCGCTGCCGGGGTTGGCGGTGGGCATTGCCATCACCGGGGCTTTGCTCACGGCCTTGGCCTACGTGACTGTGCGCACCCTGGCTGATTCAGAACATCCGTTGGTGATCGTTTTCTATTTTCCGCTGGTGTCTTTACCGATGAGCTTGCCCTGGGTGCTGGCCCATCCGGTTTTGCCGGGACCCAGCCAATTGGCCTGGCTGGTGGGGGTGGGGATCTTCACCCAACTGGGCCAGGTGTGGCTCACCGGGGCCCTCACGCAAATGCCGGCCGCCAGGGCCACGGCGATCAGCTACGTGCAGGTGCTGTTCGCGGCTGGCTGGGGGGCGCTGTTATTCAGCGAAGGCCTTGACGGGCTAACGCTGCTGGGGGCCCTGCTGGTGCTGGGGGCCACCCTGCTGAGCCTCAAGCCCCAAGCGACTCAACCAGCCACTTAGGGAGGGGCACTTTCTGCTCAAGCAGCCACGTAGGCGGCCACACTCTCACTGAGCTGGCGCAGGCCGGCGAGGCCATCACGCTCCAGGTTGCGCACCCGGTCGCGGCTCATGCCCAATTCGCGGCCGATGCCGGTGAGACTCATGGGCTCCTCCACATCAATGCCGTAACGCATCTTCAGCACCCGACCCTGGAGGGGCGGCAGTTGATTCAGCAGCGAACGCATGTCACCGCGCAGGCATTCGCCATCAACCAACTCATCGGGCATGGGCGCCTCGTTTTGAAGCAACTCCTGCAGTTCGGTGTCGTCGCTGTCGCCCACCTTCATCTCCAGGCTCACCGGTTGGCGGGCCCGACAAAGCAGATCCTTTACCTCTTCCTCGGGCAATTCCACGTATAGGGCCAGCTCCGTAACGGTGGGGGTGCGCCCCAACTCTTGGGATAGTTCGCGCTGGCCCTTCTTGAGCTTGTTAAGGGTTTCGGTGATGTGGATGGGCAGCCGGATCGTGCGGCTCTTTTCGGCAATGGCGCGGGTGATTCCCTGGCGGATCCACCAGTAGGCATAGGTGGAAAACTTGTAACCGCGGGTGGGGTCAAACTTTTCAACCCCACGCACCAGGCCGATGGTGCCCTCTTGAATCAGATCAAGCAGCTCCATGTTGCGCTTGGTGTACTTTTTGGCAACGCTCACCACCAGCCGCAGGTTGGCGGCCACCATCCGCTCCTTGGCCCGGCGGCCATTGATCAGCCGGCGCCGCAGTACGGCCGGGCTCAAACCAACGGCGCTGGCAAAGGCCTCCCGGCTGGGTTCTGAGCCCTGGCGCTCACGCAGCTCTAGCTCGGTTTCCTCCAAGCGCACCAGCTCCTGCACCTGGCGACCCAGGGTGATTTCCTGCTCATGGCTGAGCAGGGGCACACGACCGATGTCGCGCAAGTAGGAACGAACTAGATCCCCATCTACGGGGGGACGCATTTCGGCGGTAGCGGTGGCCACGGCTGAACCTGAAGTTATGTGAAGCTTAGCCTTAAGAAGCGTCAATAATCTCTCAGGAAAGCCCTTTTTTCAGCCGAATCTGGCGCGAATCGCCATAATGCCCGGCCATTAAGTATAAAAACTTAAGTGTTAATACCTAGGCGCAAACTAGGTACAAATACATATCCAACTGGGCTTCCAACCGGCTTGCAGAAAGCCAAAGCCTTGCCAGGCCCAGCAAAAACCCGGCCTGACCTTGCCAGAGCCTGGGCCAAGTCGGCTCGGACTACTTGTTTCTTGGTTGAGCCGGTTAAGCAAGCCCGCCGTAACGCTGCAGCAGAAATGCAGCGGTCTGCAGATAGATGAACACCCCTGCCACATCCACCACCGTGGTGATGAACGGGGCAGACATCAAAGCCGGATCAAGGCCAATCTTTTCAAACACCAGGGGCAGGGCGGCGCCGGCGGTGGCCGCCAGGGTGGAAATACAAAGCATGGATACGCCGGCCGCCGCCGCCACCAAGGGCGTGCCGCTCAACTGCCAGGCCCAGGGCACCACCACCGCCGCCAGCAACACCCCCAGCAACACCCCAGCCATCGCCTCGCGACCCACCGTGCGCCAGGGCCCCAACCCCTGCACCCGATTGGTGCTTAGGCCGCGGATCACCACCGTGGAGCTCTGGGCGCCCACGTTGCCGCCGGTGCCGATCAGCAAGGGAATAAAGGCCGCCAGCTGCACCACCCGATGCAGCACCCCCTGCTGGGAGGCGATCACCGCCGAGGTACCAGTGTTAGTGATCAGCAGCACCAACAGCCAAAGCACCCGCCGCTTGGCCACCTCAAACAGGTTGCTCTGGAAATAGTCATCCTCATCACCGGCCTGCACGGCCCCGGCGGCATAGAGGTCGCGGGTGGCCTCCTGGTCGATCACATCGATCACGTCATCAACGGTGACGATTCCCACCAGCCGGTCCTCGCGGTCCACCACCGGCAGGGCCAGGAAGTCGTAGCGCTTGATCAGCCGGGCCACCTCCTCCTGGTCGGTGTCGGTATGCACGCGCACCACCTCCCGGGTCATCACCTCGCCGATGGTCTCCTCCGGATCGGCCACCACCAGATCCCGCAGGGAAAGGATGCCGCTCAGTTGCCGGGCCCCATCGGTCACGTAAAGGCTGTAGATGGTTTCCGTGGCCAGGGCCCGCCGCCGCACGATCGTTAGGGCCTGGGCGGCGGTGTGGAACTCCTTAAGGTCAATGAACTCGGTCGTCATCAAACGACCGGCGGTTTCACTCTCGTAACCCAACAGCTGGGCCGTGACCCGCCGTTCGGCCGGGCTTAGCTGTTGCAGCAGGTTGCGCACCACCTTGGCGGGCAGTTCATCAAAGAGCCGCACCCGGTCATCGGGGGACATCTCCTCCACCAGCTCAAGCACCTCACCGGAACGCAGCCTTTCCAGCAGCGACTGCTGCACGCTGGCCTCGAGGTATTCGTACACCTCGATGGCTTCGTTCTTAGGCAGCAGCCGAAAGGCAATCGCCTGCTGCAGGGTGGGCAAATTGCCAATGGCCTCAGCCGCATCGGCAGGCTGTTCCGGCTCCAGCAGCTGCTTCACGGCGTCGTAATTACCGGCCGTGAGCAATCGCTCGAGGTACTGGGTGAGTTCGGGAATGGCAGCGGTGTTTTCGACCATCGCCCGAGTGTATGGGGCTGGTTAGGGTCGGCCCGTCTGCAACTTCCCCCATGGCCCCCAGCGTTCAAGGTGTGATCGTGTCCAGCGCCGACGGCAGCCCCCAGGACCTGGCCAACCAAGCCGGCCAAGTGCTGCTGGTGGTAAATGTTGCCAGCCGCTGCGGTTTTACCAAGCAGTACGCCGGTCTTCAGGGCCTGCAGGAGCAATACGGTCCCCAGGGCTTCAAGGTGCTGGCCTTCCCCTGCAACGATTTCGGCGCCCAGGAACCTGGCACGATCACTGAGATCCAACAGTTCTGCAGCACCACCTACGGGGTGAACTTTGAGTTGTTCGCCAAGGTGGGCGCCAGCGCTGCCCCCTTCGACACCCTTACCCAGGCGGAACCGGCCGGGCCAATCGCCTGGAATTTTGAAAAATTCCTGGTGGGCCGCGATGGCACGGTGGTAGGCCGCTTCAAAAGCGCTGTGGCCCCAGATGCCCCCGAGCTAACCGCAGCGATTGAAGCTGCCCTCAGCGCTGACGCCTGAGGCTGAGGCTGAGGCCGTAGCCGGCGGCGGCGGCCAGCAGTCCGAGGCCAAGGCTGAGCAACAGCACAGCCAAGGCCTCAAAACTGTGGCCGTGGCGCTGCAGCAGGGCCATGTCCAGCATCCAGGAGGAAAAGGTGGTGAGCGATCCACAGAAACCAATGCCCAAGGCCAACGCCAGGCGGGGGGCCACCATCGGGGGCGCCGCCAGGTAACCAAGCAGGGCCGCGCCAATCAGGTTCACCAGCAGGTCCGCCCCGGCGGAACCAAAGGGCAGCACTGGCGCCAGGTGAACTCCCGCCTGCCAGCGCAGCAGGGCCCCCGGCACCGCCCCTAGGGCCACCAGCAGCAGCTCCCTGGCCTCCACCCTCAGGCCCATGGCATTCCCCCGAGCCAGAGCCCCAATTCCACGGCGAATAAACCAGTAACCACTGAAACGAGGGCCAGTAGCAGGGCCTCCCCAGGGGCCCGCTTACGCAGCAACAGCAACACCTCCACGATGAAGGTGGAAAAGGTGCTGAGGCTGCCGAGGAACCCAGTGGCAAGCAAAAGCAGCAACTGGCTGGCAGCACAGCGCTGATTCAGGGCCACCAATAGCCCTAGGGCAAAGGAGGCCACCAGGTTCACGCCAAAGGTGGCCCAGTGCTTGGCCGGAATCATCGGCTCGAAATGGTTGACCAGCCGAAAGCGCAGCCAGGCACCGGGCACAGCGCCTACGGAAACCAACAAAATGTCGCGAAGCATCAATTCAGCCTGGCAACCAACCACGCTGGCCGCCCTGGCGCACCCGCAGCCAGCGGCCGCCGCGGCCATCCCACCAGGTGGTGAGCAGCTCCAGGGGCAGGCTGGCATCGGCGACCGCTAATTGAGGGGCCTGGTGGTGGGGGGAGACCTGCAGCCGCTGGCCCCCCAAGGCAAAGAAGGGTTCGCCGGGGGCCCGGCGCCGCAGGCCAGGGCGATCGCGATCGGCCCCACCGGCGGGCAGCCCCACGGGGGCCATCAGGGCCAGCCCCAATAACCAGGCCCAACGCAGGGGCATCAAATATCAAGCTCCGCCAGGTCGAGTTCGGCGCTGTGGGTTTCGATGAATTCCCGCCGGGGGGCCACCTTGTCGCCCATCAGAATCGTGAAGATGCGATCGGCTTCGGCGGCATCTTCAATTTCCACCCGCTTCATAGTGCGGGTGTTGGGATCCATGGTGGTTTCCCAGAGTTGCTTGGGCATCATTTCGCCCAGACCTTTAAAGCGCTGGATCGTGTAATTGGCCTTTTCGCCAAAACCAGCCAGGGTTTTCTTGAGGTCTTGCTCGTTGTAGCAATAGCTGTGGTTCTTACCCCGTTCCACCTTGTAGAGCGGCGGACAGGCGATATAGATGTAGCCCCCTTCCACCAAGGCCCGCTGGTAACGGAAGAAGAAGGTGAGGATCAAGGTGCGAATGTGGGCCCCATCCACATCGGCATCGGTCATGATCACGATGCGGTGGTAACGGAGGTTTTTCTCATCAAATTCCTCCCCCTTAATACCTAGACCCAGGGCGGTGATTAGGGCCTGGATTTCAGTGTTCTTATAGATCTTGGCGTCGTCTGTTTTCTCAATGTTGAGGATCTTGCCGCGCAGGGGCAGGATCGCCTGGTTGCGGCGGTCACGGCCCTGCTTGGCGGAGCCGCCAGCGGAATCACCTTCCACTATGTAGATCTCTGATTCGGAGGGATCACGGGAGCTGCAGTCGGCCAACTTGCCGGGCAGGGTGGAACTTTCCAGCACCGATTTACGGCGCACCAGCTCCCGGGCCCGGCGGGCGGCCTCGGCGGCATTGAAGGCCTGGATGGCCTTCTCAAGGATCAGATCAATTACCTGGGGGTGGAATTCCAGGTATTCACTGAGGGATTCACCCACCACCGTATCTACGATGCCCCGTACCTCGGTGTTACCAAGCTTGGTTTTTGTTTGCCCTTCAAATTCAGGCTCTGGCACCTTCACCGAAAGCACGGCGGTGAGGCCCTCACGGATATTTTCACCGGCCAGGTTGCCCTCGGCTTCCTTACGTTTACCCCGCTTACGGGCAAAGGTATTTAAGGTGCGGGTGAGCACCGTTTTCAGGCCCTCGATGTGGGTGCCCCCATCGATGGTGCGGATGTTGTTGGCAAAGCCAAGGATGCTGTCGGAATAGGCATCCACACACCACTGCAGGGCGGCTTCCACCTGGACACCATCTTTTTCATTGTTTACATAAATAATATCGGCATGGAGGGGATCCTTGCCGGCATTCATGTATTCAACGTATTCCTTGATGCCACCTTCGTAGTGGTAAATCTCTTCGTGAACTGTTTCCGGCCGTTCGTCGCGGAAAACAATGCGCACGCCGCCATTTAGGTAGGCCAGCTCCCGCAGCCTCCCGGAAAGGGTGACGTAGTCAAACTCAATGCCACCACTAAAGATCTGAATATCTGGCTTAAACACCACCTTGGTGCCGCGCTGGCCACTGCTGTCATCGGCAGACTTAAGGATGCCGATCGGGGCGCCGCGCTCAAAGCGCTGGGTATGCACCTGGCCCTGGCGATAAACGGTGACCTCCACCCACTCACTGAGGGCGTTAACCACCGACACCCCCACCCCGTGGAGGCCGCCAGAGACCTTGTAGCCACCGCCGCCAAATTTGCCGCCGGCGTGGAGCACAGTAAGCACGGTCTCGAGGGCCGACTTACCGGTGCGGGGGTGGATATCGGTGGGAATGCCGCGGCCGTTGTCGGTGATCGAGGCGGAGCCGTCGGCACAGAGGCTTACAAGGATTTCGTTGCAGTGGCCGGCGAGGGCCTCATCAACGGCGTTATCCACCACCTCATACACAAGGTGATGTAAACCCCGCGGACCGGTGGTGCCTATGTACATGCCCGGGCGCTTGCGCACCGGCTCAAGCCCCTCAAGGACCTGAATCTGATCGGCGCCGTATTCCGACTGCACCTGGGAGGGGGGACTGGACGCTTCGCTCATTACTGATTGCCGCCGAGATGCCCGAATTCGAAGGCTGTCCCCGGCGGGACCCTTCCGCTGACAGTTGATTCTACCACCGGTGGCCCAGAGCGCCCCCTGGGCACCTCTCCGGTTGAATTTGACTGGGGGCTGGAGAGCTGGAATGGAACCAGGGAACAGCGAAGCCCTGATGGTGCTGGTGTTGGGACCCACCGCCAGCGGCAAAACCGCCCTGGGGGTAGCCCTGGCCGAACGGCTGGGGGGCCGGGTGCTGTCGGTGGATTCCCGCCAGGTGTACGTGGGCATGGATGTGGGCACCGCCAAGCCCCCCCTGGCGGAACGCCGCGGGGTGGTGCACGAACTGCTGGATCTGGTGCCCCCGGATCAACCGCTTAATTTGCAACAGTTCTGCGCCCGGGCGGCACCGCTGATCGCCGCCGACCAGGCCGCCGGCCGGCCGGCCCTGCTGGTGGGGGGCAGTGGCCTTTACCTGCAGGCCCTGGGCCAGGGGCTGCAACCGCCGAGCGTGGCCCCCCAGCCCTGGCTGCGGGCCCAACTCAACGGCCTCGGCCAGGGGATCAGCCACCAGCTACTCCGCCAGGCAGACCCAACCGCCGCCGGCCGTATCCATCCCCACGACGCCCTGCGCACCCAGCGGGCCCTGGAGGTGCTCTATGGCAGTGGCCGGCCGCTCTCCAGCCAACAGGGGCGCCAGGCGCCGCCGGGGCGGGTGCTGGAGCTGGGCCTGGATCCTGGGGACCTGCGCCAGCGGATCGCCGACCGCACCGCGGCGATGTATGCGGGCGGCCTGCTGGAGGAAAGCGAAGCCCTGGCCCAGCGCTATGGCCCGGAGCTACCGCTGCTGCAAACCATTGGCTACGGGGAGGCCCTCGCCCTGCTGGCAGGGAAGCTGAACCGCAGCGAAGCAGAGGCACTTACCTGCCGTCGCACCTGGCTGTTTGCCAAGCGACAACGCACCTGGTTTCGCCATCGCCACCAACCGCTCTGGCTAGACCCGGCGGCGCCCCTGGAAGCTGCCCTGGCGGCCATTGCCGGGGCCAGGGCCTGCCAATCGGCAGGCCGACGTTTAGGGTGAAGGGTCACCTGTTCGCAGACAGCCCCCCTCGCCCGACTGAATGGCCCCACCCCGCCCCCGTTTTGACCGCCGCGCCCCCGTTCGGGAACTTCCCAACATCAACGATCGGATCAGCTACCCCAGCCTGCGGGTGGTGGATGCGGACGGTAGTCAGCTTGGGGTGATCACCAGAGAAGCTGCCCTTGATGTAGCCCGCGAACGGGAGCTAGATCTAGTGCTGGTGAGTGAAAAAGCTGATCCGCCCGTGTGCCGGATCATGGACTACGGCAAATTCAAATTTGAACAGGAAAAGAAGGCAAAGGAAACCAAGAAAAAGTCGCATCAAACCGAGGTAAAAGAGGTGAAGATGCGCTACAAGATCGATGAGCATGACTACCAAGTGCGCATCGGTCAAGCGGTGCGCTTTCTCAAGGCCGGCGACAAGGTGAAGTGCACGGTGATCTTCCGCGGCCGCGAAATCCAACACACGGCCCTGGCCGAAGTGCTGCTGTTTCGGATGGCTAAAGACCTGGAAGAAAGCGCTGAATTGCAGCAGGAGCCCAAGCGCGAAGGCCGCAACATGATCATGTTCCTTGGCCCCCGCCGCACCCCCCTAAATAAAGACAAGCCCGAACCCACCAGGGCGGTGCGCACCATTCCGGTAACCACCCCTGGCTCGCCCTTAGCCGTCCCTACGGAATTGGCATCGAGCTAAACAGCTCGCCCATCTGCCGCCACCCCTCGGCGGCGGCCTCCGGGTGGAAATCAGCGCGCTGGTCGCAGAGATAACCATGGCCCGCCCCCGGGGCCAATAAATAACGATGGCGCTGGCCCGGCGGATCGGCGGCGGCTAGGGCCTCGGCAATGGCGGCTAGCTCAGGGGCGGACATCAAGGGATCTTGGTCGCCGCAGAAGGCCCAGAGGCGGCCTGGGATCCGGGGGGCCACCCCCAGGGGCGGACCAGCGCCATAGAAGGCACAGGTGGCCTGCAGGGCCGGCAGGGTGGCCAACTGCCAGGCCAGGTGTCCCCCAAAGCAAAAGCCCACGGCGCCCAAGGGCAGGGCCGCCAGCAGGGGCTGCTGGCCCCGCCAAGCAAGCACCGCCTCGGCATCGGCCAGAAACTGCTCCACCGTCACCTGGCTGCGGTGGCTGCGACCCTCCGCCAGGCCAGCGGCGTCGTAGGCGAATTCCTGCGCTGGGGCCGAGCGGGCAAACAGGGGCAGCACCAGGGCGGCATAGCCCTCGGCCCGCAGCCGCCCGGCAACGCTGCGCAGCCAAGCGTTAAGGCCAAACACCTCAGGCAATACCAAAATCAGAGCCCGGGGGGCCACCGGGGCGGCCCACCAGCAGCGCAAAATACAGTCTGGGCCAGGGATTTCCAGCCAAGTTCCGCCGGATGGGGCAACAGGCACAGTCACGGCACAAGCCCTTATGACACGCCAGCAATTGTCACCTGGCCCGTGGGCCACTACCGTGGCGCGGTCGAGCTGCTGTCACACACCAGCGTGCGTTTTCACATCCAACAGGAGAGCGACATCCCGGCGTCGACGCAGCTGTACAACCAGATCTGCTTCGCCATCGCCGCCCGTCACTTCCCGCCAGGGCACCGGTTACCTAGTACCCGACAGCTGGCCATGCAAACCGGCCTGCACCGCAACACGATCAGCAAGGTTTATCGGCAGCTGGAAAACGATGGCGTGGTGGAAGCCATGGCCGGCTCTGGCATCTACGTGCGCGACCAGCAGAAACCCCGGGAAATCAAGCTGCCCGCCGGGCCCCGCACCCGGATCCGCCCAGACATCGACCAAGAGGTACGCCGCAGCATCGATGGCTTGCTCAACGCCGGCTGCACCCTGCAGCAGGCCCGCGAACTACTCACCCGCGAGATCGACTGGCGGCTGCGCTGTGGCGCCCGAGTGCTCGTAAGCACCCCCCGGGAAGACATCGGCGCCTCGATGTTGATCGCCGAGGAGCTGGCCCCCAACCTGGATGTGCCGGTGGAGGTGGTACCCCTGGAGGAGCTGGAGGCGGTGCTGGAAACCTCTAACAACGGCACAGTGGTAACCAGCCGTTATTTCCTCCAACCCGTGGAGGAACTGGCCAAGCAGCATGGGGTGCGGGCCGTGGCCGTGGACCTCAACGACTTCCGCCACGAACTCAACCTGCTCAAGGAACTGCGGGCCGGCAGCTGCGTGGGCTTGGTGAGCATCAGCCCCGGCATCCTGCGGGCGGCGGAGGTGATCCTCCACTCGATGCGGGGCCAGGAGCTGCTGGTGATGACCGCTTCGCCCGATGTGGGCAGCCGGCTGCTAGCCCTCTGCCGCGCTGCCAGCCACGTGCTCTGCGATCGCCCCAGCCTGCCCCTGGTGGAACAAACCCTGCGGCAAAACCGCTCCCAATTGATGCGCTTACCGCAGGTGCATTGCGCCCAGAGTTATCTGGGGGCCAGCACCATCGACATGTTGCGCAAGGAAATCGGCCTAGATAGTCCCGTGGGCGACGGCGATTCCCCATGAACCGCTTCGGCAAGAACCGCTTTGACATGAACAGCGCCCTTATTTAGCGCGATGCTCAAGGCAATCAAAACTGATATCGCCATCATCCGCGAACGGGACCCCGCCGCCCGCAACCTGGCGGAGATCCTGCTCTGCTATCCAGGGCTCCACGCCCTCTGCCTGCATCGAATCAGCCATAAACTCTGGCACCTGGGCTTGCCATTGCTGCCTCGCTTGCTATCGCAATTGGGCCGGCTACTAACCGGCGTTGAGATCCACCCGGGCGCCCGCATTGGCAGCGGCGTATTTATCGACCACGGCATGGGGGTGGTGATCGGTGAAACGGCGGTAATTGGTAACCGCTGCCTGTTGTTCCAGGGGGTAACCCTGGGGGGCACCGGCAAGCAAACCGGCAAACGCCACCCCAGCCTTGGCGAAAATGTAATTGTGGGGGCCGGCGCCAAGGTGCTGGGGGCCATAAGCGTGGGCGCCAACACCCGCATCGGCGCCGGTTCGGTGCTGCTGCGCGATGTGGAACCCGATTGCACGGTGGTGGGGGTGCCGGGGCGGGTGATCCACCAATCGGGCGTGCGCATCGACCCCCTGGCCCACTCGCAGCTGCCCGATGCCGAGGCCCAGGTGATCCGCAACCTGATGGAGCGGATCGATGCCCTGGAAAACGAGCTGGAACAACGGCGCAGCGGTGGTCAACCCGGTGGCGCCTCCCAGAGCCTCAAGGACCGTGAAATCCTGGAGTTCCTAGGGGGTAGCGGGATCTAGGGATGGCGATCGTGTTGCGACAGGCGCGCCACCGGCCCCAGCCCTAAACAGCTACTTCATCGCTAACTGCAGGCTGGGGCTGGAACATAAACATCGAATAGATCACGTTGCGGCGCACCTGGGTCATCATCTCCAGGAACATGTCGTAGCCCTCGTTTTTGTATTCGATCAGGGGATCTTTTTGGCCGTAACCACGCAGGCCCACGGATTCCCGCAAGGCATCCATGCTCTGCAAATGTTCGCGCCAGAGGGTATCAATCTGCTGGAGGATAAAGAAACGTTCAGCCTCACGCATCAGGCCTGGGCGCAGCTGTTCAATCTCCACCTCCTTGAGGTCATAGGCATTCCTAAGTTGCTCATGCAGGAAGGCCTTGAGCTCCTCCATGTTTAAACCTTGCAGCTGCTGGGGTTGCAGGTCTTGGAGCAGGTAAACAAACTCTTTTACCTTCTCAGTTAACCGGCTGAGGTCCCACTCCTCAGGGGGCAACTCGGGGTTCACATAGGCCTCAACGATATCGTCCATGGTGCGTTCGCCGTAGCCCAGCACCTGGCGCTTAAGTTCGCGGCCCTCCAGCACGCGCCGGCGTTCGGCATAAACGGCCCGGCGCTGGTTATTCATCACCTCATCATATTCAAAAACCTGCTTACGGATGTCGTAGTAATAGGTTTCCACCTTCTTCTGGGCCCCCTCGAGGGAGCGGGTGAGCATGCCCGATTCAATTGGCATATCTTCCTCCACCCGGAAGGCATTCATCAGGCCCGCCACCCGATCACCGCCAAAGATGCGCAGCAGGTTGTCTTCCAGGGATAGGAAGAAACGGGTGCTGCCGGGATCCCCCTGGCGACCGGCGCGACCGCGCAGCTGGTTATCCACCCGGCGCGATTCATGGCGTTCGGTGCCGATCACATGGAGGCCGCCCGATTCGCGCACCCGCGACTGTTCGGTGGCGATCACACTGTCGTAGTCGGCGCGGATCTGGGCAATCACCTGGCGCAATTGCAGGATGCCGGCATCCCCAGAGGGGGCCTTCTCGGCGGCGCTGGTGATGCGATCCTCCAGCTCCAGCACCGTGAGCGAGCGATCCCCCCAAAGTTTCACCAGCTGGCGGGCCACCTCGGCAAGGGCCTCGTCGGTGTCGGAGGAGAGCTGGCAGGGGTAGAGATTGCCAATGGCCCGGGCTTCGCTGGGGGGCTTGGCGGGGTTGGCGGTGCTGGCGGCAAAGCCGCTGCTGGCTTCCCGCTGCAGGGGCACCGGCGGCCGATGGCCCTCCTCGGGACGCACCAACCGGGGCAGCAAGATCTCACGCACCTTGAGCCGGGCCATGTAATCGCTGTTGCCGCCAAGGATGATGTCTGTGCCGCGGCCGGCCATGTTGGTGGCGATGGTGACGGCGCCGGCGCGACCCGCCTGGGCAATGATTTCCGCCTCCCGCTCCACGTTTTCCGGCTTGGCATTGAGCAGGTTGTGGGGGATGCCCTGTTCCTGGAGGAGGGTGGAGAGCAATTCAGACTTCTCAACGCTGGTGGTACCCACCAGCACCGGCCGCCCGGCCCGGTGGAACTCCGCGGTTTCGAGGGCGACGGCCCGCCATTTGGCCGATTCGGTTTTGTAAACCTGATCAACGATGTCTTGGCGGGAACGGCTGCGGTTGGTGGGCACCACGGCCACTTCGAGCTTGTAGGTTTTTTCGAACTCCACCTCCTCGGTTTTAGCGGTGCCGGTCATGCCGGCCAGGCGCGGATAGAGCAGGAAGAAGTTTTGATAGGTGATGCTGGCCAAGGTTTGGGTTTCGGGCTGAATCGCCAGGCCCTCCTTGGCCTCCACCGCCTGGTGCAAGCCATCACTCCAGCGGCGGCCAGGCATCACCCGGCCAGTAAATTCATCAACAATCACCACCTCAGCGGAACGCACAATATAATTAACGTCCTTGATAAATAACTCCTTAGCCTTAAGCGCATTATTCACATAATGGGCCCAGGGATCACCGGCATCAAACAAATCCGTAACGCCCAGCAATTGCTCGGCCTTGGCATAACCTTCATCGGTGAGAGTTACATTGCGCTGTTTCTCATCAACTTCATAATCTCCCTCGGGATCGATCCCATCTTTACCCAGCTCAGCCGAGCGTTCCAGTTGCAGGGCAAGGGCGGCGGCCTGTTGGTATTTTTCCTGGGGCCGTTCCACCTGGCCGGAGATAATTAACGGCGTTCGCGCCTCATCAACCAGGATCGAATCAACTTCGTCGATCACACAATAATTAAAATCACGCTGCACCACCTCGTTAATATCTGTGGCCATATTATCGCGCAAATAATCAAAACCCAGCTCACTATTGGTGGCATAGGTAACATCGCAGGCATAGTTGCGACGGCGTTCGGCAGGGCTCATATCCTGCTGGATCAGGCCCACGCTGAGCCCCAGGAACCGGTGCACTTGGCCCATCCACTCGGCATCGCGGCGGGCCAGGTAGTCGTTCACCGTGACCACGTGGACGCCACGGCCGCTGAGGGCATTCAGGTAGGCGGGCAGGGTGGCCACCAGGGTTTTGCCCTCGCCGGTTTTCATCTCAGCGATCTGGCCGTCGTGCAGCACCATGCCGCCCAGCAGCTGCACATCAAAGTGGCGCATGCCCAGCACCCGCTTGCCGGCCTCGCGCACCACGGCAAAGGCCTCCGGCAGCAGCTCATCCAGCAACTGCCGCTGGCGGGCGGGGGTGGCGGCAGCTTGCAACTGCTGGCGAAACTGGGCGGTGCGGGTGCGCAGTTCGTCGTCGGAGAGGGGGGAGATGTCCTCCTCCAACAGGTTTATGTCTGATACCAGGGGCTGGTAACGCTTCAGCTTGCGGGCGTTGGGATCACCCAGCAGGAGCTTGAGCATGAAACGAACCAGTGAATAGATACAGTCTACCACCGCCAAGCCGCTGGCAGGGCGGCAAACACTAGTGGTGGCAAGGGTTTCAAGGGATGCCTGCGGCCTTTATTTATCCCTAAGGCGAGGGCTGCGGGCGAGGGCGAGGGCTGCGGTGCTGGCGGCCATGGGCCGCGGCTATTTGGCAGCTGGCGATTGGCAGCAGGGGTTAGGGGTTGGCCTTAGGGGTTGGGGAAGTGTTACTGGTGGCCGTTTTGGATTCTGTACGGGCCGTAGGGAACGCGAAACTGGCAGAGGGAAGGCCGCCAGCGGAAAGGCCAGATATGCGGAGGAAAGGACTCAAAAGATATAATTGATTTGAATTACTACCCATTCCCAAGCAAGAGCAGGCCCCCATGGGGATAAAAATCAAAAGCTTCAAACTGGTCGCTTGTTTTCAGCTGGGGCCGTCAGCCTGGATACAAAAAATGACTGCGACCACAAAGGAAGCAAATGCTATTTGCAGACAAATTCAACCCTTTGGCCTGCCCCCTGCCCCGTGATCCGTTTGATCTGCCACAGCGGCCGTTGCTGGCGCCTGCCCCTCCCTGCCCTGCAACAACTGCTTCAAAAGCACAGTTTCTGGGCCCAAGAGCGCACGGGCACTGACCTGCGGCGGATGTTGCGGGGCAGCCAGGCGGTGGTGAGTTTGTGGGAGGGCAAACAACTGCTGGGCTTTGGCCGGGCCAGCAGCGATGGGGTTTATCGGGCGGTGCTCTGGGATGTGGTGGTTGCCGACAGCCACCAGGGCCTGGGCCATGGTCGGGCCCTGGTGGAAGCGCTGTTGAAACACCCGGCCCTAGCCAGGGTGGAGCGGGTCTACCTAATGACCACCCACCAGCGCGGTTTCTATGAACAACTGGGCTTTCAGGCGGCTGAACAACAACAGCTGATGCTGCTTAAGTGCAGGACTGCTGCCACAACAAGCTGCGGCGAATCAAGCAAATAACAAGCTACGACAAATCAAGCAAATAACAAGCAACGGTGGATCAAGCAAATAAAATAAAGCAGTTAAATCAAGCCGAGCCTAGGAATATAAAGCTTGAGCATTGCAGGGGAGATGGCAGTCGATTGGGGCTAATTAACTCTGCCCAGGCACCGGGAATATAAAAATTTGCTTAAAGATCAAGCGGATGAAGAGATTCGAACTCTCGACCCTCTCCTTGGCAAGGAGATGCTCTACCACTGAGCTACATCCGCATCGCGGCCAACGGCCGATCCAAAGATCTTACAACATGACAGCCCCGGATCAAGCCCAGTCCCCACGGGACGGCCGCTCTCCCCTGGGGGAGGGGGGGGGATCGGGGTCAGGCAGCTGGGATTGCCTGGCCTAATTTGGAATCCATATTTGGAATCCATTAACTGTGAGTCGCAAAGTGAGTGAAAAGTGACCGGCAAATACCTATCCCATAAATTTGCGGCCATATCTTTAGCCTAAAGTCCTCAACTAGACTATTGAAATCCTTTATTCTTGAGCCAATTTAATCGAAATCCTTTATTCTTAAACTAATGGGCACCACGAAAAATTGCCGTAAACCAAATAAGCGCAAGGGGCGGGGCCTGAACAGCACATGAGTCTCGTCGGCTGGTTCGCGCTCGTAGTTGAATTTTTCGAGGCGCCCTAATTTAGCAGTGCCGATGGCATTGGAAATGGCCTGACGATTGACCACCGGCAGTCCATCCAGGAAAAGAGTGCAACAGCCATAGGGAGGCCCCAGCTTCCACAAAATTAGCCAAACCCTGAAAATTTCCCCAACGCCATCATCCACCTTCAATACCCAGATGGAGATTGAGGCAACCTAGAAAAGTTACCTATCCCGCCCCCGCAAGCCAAAGGCCAGTTAGCACCTGCAAGGCTTCTCGTGTTTCGTGATTGGTGAGATTCGGGATTTTTCGAGGTGCCCTTGAAATTGGGTGGATAATACTTTCGAGGGACAGCAAAACCGGGCCCCAGAACAGAGCTTGCATACGCCTGATGGAGCGATTGATGCCCCCTACGTTTTACCAGCAGGGCATCGATGGGGCCTTCAGCCCGGCAACATCAGTCCCTGCGCCGAACCCCAGCCGATCCCCTACCGATCCCCTACCGAGGGGGGAGCCCTGCCACAATCGCCCCCAGCTGAACTGCTCCGATGGCCCCCTTGCTGCCTGCTACCACCCGTCGGGTGCTGGTGACCGGGGGGGCCGGTTTCATTGGCGGGGCAGTGGTGCGCAAGTTGCTGCGCGACAGCGACGCCCAGGTGTTCAACCTCGACAAGCTCGGCTATGCCAGCGATCTGAGCGGCATCGAGGCCAGCCTCCAGCAGCTGGGCAGCGCCGCAGAAACCGCCGGGGGACCGCGTCACACCCTGCTCCAGGTGGACCTAGTAGATGGCAACGCCACCGCAGAGGCGGTGCGCCGGGCGGATCCGGATCTGGTGTTGCACCTGGCGGCGGAGAGCCATGTGGACCGTTCAATTGATGGGCCGGGGGCCTTTATTGATAGCAATGTGACTGGCACCTTCCAGTTGCTGCAGGCGGTGCGCGCCCACCACGAACAACTGCCGGAGGAACGGCGGGCCCAGTTTCGTTTCCATCACATCAGCACCGATGAGGTGTTTGGTTCCTTGGGGGACACCGGTCGCTTTTCGGAAACCACCCCCTATGACCCGCGCAGTCCCTACTCGGCCAGCAAGGCGGCCAGTGACCACCTGGTGAGCGCCTGGCACCACACCTATGGCCTGCCGGTGGTGCTCACCAACTGCAGCAATAACTACGGCCCCTGGCAGTTTCCCGAAAAGCTGATCCCGGTGGTGCTGCTGAAGGCGGTGGCGGGCGAACCGATTCCGCTCTATGGCGATGGCGCCAACGTGCGCGATTGGCTCTATGTGGACGACCACGTGGATGCCCTACTGCTGGCCGCCACCCGGGGCGCCATCGGCCGCAGCTACTGCGTGGGCGGCCATGGGGAACGCAGCAACAAACAGGTGGTAGAAGCAATCTGCAGCCTGCTGGATCAGCTGCGCCCGGAGGGCGCCCCCCACGCCCGGCTGATTACGCCAGTGAAGGACCGTCCTGGCCACGACCGCCGCTATGCCATCAACCCGACCCGCATCACTGAGGAACTGGGCTGGCAACCGGCCCACGACTTTTCCACTGGCCTAGAGGCCACCGTGCGTTGGTATCTAAGCAACCTTGATTGGTGTGGGGCGGTGCGGCAACGGGCCGGCTATGACGGCGGACGGATTGGTGCCGGTAGTGCTGACGCGGGCGACAGCCGCTGAGCCAATCGTTGGGATGGGGATGTTTAGGGAGGCCAGCACCGAGGGCTGCCAACTCACTGGCTGGCGATGGCAGCCAGCACCTGGCGTAATCCCTGGCGCCAATGCAGCGGTGTAAGGCCCAGGGCCTCGCGGCTGGGGCGGCAGTCCATCAGCGAATAGGGGGGCCGCTGGGCCAGGGTGGGGTACTCGGCCGTGGTCAGCGGTTTCACCTCGGCCTGACGCTGCAGCAGCCCCAGGGCCTGGCCCTCCTCGCCGATCGCCACCGCGAAGTCGTACCAGCTGGCGGCGCCGGCATCGCTCCACTGCTGCACCCCCCCCACCCCCTTAACCAGCACCGCCCAGCAGGCTGACGCCAGGCCGGCGGTGTGGGTGGGGCAGCCCACCTGGTCGGCCACCACCCCCAGCTCCGGCCGCTCCCGGTGCAGGCGCAACATCGTGAGGCAGAAGTTCTTACCCACCGGCCCATAAAGCCAACTGGTGCGCAGGACACAGGCCCGCTCCGGCCCCAGCAACTCCAGCACCGCCGCCTCACCCCGGGCCTTGGTGGCGCCATAGACCCCCAGGGGGGCCACCGGGTCCTGGGGGCCGTAGGGGTGCCCCTGCTGGCCACTGAACACAAAATCCGTGCTGATCTGCAGCATGCGACCGCTACCTAATTCCGCCAGGGCCTCGGCAAAGGCCTGGGGGGCGCCGGCATTCACGGCCTCCGCCAGTTGCGGCTGCTGTTCGGCCTGGTCTACGGCCGTGTAGGCACCGCCATTCAGCAACCAATCGGGCCGCAACTCGGCCACCATCCGGCGGCAAGCACCTTGATCGCTTAGATCAAGCTCGGCCAGGTCTGTGGCGATCAGGTCCACCCCCTCCGGACAACTGGCCTGCAGCGCATAGCCCAACTGGCCGCCGGCACCGGTAAGCAACACACGCATGCTGTTCTGAGGGGGGAAGCACAGGGGAATCCTGACACTGGCCCGCACCAGCACCGCAGCCAGCACCTTGGCGACAGCAGGAACCTAGGCGGCAGCCAACAGCGGAGCAACCGCATCCTTCTCAGACAGCAACGGCTCCAGGCCGCCCAGCTCCTCGAGGGGCCAGGCAATTGCCAGATCGGGGTCATCCCAGCGCAGGGAGCGTTCGCTCTCCTTGCTCCAGTAGTCGTTGGTTTTGTAGAGCACATCCGCCGCCGCACTCAGCGTGAGGAACCCATGGGCAAAACCCTCCGGGATCCAGAGCTGTTGGTGGTTTTCGGCGCTGAGCCGCGCCCCCACCCACTGGCCATGGCTGGCGGAACCGGGCCGCAAATCCACCGCCACATCAAAAATTTCCCCCACCACACAGCGCACCAACTTCGCCTGGGGGTGGGGCGCCACCTGCATATGCAGGCCCCGCAGTACCCCGCGGATCGAGCGGGAATGGTTGTCTTGCACAAATACTGGGGCCTGCTGAAAACCCCCTGATGCGCCAGGGGCAGCCTCCGCTAGGGCTTCGGCAAAGGCCTTGGCATTCCAGCTTTCCTGGAAAAAACCGCGGTCATCGCCAAACACCCGTGGGGTGAGCAGCAGGGGGCCTTCCACAGCAAACTTTTCCAGCTTCATACCGCCACCTCGCGCCCGGCGATCAACTCCAACAGATAGTCGCCGTAACCGCTCTTACGCAGCGGTTGGGCCAGGCGCTCCAACTGCTCGCCAGGGATCCAGCCCATGCGATAGGCCACCTCCTCCGGACAGCCCACCTTCATGCCCTGGCGATGTTCGAGGGTGCGGATATAGGCGGCCGCCTCATGGAGCGAATCCGGGGTGCCCGTATCCAACCAGGCCATGCCCCTACCCATCAGCTCCACCCGCAGCAAGCCCTCCTCTAAATAAGAACGATTCAGGTCGGTGATCTCCAGTTCCCCCCGGGGGGAGGGCCGCACCTGGCGGGCCCGGTCCACCACGCTGGAGTCGTAGAAATAAAGACCGGTTACTGCAAAACGACTCTTTGGTTTTTGCGGTTTTTCCTCCAAGCTCAACACCCGACCGTCGTCGGCAAACTCCACCACCCCGTAGCGCTCCGGATCCCGCACCGGATAGGCGAACACCGTGGCGCCCGAACCCGCCTGGAAGGCGGCCTGCAGGGGCACAGACAGGTCATGGCCATGGAAAAGATTGTCGCCCAGCACCAGGGCCGCAGGGGCGCCGGCCAGGAAGTCTGCGCCAATCAGAAACGCCTGGGCCAGGCCATCGGGGCTGGGTTGGGCGGCATAGCTGATCTCCATGCCCCAGGCGCTGCCATCGCCCAGCAGGCGCCCAAAGGCGGGCAGATCCACCGGGGTGCTGATCACCAACACCTCCTTAATACCAGCCAGCATCAAGGTGCTGAGCGGGTAGTAAATCATCGGCTTGTCGTACACCGGCATCAGCTGTTTGCTGACCGCCGTGGTCATCGGTGCCAGGCGAGTGCCACTGCCACCGGCCAGAATGATCCCCTTACGTGCCACGGCTGCCAAGTGTTGCTTGGGGGGATTGTTTCATAGGTGCAGCTATGGAGCCCCGCCAAAGATCAGCAGGGAGACCGGCAAGAAGATCAAGACAAGGTCTTAAGCAAGCTGCCCATTTCGAGGGCCTGCAGGCCGTAACTCCAGCCCAGGTTGCTCTTGATGCCGGCCCGCTCGAGGGCCTGTTGGAGGTTGTCGGTGGTGAGCACGCCAAAAATCACCGGTACACCGGTGTCGCGGGCTACGGCGGCTACGCCTTTACTCACCTCGTTCACCACTACGTCGAAATGGGGGGTATCACCACGGATTACCGCCCCAAGGGTGATGAGCACGTCGTAGCGACCGGAACGGGCCAGATTTTGGGCCACCAGGGGGATTTCAAAACTGCCCGGCACCCAGGCCAAATCCAGCTGGGCACTGGTGGGGGCGGTGTCGATGCCATGGCGGCCAAGGCAGTCGAGACAACCGCTGAGCAATTTGCCCGTGACGAGATCGTTGAAACGGGCAATCACCACGGCGATGCGCAGGTCTGCGGCATCTGTGAAACGGCCTTCAAAAACGGTCATGCCTGGGGGGAGCCGCGGTATCCAACCCCTATCAGACCACGAAGAAGCTCATGCCCCAATTAACTAGCACCAGGGCCACCCAGGCGATTCCGCCCAGCAGGATCAGGCGATTGCTACGGCCACTGTCCTCATTGCTGGCATACAGCACGGGAACAGCAACGATCAAAACGAAAGACATCACCACCAGCGCCAAGACGGTGAGGGTGTTGAGAATCTGCATGGCGAAGGCGCAACCATGGGTCTAGCTTCCTGAATTCTCCCATGGGAAAGCGGCGCCCCATGGGGGCGGCCGGCCGGAACTTCACAGGTTGTGGTGGTACGGAGCGGTAGGCGACCCCAATACCCGCTGGTGCTGCTAGCGAGAAAGCGGTGGGCGGATAAACAGTGGGCAGATAAACAGTGGGCAGATAAAAGAGTGGGCAGATAAAAGCGGCCTAAACAAGCGGCCTAAACAAAAGTGGCTTGAATGGCGGCAAACGCCAAGTGATGCCAGTTGAGCCGCTAAGTCCTACGGGGTAGGGAGCAAAGGTTGCTTTTTGAACGCCCGGGCAAATGAGGCGGGCATTCTCAGTCATTTCAACTGAGCTGAGGGTTATTCCTCCCATGCCACTTGAGGTCCATACATCCCTTGCTACTTCGGCCTGCCTCTTCGGGTTGCCTCTTCGGGTTGCCTCTTCGGCCTGCCTCTTCGGGTTGCCTCTTCGGGTTGCTATTTCGGGTTGCTATTTCGGCCAATCGATCTGCAAAGCGTTTTACACTGAGGCTATCGATACGCGAGTGGCTCCTCCCCCACGGGGCTCAGATGAGGCCAATTTTGACTTTTGCTGGCATTTAAGAGCCCCTCAAAAAATCCCAGGCTGCCCTGGCGCCAAACAACGAGACCCGTTGCCCCAACTGGCTAGCATTAGCTCCCATGGTGGGTATCAGCCATTTTTCTAGGGGCCCATTATTTCAACTGAGCAGGGGGCGACAAATCACCTGCCCCCCTGCGGTGGATCGATCAGCAAAGCGTTTTACACTTATGATATCGATTCATAGTTATGACATCGACTCATAGCATCGATGCTCAGGCGGCACGGCACCTATTGGGAGTTCAGCTTCCCCATCCCAGGCAGTGTCCCGATCCCAGGCAGTGTTCCCATCGCCGGCAGGGCTTGGATCGGAGGAGCCCCTAGGCCCATGCCTGGCATCGGAGCAGCTTTGAAGCCAGCCTCTGGCACCTGAGGAACTTACAACCCAACCGCCCCACAATCCCCTGACCCTGCCCCACCGCCCATGGATGCCGTAACTCTCTCGAGCAAATTTCAGGTGGTGATCCCCCAGCGACTGCGGCAGCTCTATGGGCTTAAGGCCGGTCAGCGGCTCCAATGGGTGGCCTTGGCCCATCGTTTGGAGCTGGTGCCGCTGCAACCGGCCACGGCCCTGCGGGGCTTTCTGGCTGGTGACAACAGCTTTGATCGTGAGGTAGATCGTGAGGTAAGTCGTGAGGTAAGTCGTCGGTGAACTATTCAGCGTCGTTGAACTACTCAGAGACAGACAACTCTGAGTTGTATCCAATTGAATCCAATTTTACCGAGGAGTTTTCAGTGGGGGAAAGCGCAGCTGAGGAAAGTTGCTTTGAATCCGGCCCCCACCTTGTGGATTCCTCCGGTTGGATCGAATACTTCACCAATGGTCCTAATGCCAGCGCCTTTGCAGGCGCCATCGAAGAATCCCAGGGCTTGGTGGTGGCGAGTCTCAGTCTGCTGGAGGTGTTCCAGTGGGTGGGTCGCAACCATGGCGCCACCCCAGCCCTGCAGGCAGTAGCCCTAATGCAACAGGCCACGGTGGTGCCCCTCAGTGCACCCCTAGCCCTGCAGGCGGCCGAACTCAGCCTTCATTACCAACTACCCCTAGCCGAAAGCATCGTGCTCGCCACGGCCCGCAGTCACAACGCCACCGTGCTCACCCTGGAGCAGAGCTTCAACACCGCAACCGGCGGCGGCGCCGTGGCGGGCGTGATCGTGATCCCCGAGACCGACGGTGACGCAGAAAGTCCCGAGGCCTAAATCCCCGCTACTCCCAATTACTCCCAACTACCTGCCGCTGCTGAACTCCAGTAAAAATTCTGCTGGACCGCGCCGAACCTGGGCAAGCCGCGCTGAAGCCGCACTAAAACTCCGCAGAACCCCCCGCTGAACCCCCGCTGGGCCCTGCCTACGATCAGGCCCCCTGATCCGCTGCCGTGGCCGCCGGCGAACAACAACTGTCGCTGGTGCCAGACAGCGCCATCCAGGGCAGCCTGTTCGGTCCGCCGCAACCCAGCGCAGCCGAAACCCAGGGGCAGGGGCACCCCCAGGGCCTCGACCAGGACCAGGACCAGGACCAAGAAGAAACCGAGCCCAACTCCCGCCGCCGCCGGCGGCATCCGGGGGTAAAAAGCAACCAAGCAGGCGACCAGCCAAGCGACGACGCCCAGGACGCCCCCACCACCACCGACCTGCCCCGCTGGCATCACCACAGCCTGGTGGAGGCAACCCAGCTCACGCCGATGCTGCGCCACTACGTGGAGCTCAAGGCCGCCCACCCCGAGCGGGTGTTGCTCTATCGGCTCGGCGACTTTTTTGAGTGCTTCTTTGAGGACGCCCTGCTGGTGAACCGCCTGCTGGAGCTCACCCTCACCGGCAAGGAGGCGGGCAAGGCCTTTGGGCGGGTGCCCATGGCCGGCATCCCCCACCACGCCGCCGAGCGCTATTGCGGCGAACTGGTGCGTCGCGGCCATGCGGTGGCCCTCTGCGACCAACTGGAAACCACCGCCGCCAAGGGCGCCCTGCTCAAACGTGACATCACCCGGGTGCTCACCCCCGGCACCGTGTTGGAGGAGGGCATGCTTTCGGCCCGCCGCAACAACTGGCTGGCGGCAGTGCTGTTGGGGGACGGTGACCGCTGGGGTCTGGCCGTGGCTGATGTGTCTACCGGTGAGTTTCGGGTTACGGAACGGCAAGGCCTCGACCGCCTCCAGCAGGAACTGCTGCAGCTGGAGGCCGCCGAACTGTTGCTGCCGGGGTTGCAGGAGCGGCCCCCCTGGTGTCCGGAAGCCCTGGGCATCACGCCCCTACCCCGCACCCCCTTTGAGAAGGCCGCCGCCAGCCGCTGCCTCAAGCAACGCTTTGGGCTCGCTTCCCTGGAGGGCCTGGGCCTGCCGGAACAGCCCCTGGCCCTGCGGGCCGCCGGCGGCTTGGTGAACTACCTCGATGAAAGTCAGCCCGGCAGCACCCTGCCCCTGGAACGGCCCGTGAGTTTCTTTGCGGGTGATGCCCTGGTGATCGACCACCAAACCCGCCGCAACCTCGAACTCACCGCCACCCAACGGGATGGCCTCTTCCAGGGCTCCCTGCTCTGGGCCCTGGATCGCACCCACACGGCCATGGGGGCCCGGGCCCTACGCCGCTGGCTGGAGGCACCACTGATGGACCCCAACGGCATCCGCGGCCGCCAGCAGGCGATCGCTGATTTTGTGGGGGAAAGGCCCCTGCGCCTGGCGGTGCGGCGGCTGCTGCGGCCCATGGCCGACCTGGAACGGCTGGCGGGCCGTTGTGCCGCCGGCAGTGCCAGCGCCCGCGACCTGGTGGCCCTGGCCGATGGCATCGAACGGCTGCCGCCCCTGGCGGCCCTGCTCAAGGCCAGCACCAGTGAACCCCTGGAGCCCTTAAAGCAGCCGCGGCCGGCCCTGGCGGAGCTGGCCCAGCTGTTGCGCCATCAGCTGGTGGACAGCCCGCCGCTGGCGTTGCTGGAGGGGGGCCTCATCCACGACGGCGTTGATGGGGACCTCGATGACCTGCGCAACCGCCTGGATGAACAGGAGAACTGGCTGGCGGAGGTGGAACGGCGGGAACGCCAGGCCAGTGGCAACGGCAACCTGCGGCTGCAATTCCACCGCAGCTTTGGCTATTTCCTCAGCGTTAGTAGGGCCAAGGCCGCCACCGTGCCCGACCACTGGATCCGCCGCCAAACCCTCACCAACGAAGAACGCTTCGTAACTCCCGAACTCAAGGAACGGGAGGGGCGGATCCTGCAGCTCAAGGCCCGCAGTTACCAGAAGGAATACGACCTGTTTTGCCGTTTGCGCCAGCAGGTGGCTGAACTGGCGGCACCAATCCGGGAGGCGGCCCGGGCCGTGGCCGCCCTGGATGCCCTGGCGGGCCTGGCGGAACTGGCCGCCACCCAGGGCTACTGCCCACCGGAAATTGTTGAGGGTCGCGCCCTGGTGATCGAAGCCGGCCGCCACCCGGTAGTGGAACAACTGCTGATCGACAACAACTTTGTGGCCAACGACATTGACCTGGGCGAAAGCACCGATCTGATCGTGCTCACCGGCCCCAATGCCAGCGGCAAAAGTTGTTATCTGCGCCAAACCGGCGTGCTGCAACTAATGGCCCAACTGGGCAGCTGGATTCCGGCCAGCTCCGCCCGCCTGGGGTTGGCGGATCGGATTTTTACCCGGGTGGGGGCCGTGGATGACCTGGCCAGTGGCCAGTCCACCTTCATGGTGGAGATGGCCGAAACCGCCAACATCCTGCAGCACGCCAGCGACCGCAGCCTGGTGTTGCTGGATGAGATCGGCCGCGGTACCGCCACCTTCGATGGCCTCTCCATTGCCTGGGCGGTGGCCGAACATTTGGCCGCCGAGTTGCGCTCCCGGTCGGTGTTTGCCACCCACTACCACGAGCTCAATGAGCTGGCGAATGCCAGGGGCAACGTGGCCAACTTCCAGGTGGCCGTGGAGGAACAGGGGGAAGAGCTGGTGTTTCTGCACCGGGTGGTGGCCGGTGGCGCCAACCGCAGCTACGGCATCGAAGCGGCCCGGCTGGCGGGGGTGCCGGCGGCGGTGGTGCAACGGGCCCGGCAGATCCTGAGCCGCATCGAAGCGAATCAAACGATTAGTGCTGGGCCGGGGGAAACCTGATCCAGCCAGGCCCGCCGCAGCAGGGCATTCACCGCCGCCGCCACTAGGCCAGCACCGCCGCGGCTGCCCTCCAGGCGGATCTGGGCTAGGCCACTGGCGGCCAGGTGTTGTTTGCTTTCCGCCACCCCCACAAAACCCACCGGCATGCCGATTACCAAGGCTGGCGCCTGGGACTCCCCTGAACAAAGTTCCAACAGGCGCTCCAGGGCGGTGGGGGCACTGCCGATCAGCACCACGGCTCCGGGATGGGCCGCCAGGGCCGCTGCCATTCCTTCTGCGCTGCGGGTGCCCCCCGGGGGTGCTGCGGCTGGGGCCCAATCGAGCACGCTGCAAACGCGATTGGCAAAGGTGCGCCGCGCCATGGGTGCCACCGCCGCGGCCGCCATGGCTGTGTCGGTGAGGATCGGGGCCCCCCCGGCCAGGGCCGCCATGCCCTTGGCACAGGCCCCTGGCGAAAAGCGCAGCAACGGGGCTAGGGCCAAGTCGCCACTGCTGTGCACCAACCTTTCCAGCAGCTCCTGCTCTGGGGCCCCTAGGCCTGTGGGACCAAGCCAAGCCCGAATCCGCCCCACACTCTCCGTGAAAATCGGATGATCTAGTGAGCTGGATGAGCTGAGGGGGTTAATGGTGGGTTGTGGCTCGTTTTTGGCGCTCAAAGTGGGAAATCGACCGGGGAAATGGTTTTAAAACGGGAGCTTGGCAAAAAAAGAAGGGGAACTGAAAAATGCGAAGGAAATAAAAAAAGCGAGGGATCTCGAGAAAAAGGCAAGAGAACTGGAGGAAAAGGCAGAGAACTGGAGAAAAAGGCGAGGGTGAACTTTGGGGAAGGGGGGCGGAACTCTCGGATAGGGGAACACTGAAAAGCAACCAGACTCAGACGATGGGTAAAGAATGAGTAAAGACAAGCCTGGAAAAACAAGGCTGAAGCTGGACCGGTCGGGTGGAACCAGGGCTGAGCCTGGGGGCGAAGTAACTCTTTTGAGGCGAAACGGCGTTCTGTACGGCCCGTACAGAACTCGAAATCGGCTGCGGGGATAAGTCCGAGGCCCGAGCCCGAGGCCCGAGCGAAGGCCGAGGCCCTAGCGAAGGCCGAGGCAGGCATCAAGCAGAGACAGATATCAAAACGGGTAATCAACGGGTACGGCGATAACCAGCAAACCAACCGAACAGAACCACACAGGAAAAAGGAAACAGGAAAAATGGAGATTGTTGGGGC
>JBDLTB010000043.1:0-24179 GCA_039799245.1 Cyanobacteriota bacterium
CCCATGAAGTTGAGCCCGCTGCCCATCACCCCCGCCCTGCGGCAACAGCTCCAGGGGTGGCTGATGGAAGACATCGGCCGGGGGGACCTAACCGCCCCCGCCCTGGGGGACCGCCGCGGCAAAGCCCATTGGATCAGCAAACAAGCTGGGGTGTTCTGCGGGGGGCCGCTGGCGGCAGCGTTGTTTCAGCTGCTGGATCCCAGCATGGGCGTGCAGCTGCTGGTGGCCGATGGGGAGCCGGTGGCGGCAGGCCAACGGCTGCTGGAGCTGGAGGGGGGCGCGGCGGCCCTGGTGGGCGCCGAACGCACCGCGCTCAATTTGGCCATGGGCCTCTCCGGCATCGCCACCGCCACGGCGGCATTGGTGGCCCAGCTAGAGGGCAGTGGCGTGCGCCTGGCCGACACCCGCAAAACCAGCCCGGGCCTGCGGCTGCTGGAGAAATATGCGGTGCGCTGCGGGGGCGGCACCAACCACCGGCTCGGCCTTGATGACGCCGCCATGCTCAAGGAAAACCACCTGGCCTGGGCTGGGGGCATCGGTCCCGCCATTGCCGCCGTGAGGGCAGCAGCCCCCTGGCCCTCCCGGGTGATTGTGGAGGCGGAAACGGCGGAAGAGGCCAAAACCGCGGTGGCCGCAGGCGCCGATGGGGTGTTGCTGGATGAATTCAGCCCAGAGGCCCTGGGGGCCCTGGTGCCCCAGCTGAGGGCCCTGGCGGCCCAACGGGGGGCGCCGGTGGTGCTGGAGGCCAGCGGCATCAATCCCCAGCAATTGCGCGCCTACGCCGCCAGCGGCATCGACCTGATCTCCAGCAGCGCCCCTGTTACCCGGGGCCCCTGGCTGGATTTGAGTATGCGCTTTAGCGCCGTATCGCTGGAGAGTTGAACCTGAACAAAGGTTTTCCAAACTGGTAACCAGTGAGCTAGAAATCTCTCGACCAAGAGCCAAAATCCCATCCCTCTGCAGACAATGGGATGGGCAACATTTCTCCTCAGCATCGACCAGGCATCCAACCCGCTAAGACTTAGAAGAATTGAAAACTATAACGCCGCTTTGCTCCTCCTTGCACCTCACATCGACCTTGGCCCTGGCCATAACGGTTGCAACTGATTAGGGTTCCATCCCAGAGTCGGAGCGAGTCTTTACCAGACCCTGTAAATAAGACCTTAATTGACGCATTGGCACTTTGCCAGCCGAGCAAATTGGGATCGTAACTTGGAACAAGCGTATCGAATGGGGCATCAAAGATGGGAATTATCTTGCCCGCCCGGCTAAACAGCGGAACCTGCCCGATTGGAGCGGGAATGGTGACAAGTGTGGGTCCTTCGTAGGTTGTTCCACTCCACCAATGCCTCCAACGCCCATTTGGCAGGTACACCTCCTGACTGGTGCGACCCAGTCGAATTACAGGGGCGGCTAGCAGCCGGTCGCCAAGTAAGAACTCATAGGGATAATTAACCACCTGGCTGTCATGGGGGAAATGCAGAACGAGATGCCGAATGATCGGCCATCCAGTCTGCTTGGCCCCATGGGCAAGCGTGTAGAAGTAGGGAAAAAGGGAGGCATGCAAAAGCGAGTAGGTTTTGAAGTGAGCAATTGTTTCGGTGTCCCTGCTGAAGTCCCAATGGTTGCAGAGCGGGTAAAGACCTCGGTGCAGACGCATCACCGGCATGAGGGCGCCCAGTTCAACCCAGCGAAGAAAGAGTTCCTTGCCCATCGGAGCAGTCTTCTCACAGTAGTAGGCCCCGATGTCAATTGTTCCAATCGGATGCCCTGAGATGCCCGCCCCAAGGATGGCTGGGATCTGTCCACCCAGACCCGTGAAAGGGTCATCAGTGGCATTGCGATCACCGGTAAAGTAGAGGGGTGCGTATCGCTGTAAGCCTGTGTAGCCACTGCGTGTAAAGAACACGTAATCGCCATCCGGGCGCGCTCGCTCCCAGAAATTTTTGGCTTGCTGAGCCCACAGCAGTGGATATAGATTGTGAAGCTCCAAGCCGTTGCGTCCGTCATTGAAGATGGCATCGGAGGGGGTATATTCTC
The DNA here is from genome assembly GCA_039799245.1 of Cyanobacteriota bacterium. Taxonomy (GTDB): domain Bacteria; phylum Cyanobacteriota; class Cyanobacteriia; order PCC-6307; family Cyanobiaceae; genus Synechococcus_D. The sequence goes on from JBDLTB010000043.1 coordinate 2,041, forward strand.
CAAAGTCATGCATCCAGCCATTCAGGCCATAGGTGCGGGCAGCCCCATCAAAAAACCGATCAGCAAACCAAGAGACCGCCGCAGGACTTGTCCAATCAAGCTGCGACACTTTCCATACAAAAAATGGAATTTGATAGGACTTGCCCCTGGGATTCTTTGTAAACAATCCCGCCGCATCGCCAGCCTTCCAATTGGCATCAGGAATTAGCAGACTGGAGGAATTCATTGAAATATATGGATGAAAATAGCCAATATTCCGAAAACCCAATCTTCCAAGATCTGATATCAGTCGCTCGTAATCTGGGTAGGCTTTACGGTTAACAGTCCAGCTCGGTTGAGGCGTGAAGTTAAGGAGTCCCCATAGATTCCCCATGAGCAGATCAGACCACCACCAGTCTTCAATCATGATGGCGCTAACAGGGATGTGGTTCAGACGCAGGATTCGGGCAACATTGCGGGCCTCCTTGGAGCTTCTGATCGAAGCAGCCCAGGTCCCAAATACCCAAGGGGGAGGCAGGCGATAGAGCCTTCCGGTCTGGGCGGTTTGCCGGGAAATTATCTCCAATGGATCTTTTCCTGTAAAGATATCTAGTGATGCTTCACGGTTGAAATTCAGGATCGAAACCCGATCCGGTCGTTCCTTCTGAAAGTCAAACTCGCTGTATCGGGTATCATCAAGCAACAAACCATAGCCACTGCTGCTGAGATAAAAGGGAACTGGGTAGTAGGTGGTGTCACGTCCCTCTGGCCTACCGGATTCGCCAACGCCTGGGAGATTCTTTGACACCTCCCGTGCCCACTGGGTGACTATTGAGTTCTTGTGCTCCGAGCTGTTGAAGCGGGAGCCCATGCCATAAAAGCGTTCATCGGGCCTTGCCGTTAGGAGAATGCGGGTACGGTTCGTCGCAGGATCACTAGCCAGCGCCTGAATTCGGAAGACTCCAGCGGCTGGGCGACTAAGAATCAGCTCTGCTCGGGGTTTCTTATTTACCGCATCACCAAGGGTGACCGTGGTAGTGCCTTGAACATTAGAAACATCCAGAACCTGATCGGCCAGGATGCGGCTTACAAGCTGACCTTTTGACCAGACAACAACGAACGATTGCTCCCTAGGCACAGACCCTTTGATCGTGCTTACTTCGACGCCATCAACAAGGCTGAATAGGCTACGCCCATCACTCCCCACCACCTCCACCGAAAACGGCCGCTGCTGAATACGGAATCCTGGTGGCCCTAGAAGATCTGCCGCCGATGGGAACCCTGGATTCAGGATCACAACCCCCAGCAGCCAGGAACATCCAGCCACTAGGAGAAGATATTGCGCAGGACCGGAGCGGCACAGCCACGGCGAGGGGAAGCGCTGGCTTCACTCAAAGGACAGCGTAGACCCCCATTTACTTCATAGCCAAAAGGAATGGCCACCTGAATGAGAACTAGGCTCCTGGCAAATGTATAAACCGTTGCCTGGTCAGATACATGATTAGATAGATGCCTAACCAGCCAGATAGCAAATCCATCGTATTCCAGCTCCCAGGCCAATTTGCGCCCATGACTGGGGCTGATTTGCTGGCAATACGGCGCAGGTATGAGTCACCAAAACCCCTTAAGACAAAGGGCAAAGCTCTTGCCCCAGCAAGGGATCTAGCTTCTGCCAAATGCTGAGGGCGGGCTGCGTTAATTAGTCACAAATGACTAAAATTAGCGGCAGCCGACCCAGAGGCAGAGGAGGGCCACGGTTGCAATCAGATTAAAGGTCAACTTATTCCAACCCAGAAACCATCAATTTTCCCAGACTATTAACCCAGAACACAATGAACACCCAAGCTGATCTTCCTTATTTTGACACTGTTCTAGAGTTGCTTGAGGCTGGGAACGCAGATTTCCTAAAGGCTTTTGGCCGCCATGTGCACTGGGGATATTGGCAGAATCCTTCTGAAGCGGATGGCAGCCCTGAGGATTTCGCCATAGCAGCAGAGAGCATGATTGACAAAATTATTCCCATGGCAGGGATTGAATCTGGCCAGCGAATACTCGATGTGGGATGTGGATTTGGGGGAACGCTTGCAAGCTTGAACGAGCGCTACAACAATCTTGACCTCGTGGGCCTAAACATCGAAGAGCGCCAATTGGCCCGGGCGAGGAGGGTTGTCCAACCAGCTCCTAGCAATCAAATTAAATTCGTTCAGGGGGATGCCTGTGTGCTTCCCTTTCCAGATCACTCCTTTGATCGAGTAACAGCGGTTGAGTGCATCTTCCATTTCCCGAGCCGGCAGCAATTCTTCGCTGAAGCAGCGCGGGTACTCAAACCTGGGGGCAAACTTTTTGTCTCCGATATTGTTCCTACTACCCTGTTGATTTCGCTCAAGGGCTTGGTACTGCCATGGCTGAGACCAGCATTGAAGACGACTTTTGGTGAAATGGACAACGGGTTTGGGGTTGCCGATTATCTGGAGCTTGCAGCCTCTAACCAGCTGGCCCATCTGCACACCAACGATATCACAACCAAAACGCTGCCTACCCATTCAATCGCCCACAAGCTCTACAAGACAAATGCTCCAGATGTGTACCGCAGTCAGAGTTTCCAGCAACACATAGTTCAGATCCTCAGCACGCTCGGCCTCCTCCGCTATGTCCTAATGAGCTTCGAAGCCAGTGAGGAGTTGAGTACAGCCGGGCCTAAAACGGACTGAATGATCTAAGGGCTGTCCGTCCGCCGGGCGCGATGATCAAAGTCACATCTGCCGCCGCTGCGGGCTCTCGACCCCATGCTGTCCGTTGCACAAGCCCTGAACGCTCGCTTGCAGGCGGCCTTGGCCCTGGCCTTCCCCGAGGCAAGCGCACAGGCCAGGGCCGCGGACAGCCCGTTGGACCTCCAGCTGGGACCGGCGTCGAAGCCCGAGTTTGGTGATTTCCAGGCCAATGGTGCCCTGAGTTTGGCCCGACCCCTTGGCCAGCCCCCCCGCCCCATCGCCGAGGCCATCGTTGCCGCCCTGGCGACCGATCCCGCCTTCAATGCCCTGTGCCAACCAGCGGCCATTGCCGGTCCAGGCTTCATTAACCTCACCTTGAAGCCGGAACTGTTGGCGGCCCAGGTGCGGGAGCGCCTGGGGGATCCGCGCCTCGGTGTGGAGCCGGCGCCCCTCCCCAGCGGCGATCAGCCCAGGCCAGTGATCGTTGACTTCTCCAGCCCCAACATCGCCAAGGAAATGCATGTGGGCCACCTGCGCTCCACGATCATTGGCGACTGCCTGGCGCGGGTGCTGGAGTTTCGCGGCCATCGGGTGCTGCGGCTCAACCACGTGGGGGATTGGGGCACCCAGTTCGGCATGCTGATTACCCACCTCAAACAGGTGGCCCCCGAGGCGCTAAACACCGCCGATGCCGTAGATCTCGGCGACCTGGTGGCCTTCTACCGCGAAGCCAAGCAACGCTTCGACAGCGACGAAGTTTTCCAGGCCAGCTCCCGCGAAGAAGTAGTGAAGCTGCAGGGGGGCGACCCAATCTCGCTGAAGGCCTGGGGGCTGCTCTGCGACCAGTCGCGCCGGGAATTCCAAAAGATCTACGACCGCCTAAATATCCAACTGAGCGAACGGGGCGAATCGTTTTACAACCCACGGCTCCAGGCCGTAGTTGATGACCTTGATAAATCCGGGCTGCTGGTTACCGATGACGGGGCCCGCTGTGTGTTCCTGGAGGGGGTTACCGGCAAGGAGGGCAAACCGATGCCGCTGATCGTGCAAAAAAGCGATGGCGGTTTCAACTACGCCACCACCGACCTGGCCGCCATCCGCTATCGGCTCGGGGCTGATGGTGATGGGGCCGGCAGGGTGATTTATGTAACGGATGCCGGCCAGGCCAGTCATTTCGCCGCCGTTTTCCAGGTGGCCGAGCGGGCCGGTTGGCGACCGGCCGCTGTCGCTTTGGAACACGTGCCCTTCGGGCTCGTGCAGGGCGCCGACGGCAAAAAGCTAAAAACCCGGGCCGGCGACACCGTGCGGCTCAGGGATCTGCTCGATGGGGCGGTGGAACGGGCCGAGGCCGACCTGCGGCGGCGCCTCCAGGAGGAAGAACGCACTGAAACGGAAAGTTTCATCCAGGAAGTGGCCACCACCGTGGGTCTAGGGGCGGTGAAATACGCCGACCTCAGCACTAACCGGATCACCAACTATCAGTTTAGTTTCGACCGCATGCTCGCCCTCCAGGGCAACACCGCCCCCTACCTGCTCTATGCGGTGGTGCGCATCCAGGGCATCGCCCGCAAGGGGGGCGACCTAGTGGCCTTCCCGGACAAGTTGGTGTTTAGCGAAGCGCAGGAATGGAGCCTGGTGCGCCAGCTCCTGCAATTTGATGCGGTGATCGCCGAAGTGGAGGCAGACCTGTTGCCAAATCGACTCTGCAATTATCTATTTGAACTTTCCCAGATTTTCAACCGCTTCTACGATCAAGTGCCAGTGCTCAAGGCCGAGGAACCCGCCCGCAGCTGCCGCCTCGCCCTCTGCCGCCTCAGCGCCGACACCCTGCGGCTCGGCCTCGGCCTGCTGGGTATCCCCAGCTTGGAAAGGATGTGAGCGGAGGTGAGCTGATAATAAAAGCAGATAGATCAAGGGCAAGGGCAGAAGTAGACCTACAAATTCACTACGGAATCCACAAAACCCCCTTTGGCGATGCTTTTATCGCCACCACTGGCCGGGGCATTTGCAGCCTTGATTTTTTTAATAATGCTGAGCTGGCAACCGCCAAGCAAAATCTCCAACGGTCCTGGCCCCTCGCTGAAATCCTCAACGACAAAATCGCCATCGCAGCCCTGGCCGCGAGAATATTTACTCCGTCAATCCGCCCAGACAAACCCCCAGCAATACACATTGTAAAGGCAACAGATTTTCAACTTAAAGTTTGGAGCGCCCTCCTGAAAGTTCCCTTTGGTAAAACAACAACCTATCAAATTATCGCCGAAACAATTGGCCACCCCACTGCAGTTAGAGCCGTAGGAAATGCCGCAGGCAAGAATCCGATTGGCTACCTAATTCCGTGCCATCGACTAATTCGAGCCTCCGGAACCCTTGGAGGCTATCGCTGGGGCATAGAACGTAAGGCCGCAATGTTGAATTGGGAAGCAATTATTTCCCATTAATGCCCATGGCGGCGCCCGCAACCTAGCGTCGTGGCATGGATCGATCCACCGCTCCCCAGGCACCCCCTTCGGCCCGCCCCGAGGTGGAAAATCTCCACACCTACAGCGCCCCCCTGGAGGGTCGCCGGGGTTTGCTGCGCCTGGACTTCAACGAAAACACCGTGGGGCCCAGCCCCCTGGTAGTGGAAGCCATCCGCGCCGTCCCTGCCCATCACTACGCCATCTATCCCGAATACAACGGGCTGCGGGAGGCGCTGCTGGCAAATCTCACGGCAGCTGGCCTGGCAGTGCCCTTGGCCCCTGCCCAGGTGGGTTTGTTTAACGGTGTAGACGCGGCCATTCACGCCACTTTTCACGCCTATGGGGCAGCCAATGATCTGCTGCTCACCACCAGTCCCAGCTTTGGCTACTACACCCCCTGTGCCCAGATGCAGGGCATGGCGATCGAGGCGATTCCCTACGAAGGCGACGCGTTTCGCTTCCCCCTGGAGGCGATCCGCTCCGCCCTCACCAGCCAGCAGCCGCGGCTACTACTGCTCTGTAATCCAAATAACCCCACCGGCAGCCGGCTCGCCCCCCACCACATCCTGGAGCTGGCAGCCCTCGCCCCCCAAACCCTGATCGTGGTGGATGAGCTCTATGAGGCCTTTACCGGAGACAGCGTGCTGCCCCTGGCAGATTTCCAAGCCACCCCCAATCTGCTGGTGCTGCGCTCCCTGGCCAAAACCGCTGGTTTGGCGGGCCTGCGCATGGGCTTTGCCATTGGGGCCGCCCCGGTGGTGGAGCGGCTGGAGCGGGTCACCGGCCCCTACGACATCAACAGCTTTGCCGTGACCGCCGCCTTTGCCGCCCTCAAAGACCAGGCCTACGTGGATAGCTACGTGGCCGAAGTACTAGGGGCTAAGGCCTGGCTGGAAGCCCAGCTGGGGGCCACCACGGTGCGCCACCACAGCGCAGGGGGCAATTACCTCTTGATTTGGCCAAAACTGGGGGTGGCGGCCATGGAAAAGGGCCTGCGCCACCGGGGCATTCTGGTGCGATCCATGGCTGGCAAGCCCTTGATCGATGGCGCCCTAAGGGTGAGTGTGGGCACCCTCAGCCAGATGCAACAGTTCTGGGCTGCCTATGGCGCCCTCGAAGGGTTGACGGGCCCCCTCGAGGAAGCCCAGGGAAAGCAGACCCACCAGGGCCCCCTGTAACGCCAGGCAGCAACCGATCTGCCGGCGCTGCTCCCAAAACACACGGGCCATGGCGATCACCCCGGAGGGCGACCATATTCAGGGCATTAGTTCAATTTTGGTTGTATCGCCGAGGGGGGGGGTCAGGGAGAGCCCACGACCCACCCTTTGGGAAGGGGTGCCCGGAAGGGCGTCAAGGAACGGTTTAATCCCGCTCTGGTCACAGTCCTTGGGGGCCGCACCACTGCGCACGTACTGCACTGGGATCACCAGCCGGGGGTTGAGTTGGTTGACCACCGCCGCCGCTTCGGCGCCGTCGTACACCTTGGCGCCACCGCCCACACCGATGATCAACACATCGGGGCGCCCCAGCAGCACCAGGTCTTCCGGCTTGAGCGCTGCCGCCGTGCCACCCAGGTGGGCAAATTCCAGGCCCCCCTGGCGCCAGCGCCAGATCACGCCATTGCCAAAGCGACGGCCTCCTACCCGGTCATGGGGGGCGGCAAAACCCTCAATGCGCAAACCGGCCACCTTGTAGGAACCGGGCGTCGCCAGAAAACGGCCGCTGGCCACCGCTGCCCCCTCATCCCGCAGGCGGCTGCTAGCCAGCACCACATCGGCGGAAACCCTTGGTTCCGACAGCCCGGCGGCACAGCCCACCGCCTTGAAGGGATTCACCAGCACCGTGCTGCCGCCCCCCTGGATCAGCAGGGCACTGTGGCCATAGCTGGTGATGGTGACGCCGCCACCCCCAGCAGCACCAGCAGAAGTGGCGGCGGTGGGGAGGGCCAAGGCCAATCCAACGGCCCCGAGCCAGGGCAGAAGCTTCTGGCGCTGCATGGCCGTGAGCAAAGTGTTGGGAACCTAGCAGTGCTGGCCTAGGCCAGGGGGCCTGGGGCGCAGGAGAGGAAATTGGCTAGCAATTGGTGGCCGGCCTGGGTGAGCACACTCTCCGGGTGAAACTGCACCCCCTGCAGGTGGGGATATTGACGGTGGCGTAAACCCATCACCATGCCGTCCTCCAGCCAGGCGGTTACTTCTAGGCAGTCGGGCAGGCTCTCCCGCTCGGCAATCAACGAGTGGTATCTGGTGGCGGTAAGCGGCTCCGGCAGACCGGCAAATACCCCTTGGCCGCTGTGGTGCACCGGCGAGGTTTTGCCATGCATGAGCTGCGGCGCCCGCACCACCCGACCGCCATACACCTGGGCCAGGGCCTGGTGGCCCAGGCAAACCCCAAGGGTGGGCACCAGCGGCCCCAATTCCCGCAACACCTCCCGGCAAACACCCGAATCCTCAGGGGTGCCAGGGCCCGGGGAGATCAGGATCGCCGCTGGCTTCAACGCTGCGATTTGGCTAAGGCTGAGGGCATCATTGCGTTCCACCCGCAGCTCGGCGGCAACCGGGTAGGTGGCGGCCAGCTCGCCCAGATACTGCACCAAATTGAAGGTGAAGCTGTCGTAGTTATCGAGCACCAGCAACATCAGTGTCCAAGCCGCAGCAACAGGGGCGGCACCAAGAGCAGTAGGGCGATCATCAGCGATGACAGGGCAGCCACCAGCACCGCCGCCGCCGCACAGTCCTTAGCAATGCGGGCGAGGGGATGGAAACGCCGACCCACCGCCAGGTCCACCACCGCTTCGGTGGCCGTATTCAGCAGTTCCAGCACCAACACCGCCGCCACGGTGAGCACCAACACCGCCAGGCGATCCACCGAAAGCTGCAGCCAAAGGGCAAGGCCAAACACCACAAGGCCCGTGGCCAGATGGATCCTGAAATTGCGTTGGCTAACAAAGGCATATCCGAGCCCCTGGGCGGCATAGCGAAAGCTGGCCGGCAGATCCCGGGCCACCTGCCAGGCCCGCAGGCGCCGGGGCACTTGTTCCGAGGGTTCTAGCTCTGAGGTCACCAGCTGTGTCATCCAAACGGACTGGGCAGCCCAGGTCAGGGTGACGGCACGTTACCGCCGATCTCCGCTGGCGAAAGGTTCAAGGGCGAAAGCGCCAGCAAGCGCTGTTGGCGCTCAAGCATCGCCGCCAACTGCTGGTCATCGGGGTGATCCCAGCCCAACAGATGCAACAGGCCATGGCTGGCCAGAAACAACAGTTCCTGGTCCAAGCCCAGGGCTGGATCCCGCTGGCGGGCGGCAGTCTCGATGGAGATCACGATGTCGCCCAACTCCAGGGGCTCCCCCGGCGGCAGCGGCTGGGGTTGGTCTGGCCCCCCCTCCTGGGCGGCAAAGGCGAGCACATCGGTGGCCCCAGGCTTCTGGCGCCAGGTGCCATTCAGGGCGGCAATGCTGGCGTCATCACAAAACTGCAGGCCGAGGCTGTAGGCCGGGGCCCGCAGGCCAGCGGGCAGTTCCGGCCGCAGGTCAGCGAGCCAGTGGCAAAGCAAAGCCTGCCAGCGCTCCTCCCCAACGGGATCGCCCCAGGGCCCCGACTCCGGCGCCCCATAGGCCAAATCCAGAGCTGGCAGGGGCGAGGGCGGGGGCGAGGACAGGGACGAGGACAGGGACAAAGGGCTCATCCCGGCAACTGGGGCCGGCCAAACCAGGCCAGCAACAACAGGACCCCAATTAAGCCAAGGGCTGTGAGTCCCAAATGCAGCAGGCTTTGGCTGCCCTTACGCACCATGTTGCGCATGGCCAGCTTCACGAAACTCGGCGGTGGCGCTGGCGCTGAAGGAGTGGTGGGGGCATGGGCTGGCGGGGTGCTGGGGCCGCTGCCTGGCGGGTTTCTGCTGGGGCTCATGGAAGTTCCTCGGTAACGGCATCAACCCCTTGGCGCAGCAGAGCCTGGATGAAGGGGTCCAGGTCGCCATTCATCACCCCCTGCACATCGGTGGTTTCCTCCGCCGTGCGCAGGTCCTTCACCATCTGATAGGGGTGAAACACATAGTTGCGGATCTGATTGCCCCAGGCCGCTTCCACCATGTCGCCGCGGATGTCGGCGATTTCTGCTGCCCTTTGCTCCTGGGCGATCACCATCAACTTGGCCTTCAGTAAAGCCATCGCTTTTTCCTTATTTTGCAACTGGGAACGCTCCTGGGTGCAGCGCACCGCCAGGCCCGTGGGCACATGCAAAATCCGCACGGCGGTTTCCACCTTGTTGACGTTTTGACCGCCGGCACCGCCGGAACGGCTGGTGGTGATTTCCAGGTCCTTGTCTGGGATGTCGAGCTTCACCTCCTCATCCAGCAGCGGCATGATTTCCACCCCGGCAAAGCTTGTTTGGCGTTTGTCGTTGGCATTAAAGGGGGAAATTCGCACCAGCCGGTGGGTGCCCTTTTCATTGCGCAGATAGCCGTAGGCATAACGCCCCTCCACCTCCAGGGTGCAGCTCTTCACCCCCGCCTCTTCCCCCTCGGAGAGTTCAGCCACGGCCACCTTCATGCCATGGGCCTCCGCCCAACGGGTGTACATGCGCATCAACATCAGCGTCCAGTCCTGGGCATCGGTGCCGCCGGCGCCGGCATTGATCGTGATCACTGCGCCCTCTTGGTCGTAGGTGCCGCTCAGCAAGCGCTCCAACTCCCAGCGGTCCAGGGCCTGCTTCAGGATCTGTAACTCCCCGTAGGACTCCTCTAGCAAGCCCCCATCGGGTTCTAACTCGTAGAGCTCCAAGGTGGCGCAGCCATCGTCAATGGCGGCCCGCCAGAGGCGCAGCTGCTCGAGTTGAGCCTTCACATCATCCAGCTGCCGCATTTGCTTGCGGGCATTTTGCTGGTCATCCCAAAAATCCGGCTGGGCCGCCAGCTGCTCCAGATCCCGTTGGCGGGCGTTTAGGGCCGGTACGTCAAAGACAGTCCTGGGCATGGCCCAGGCGGTCGGTGAGCTCAGAGAGGTCGCGTTTGAAATCGGTGAGATCGAGCACCGGTGCAGCAGGCCACAGCTACTCCGACCGTATCAGCGAGGCGGAACGACGGTGCTGCCTAGGATCTGTTCACAGCTGTTCTGAACCTATGACCGCCTCCGTGGAGATCTACACCTGGCGGTCCTGTCCCTTCTGCATTCGGGCGAAACAACTGCTCGACCGCAAGGGGGTGAGCTACGTCGAGCACGCCATCGATGGCGATGAGGCCGCCCGGGCGGCAATGGCAGCCAAAAGCAACGGCCGCCGCAGCGTGCCCCAAACCTTTATCAACGGCCACCACGTGGGGGGCTGCGACGACCTTTACGCCCTGGAGCGGTCAGGGGAACTTGATGGCCTCCTGGCCTAAATCCGGAGGGCCGCCCCAATGAGTCGCCAGTTATTTGTTGTTGATCCCGTAGAGCGGCTGCGGCCGGAAAAGGACAGCAGCGTTGCCCTTATGCAGGCCGCCCAGCGGGCCGGCCAGGAGCTCTGGGTTTGCAACCTGGCCGACCTGGCCGCCGGCAGCGGCGGCCCCCGGGTGCGGGCCCAGCCGATCCAAGCGGAACCCTGGTATCAACTGGGGGATCCCCAATGGTTGCCGCTCAGCCACTTCCCGCGGGTGTGGATGCGCAAGGACCCACCGGTGGACGAGGCCTACCTCTACGGCACCCACCTGCTGGAGCTGGGGGAACGCCAGGGGGTGCAGGTGCTCAACCGCCCCGCCAGCCTGCGGGCCTGGAACGAGAAACTCGGCGCCCTGCGCTTCCCCCACCTGATGGCGCCCACCCTGGTGAGTAGCCATGTGGCCGATCTCAGCGCCTTTGCCGAAAGCCATGGCGAGGTGGTGCTTAAACCCCTGGGGGGCCGGGCCGGCCAAGGGGTGATCCGCACTAACGCCCAGGCGCCGGGGCTGGGGGCCCTACTGGAGTTAGTAACCAATCAGCAGCAACTGCCGGTGATGGTGCAGGCCTTCCTGCCGGCGGTGATCGCCGGCGACAAGCGGATCCTGTTGGTGAATGGAAAACCGCTGGGGGCCGTAAATCGCAAACCCAAAGCCGGCGAATTCCGCAGCAACCTGGCGGTGGGCGGCGAACCGGAAGCCACGGAATTAACCGACCAGGAACGCCAGATCTGCGCCGAACTGGCGCCAGCCCTGCGGGAGGCGGGGCTTTTCTTTGTGGGGATCGATGTGATCGGCGACCGGCTCAGTGAAATCAACGTGACCAGTCCCACCGGCGTGCGCGAGGTGGAACGCCTCGGGGGCATCCCCTTGGCTGATCTCACCCAGGAAGAGTTGCTGCGGCCGAATTTGGCCTGAGGCTGAGCTGCTGCTGCAACACCTCGAGCTTGAGGGCCACCTCCTGCAGTTCCCGCTCGGGCTGGGAGCCCCGCACCAAACCGGCCCCGGCCGTGAGTTCCAATTCATTGCCCCGCAGCACCCCACTGCGGATCGCCACCCGCAGCTCGGCATCCCCGGCGCTATCGATCCAGCCAATCGGCGCCGCATAGGCCCCCCGTTCAAAGGGTTCCAGGCTGCGCAGCCAGCCCATGGCCTCCCGCCGGGGCAAGCCCGCCACCGCAGGGGTGGGATGCAGGGCCTCCGCCAGCGCCAAGGGGTGCTGACCGCGCAATTCAGCGGTGATCGGCGTGTGCAGGTGGCGCAGGGGCCCGTGGCGGGCCAGGCGGGGGTGGCGGGGCCGCCGCGGGGCCAGGCCCTGCCCCTGGAGCACCGCAGTGATCGCCTCCACCACCAGCTCGTGCTCATGGCGATCCTTCACCGAATGCAGCAGGGCCTCCGCCGGTTCCCCAGGCGATGCCGTACCCGCCAGGGCATCGCAACGCAGCTGGCCCTGGCGCACCGTGAGCAGCCGTTCGGGGGAGGCCCCCACCAGGGCGGCCCCCCCCTCCCCCTGGGCCCAAAGGAACCGGCAACTACCCGCCTGGCCATGGCGAAGGCCCTCCAGCAGCAGGCGCGGATCAAGGGGGGCATCCAGCAGCAACTGTTGGCGCACCGCCAACACCAACTTGCGCAGCTGGCCAGATTCCACCAACTCCAGGGCCTGGCCCATGGCCCGTTGGTAGGCCCCCTGCCAGGGGGATCGGCTGAGCACCCGGGGCGCTGGGGCGAGGGGTAAAGCCGGGGGAAGCGTCGCCAGCCGTTGGGCCTGGTCCCAGAGTTCCTCCGCCACCACCCGCGGCGTCACCTCCCCCCCCAGGCGCCGCTGCAGGCGCAACCAACTGTGGCCGCCCTGGCGGCTGAGTTGCCAGCGGGGTAACACCGCCCGCACCCCCGGTACCGGGTGGGGGCCCTCCCCCAGGGGCCCATCAAAAAAGGAGAAAGCCAGCCACACCCGCGGCCGCGCCTGGGGGGGGCCCGGATGGGGCCCTGCCCCCAAGCGACCCAGGGTCAATTGGCTAAAGCGCTGGGCCAGTTCAAAGCGGCGGGGGCCACTCAGTTCGAGGTGCTGGGCCACACCGGTGGCAGCCAAACAGAGGCCAGGGGCGCCATCCCAAAGGGCCTTGAAAGGGGCTGATGACGGCAAAAAAGCGAGGGCCCGCAAGGGATCCACCGGCGCCACGGCCAGGGCAAGGCTGAGGATGCCCTCGTCCTCCAGCGGCGCCGCCTGGGCCTGGGCCAAGGCCAGCAGGTCTGTAAATGAAGGGGAAGACGACACCGCCGTGCCGGGAGACTGCTCAAATGTATGGGCCCTCCGTCACCAGTCGCCACCGGCACCCATGGCTGAGCCCCAGGTCGTCGCAAGCCGTTACGCCCTCTGGAAGGCGGCGATCAAATGGCCCATGTACTCCGTGGCGGTGATGCCGGCTCTCCTGGCCACCGGCGCGCTCCTGGGCCAGGGGATCAGCCCCCATTGGGGGCAACTGGGCTTGTTTCTGCTGGCGGCGGTGCTGCTGCTGGCCTGGGAAAACCTGGCCAATGACGTGTTCGATGCCGACACCGGTGTGGACACCCACGGCAAACCCCATTCGCTCGTAAACCTCACCGGCCGCCGCGACCGGGTGGCCCTAGCCGCAAACCTCTGCCTGCTGGGGGGCCTGGGCTTGATGGCCCTGGTGGCCAGCCGCAGTCAGATCGCCGTGCTGCTGCTGGTGCTGGCCTGTTGCGCCATCGGTTACCTGTACCAGGGCCCCCCTTTCCGCCTTGGCTATCGGGGGCTGGGGGAACCGCTCTGCTGGCTGGCCTTTGGCCCCTTAGCCACCGCCGCCGCCCTGCTCGCCCTCGGGGCCAACGGCGGCCCGGGCCCCGCCGCCATCCCCTGGGGCCAGGCCCTGGAGCTGGGCTCGGGCCCGGCCCTGGCCACCAGCCTGGTGCTGTTTTGCTCCCACTTTCACCAGGTGGAGGAGGACGCCACCAACGGCAAACGTTCCCCGGTGGTGCAGCTGGGCTCCGGCCGGGCCGCCGCCCTGGTGCCCTGGTTTGTGGCCGGCTGCCTGGCCCTGCAATGGGCTCCGGTGCTGAATGGCGCCTGGCCCCCTAGCGCCCTGCTAGGGGTGATTGGTTTACCTGCCGGCCTCGCCCTGATCCGCCTGCTGGGCAGCCAGCACCACCGCCCGGAACGGATCATCGGCAGCAAATTCCTGGCCCTGCGCTTTCAAGCCCTCAATGGCCTGGGGCTGGCTATGGGGCTGGCCCTGGGCCCGCTGTTGCTGGGCCGATGACGGCCCTGGGGCCGCTCCAACTGGCCTGGCGGCCTTTTCAATTTCGCTTGCCCCAAGCCCTGGTCACCGCCCATGGGGCCATGGCTGAACGGCGGGGCTGGCTGCTCAAGCTCAGCGACCCAGCGGGGCGCCTCGGTTGGGGGGAGGTGACGCCCCTGGCGGCCGCTTGGCCCGCCTGCAGGGATGCCATCGCCCAGTTGGGGGAAACCCTGGAGCAGGGGCAGCTGGAGGGGAAACTACCCCAGCTGCCGGGGCCCCTGGCCTTCGGGTTGGGGCTGGCCTTGGCCGAACTGCAGGGGCTGGGCAGCGCCGCCCAGGGCGGTTGGCTGCCGGCACCGCCCTCAGCCTGGCTGCTGCCCGCCGGGGCGGCGGCCCTACCGGCCCTGGATCGAGCCCTGGCGGCGGCAGGCCCTCACATAACGCTCAAATGGAAAGTGGCCACCGAGTCGGAGGCCAGCGAACGGGCGGTGCTGGAGTCGCTTTTAGCCCTGTTGCCTGACACGGGTCGCCTGCGGCTGGATGCCAACGGCGGCTGGGATCGGGCCAGCGCCGGCCGCTGGGCAGAGCGCCTGCGCCAGGAGCCGCGCCTGGCATGGCTGGAGCAGCCCCTGGCGCCGGGCGACCACGAAGGCCTGCTGCAGCTGGCTCGTTTACTGCCCGTGGCCCTCGATGAATCCCTGCGGGACCCCGCCGGCTTGCCCCCCCACTGGCCCGGTTGGCGGGTGCATCGCCCGGCGCTGGAAGGAGACCCGCGGCCGCTGCTGCGGGCCTTCGTGGCGGGCCAGCCCCGGGCGATGGTGAGCACCGCCCTGGGCACAGGCATCAGCCAACGATTACTGGCCCACTCAGCGGCCCTGCAGGCGGCTGGCCCCACCCCCTGCGCCCCCGGCCTGGCCCCCGGCTGGGGGGCCAGGGGCGACCTGGCCAGTGCCGACCCTGGCCGGGTGTGGGCAGCGGCCCTGGCCATGGCCCCGCTAGGACCAAGCTCTACCAGCTTCGTGAAGAATGGTCGCTAAGGCCAGCCGGTAAATGTGGCAACTGCTGAGCTCACCCCAGGAACGGGGGGCTGGTGAACGGGCCTTGGCCGCCTGCCAAGAGCTGCCGCAGGGTCCAGGACTGGTAATCGGCAGTGGCGGCAGCAGTGGGGGTGGCAGTGGCGGTGGCAGCCAAAGGGGCCGGCGTTGGTGCCTGCAACCGCTCAGCCACCTGGAGGCCGCCGCCGTCAGCTGTGGGGCTTGGCTGCGTCAAATTGGCCTAGACCCCGAACGGGTGGCCGTGGTTAATCCGCTGCCGGGCCACCACATGGGGGGGCTGATGCCCCAGGTGCGGGCGCGGGCATGGGGGGTGCCGCTGCTGGAGCTGAGCCCAGAGCAACTGAAACAACCGGCAGAACTGCTGGAACACCAAGCCAGCAGTCGGGAATTTCAGGGCCGTGAGTTTCTGCTGTCGCTGGTGCCCACCCAACTGCAAAGGCTGCTGGCTGATCCCAGCGGGGTGGCCTGGCTCCAGGGTTTTGCGCTGATCTGGGTGGGGGGAGCGGGGCTGAACCCAGCGCTGGCTGAGCAAGCCCGGCAGCGCCAATTGCGGCTGGCCCCTTGCTATGGCGCCACGGAAACAGCAGCGATGGTGGCGGCCTTGGATCCCGCAGCCTTCCTGGCAGGAACCAACGGCTGCGGCCACCCCCTGGCGGATGTGAGCTTGCAAATCGACCCCAGCCACCAGGCGATCCAGGTGCGCTGCCAGCGGCTGAGTCCAGGCTGGTTGGCGGGACCCCAGGTGCAACCGTTTGCCGATGCCAGCGGCTGGTGGAGTAGCGGCGATGCCGGCTCCCTCAACCAACAGGGATTGCAGGTGCTTGGTCGACTGGATGGGGCCCTCAACAGCGGTGGCGCCACGGTGTTTCCCGAACAGATCGAAGCAGCCCTGGCCGAGACCCCCGGCGTGGCGGCCCTGCTGGTGGTGGGGCTACCGGATCCTGAATGGGGCCAACGCCTAGGGGCGCTGGTGCGGCCCAGCAGCGCCGCAGACGGCCCAGCGGCGCTGGCCAACCTCCGTGCCAGGGCAGCGGCCCTGCCCCCAGCGGAACGACCAAAAACCTGGTTTCTATGCCCCGTGTTGGCTAGCAACGCCCAGGGCAAATGGGAACGCCAACGCTGGCAAACCTGGGCCCTAAACGCCCAAGGCCTTCAACCTGCCGCCAAGGTCGATTGAATGTGCTCAAGCACGATTGTTGCCATTGAGAGTGCAGGCCCGCTGTCGTTGGTATCAAACAGATCAGCGGGGGCCTCATCCCCATGGGGGTAACGGGTTTCAGTGTTCATACGGCTCAAGGCCTTGAGATGCAGCTGCCGTAGGGGACCCATGTTTAAGCCCAGATCAGCCAGAGCCTCCACCAACCGATCAAGGGAATGGCTGTAAGGAGGTGTGCTGCCAGCCGCCACCAATACGGCCTTAAGCGCTTTTTCAGCCGCTTGGCCAGCGTGATAACAAGCTTGGGAATGAAAACCTTGCTCGGCACTTAGCCGGGCCACGGCCATGTCGCTCTCAGCCTGCCGCATCCAGGCCTCCACCCTCGGGGTCATGGCTGATCCAGGCGCAGGGCTTCCCGGCCAATGGCCCGCCAATAGGGGTCTTCCCCACCCCGCAGGCTCTGCCAACGGCTCTGGCTGAGGGCGATCACGTCGTCCGCCAGGCTTTCAGCCAGCAGCGCATCGGCAAGGGCATCGGCCAAGGGGGGCGTGGGGGCAACCGCCAACAGATCCACATCAGAAAAAGCATCCCAGTCGCCCCGGGCTAGGGAGCCAAACAGCCATACCTCTGCCCCCGGATGCTGCGGCAGCAAGCCAGCAATGCCCTCGCGCAACGTCGCCAGGCGACGGCTGTGGCTGCGTTGGCGAATGACAGCAAGGCTGGTCATCGGCTCAAGCTAGGGCTGACTCCTCAAGCCAGCGACCAATCGTCTCCGGCAACGGCGCCCGCCGCCGGTCGCTGGCGCCCAAGCACACGTGGCGGGTGAGCCCCTGGGCCACCGGCTGGCCGCCGGAGCTGAAGCCATAGCTCACCTCAAAGGCGGTGGAATCCAGGGCCCGGGGCTGCAGCTGGATGGTCAAAGGATCACCACACACCAAAGGCGCCCGGTAATCGGCGCTGCAATGCACGATCGGCAGCAGCAGGGCCGGGGGGGCCCCAGGCCGGGGGAAGAGCTCGGCGGCGGCGATGCCGAACTTTTCGAGGCTCTCTTCGTAAGCCTCATGGCACCAGCGCAACAGCTGGTGGAAATGCATCACCCCAGCCGCATCAGTGTCGCCAAAACGCACCGTGCGGCATAGCAATAAATATTCGTCTTTTAGGGGCGGCTTCTGGGGGGGATTAAGCGGCAGCAAAATAACTCCCCCTTAGCGATCCACCGAGCCCATAATCACATCAATTGAGCCCAGGATCGCCATGATATCTGCCACCTTTACCCCCTTAAGTAAGTGGGGCAAGATCTGCAGATTATTGAAATCCGCTGCCCGGATCTTCCAACGCCAGGGGGTTACATCGTTGTTGCCAATGATGAATACCCCCAGTTCACCCTTGCCGGATTCCAGCCGAGTATAAAGCTGACCATTGGGAATCTTAAAGGTGGGGGCCACCTTCTTGGCGACGATCTGATAGTCAAAGCCGTAGAACTCACTGGTCTTTCCTTCCAACTGGCGGCGGGCCTCGAGGTTTTCAGTGGGTCCACCGGGGATCTGCTTGAGGGCCTGGCGCAGGATCTTCAGTGATTCACGCATCTCCTGAATGCGCACCCGATAGCGGGCATAACAACAACCCTCCGTGGCCGTGGCCACATCCCAATCAAAATCTGCATAGCACTCGTAGTTATCCACCCGGCGCAGGTCCCAGGGCACCCCAGAAGCCCGCAGCATCGGCCCGGAGAGGCTCCAATTAATTGCCTGCTCCTTGGTGATTATCCCTAAGCCCTCAATCCGGCGCAGGAAGATCGGATTGTTGGTGATTAGCTTTTCGTATTCATCCACCTTAACGGCAAACCAATTACAAAAATCTTCACACTTTTCCAGCCAGCCATAGGGCAAATCTGCCGCCACGCCACCGATGCGGAAATAGTTGTTATTCACCATCCGCTGGCCGGTGGCAGCCTCCCAGAGGTCGTAGATCATCTCCCGCTCCCGGAAGATGTAGAAAAA
Source organism: Cyanobacteriota bacterium (assembly GCA_039799245.1). Classification (GTDB taxonomy): domain Bacteria; phylum Cyanobacteriota; class Cyanobacteriia; order PCC-6307; family Cyanobiaceae; genus Synechococcus_D. The sequence continues at coordinate 20,069 of JBDLTB010000043.1, forward strand.
AGGCGTTTGGGCGCCCACATCCGCCAGGAATGGACCAAGCCAAAGCAAATGGTTAGCGATGCGGGTGAGCTCCAGCATCAACACCCGGATGTAGCTGGCCCGCCGCGGCACCTTCACATCGGCAAGCCGCTCTGGGGCATTCACCGAGATCGCCTCGTTGAACATCCCCCCGGCATAATCCCAGCGGCTGGTGTAGGGCACGAACATCACATTCGTGCGGCTTTCGGCGATTTTCTCCACCCCCCGGTGCAGGTAACCGATCACCGGTTCACAGTCGACCACGTCCTCACCATCGAGGGTGACCACCAGTCGAAAGGCCCCGTGCATCGAGGGGTGGTGGGGGCCAAAATTCAGCACCATCGGCTCGGTGCGCGTTTCCAGCTGCGTCATGGGCCGAGGCGATAGCTGCGCTGATCCTAGGAAGGAGCTGGAAACCGCACTGCATTCAGCAAGGCCAATTCCCCTGAACAGCCCCTCCCCACCCCCCAACCCCGCCTTTGAGCACCGGCCCGTACTACCGGCCCAGGTGCTGGAGGCCTTTGCCCCCCTGCCCGCCGAGGGGGTACTGCTAGACGCCACCGTGGGCGGCGGCGGCCACAGCGCCCTGTTGCTGGAGGCCCACCCCGGTTGGCGGTTAATCGGCCTCGACCAGGACCCCGCCGCCCTGGCCGCCGCCAGCGCCGAGCTGGGCCGCTTCCCGGGGCGGGTGCAGCTGGTAGCAAGCAACTTCGCCGCCTACCAGCCAACGGAACCGCTGCTGGCGGTGCTGGCGGACCTGGGGGTGAGCAGCCCCCAGCTGGATGTGCCGGAACGGGGCTTCAGCTTCCGCACCGATGGCCCCCTCGACATGCGGATGAACCCCCAAGGGGGCGGCGAAACCGCCGGCGCCCTGCTCGATCGCCTCAGCGAAACCGAACTGGCTGATCTGCTCTTTAACTACGGGGAAGAGCGCCTGGCCCGCCGCATCGCCCGCAAGCTGGTGGCCGAACGCCCCTGGAACCACGGGGAACGGGGCACCGCCGCCCTGGCCTATGCCATCGCCGGTTGCTACCCGCCCAAACAACGCCATGGCCGCATCCACGCCGCCACCCGCAGCTTCCAGGCCCTGCGCATTGGCGTGAACAATGAGTTGGGGGTGCTGGAACAACTGCTGGACCAGGCCCCCGCCTGGCTGGAACCGGGGGGACGCCTGGCGGTGATCAGCTTCCATTCCCTCGAGGATCGCCTGGTGAAAAACCACTTCAAGGCAGACCCCCGCCTGCGGGTGCTTAGCCGCAAGCCGCTGATTGCTGATGCGGAAGAGGAAGCCCTGAACCCCCGTTCCCGGTCCGCCAAGTTGCGGCTGGCCGAACGCCAGGAGCTGGAAACCTGATGGCCTTTCCCCTACCCCTGGCCGCCGCCTGGTGGCTGGCGTTCTTGATCCAGCTGGTGGCCCTGCCGGGGGTGGTGCTGCCGGTGCTGCCGGGCTTGATCCTGCTGCCCCTCGGGGCTGGGCTGTGGTGCTGGGCCGTGGGCTGGGCGGCGGGTTGGCCCTGCCTGGCCGCCGCCCTGGTGATTTTGGTGTTGGGCTGGGGGGCCGATGCCCTCGGGGTGTGGCTGGGGGCCGCCAAGCTGAGGGCCAGCCGCTGGGCTTACATCGGCGCCGGCATTGGTTTGCTGGTGGGCGTGTTGGGGCTATTGCCCAGCCTGCCCGTGGGGGGGCCGCTGCTGGGGGCCCTGCTGGGGCCACTGCTGGGGGCCAGCCTCGGCGAATTGTTTGCCTCCTCTGGCTCCCTGGGGCGGTCCCTGCAGGTGGGTTTGGCGGTGGTGGCAGGGATGCTGGTGAGCCGCCTGGCCCAGGCGCTGCTCACCCTGGTGGGATTGGCCGCCTTTGGGCTGCTCAGCGGCGGGCCCCCCAGCTTTTAGGCCGCCATTACGCCGGTGCGGTCTTGCTCGCCAAACAGCTGGCGGAAGGCGGCAATTTGCACACAGGCCACCAGGGGCTGGGCCACAAATACCCCCACCCCCAGGGCCAATATCCCGGCCAACCCGAGCAGAAACAAAATGGTGATCAGCTCCAAAAGTCTCTGCCATTGGCTGGTAAGCACCCGATGGCTGCGGCCCATGGCCTGAAACGGATCAGTTTCTTCAAAAAGCATTACCGGCTGCAGAAACTGCTGACTACAGCTGAGCAACACCAAGCCCAACAACGCCGCCAGGGCCGGCAGCAACACCAGGGCCTCCTTAATCCACCACAGGCCCACCCCAAGCACCAGGGCCGGTATCACCACCAACAAACAAAGGGCAGAAATCAGCAAACCCGCCAGAAAGATCCTGGTGACGGCGCCCCCATCCCAGCGGCTGAAACATCTCCAATCCGGGCGGCGCCCCTCCAGGGCACACCAGGCGCCCCGATAGAGCCCCACCGACCCCCAAAAGGTGAGCACCAGGCTGGCCAGGGTGCCCAGAACCGGCAGCAGCGAAGCCAGCACCACCAGGGCATTGAGCAGCAGGGAAAAGCCCACAAAGGGCCAGGGGGCCAAGCAGAAGGCCCGCCAGCCCTCCCGCAGGGCGGCGACGGGGTCGAGGCGGCCAAGGGGGGTAACCAGGGCAAGCTCAGGGGAGGTCATGGCTGGCGCAACTGCTCAACAAGCTTTCCCATGCTGGTCAAGGTCTGCTCAATTTGCTGGTGTGTACTGCTGCGACCAAGCCCAAAACGTACCGAGGCCGCCGCCTCTGATCTGCTGCGGCCCAGGGCCTGCAACACATGGGAGGGTTCCCCGGTGGCGCTACTGCAGGCCGAGCCGCCACTTACCGCCCATTGGCGCCGCAGGGCCCGGTGCAGCCGGCCGCCATCCACCCCCGCCACGGTCACATTGAGGTTGTGGGCCAGCCGCGGCCCCAGGGCGCCATTCACCGCAATGCCCCCCAGGGCCTCCAAGCCCAGCCTCAGGCGCTCGCGCAGGGCCCCCAGCCGTTGCTGCCGCTGGGGGGCATCGGCCAGGGCCCGTTCCAATGCCTCCGCTAAACCCACCACCAAAGGGGTGGCCACACTGCCGCTGCGCAGGCCCCGCTCCTGGCCGCCCCCATGGATTTGCGGGGCGATCTCCACCCCCGGCGCCACCACCAGGGCGCCAATGCCCTTGGGTCCATAAAACTTGTGGCCACTGAAACTGAGCAGATCAATGCCCCAGTCCAGGGGCCGCAGCGGCAGGTGGCCTAGCCACTGGGCCCCATCGCAATGGAAGGCGATCCCGCGGGCCTGGCAGAGGGCGCCGATGGCCGCCAGGGGTTGCAACACGCCGATCTCGTTGTTGGCGGCCATCACGCTCACCAGCACCGTGTCGGGCCGCAGGGCGGCCTCCAGGGCCGCCGGCTCCAGCAGGCCGCTGCTGGGCACCGGCAGCACCGTGAGCCCAAAGCCAAGGCGCTCTAAATACCGGCAGGGGTCGAGCACCGCCCGGTGCTCCGTGGCCACGGTCACCAGGTGGCGCCCTCGCCCCATGCGCGCCTCACAGAGGCCCTTGATCGCCAGGTTGTTGGCCTCGGTGGCCCCACTGGTAAACACCAACGCCTCGGCGGGCACCGCCAAGGCCCCTGCGAGGCGGCGGCGGGCGGTTTCCACCGCGGCGGCGGCGGCTAGGCCAGGCCGATGGTTGCGGCTGGAGGGATTGGCAAACTCCCCACTCCAATAGGGAGCCATCGCCGCCAGCACCGCCGGATCACAGGGGGTGCTGGCCTGGTGGTCGAGGTAGATCGGCGCAGCGGCCACTGGAGGTGCCTGGGGGGAAGCAGCGGCCCCATGCTGGCGGGATGTTGCCGATCTAGCCGATGGCCCTGGCCCTAGTTACCCCCCTAGCAGTAACCGTGGCCCTAACCGTGGCCCAGGGGCTTGATATGCAGCGCCCCGAGTTCTATCGACCGCCGGGCCTGGTGCTGCTAGACGAACGCACGATCCCCTACGGCAAGGAGGTGACAGGCATTTATGCCATCCGCCCCGCCGATGACATCCCCCAGGGCAAACGCCTGAAGCTCTGGCAAGAAAAGGTGAATGACGTGAAGGTGCGCAACGAAACCGTGCGCTGTGACCAGGGGTCCCCGGCCCGGATCACCAGCACCGGCAGCCAGCTGG
>JBDLTB010000044.1:0-19400 GCA_039799245.1 Cyanobacteriota bacterium
GCCGCTTCCAGCGGAGCAAGTTGTTGATAGCAACCAAGTTGTTGTCAGTAACCAAGGGGATTCAGTGGAAACCCCAGCTCCAACCCCAGCCCCTGGTTCCAGTTCAGCCATCGCCAGGGGGCAAAAGTTGCGCGGCTGGTTGCCCAGTTGGGATGGCCCCATCCGTAAAGCTTCTTAATTTCTGAGTGCCCCAATGACCAGCCAGCTTTCCCTGCCCCGGGGCTTAATTGTGTCGGTGCAGGCCCCGGAGGGGTCCCCCATGCGGGAGCCCAGTGTGATTGCCGCCATGGCGGAAGCCAGCCTGGCCAATGGCGCCGTGGGGGTGCGTTTGGAAAGCCCTGAGCACATCGGCGCCGTGCGCCGCCGCTGCCCCGGGGCGCTGATTATTGGCCTCTGGAAACGCAGCTTTGCCGATAGTTCCGTGTACATCACCCCGGGTTGGCCGGAGATCCAGCAGGTGTGGGCGGCGGGGGCCGATGTGATTGCCCTCGATGCCACCGCCCGCCCCCGGCCCGGGGGCCAACAGCTGGCGGAACTGGTGCAACGGGCGAAGGGGGAACTGGCGGCCCCCTTGATGGCTGATGTGGATAGCCTCGAAAATGGCCTGCTGGCGGCGGCCCTGGGCTGCGACTGGGTGGGTACCACCCTCTATGGCTACACAGAGGCCACCGCCCAGCAAAGGCCCCCTGGCTGGCAACTACTGGGCCCCCTGCGCCAGCAGCTGCCCGCCGCCACGGGCCTGATCTGTGAGGGGGGCATTGCCAGTGCCGAGCAAGCGCACCGCGCCCTTGAAGAGGGGGCTGATGCGGTGGTGGTTGGTACGGCGATTACCGGCGTAGACCTGCAGGTGGCCCGCTACGTGGCAGGCCTAAGCCCCAAAGCTGCAGGGGCGAGCCTGGCTCGATAGCTTCGGGGCAGTGGCGCTGAGGAATGCCGATGACCTTCCTGGTGTTAACGGGGCTGGGGCTGGTGATGGCCCTGGTTTATGTGCCAGTGCGGATTTACCTCACCCTCACGGCCCGGGGTCGGCGGCTGCGCCTGCTGCAACGGATTCGGCTGTTGCGGCAGCAGTTGGGCGAAGAAATCACGCCATCAACATCCCTCCATCCACCTGCAGCACCTGGCCAGTGATGTAGGCGGCCGCAGGATCGGCCGCCAGGAACCTCACGGCCCCGGCCACCTCCTCCGCTTCCCCATAGCGGCCCAGGGGAATGGCTGCCAGCAGGCCCTCTGCCTGGAGATCCTTGGTCATGTCGGTGGCGATGAAGCCGGGGGCCACCGCATTCACCGTGATCCCCCGGCTGGCCAGTTCCCGGGCGCTGCTGCGGGTGAAGCCAATCACCCCGGCCTTGGCGGCGGCGTAATTGGCTTGGCCGGCATTGCCCATCAGCCCCACCACGGAGGTGATGTTCACGATTCTCCCTCGTTTTTGCTTGAGCATGGGCCTGGTTACGGCGCGGCTGCAGAGGAACACCCCACTCAGGTTCAGGTTGATCACCGCCTGCCAGTCCTCCAGCTTCATGCGCATCAGCAGGCCATCCCGGGTGATGCCGGCGTTGTTCACCAACACATCAATGCTGCCGCTGCGCTCCAACACCGTGGCCACCAGGCCATTCACCTGCTCCTCCTGGCTCACATCCGCCTGGAGGGCATAGGCACTGCCGCCGGCGGCAGTGATGGCAGCCACCACCGCCTCGGCGCCGGCGGCGGAGTTGGCGTAGTTCACCACCACCGTGGCCCCTGCATCGGCCAGCTGCAGGGCCACGGCCCGGCCGATGCCCCGGCTGGCGCCGGTGACCAGGGCGGTTTGACCGGCCAAGGGGGCGGGGGCTGTCATGGCAGGGGAGGATCTAAGCCGGCGATCGTACGGGCCAGCTGGCCGCAGAGCTCAGGCTTGAATCACGCTGGTGGTGTCTAGGGCGGCCCCAAGCAGCTCTTCCATGGCCTTTAGCTGGGGCAGGCTGCCCATCACCACCAGCCGCTGGCCGGCGGCCAGGGTGGTGGCTCCGCTCGGATTGGCAATCAGCCCTGAATCGGCATGGATTGCCAGCACCAGCGCCCCGCCGGTGCGGCGGCCCAAATCCAATTCCACCAGGCTGCGGCCCTGGAGGTGTTCTGTCCTTTGGCGGTCACTGCTCAATTGGAATTCCTCTACCTCGCAGTTCGACCCCGCCAACAAATCAAGAAAGTTGAGGGCCAGGGGCCTTAGGGCGGTGGCCGCCATGATCCGGCCCCCGGCGATGTACGGGGACACCACCGCATCGGCCCCCGCCTGGCGCAACTTGCGCTCGGCCTCATCGCTGTCGGCCCGGGCGATCAACCGACAGCTTGGTCTTAGGCCCCGGGCGCTAAGCACCACGTAGAGGTTGGCGGCATTGCTGGGTAGGGCCGCCACCAGGGCCCTGCAGCGGTCCACCCCCGCCTCCTGCAGGGTTTCATCGAGGGTGGCATCCCCGGCTAGCACCGCCAGCTGGCGGTCTTGGGCGGCGGTAATGCGCTCGGCGCTGGATTCGATCACCAGCACTGGCACCTGTTCGGCACAGAGTTGTTCGGCGATTTCCCTGCCGATGCGGCCATAGCCACAAACGATCACATGGTTTCGCATGCGTTCAAGCTCCCGCAAGTGCCGCTGCCGGCGCCGCCGTTGGAAGTATCCCGTTTCCTGGAGGCCGAGCAGCCACCTGAGGGTTTGCTGCACCACAACGATGCCCCCCAGCAGGATCAAGGCGGTGACCCAACGGCCCGCCGTGTGGGCCGGCACCTGGTCGCCATAGCCCACGGTGGTGAGGGTTATTAACACCGTCCAAAAGCAATCGCCCCAGTCCCAGCCCTCAGTGATCCGGTAGCCCACGGCCCCGCTGAATACCAGGCCCACCAGGGGCATTAGCGGGGTGTCGCTAAAGGGTTGCAGGCGCCGGCGGCCGCTGCGGATTAGCCCCCGGAGTTGTTTTGCTGTCTGGGTTGGGCGGGGGCTCCGGCCCACTTAGTTAAGGCCCAGGGCCTGGAGTACTTGGCTGCTTTCCAGTTGTTCCAGGTCCCCAGTGGGGAGAAGCGCTGCCAGGTTCACCAGGGTGACGCCGCTCAGTTGGGCCAATTGGTTGGCGCCGGGATCACTGCTCACCAACACATCGGCACTGGCCACCTGGGCGGCCTGCTCCAGGGGGCTGCCGGGGCGCAGGGTGCTCACCCGCGCCTGGGGTAATTTTTGGCGCACCAGCGCCGGCAGGGCTTGCCAATGGGCAGGGGCCCAGTCTTTGTTGTCACCCCGGGGGGCCAACACCAATAGCGGGCCCTCGCCGGCGGGCTGCTGCTGAACCGCTTTTTCCAGGGCCTTGGCGGGCAGGCTGAGCCGGAAGGGCTGGCTGGGAAGGGTGAGCCCCAGGGGGGCGAGAAAAGCCTCCAATGGGGCAGCAGCGTCTACCGGGGCTGTGCAGGAGAAACCACCGCGGGCGATCCGCACGGGGATATGGCTGCAGCTCAGCAGCAAATCAATGGACCAGCCACTGGCGAAGTTGAGCACCGCCTGGAAGTCTGGTTCGCGCACACTGCCCAGCAGATTGGCCCAATCGGCCAGGGAGCCCCCACTGCTGAATTCATAGGGCAACACCTTTTCCACCGCTGGCAGCAGTTTCCAAACGCCGCCGGCCGCCGCTGGGCAGGCCACCTGGAGCTGAACCCCGAGCTGCTGGGCCACGGCCGCCGCCAGGGGCAGAATCCGCAGCTGTTCCTCGGGGCCCCCCGGGATCAGGAACAGAATGCGCATCGGCGGTTAGGGCCTGGAAGTGGTCGAATTGTATGGATCTGAACCCGAAAAGTTTGCATCTTTTGATCGTGGCCGCCGGCAGTGGCCGTCGCATGGGCCAGGGCCGCAACAAGCTGTTGATTCCCCTAGAGGGCCGGCCGTTGCTGGCCTGGACCCTGGAGGCAGCCCTGGCCAGCGCCTCAATCCAATGGCTTGGTCTCGTGGGCCAGGAATGCGATCGCCAGGAGATCCACACGATTCTCGAGCAATTGGCCCCTGCCAAGCCGGTCCAATGGGTGCAGGGGGGGGAAACCCGCCAGGCCTCCGTGGCCCAGGGGCTGGCGGCGCTGCCCGCCGGGGCCAGCCATGTGTTGATCCACGATGGCGCCCGGTGCCTGGCCAGCCCAGCACTGTTTGATCGTTGTGCGGCGGCCCTGCTGGAGGGTGGCCAGGCCCTGGTGGCGGCCACCCCGGTCACAGACACGATCAAGCAGGTGGATGGCCAGGGTTTAATTCAGCACACCCCAGACCGCGCCACGCTCTGGGCCGCCCAGACCCCCCAGGGCTTTCCGGTGGAACCCCTGCGCCAGGCCCACCGCCAGGCCCTGGCCGCCGGCTGGGCAGTCACCGATGACGCCGCCCTTTTTGAACGGCTGGGGCTGCCGGTGCGGGTGCTGGATGCGGGTGCCGCCAACCTCAAAGTCACTACCCCCCTTGACCTGGAACTGGCCGCTGCCCTACTTAGGCGCCGGGGCGGGCTTTGATCAGAGCAGGGTTAGTTGGCCGCGGTTGCCATCGAGCCGGGCCCGACGGCCCAGGGGCAGGGCGGCGTTAACGCTGCCATGGCCCACGGGCAGCTCGGCCAGCAGTGGTATGCCCAGGTCGGCACTGCGTTCCCTCAACACTTGCTCGAGGCAAAAACCCGGCCGTTCATCGTCTTCTGGCTGCTCACAATTGCTGAAGCTGCCAAAGGCGAGGCCGGCCAGCTGCTGTAGGGCGCCGCTGAGGCGCCAGTGGGTAAGCATCCGATCGATGCGATAAGGGGCTTCGCCCACGTCCTCCAGCACCAGCACTGCCCCCTGCAGCGGCGGACACCAGCGGCTACCGAGCAGGTGGGTGGCAACGGTGAGGTTTGCCACCAGCAGCGGCCCCTCCGCCACTCCCCCCGCCCAGCCCTGGCCCTCCAGGGGCGCCACTGCCTCGCCAAACAGGAGTTGCCGCAGCCGTTCCTGGCTCCAGGCCGGTTCCGCCGCCAGGGTGGTTACCAGGGGGCCGTGGATTGCTCCGGGGCGGCCGGCGGCCGCCTGGGCCCAGAGCAGGCTGGTCACATCGGAAAAACCCAGCAGCCAGCCATCTAAGGGTTGCCAGCCCTGTTCCAGCAGCCGGGCCGACCCCCAACCCCCCCGGGCGCAGGCCCAGAGCGAGGCTTGCCCGGCAAAGTCGGCGAGGCGAGCTTTGTCGTCCCCGGCCAGGTAGCCCCAGCGCCGTTCCAGCCCAAAGCTTTGTTCCACCGCCAGGCCCCAGGTCTCCAGGCAGTTGATGCCGGCCTGGAGCTTCTCTGCCCCGGCCAGGGCGGAGCTGGGGGCCACTAGCCGCACCCGATCCCCCCGGCGCAGCGCCCTCATCGGCTCGCCTGGCCAAGGATCAGGGCCAGCAGCAGCAGGGCGCCGATCCACACCTGGCGCTGGAAATGGCGGGCCACGGCAAGCTTCCCCTGGCGCTCCTGCTGCTGCAATAGCCAGCTTTCCCTGGCAAAGGCCAGGGCAGCCAGCAACGCCCCTGGCCAGTAGGCCGGCCCTAGCCCGGCGCAAACAGCAGCGCTACTTAGCAGTAGCCAGGTGCCCCCATAGCAAGTGGTCACCACCGGCACCGCCGCTTTGCCGAGGCTGAGGGCACTGCTGCGCACCCCCAGCCGGTGGTCATCGCTGCGGTCGGCCATGGCATACACCGTGTCAAAGCCGAAACACCAGAGCAGGGTGGCCAGCCAGGTCCCCCACAGCGGCCAGCCCCCCGCCAGGCTGCCGCCGGCGGCGGCCCAGGGGATCAGCACCGCAAAGCCCCAGCAGAGGGCCAGCAGGGCCTGGGGCAGCGGGCACCAGCGCTTGGCGGAGGGGTAAAGCAGCACCGGCGGCAGGGCGGCTAGGGCTAGCCCCCCACAGAGTCCCCGCTGGGGGGCTGGCAGTGCTACTACCACCGCCAGGGCCAGCAGCAGGCAGCCGATTAGCAGCCCCCAGGCCGCCTTTGCTGAGATGGCACCCCGGGCCAGGGGCCGCTGGGCGGTGCGGCTCACCTGCCGGTCGATCTTTCGATCCCAGAGGTCATTGGCCACGCAGCCCGCCCCACTTACCGCCAGGCCCCCCACCAGGATCAGCACCAGCAGGCCCGGGCTGGGATCAGGGCGCCCCAGCCAGAGGCTCCAGCCGGCGGGGATCAGCAGGATCAAGCGCCCGGTCGGTTTTTGCCAACGCAACAGTTCCAGCCAGGCGGGCCAGGGGGGGCCGGGGTTGGGGGCTGGGTTGGGGTTGCTGTCCACCCGGGCTGGTCTAGCGATGCGAGAGTGTGCCACGGCCATCCCGGAATTTGTGGTGACTGCAAAACGGGCAGCGGTGGTGGAAGCGGAGTTGGAGCAGTTGGCTCCGATGGCGCCGGTGGGGGAGGGCCTCCGGCGCGTGGCTGCCATCGACCTGGGGACCAATTCCACCCATCTGTTGATCGCTTCGGTGGATCCGGTGCTGCGTAGTTTTTCGGTGTTATTGGCCGAAAAATCCACCACGCGCCTAGGGGAACGCGATCCCGAGAACGGTGAATTGACCGCGGCGGCCATGGATCGCGCCCGCCTGGCCCTTCGCCATTGCCGCGACCTGGCCCGTAGCCATGGGGTGGAGCAAACCATTTGTGTGGCCACCAGCGCCATGCGGGAGGCCCCTAATGGCCTCAGCTTCTTGGCTGAATTGCGCCAGGAATTGGGGCTGGAGGTGGAGGTAATCAGCGGCACCGAGGAGGCGCGGCTGATCTATCTCGGGGTGCTGTCGGGCATGGAATTTGGCGACCGCCCCCATCTGATTCTTGATATCGGCGGCGGTTCCACCGAATTGATTCTGGCCGATGCCCGTGAAGCCCGGGCGCTCACCAGTGCCCGGGTGGGGGCAGTGCGTTTACAGCGGGATTTTGTGCGGCGGGAGCCCCTGGCCCGGGATCGGGTCGCCTTCCTGCGGGCCTTCATCCAGGGCTCGCTCGAACCCTCGGTGGAAAAGGTGCAGCAGCGCTTGCGCCAGGGGGATGAGCCGTTGATGGTGGCCACCAGTGGCACAGCCATGGCCGCGGCCGCCCTCCTGGCGGCCCTGAATCCGCGCCCTTCGCCGCGGCTGCATGGCTCCGTGGTTACCCGGCTGGACTTGGATGGCCTGGTGGAACGGGTGTTGCCGCTCACCCCCCAGCAGCGGCGGGGGCTGCCAGGCATCAATGAGCGCCGTTCGGAAATCCTTGTGCCCGGGCTGCTGGTGCTGCAAACCGCCATGGAGTTGCTGGGCGCCTCGGAGTTTGTGATCAGTGAACGGGCCCTGCGGGAAGGGCTGATCGTTGATTGGATGTTGCGCCACGATCTGATTGTTGATCGCTTCGCTTACCAGAGCGATATTCGGCGGCGCACGGTGTTGCACCAGGCCCGTAAGTTTGGGGTGGATATCCCCCGGGCTGAAAGGATCGCCGGCCATGCCGTGGCCCTATTTGATCAAACTAAGCAATGTTTTCCTCCGGCCCCCCCTGAGGCGCGCCAATTGCTTTGGGCCGCCGGGCTCTTGCATAACTGTGGATTACACATCAACACTAGCGGCTATCACAAACACTCCTGGTATTTGATCCAACATGGGGAATTGCTGGGTTATTCCCAAAGCGAACAGTTGGTGATAGCGGCCCTGGCCCGCTATCACCGCCGCAGTTTGCCCAAAAAGCGTCACGAGAGTTGGTTATTGCTGGATCGCGACCAGCGCCGGCTAGTGGAAAACCTGTCGCTGTTGCTGCGCTTGGCGGTGGCGATGGATCGAAGGCCGGAGGCAAGCATTGCCAGCTTTGAAGCGCACTTTGAGCTAAAGAACCTGCAGCTCAACCTGGTGCCCCTTGATCCCAAGGATGACCTCAGCCTTGAACTTTGGAGCCTAGATAGCTGTGCAAAAGCTTTCCAGGATGCCTGCGGCATCAGCCTCGGCTGTGGGCTAGCTAAGGCTTTGGATTCGAGCCAGGGACAGCCATTAGCGGTGTAAGGGTTACCCAGCCTATCGGCTCGATCGGGCCAAGCACCCCCTTGGCCTGGCCATTGAGTTGCACCTGCACCAGATCTGGGCGGCCTGCGCGCACCTGTAAGCCAAGGCCCAATGGGAAGCTTTTGACCCCAGAGATGTTCCCTTGGAATAAAAGCCTTTGGCTGGGCAGTTCGCGCACCGCCAACCACACGGTTTCCTTGCTGCTCAATTGCAGGCTGGTGGCGGCGGTTTTCCGCGGGGTTGGCAGCGGTTTTGGGGGCTGTTTTGTCTGGGGATTTACAAGGGGCTTTGCCTGGGATTGCTTTTGCGGTGCAGCGCTGGGGAGGCCGGCTGGCTGGAGCTGGGAGCGCCGCAGGAACAAAGGGGCGCCGATCAGGCCAAGGCCCAGCAGCACCCATATCAATATTGGTAAAAACCATGGTTTTGGTTTTTGGCCATGGGGACTGATCCAATCGCGACGGCCCTCCTCCCTTGACACGGGGGAATTGCCCCGCAGCTCCCCAGCTCGCATAAGGGCTTTGGCGGCCAGGCTTGGCTCTTCCCTGGGGTGCTTGCTGAGCAGCTCCTTCAGGTCGGCCACCAGGGGCTCTGGATCAAGTTTCAGGGCTTCGGCCAGGCGGCGGAGCTGGGCGATGGCAAAGGCTTGTTCAGGCCAGCTCCCCAGATCGCCAGTTTCCAGGGCCTCGATCTGGTCGGGGCGCATATGTAGCCGTTGGGCCAGCGCCGGTAGTTCGATTTGCTGGCGTAGGCGCTCTTGCCTCAGGCGTCCACCCAGGCTGGCAAGGCTGTTCTGGTCAGCGTAAGGTTGAGTCGCTGACACCAGTTCTTGGCCAAGATGGCCGAATTATCGCCCATCAGACCTACACCTAAAAGTGACGGGTGCTGCCTGTATTAAATATGGGCGATACTGGACTCGAACCAGTGACCCCTTCCGTGTGAAGGAAGTGCGCTACCGCTGTGCTAATCGCCCGGTAGTCGAAAAGTTTACCCCCTGGCCGGCGTGGACCCCAAGGAACCGCAGCAGGGAAGAATGGAACCTTGTTGCCCCCAGGCCGTGCGCCAGGTTGATGTGCTGATTGTGGGAGGGGGCGTTTCTGGGGCGGCCCTGCTCTTTTGCCTGGCCCGCTACACCAATCTTGGCTCCCTGCTGCTGCTGGAAAAGGAGCCGCAGTTGGCGGCGATCAACTCCAAGGCCACCAACAACAGCCAAACGATCCACTGCGGTGACATCGAAACCAACTACACCCTGGAGAAGGCCCTCAAGGTGAAGCGCCGCGCCGACATGCTCGTGCGCTACGGCGAGCTGTTGGCCGAGCCCGAGCGCCAAAAGGTGCTGTTTTCCTTCCCAAAGATGGTGCTGGGCGTGGGCGCCGATGAGTGCAGGTTCCTGCGCCAGCGCTTCCAGCAGTTTTCAGCCCATTTCCCGGCCATGGAATTGTTGGAGGCCGAAGCGATCGCCCGGTGGGAGCCGGCGGTGGCCCTGCTGGAGGGCCAGCCCCGCCCGGAGGAATTGGTGGCCATCGGCATCGCCCACAGTGCCTCCGCCGTGGATTACCGCGCCCTGGCGGAATCCTTTGTGGCCCAGGCCCAGGCCGCCGTGGCTGGCGGCCCCCGGCAGCTGGACCTGCAGCTCAACTGCAAGGTGGAACAGATTCGGCCCCAGGGGGAGGGGTTCCTGGTGCGGGCGGGGGGGGAAGAGATCGCCGCCCGCTATGTGGTGGTGAGTGCTGGGGCCCACAGCCTGCTGCTGGCCCAGGCCATGGGTTATGGGCTGGAGTACTCCTGTTTGCCGGTGGCGGGCAGCTTCTACTTCACCCCGCAGCTGCTCAACGGCAAGGTGTACACCGTGCAAAACGACCAGCTGCCCTTTGCCGCCATCCACGGCGATCCGGATGTGTTGGTGGCAGGCAAGACCCGCTTTGGCCCCACCGCCCTGCTGTTGCCCTTACTTGAGCGCTATAACCCTGCCTCCTTCTGGGAGTTTCTCAAGGTGCTGCGCCTTGATGGGGCGGTGTTTGCCGTGTTTTGGCAATTGTTTCGTGTGGCTGATATCCGTAATTACATCTTTAAGAACCTGTTGTTTGAAGTGCCCTGGTTGCGGCGCTGGTTGTTTCTCCAAGACCTGCGCAAAATCGTGCCCGGTGCCCAGCTTGGGGACTTGCACTTTGCCGAGGGCTATGGCGGTGTGCGGCCCCAACTTATCGATAAGCGCAATCGCAAGCTGATGCTTGGGGAAGCCCGCATTGCCACCGATGCGCCGATTGTTTTCAACGTGACCCCTTCCCCGGGGGGCACCGATTGCCTAGGCAATGCCGAGGAAGACCTGCGGGCCATTGTTAAGGCCCTGGGCTGTGAATTCAGGGCCGAGCAGTTTGAGGCGGAGTTGCACGGGGCCTGAATAGGTGGTCGTGCTCGGGGCTGTAAAGCTTTGAGCGGGCCACCCCCGAGGCCCCTAGGGCCGGACTAACCACATAGAGGGTGGTGCGTTCCAGGCCCTGGGCTTGGCTGTAGGCGGCCAGGCCCTGGAGGGGCACCAGCTCCAACCGTTGGTCGGGCCAGCTCACCCGATAGCCCACGGCCACAGGGGTGTCGGCCGGGTAGTGCTGCAGCAGCACCTGTTCCACCTCATCCACGTGGCGGGCGCTCAGGTAGAGGCAGAGGGAGGCCCCGAGGGCGGCCAACCGTTCCAACGACTCGCGTTCGGGGGTGCCGGTGCGGCCGCTGGCCCGGCTGAGCACGATGGTTTGCACCAGGCCAGGAATTGTTAGTTCGGCATTGAGGGCAGCGGCGGTGGCCTGGTAGGCGCTGATGCCAGGGATCACCTCCACGGCAATCTCGGCATCGGCGAGGCGGGCAATTTGTTCCTGGAGGGCGCCATAGAGGCAGGGGTCCCCGTCGTGGAGCCGCACCACCCGCAGGCCGCGGCGCACCCCATCCACCATCGCCTCCAGCACTTGCTCCAGGGTGAGGTTGCCGCTGCGCAGCCGTTGGCAGGAGGCCGGGGCCATGGCCACAATTTCCGGGGAGACCAGGGAGTCGGCCCAGATCAGTAATTCCGCCTGTTCCACGGCCCTCAGGGCCCGCAGGGTCATCAGGTCTGGGGCGCCGGGGCCGGCACCAACGATTAAAACTTTTCCGGTGGGGATCAAGTGGGGCGGCCTGGGTCAGGGAGGGGGCGGTTTAGGCCATAGAGCCAGGCCAGCCCCGCTGCCCCCAGCAGGGCCAACAAAAGGCTTACCAGCTGGGCGATGCGCAGGCAATTGCCCTCGATCAGGCTGCCCCAGAGGCAGAGGGGGTCGAGCCTCAGGCCTTCAATCCAGAGGCGGCCGAGGCTGTAGCCAATGGCATAAATACAACTTATGGCCCCAGTTTTCAGCAGTGGTTCGTTACTGCCAGCCTGCTTACGGTTAAATAAGAAAATTAGCAATACAAACAGGCCTAGATCCCAGAGGGATTCGTAGAGAAAGGTGGGATGGAACCAACTCTGATCAATGAATTGGGCGGGCCTGTTGGCCGCTGGTATCCAGAGCTTCCAAGGCAGATTTGTGGGTAGGCCAAAGGCTTCGGAGTTGAAGAAATTGCCCCAGCGGCCGATGGCCTGGCCCAGCACCACAGAGGGCAACAGCACATCCATCAGTGTCCAAAAGGACAGCCGTCGCCAGCGACAGAAAAAAACCGTTGCCAGGGTGCCGCCGATCAGGGCCCCATGGATGGCAATGCCGCCCTTCCAAATCTCCAGGGCTTCCAGCCAGTTGATCTGGTACTGGCGCCATTCAAATGAGACGTAATAAATCCTTGCCCCCACCACAGCGGCCAGCACCAGCAGCGGCAGTAGATCGGCGATCAGGCCGCCATCAAGGCCGCGGGCCTTAGCCAGTTTTGTGGAGATCCCCAAGCCGAGCAGCACGGCCAGGGCAATCAGTAGGCCATACCAACGGATTGCCAGGGGACCGAACTCAAAGAGCATCGGTCCCGGCGACTGGAACACTGCAAATAACCCGGCCAGAAGGGGGGCGGTCAAATCAGACGCCCTCGGAGGCTTGCACCTTCTCGAACTGCTTCTTCTTCAGCACCAACATGATTTGGGCCAGGGCCACCGCCGCCAGGAAGGCGAGCAGTCCATAGAGGCGCACGGGGTTCTGCAGCACCACTTCCACATCCAATTGGCCGAAGCCGCCCACGTTGGGGTCGTTGGTGAGGGGGGTGCCAGCCACAAGCACATCACCCTGCTTCACCAGCAGGGTTGGTCCGGCGGGAATGGTTTCATCCACGCTGGTGCCGTCAGCCTTCTGGATGGTGACCACCGAAGCACCCTTGTCGTCGCTGCTGATGGCGGTCACATTGCCGCCTACGGAGGCGGTGAATAGACCGTTATTGGTTTTTTCGCCGGCGGGGGTTACCTGGCCGCGGCCGCGGTTACCACCAACGTGGATTTGATACTTCCCGAAATGAATGGAGGAATCAGTTGCCGGATCGGGGGAGAGGATCGGGAAAACAATTTCGCGGTGCTCGTCGCCGGGCAACGGACCCACCAGGAGGATATTTGGTTGGCTGTCGCTGTATTGGGTGTAATAAACGCCCTTTGTTTCTTCCTTGAGCTCGTCACTGAGCCGGTCTTGGGGGGCCAGGGTGAAGCCATCGGGCAGCATTACCACCGCCCCCACGTTCAGGCCGGTGCGGCTGCCATCGCCAGCCACCTGCTGCACTGAGGTGTCGTAGGGAATCTCAACAACGGCCTTGAAAACCGTGTCGGGGAATACCGCCTGGGGCACTTCCGCCAGGGTGGCTTTCTTAGCCAGGTGACAGTTGGCACAAACCAACTTGCCGGTGGCTTCCCGGGGATTGTCGTAGTTCTGCTGGGCCCAGAAGGGATAGGCCCAGCTGGCCTGGGGACCAAAGAGCAGGGCAGTGGCCACCAGCAGGGAGCTCAGCAGCAGGGAGAGGGAACGGCGCATCGGAAGGCAGGGACGGTGCGGGGGGGAATCAGGCGGAAATGATCAGGCCCACCAGGGCTTTTCACCATTGCGGAAATCGGTTTCGGTCCAGGGGCTGAGGAAAACGTTGTCGTTCTCAACGGCCACATGGGCCAGGGCTAGGGAGAGGGGGGCTGGTCCTCGCACCACCTTGCCGGTGCTGTCGTATTGGCTGCCGTGGCAAGGGCACATGAATTTATTGGCACCGCTGTTCCAGGGCACCACACAGCCCAGGTGGGTGCAGATTGCATTAATGCCATAGGTGCCAATGGCATCTGGACCCTCAACGGTCAAGTAGGTGGGATCCCCCTTCAACCCTTGCACCAGGCTGCGGTCGCCTTCCTTATGGGTGGCAAGCCAGCCACTAGCTGTAACCGCATTGCCCAGCTCATCCTTAGCGCTGCTGGCACCGCCGCTGCCGGCGGCCTTGGGGGGGATGAAGTAGTTCACCACCGGATAGAGGGCCCCCAGGGCGACGCCGGTGACTGATCCAAAGGTCAGCAGGTTCATGAACTGCCGACGGCCCATGCCGGGAACGTCATTCGCCGAGATCTGGGTCATGGGGGTGGGCGCACCGGCTCAGGTGCCGCCCATTATGAACCTTTCTGGGCCCGTAACGCTTTGCAACTACTGGGCTGGTAGCGGTGCTAAGCGTGCTCGCTAGGTCGCCACTGCTCCGTGAGGGCCACCAGCCCCACCCCAACCAGGAAGAGGGCGCTGATGGCCCCGCCCAGCAGCAGCATCGTCACTGGGTCGGTGGAGGGGGTGAGAACAGCCCCCGCCACCGCCGCCAGCAACACCACCAGCCGCCAACTGGCCAGCATCTGCCGAGAACGCACCAGCCCCAGGGCCCCTAGCAGAAGCTGCAGCACTGGCAGTTCAAAGGCCAAGCCCGTGGCCACCATCAGCAGCAGCACAAAGTCGAGGTAGCGCTCGATCGACCAAATTGGCTCCACCACATCAGCGCCGTAGCTCACCAGAAAGCGCAGGGCCGCTGGCACCAGGGCCCACCAGGCGAAGGCCAACCCGGCCAGAAACAACACGGCCGAGGCGGCCACGGCCGGGGCCACCAGCCGCCGTTCCCGGCGGCTCAGGCCAGGCAAAACAAAGCCGAGACCTTCGTAAAGCACGTAGGGCAGGGCCAAGGTGAGCCCGGCATAGCCAGCCACCTTTAGGGAAACAAAAAGATATTCACCGGGGGCCAGCTGTAGGAAACGGATCCCCTGGGCCGGCTGCTCCAGCAGTTTCACCAGTGGTCGCACCCAAATCAAACAGAGGCCAGCCCCGGCCAGGAGGGCGCCAAGGCTGCGCAGTAGCCGCCAGCGCAGTTCCTCCAGGTGGTCTACAAAGCTCATCTCCACTTCCCCGGGGAAGTCCGGATCCCGGGGGGATTCCCCGGCGGGGATGGGCAGGCTGTCCAGCGAAGTCATGGGGCCAGGCTAGGTAGCAGAGGTATGGCGCGATCCGGTTCCCCCCAGAGAATTTCCCCAGGGCCGTGGCGCACGAGGCCGGCGGCCAGGCCGGGGATCCGCTGCAATTGCTCCACCGGCACCATCACCACCGGCACCCGTCGGTTGCCGCGGCTGCGGCTGAAGTGGGCGGCCAGGTGGGCGGCGGCGGCCAGGTCCGCATCGCCGGCCACCCCTTCCGAGCCCTTGAGCACCACATGGCTGCCCGGTTGTTCCTGGGCATGGAACCACCAGTCGCCCTTGCGGGCCTGGCGGAAGCTGATCCAGTCGTTTTGGCGGTGGTTGCGACCCACCAGCAGCCGCAACCCGCCGGGGCTGAGTAACTCCAGGGGTTGGGGCTGGTGCTGGGCGGGGGCATGGCGGCGCCGGCTGCGGCCTTTGGTTTGTTGGAAGGGCAATAAATCCTCCTCTAGGGCCTCTAGCAGGGCTTCCTCCTGGTCGCCGCTCAGCTCCAGTTGCAGCTGGCTGTTTTCCAGCAGCTGCAGCCGTTGCTGGTGGTGTTCCAGCCGCGGTTGGATTGCCTCCACGGAGCGGCGCAGTTTGCGGGCCCGCTTGTAGAGCTGCTGGGCTTGGCTCACCAGGCTGAGCTGGGGGTCGAGCTTCAGTTCCAGTTCCTCCCCGGTTTCTGGGTCTTCGAGCTGCAGTTTTTGGTGGCCGCTGCTGGCCACGTCTGGCCTGCAGAGCAGCAGATCGGCCTGCTTTTGCAGCAGCGCTTCCCCTGCGGTGCGGCCCAGCAGCCCTTGCTGGTGCAGCAGCTCACGGTTTTCCCGGGCAATGAGTTGGCTGAGCTGTTGGCCCAGCCGTTGGCGCCGCTGCTGGCAGCGGGCCCGCAGGCCGGCTTCTCCGTAGTAATGGGCCAGGGCCAGATTTAGCTGCAGGGGCTGGGGCTTTTGTTCGGTTTCGATCTGGGTTCCGATCTTTGGATCTGTTTCGATCTTGGTTTCGGTTTCGATGTTGGTTTTGTTGGCCCCGAGGTTTGTTTGCCAGCAGCGGTAGCCGCTGCGCCAGGGCCGATAACTGAAGCTGCCCGTTTCCACGCTTTCCAGCCAGGTGCCCCATGCCCGGTTTAGCCGGCCCCATTGCTCGGGGCTGAGGCTTTGCACCGGGAAATCAGCCCCGAGGCCAGCGTCCTCCAGTAACTGATCGCGCAGGGCAGGGCTCAGCCCCCGGTAGGTCTGGCCCAGGGCCTGGCCCACCGGCTGGGGCAGCAGGGCCAGGCGGGCCCGCCATTGGGATTCCGGCTCGATAAGGCTGGGCAGGGCCCCCTGGAGCGGTGGGGGCGGGCTGTACAGGTCGCCGGTGGCAATCGGCCTTAGGCGCGACTGGTGTTCGCGCACCTGGCGGCCGGTGGCAATCACCTGGTGCTGGGCGTCCAGCAGGAAAAGGTTGCTGTGGCGACCCATCAGTTCCACCACCAATTCCCGCCGCAGTTCCCCCCCCGGCCGTTCGGCAAAACCCAGGCGCAGCACCCGTTCCCAGGGGGGTTGCTCCAGCTGCACCAGGGCGAGGCCGCTGAGGCCGTGCTGCAACTGCTGGGCCAGGGTGCTGCCCTCCCCCTGGCGGGGGGGCGGCGGGATCGCATGGAAGCGGGGACAATCGGCCTGCCAGTGCAATTCCAGCCAGAGCTTTTGCTCCAGGGTGCGGAACCCCAGTTGCAACCCTTGGGGCTGGGGTTGCTGGGCCTTTTCAAACCGGGCCGGCAGCAGCAGGGGGCTGAGCTCGGTGACCACGGCCCTGAGGCTGGTGGTGTCTTGGGGTTGCATCACCCCATGCTGCCCTGGGCCATGCTGGCTGGCCTAAGCCTTCCCCCTGCCGATGCCGATGGCCCCTGTTTCCCCCAGGCTCACGGTGCTCACTGGCCCCAGTGGGGTGGGTAAGGGCACCCTGGTAACGGCCCTAAGGCAGGGCCATCCGCAGTTGTGGCTTTCGGTGTCTGCCACCACCCGGGCGCCGCGGGCGGGGGAGCAGGAGGGGGTGCATTACTTCTTCCATAGCCCCGAGGGTTTCCAGGCCCTGGTGGCGGCCGGGGGCTTGCTGGAATGGGCCAGTTTTGCCGGCCATAGCTATGGCACCCCGCGGCGGCCGGTGGAGGAACAGCTGGCCGCTGGGGTGCCGGTGCTGTTGGAAATTGAATTGGAGGGGGCCCGCCAGGTGCGACGCAACTGGCCCCAGGCCTTTCAAATTTTTCTGAAACCCCCCTCCCTGGAGGAGTTGGAACGGCGCATTCGCGGTCGGGGCACCGAAACGGAGGAGGCTATCCAGCGGCGCCTCCAACGGGCCCGGGAGGAGCTGCAGGCGGAGGCGGAATTCGATGCCGTGGTGGAAAACCATGACCTGGCTAAGGCCTTGGCTGAGTTGGAGCGGCTGATCGGCCTGGTTTAGGGGCCATAAAAAAACCGGTGGGGGACCACCGGTTTCAGGTTTAAAGGATTGAACTGAATCCAGCCCTAGAGGGGGTGAAAGAGCAGGTCAGGGAAGAAGCGATTGAATTCGATCATGATCCCGGCCGTGACTGTGAACCAGATCGCGGCGAATACCGGGGCGGTGGTAAGGAACTTTTTCATGGATGGGCAACCGCTGGGTCAGCGGGGGGAAACGGTGACTTGGCTGTCGGGGGCCGTGAGCTTGTTGCTCGTGAACTCTTTGAAGGCAGCCAGGGGCCAGGTGGCCGAGGCGATGGTGCTCTTCAGGGCCAGGGGAAGGTCGATCTGGATCTCCTTCATGTTGGCGTCTTTGCCCTTGATCGCTTGCAGGTAGGAGCGACCGGCCCAGCCGATGCAACCAGCGATGTACAGGAAGGCGATCCCAGGGATGGTGAAGTCACCGGCATGGTCCCAGCGGCCATCCACGATCAGGTGGGGCAGGCCATCGGTGCCACACACAGCCTTGCTGTACATGGCAAAGCGGGCTTCAGCCTGGGGGGTTTTGGCCCCTGCGGCCCGTTGCTGGAAGCGGGCGTTTTCGCTGCAGGGGGTGAGCCCCGCCACGTCAGCGTGGGCCAACGGCGCGAAGCCGAAGATCAGAAAGCCGGAAAGAAGAACGGCGAAGAGTCGTCGCATGGTGGGCAGGGCCGCTCCGCGGTTGCTGTGGGGAGAATAGATCCACTTCCCCCAGCCTGATGCCAACGGTTCTAGCCCTCGAAACAAGTTGTGACGAGTCGGCGGCGGCGGTGGTGCGCGCCGGCGTTGTTTTAAGCAGTGAGGTGGCTTCCCAGGTGGAAGAGCACGCCCGCTGGGGGGGGGTGGTGCCGGAGCTGGCCAGCCGTCGCCATGTGGAGGCTTTGCCCCTGCTGGTGGAAAGGGCCCTGGGGGGGGCTGGCCTCACCCTGGCGGATATGGACGGCGTGGCGGCCACCGTGGCCCCGGGCTTGCTGGGGGCCCTGCTGGTGGGCTCAGTGACCGGCCGCAGCCTGGCCCGTTTGGCCGGCTGCCCCTTTATCGGCATCCACCATTTGGAAGGCCACCTCCATGGGGCCCTACTGGGGGAACCGCCCCCGGCGGCGCCGCTGCTGGTGCTGCTGGTGTCTGGGGGCCATACGGAACTGATTGCCCTGCGGGGGCTGGGGGCCTACGAGCGCCTGGGGGGCAGCCGCGACGATGCCGCCGGCGAAGCCTTCGACAAGGTGGCCCGCCTGCTGGGGCTTGGCTACCCAGGGGGCCCGGCCCTGGAGGCGGCGGCCCGGGGGGGGGATCCGGCTCGATTTGGCTTCCCCCCCGGGCGCATTTCCCTGCCGGGGGGCGGTTTTCATCCCTACGACTTCAGCTTTAGCGGCCTGAAAACGGCGGTGCTGCGCGAGGTGCAGCGCTGGCAGGCCCAGGGGGAGCCCCTGCCGGTGGCCGACCTGGCCGCCTCCTTCCAGGCGGTAGTCACCAAGGTGTTGGTGCAACGCAGCGTCCGCTGTGCCCGGGACCATGGCCTGCCGGGCTTGGTGGTGGTGGGCGGCGTATCGGCCAACCAGGAGTTGCGGCGGCAGCTGGCCGAAGCCTGTGGGGCGGCGGGGCTGGATTTGCATCTGGCCCCCCTGGCCTACTGCACAGACAACGCCGCCATGGTGGGCCTGGCCGCCTGTCGCCGCCTGGCGGCGGGGCAGATTTCTTCGCTGGAATTGGGGGTTGCTCCCCGGTTTGCCCTGGCCGCCGCCAACAGCCTCTATGGGCCGCCCCCCTTTTGAGGGTTAAATCCCTTTAGGCTTTCGTTATTAAGCGATTTCAAGCATGGCTATCCCCTCCGAAGGGTCCAGCGGCGCCAGCCTGAAATCACCGCTGGGCCCCGTGGACCGCAACGAATTGAATGCCTGGCGCCGTGGTTTTACCCCCCAGGCGGAGATCTGGAATGGCCGCTTGGCGATGCTGGGCCTGTCGGTGGCCATGTTGCTGCTGGTGGCCTGGCGCCTACTGACGCCCGCGTAGGGCCTGGGCCAGTTCGTTTGGTTTGAGGCTTTGGGCTATGGCGTCTCTGGCCTCCACCCGACCAGCTTCCACCAGGGCCTGCAGCGACTGGTTGGCCGTTTGCATCCCCTCAAAGCCGCTGCGTTCCATGATTTCCTCCACCGATTCCAGGTCCCCCCTCTGGATGTAATCCCGGCAGGCATCGCTGTTGATCAGGATGTCGTGGAAGCCGGTGCGTTTGCCATCGCTGGTTTTGATCAAGCCTTGGGCCACCACCCCCAGCAAGGATTCAGCAAAGGAACGGCGCAGGCTTTCCTGATCCTGGGGCGGCACCATGCCCAGCACCCGTTCCACCGTGCGCACCGCTGAATTTGTGTGCAGGGTGCCAAACACCAGGTGGCCGGTTTGGGAGGCCTCCAGGGCGGTGGTGAGCGTGTCGCCATCACGGATTTCGCCGATCAGAATCACATCTGGGTCCTCCCGGAGGGCGGCCCGCAGGGCGTTGTGAAAGGCGAGGGTGTGTTGGCCCAGCTCCCGCTGGCGCACCAGGCAGCGCTTGCTCGGGTGCA
>JBDLTB010000045.1:0-24533 GCA_039799245.1 Cyanobacteriota bacterium
CTGAACTTGCATCCCTCAATAGCTGAGCATAGGCGGATTTAGCAAAAGCCGCCGGATCAGAGGTATATTTATCTGGCAAGATCTTGCCGACTTGGTTCGGAAGATATTGCTCATCAATGAAGATACCATCCCTCTCCTCGGGCTTATCCTTGTAATCACTTTTCCTTAGGTCCTTGTACTCTCCAGTATATAACTTTCTGGCCAATTCATAGTATTTACCAAGCACATCTTCTGCAATACAAGCCTTTTCATTGTAACCAGAAAGTGAAAATGCTGTGTAAACCAATAAGTAGTTGAGCCAGTCAGCATCTGGTGTATTCCCATCTGCTCCGTCCCGGGGGCTAAAGATGGCAGATTTCATCAACATTTCCTGGTCCCATGGTCCTGCGGCTATCGCAGCGCCTTGAACGTTGACTCCTTTACTTTCGAGTTCTTCAAGAAATCCGGCAACCGTAACCCCCCCACCTGACCAGCCAGCTAAAAACAAATCTGAACTGCTTTTACCAAGGGACTTAATTAAATCTAAGGATTTAGAATAAAGATCAAAACTAGCCTGTTGATTGCTTTTCTTTACCTGATAAGCATAATTTTCCGTAGAGTTACCCAGGCCAAATTGATCAGCACTAATCACAGCATATCCTTGGCCTGCATAATGAGCAATTTTAAGACGGGTAGACAATGTTTGCTCATATTCAGGATCTGTTGGCTTGTAACTAAAAGCCTGGGAAGCAGCATAGTTTTTTCTGAATGAAGTTTGATGTTCCCATGAGACTACTGGTAAAGATTCTGAGCTAGTTTTAGGAATTCCAGCAATTCCATAGGCAGTAACAAAACGATCCTGCTCAGGGATACTTGAGCGAAATGCAATTCGATACAGATCTACATCATTAGCAGCTGGGGTAAACGGAGGGATCTTATAATCTCTAAGATAATTTTTAATATTACTTGGCTCAGCTGGCTTCTCATCGTCAACACGAGCACCATTTAAATACCATGCTTTCTCCTTTACCATATTTTGATCGAGAACTTCTCGCTTGATCGTTTCAAGATACTCATAATGTGCACCCATTACAACAACCCTGTTGCCATCCTCAATCAATATTTCATTGTAGTTTGATCCAAGCAACTCAATACTGTTTCCCAGTTGATCCTTAATATTTACACCTTCAGGTAAATATATCACTTGCCCTGTCATTTTTCTGAAGCCAAGGTCATTTATCTCCATGGGCCCAGGCACTGTTGCAGCGAATATTAATGTTTTAGAACCTGATCCAGTTTTGTACTTTAAATACCCAGGAGAGGCTCCAAGTTGCACGGGGACCAATGGCTCTCCGGTAACATGAACATCTTGGGCAAAATTGACCTCAAGCACAGCCTGGAGACCAATCTCACTCGGTTGCAGCATCAAATTGCCATAGCTTACGATTTCTGGACCTTTGGCATCAATAAGAATATTATTAGTATTCAAAGCTGGAATTGCGCCGCTGGCAGAATTGCCCCTTATGTCGGTGATTGACGAGGTGAAATGACAATCCCTGAGACCAGTAACCGAATCTATAACGCCGATACTAATTCCATCTAAATCCAGATCGTTAGGTGTAATATTTAATGCAAAATCCAATATATTTGTACCTGATCCCCCCAGATATTCTGCATGGCGCATTCGATATCCAATCTCAATGGGTAGTTGTGGAGTAGCTTGTCCTACAAAAACATTATCATTAAAATTTAGGGAAAAAATTAACTGCTCAGCCCCGCCATGCACCCCGTCACTGGGCAAAGTAATCGCCTGAACCCAGGGATTCAAATTGTCCATACTTCGATACCGAGCCAGCTCAAATATTTTATCATAAAAATGCAGTGGACCACCCCATCCGCTGGCCAGCACAAAGAAAATGACAATATTGTTTTAGACATTGCTTTAGGTATTGCTTCATGTAATACCTAAGACACCACCCAAAGCATTACTTTAAACCAAAGCTGTCGGCAACAATGTCAGCTTTTGCAACCTTGCCCTTGGTCCATCATCAACAACTGCAGCCAAGGCCATGAACCTAAGCTTTGCGCGTGAGCCTTAGATCTATAAGTTGCGCCTGAGTACTGAAGTTACAAATTTTCATTGGTGCCCTAGGTGAATCCTCTCCTTTAAGTAGCAACTCAGCAGCTCAAAATCACATCCGCCCAGCAGACCGGAATCCTAAAAGTCAGCAGCGCAGAATCCTAAAAGCCCAGGCAAGCCTCTCTTGAATATGACCCTAGTCATTTGACCCTAGTAACTTTCATTAGGGTCAACTTTGCTGTCCATGCCCAGCGCCGCTGGTTTGAAAGCAAAAGCCCCCGCAGGGCTGGCCTTTCTAGAGGGTTAAATCAGGCTCCCTAGGGTCGTTCGGGCACCGCCGCCCCCTCCGGCCGACGGGGATCGGCCACCCCAAGGCTGCCACCAGCGGGCAGCAGTTCCACGCTGTTGGCTGAGCCCATCGCCGCCGTCCGCAGCAGCTGGTGGCCCTTGCCCTCCAGCAACCTTTGGGTGTCTGGGCTGAACCCCTCCTCAATACTGATCTGATCGGGCCAGAGTTGGCTGTGCAGCCTGGGGGTAAGCACCGCACTGGCCAAGTTGAGGCCATGCAAGATCCGGTTCAGTAACACCTGCAGCACGGTGGTGATGATGCGACTACCCCCGGGACTGCCGGTGGCCAGCCAGGGACTGCCATCGGCATTAAGCACAATCGTGGGGGTCATCGAGCTCAGGGGCCGGCGACCCGGCGCGATGGCATTGCGTTCCCCTTGCACCAACCCATAGGCATTGGCTACCCCTGGTTTGGCGGTGAAGTCGTCCATCTCGTTATTAAGCAAGAAGCCGGCCCCAGGCACGGCAATGCCATTGCCATAGGCAAAGTTGAGGGTGGTGGTAAGCGCCACCAATGACCCCTGGCGGTCGGCCACCGACAGGTGGGTTGTGTTGGTGCTGTTACTGGGCAAAGGGGCTAACCCCGCCAGTTGGGCGCTGGGGGTATGGCGATCCAGTTGGATCTGATCCCTCAGGCTCTCTGCATAGGCCTTACTGGTGAGCCGTTCCACCGGGATTGCCATCTGATCGGGATCGCCGAGTTCACTGTTGCGGTCGCGGTAGGCCAGGTTCATGGCCTCCACCATTAGGTGAATAGTTGAGGCGCTGTTGAGTCCCGTCAGCGCCAGGTCAAACGGTTCCAACAGGTTCAGCAGCTGCACCAGGGTCACGCCACCGCTGCTGGGGGGCGGCATCGATAACACCGTGAGGCCGCGGAAACTGCCGCGCACCGGCTCCTGCCAGCGCACCCGGTAGGCCCCCAGGTCTTGGCGATCGATTAAGCCGCCCCGAGCCAGCATCAGCGCTTCGAGCTGGCGGCTTATCTCCCCCGAATAGAAACCAGCAGCCCCCTGGTTACTTATCAGCCCCAAGGTCGCCGCCAGTTGGGGTTGACGCAAGATCTCCCCGACGCGATAAAAACGCTCCCCAGAGGCTCCCAGGCCCCCTGGCCGTCCAGGCCCTGAATTATTAGGGAAGAAAAGCCGTTTAGCGGTGGGATCACTCTGCAATAGCGGTGACGCCTGCCGCAACGACTCCGCCAACTGGGGATAGACCGGAAAACCGCGCTCCGCCAGCTCAATGGCCGGGGCAAGCACGGCTTGTCGCGAAAGCCGCCCGAAACGGCCCTGGGCCGCCAGTAAGCCAGCCACCGAACCAGGCACCGCTGTGCTCAACAAACTGCGGGTGGCCCTGGCACGGTCCACATCCCCCGCCCCGTTCAAAAACATCTGCGCCGTGGCCCGGCGGGGGGCCATTTCCCGAAAATTGAGGGCATAGGCCCGCCGCTGGGGCCCATGCCAAAACACAAGAAAGCCGCCGCCCCCCAGGTTTCCGGCCTGGGGCAGGGTTACCCCCAGGGCAAAGGCCGTGGCCACCGCCGCATCAATCGCATTGCCCCCCTGCCGCAGGATTGCCGCCCCCACGCCACTGGCGAAGGCCTCCTGGCTCACCACCATGCCCGCGGAGGAGGCCACGGGCTGCACCCGTTGGCCCTGCTCCTGCAGGGGATTGGCCAGAACGGCCAGGCAAAGTAAAGCGGCTGAAACTGCCAACCCATGGGCTGCAACCCCGCCAGGCTGCCATCAAACCAAGCAGCGCCGCCGCCAAGGCTGCGGTCCCTGCAGCAATCAAGGGCTGGCCAGGCCATGGCCATGGCCCTGACCCTGGGGCTAGCAGTTACGGGCACGCCGGTGGCGGCCCAGTCGGGCGGCGGTGCCTTTCGCGCTGAGCAGCCCACGCCCCGCTGCTCCGATGAGGTCACGGCCCTGCTGCAAACCCGCCTCAACCGCAGCCGCAAGCAACTAGAAACCGCAAACCCAAAAGCCAACGCCTTTGAGCTGGAATCCCAACAGATGAACCTGGTGGTGAAAGAGGAATCGCTGAAAGCCTTGGCCAGCCGCAAATACAAGTGCGACCTGGAACTGCAGCGCTGAACCCTGCGCTGCCCCTAGATCGACAGGAATTCAACTACCGATTGGCGTAGTTGATCCCCGCTTGGGTTTGCATAATTGCCTGATCCACCAGCTCAATGGCCCGTTCGCGATGGCCCCCTTTATTGGGGGTGGCCAGCACCAGGGAGGCCCTGGCGTTGCGCAGGGCATTGAGGGCATCGAGCATGTTGTCTTGTCTGGCCTGGGCTAGGGAGGCGCCGAGGATGCCAAGGCCCAGGCAGACGCTGATGCCCAGCTCTGGCAGGTGCGAAGCAAAGCGACCCTTAGAAAAGCGACCCATGGGGAAAGGCACAAATCTCACCTTTTCTAATCAAACTTGAGTACTGCCCACCAGCGCTTCAGAAGCCGCCAGGGCAAACTGGTCGCAACCATGCGTTCCCCATGATGTTGCGCCCCCTGCGTTCTGCCCTTCGGCCATCCGTTCTGGCAGCGCTAGTACTGGCTGCCGGGATAGGCGTTGCCCAATTCCCCGCTCCAGTTCAGGCCCAAGCCGGCGCCGCCAGCAGCGCCCAGGGGGGCCCAGCTTTGGGCAAGGCCGAGGCCAGTGCTGCGGCTGAACGTATCCTCGGGGCGATCAAAAATCGTGATGCCAATACCCGCTACAGCCAGTTTTCCGAGGAGCTGAAGCAAACCAGCAGCCCCAGCATGGTGGAAAGCACCCTAAAAACGCAACCGGCCTTACTGGGGTGGAACATCCAACGGGTAACCCCTGGCCTGCGCAACACCACGGTGGAAGTAACCCTTACCACCGCCGCTGGCCCAAAGGAGTTGTTTATGGTTCTCAATCGCCAGGGGCAGCTGGTGGGTCAGCTCTATGACGCCAGTAAGCAGCCCTCCACAAAGGTGGCCCTGGCTTTTGTGAAAGCAATCAGCACTGGCCAATTCATCAGCGCCCGCAGTTACCTGAGCCTGGATATGCAAAAGGAACTGCCCCCCCTAGAGCTCCAGGCCAAGTGGCTGAATCTACAAAAGGAAACCGGTAACTTTATAAAAGTAGACAAGGCGGTGGAGGCTGAACACAATAAAGACGGGAAACTAGTGCTAGTAAACACGGAATTCAACCGGCTTACTGACACTTTATTTGTTATTCTGAACAACAAAAATCAGATCATCGGCGTTGATTTTCCAAATGAACCCGCAAAACCCCAGAAGGTACAGAATTAAGCAAAAACTCAACGGTAATTCTCAAACTGCAAGGGTACTTCTAGATCTTCGCCCCGCAAAAGCTGGATGGCCCCCTGGAGGTCATCCTTGTTTTTGCCGGTGATTCGCAGGCTGTCCCCCTGGATCGACACGGTGACCTTCTTCAGTTCATCCCGCACTTTTTTACTTAATTGCTTAGCCAGCTCCTGGCTAAGCCCCTTACGCAGCTTGATCAACTGCTTAACCCGGTTGCCCCCCACCGCTTCGGGGGGCTGCAGGTCAAAGATCTTCAAGGAGATATCCCGTTTGGTGGCCTTCTGACGCAACACATCAACCACTGCCTCCAGGGTCATATCACTGGCGGTGGTGATTTCTATGGTGGCCTCCGCCAGCTCGATCTCAGTGTTGGAATCCTTGAGGTCGTAGCGCTGGCCCACCTCCCGCCGCACCTGGTCCACCGCGTTGAGCAGCTCCTGGCTGTCGAAGTCTGAAACCACATCAAAGCTGTAGCTATCGGCCATGGGGGGTGATCAGGGCAACGCTTCCCAGCCTAGAAAGGGAAGCATCCGCTTTTCTAAATACCTGTGGGCAGTTCAACAACCCTTGGCCTCGTCGCCGCAACAGGCGCCCCCTTTGCCGCCTCCCTGGTACTAGCCGGGCTGGTGGTGGTGCTGAGTGTGGTGCCCCTGGGGGCAGCCCGATCCCAGGCCAACTTCACCATGGCAGACCTGCAGGCGCCTAGGGCAATGTTTGAGCGCCTACCCGCCTGGGGGAAACGGGCCAGCTGGGCCCACCAGAACAGTCTCGAGGCCTTCAGCCTGCATGCTCCCGCTTGCCTGCTCTGCCTGCTGGCGGGGGTGGACAGCCCCGTGGCCATGCTGGTGGCCTGGCTGCATCCGGCGCTGCGCTTGATCTACATCCCCGCCTATGTGGCAAACCTGCCCCCCCTGAGGGCCCTCTGCTGGGCGGCGGGGTTGGTGTGCAGCGCCCTGCTTTACCTGGAGGGCCTCAAGGCGGTGCTAGCCAATTGAAAGGCTGCTTAATCGAAGAACAACAGGGTAACCACCTTGCCCATTTCCTCCGCCCCCCGGCAACTTTCAATCAGGGTTTCGCTGTCGTGGAAGGCGAAACAAATCAACTGATCACAACGGCTAACGATCTCGCGATTGCAAAAGGCACTGGCCTCAACCAAAGGCAGGGCATCGTGTTCCGGCTTTTCCACCAGATGCAAGACCCTATCCAGCTGTTCCCGAGATTCCACCGATTGCCGCCCAAGACTCTGGGGAAGGATCACCGTGAGCTTGCTGGCGTCCACGGCGATGGCCCCACGGATCACGGCCGCATTAACCCCCTGGCCCCCGGAGGTAACCAGGCTGTGGCCCTCCTGCACCAGGGACCTGGTTACCAGCTCCACCAGATGCACAGAAACCACCGGCACATGGCGGGTGCCAAGGATGGCAATACGCCGCTTTCCAGTGTCCTGGAGGAGTGCCAACTCCTGGGCAAGGGTGTCAACCCGGTCGAGCGCCGGCAGATCAAGGGACCGGGTCACAGGCAGCGCCAGCGCTCAGCGAAGTTCAGACCGTAGCAGCGAGACCCTGGGGAATGGAGCTCAGCCAAGGCCTAGCAACTCAAATAGTGGATCAAAACAGCAGTGCTCCGCCACCAACCGGGAGGCGTAGGTGGCCTTGACCGCCTCATGCAGACGCACGTGGCCAAAGGCTTTTTCAATCACCGCCACGGTGGTGAGCGTGTCGTGCTCCACCTTCAAGATGGGCACATCCAGTTCCTGGGCCCGGTTTATCAGCTGGGGCAATGGATCTGCCGCGCCGGTGAGGATCAAACACTGGGTGGAGGCCTCCAGGGCCGCCAACTGAATATCGGTGCGGTCTGCCCCGGTAACCACAGCCATGTTGCGTTGGCGCCGGAAGAACTCCATGGCGGAATTCACATTCATGGCACCAATGCTGAGGGTTTCCACCAGCAGGTCCTTGCGTTCGCGGCAGCAAAGCACTTGGGCCCCCAGCCGTTGCACCAGCTCGCCCACGGTGACGCTGCGCAACAGCGGACTGCGGGGCAGCAGGCCATAAACCGGGATCCCCAGGGCCTCCAGGCTTGGCACCAGCTCCTGGCGCAATAAGGCCAGCTTTTCGGGCTCCACGTTGTTCAGCACCACCCCCACCAGGTGGTCGCCCAGCAGCGCCTTGGCCTGCAACAGGGGCTCAACGCTGCGGGCATCCTCCCAGGCATGGGCCAGTAACACCGGGGCCCCAAGGCCCTGGGCCAGTTGCGGCAAGCTCAGGCCAAACAGCAGCCCCTCACTGAGGGAACCAGCGGCTTCCAGCAGGGTCACCCCCTCCGCCGTAGCCAGCAGTTGCTGGAGCTCCAAGCGAGCCTCCGCCGCCGGCACCGGCACGCCGGAACGCAGCTGGCGCAGGGCCGTGGCAGGGGCAATCGCCTGAAGAGAGGGCAATAGGGACCCAGGGGGCAGGTCGAAGATTTCCCCGAGGAAACGCACGTCGTCGTCGACCAACGGCCCCGGGGTTTCTCCCTGATGCTCAAGGCTGGTGGCCAAGGGCTTGCCGTAGCGAAGCGGTACCCCCTTGTTGCGGAACTGCTGAACCAGACCCATCACCAGGGCCGACTTACCACTGAAGGGTTCACAGGAGCCCACCAAAAGGGTGGAGCTGGGATATCCCATGGCAGCGGGGCCGGAGAGTGGGAAAATCTAGCGGCCGAGCGGAGATGGGTTGGTGCAGTCGTCTGGCTTTGCTGGCCTGCGCATCGGGGTTACCGGCGCCGGTGGCAGCTTTGGGCAGGCGTTATTAAGGCAACTTCACCAGCAGGGGGCCTCGCTGGTGGCCCTGCGCCACGGGGAGGCTGCCCTCGAATTGCGCGATGGCGCCGGGGCGCTAATCCCCGTGGAAACGGTGGCCTGGCAGGTGGGGGAAGAGCAGCAACTAACGGAGTTGCTGGCGAAGCTGCAGATCCTGGTGATCAACCACGGCATCAACGTGATGGGCGCCCGTGATCGGGAGGCCACCCGGCTCAGCCTTGAGGTGAACACCCTCAGCGCCCTGCGCCTGCTGGAAATATTCCTGGCCAGCCCGAACCCCGGGGGCCAACGGCGGGAAATCTGGGTGAATACCTCGGAGGCGGAGGTGAATCCGGCCTTCAGTCCGCTCTATGAGATCAGCAAGCGCACCCTGGGGCAGCTGGTGAGCTTGCGCAGCCTTGATGCCCCGTGGCCGGTGCGGCGCTTGGTGCTGGGACCATTCCGCTCGGCCCTCAACCCCTATGGCTTCATGGACGCTGAGCGGGTGGCAGCCGCCGTGGTGGACCAGGTGCTAGCCGGCCGAGAACTGGTGATCGTGAGCCCAAACCCACTCACCTGGCTACTAATGCCCCTAGCCGCCTGGGGGCGGCGCCTCTATTTCAGCTGGTTCACACGGCGTCCCGATCCGTAAGAATTTCGCAGCCGTTATCAGTTACCAGCACGGTGTGCTCCCACTGGGCCGAAAGGCTGCCATCGGCGGTAACCACGGTCCAGCGATCCTTGAGGGTGCGGCAGCCCTTGGTGCCCGCATTAAGGATCGGTTCCACCGCCAGGGTCATGCCGGAGCGCAGGATCACATTGGGTAGATCAGTGGTGCGGAAGTTGAACACCGAGGGCTCTTCGTGCAAGTTGCGCCCCACCCCATGGCCGGTGTAGTCCTCCACCACGGCATAGCCATGGGCTTCCACGTGGTCTTGGACGGCGCCAGCGATATCGAGCAAATTGTTGCCGGCCTTAATCTGGCTGAGGCCCTGCATCAATGCCTCCTGGGCCACCCGTGACAACTGGCTGGCCCCCTCGGGAACTGCGCCGACGCAAATAGTTACACAGCTATCGCCGTGGTAACCCTCAAAGCAGGCACCGGTATCCACCTTCAAAAGATCGCCATCGCGGATTACCCGCTTTGCACTGGGGATGCCATGCACCACCTCGTTGTTAATGCTGGCGCAGATGCTGCCGCTGAAACCGTGGTACCCCTTGAAACTGGGCACCGCCCCAAGGCTACGGATGCGATCCTCGGCGTAGGCATCTAAGTCTGCGGTGGTCATACCGGGCTTCACAAGGCCCATGATTTCCTTCAGCACCGTTGCCACAATGCGGCTGGAACGACGCATGATCTCGATTTCCCGCGGCGATTTCAGCTCCACACCGCGGCGGTTTTGACTGATGCGAGGGCCGGTCTGGGGTCTGGAGGAGGCAATTAACTCTGCAAACAAATTCATGCCCTTAAGAACAAATCCCGTTCCATCAAACTATCAACGCCGTTGCCCCCATGGGGATAAGTCCCCCTAAGTGACCACGCTGATACCCCTGCTGCCCGTGCTGCGCCGCTGGCACGGGCGCCTAGCCCCGGTGGTGCTGGCCCCCCTGCTGCTCACGGCCCTCAGCGGCATGGGCTATCGGCTGCTGCGGGATTGGGGGGGGCTTAGCCGCGACCAGACCCACCTGCTGATGCAGTTACACGAGGGGGAATGGCTGGGGGACCAAGGCAAAACCATCTACGTTTTCCTAAATGGGCTGGGGCTGCTTTGGATGCTCGGCACCGGTGCCCTCATGCTGGTTCAGAAATTGCTGGCCCAGGCAAGGAAAGGTTGAGCTGGGGGGTTAAGCTGTTTGTTTGGCCTGCCACGGCAACACGGGGTTGTCTCAATCGCAATGACAGCAGAGGAAAAAGCAGTAGAAACCGCTAATGAGTCCGCCGTAGTCGAGGCCCCTGCCGTCGAGACCGCCGTGACTGAAGCCCCCGGGGCCACTGCCTCGCAGGGCAAGGCCCCCGGCCGCAAGCTCAGCGCCGAAGAACTTATCCGCTCCTTTGAGGAGGGTCAGCTAAAGAGCGACCTCCCCGAGATTTACGTGGGAGACACCGTGCGGGTGGGTGTAAGGATTCGGGAAGGCACCAAAGAACGGGTGCAGCCCTACGAGGGTGTGGTGATCGCCAAGCGCCATGGCGGCATGCATGAAACGATTACCGTTCGTCGCATTTTCCAAGGCATTGGCGTCGAAAGGGTGTTCATGCTGCACAGCCCCCAAGTGGCATCCATCAATGTGGAGCGCCGCGGCAAGGTGCGCCGGGCCAAGCTCTTCTACCTGCGCGATCGCGTTGGTAAGGCCACCCGGGTGAAGCAGCGCTTCGATCGCTGAAGCCTGTAGCCCATCGTTCTTCGCCGGTGTCTAAAGTTGCACCGGCCGGGGGTGCATCGCCACCTGCGCCGTTAGTTCAGTTGGTAGAACGCAGGTCTCCAAAACCTGATGTCGGGGGTTCAAGTCCTCCACGGCGCGTCCGATGCCCCCCGTTCCATTTTTGAGGTTCAGAAACATGGAATTGGATCTTCAACCCGGTGATGTGGTCAAAGTTCTCGAGTCTGCAGCCCTTGGCTGGGTAAGGGCACGGGTAATTCGTGTCAAGTCAGGGGGCCGCGTGGTGGTCCAAAGCGACCAGGGCCGTGAATTCACGGCCCGCGGTAATCAGGTGCGCCTGATTGAGCCCGCCGGCTTTCGTCCCTGAGGGCTGCTGCTGGTGCTGCCAATTAGCAGCACCAGCACCGCCTAAGGCTTGGGTTAAACCGTTTGAATGGATTCGGAGAGCCCAGCTAGGACCTCTGAAATCAACAACGGCAGTTCAGTTTCTGGGCTGTGCGCTTCTTACGGTCAAACCCCTGGCTGCTGTCGTGAAACTGATGCCAATCAGTTGACGAACGGCACCTCTGACCCTGATACTGGTTCTTCCCCAGTTGGGGAGATGACCAGGACCAAGGGCGACAGCTACAACGCACTTTAAGGTGATTTGTTACTGTCAATGCTTCGAATCCAGGGCATGGGACTGTAGTTCAATCGGTTAGAGCACCGCCCTGTCACGGCGGAAGTTGCGGGTTCGAACCCCGTCAGTCCCGTTCACTAATAAATTCAAACTATGGTTTCCGGTGCGTTGACAGGGCCCGTTCGTGTGCGTTTAGCCCCGAGCCCCACCGGAACACTCCACATCGGCACTGCCCGTACAGCTGTGTTCAATTGGTTGTTTGCCAAGCGCCACGGCGGTCAGTTCCTGTTGCGCATTGAAGACACCGACAAGGAACGCAGCCAGGAGGCCTTCACCGCCAACATTCTCGACGGGCTCCAGTGGCTAGGGCTCCCATGGGACGGGGAACCGGTGATCCAGACCGGCCGGCTGGCGGAGCACCAAGCGGCGATTAAGCAACTGCTAGCCAGCGGCCATGCCTACCGCTGCTATGCCACGGAAGCCGAACTGGAGGCCATGCGCGAGGCCCAGAAAGCCAGCCACCAGCCCCCCCGTTACGACAACCGCCATCGCCAGCTCAGCCCAGGGCAAGAGCAGGCCTTTGTGGCTGAAGGTCGCCAGGCCACGGTTCGTTTCCGGATCGATGACGGGGCCCAAATCACCTGGACTGACCTGGTGCGGGGCGAGATGAGCTGGGCGGGTTCAGACCTCGGTGGTGACATGGTGATTGCCCGCCGGGCCCCCGCTGATCAAATCGGTGATCCCCTCTACAACCTGGTGGTGGTGGTGGATGACGCGGCCATGGCGATCAGCCATGTAATCCGCGGCGAGGACCACATCGCCAACACCGCCAAGCAACTGCTGCTCTACCAAGCCCTGGGCCTGCCTATCCCTAAATTTGCCCACACCCCTCTAATTCTCAATAAAGAGGGCAAGAAGCTCTCGAAACGCGATGGGGTTACCTCCGTTTCCGACTTCCGCGCCATGGGCTACACCGCCAGTGCCCTGGCCAATTACATGACCTTGTTGGGCTGGTCAGCACCGGAGGCCATGGGGGAACGCTTCAGCCTCGAGCAGGCCGCCAGCGTCTTTGATTTCGAGCGGGTAAACAAAGCTGGCGCCCGCTTCGACTGGGACAAACTGAACTGGCTCAATGGCCAGGTGCTCCATGAGCTCAGCCCCACGGCCCTGGAAAGCCAATTAAGGCCCCTTTGGCTCGAGGCCGGCTATGGGCTGGAGAACCACAACCCTGCTTGGCTGCAACAGCTCTGCGCCCTCATCGGCCCCTCCCTCACCCTGCTGGCCGATGGGGTGGACCAAGCCGAGCCGTTTTTGTTGCGGCCCACCCTCGGGGCCGATGCCCTTGGCCAGCTAGACCAAGCTGGCGCCCGCGAGGTGCTGGCGGCCCTGCTGACGCTGCTGCCAGCTGCTGGGGAATCCGCTGGGTTCAAAGCAGATGAAGCCAAAGCCCTGCTGGCCCAGGCCTGCGAAACGGTCGGAGCTAAGAAGGGTTTGCTGATGAAAAGCCTGCGGGCAGCCCTGCTGGGCAAAATGCAGGGCCCTGACCTGATCGATAGCTGGCTGCTTCTACACGCCAGTGGAGAGGACCGGCTCCGCATCGAGCGGTGTCTCGGCTAGCGGCAGCGGTTCCACAAGGCCCAGCCTTTGGGCCAGCAGGGGGGCCGTGAGGCCCTGGATGCCCACGGTCATCAGAATCGTTAGGAACACCAAACCCTGTAACCGGCCAGCCCCCAACACCCCCGCCTGTTCGAGCCGAATGGCAAACAGGCTGGCCACCGCAGCGGTCACGATGCCCCGGGGGGCCAACCAGGTGAGCATCAGCCGTTGGGGCCCATCCAGGGGCAAACCAAGGGTGGCGATAGCGATTGCCACCGGTCTAACCAGCAGCATCAACACCAGCACGCAGGCCACCCCCCCCAACCCAAGTGGGCTTAATTCGGCCCAAGACACATCGGCGGCCAGCAGCGGAAACAGCAGCGTGATCGCCAGTTGGGCCAGCTGACGGATCAGGCCATCCAGTTCTGTTGGATTGGAAGCCGGCCGGCGGCCCACCACCAGCCCGGCCGCCACCGCCGCCGGCAGCCCCGCCTCCGGCAACTGGGCCTCACAGACGGTAAACATCAAAAACAACACCCCCAGGGTGAGCTGCAAACGCAAGCCCAAGGCAGCGGACTCCTCCGGCAGGCGGCGCAGCAGTTCCGACAGCAGCAGCCCCGTGAGCAGGCCCACCCCCACCCCAAAGCCCAGGCGCAACACCAGCCCTTCCACCACCCCCTGGAGCCCCTGCAGCTGGCCCAAAACCAGCTCCAGCAGCATCAACGCCAGCACGGCCCCCACCGGTTCCAGCACCAGCCCCTCCCCCTCCAGCAGCTCGCCCAGGGGGGGGCTAAGGCGCATCTGTTGCACCAACGGGGTTACCACCGTGGGGCCGGTGGCCAGCACGATGGCGCTGTAAACCGCCGCCAGGGGCCAGTTCAGGCCCGCCAGCCAGTGGGCCGCCAGTACCCCGGCGCCTAGGCCCAGCACCAGTCGCACCAGCACGATGCGCAGCACCGCGGTCTTGAGTTCACCGCCGGGGAGGCGCAGGTTGAGGCCCCCATCAAATAAGACCAGGCTCACCAGCAATCCCACCACCGTGCCCAGGCCATTGCCCAGGTCGAGCGGTTCCACCCAATGGAAGCCAGCCCGGCCCACCACCAGGCCACTGGCCAAGAGCAGCACTACACCGGGCAAATTGCAGAGTCTCGCCACCAACTGGGCAAAGGCCCCGGAGGCAATCGTGACTCCCCACAGGAGGCTGAGCCGTTCCTCGCTCATTCCAACCCCGTGAATTGCGGTTCCACATGCACGGCCAGCACCGCCCGGGGTCGCACCACCAGATATTCCCCCTCTAGGTCTGCAATCGGCACGTTGATAAACGCCTGGGCATCGGGCTTATTGAGATTCTCCGCGTACCACTGCTGAAAGGCTTCGATGCTGGCGAAATGCACGGAGTGGCGATGGCCCCCCTCCAGGAGCAGATGCACGGCGTAGCGACTAGGCCGTCGCGTCATCGGTGGATCGCAGCTGCCCCAAGAATGGCTGATCCCTGGCCATCAGATGGCAGGCTGGGCCCCACTTGCCTTAGGCCATGGCCTCCCCTAAACCACTACTGCTGTTGGTGGATGGGCATTCCTTGGCCTTCCGCAGCTTCTATGCCTTCGCCAAGGGCGGTGATGGCGGCCTTGCCACCAAGGAGGGCATACCCACCAGCGTTACCTACGGCTTCCTCAAGGCCCTACTCGACAACTGCAAAGGTCTAAAGCCCCAGGGCTTGGTAATCGCCTTTGACACAGCCGAGCCCACCTTCCGCCACGAGGCAGATGAGGCCTATAAAGCCCATCGGGATGTGGCCCCAGAACACTTTTTCCAAGACCTGCGCAACCTCCAGGGGATCCTGGCCAGCAGCCTCAACCTGCCCCTTTGCATGGCCCCTGGCTACGAAGCCGATGACGTGCTCGGCACCCTGGCCAACCGGGCCGCCAACGGCGGCTGGCAAGTGCGCATCCTTACCGGCGACCGGGATCTCTTCCAATTAGTTGATGACCAGCGTCAAATCGCTGTGCTCTACATGGGTGGCGGCCCCTACGCCAAGAACAGTGGACCCACGGAAATTCGAGAGGAGGGGGTGCTGGCCAAACTCGGGGTGCGGCCCACTGAGGTGGTGAACCTCAAGGCCCTCACCGGTGACAGCAGCGACAACATCCCAGGCGTAAAGGGGGTGGGACCAAAAACCGCCATCAGCCTGCTCCAAGAAAATGGTGACCTAGACGGCATCTACGCCGCCCTTGAGGCCCTGGCAGACGAAAAGGCCAGCAAGGGGGTGCTGAAGGGAGCACTCAAGGCAAAACTGAGCGCCGGCAAGGAAAACGCCTATCGCTCGCTGATGCTGGCGGAAATCCTGGTGGATATCCCGCTGCCCACGGAGCCGCGGCTGGAGCTTGGCACGGTACAAGCAGATCTGCTGGCGGCCCAGCTGCACGAGCTGGAATTACACAGCCTCGCCAAGCAGGTGGATCGTTTTGCCGAGATTTTTTCCTCTGGCGCCAGCGGAGCGGAGGTGAGGGTTGAGGCAGGCGTGGGGGCTATTGCTGCTGGATCTGGAACTGGGACTGGAGGGACTGGAGGGACTGGAGAAAAAGTTGTTGGTGCTAGTGGGGCTGGTGAGAAGGATGGAGATGGGATGTGTGATGGGAATGGCGAAGAGCTTGGTACTGAGGTTGTTACTGAGTTTGGTACTGAGTTTGGTACTGGAGTTAGCGCTGAGTTTGGTACTGGAGTTAGCGCTGAGTTTGGTGCTGGGGTTGGTGCTGGGGTTGGAACTAGTGGGATTGACCCAGAGGTTGCCGGTGCTGATGGTCATGTTCAGCTCGGCTTCGGATCGATCGGGCAAGGGTTGAACACCCAGGCGATCGATCCCTCGAACCCTGGTCACACAACTCCCGCCCAAACCCTGCCCTTGCAAAAAGTCCAGGGTCTGCCCCAAGACCAGCCATTACCAAAAGGCCAAGCATTGCCAAAAGGCCAAGCATTGCCAAAAGGCCAAGCGTTGCCAAAAGCCCAGCCATTACCCCAAGCCACGGCACTGCCTGAAACTGCGGCATCGCCAGCCATGCCACAACTGCAGCCCCAACTAATCAGCTGCCAAGCCCAACTCAGCGCCCTGCTCGAGCGGCTGATGGCCCATACCAACCCAGCAACGCCGGTGGCCCTAGACACCGAAACCACCGACCTCAACCCCTTCAAAGCCCAGCTGGTGGGGGTGGGCTTGGCCTGGGGAGCTGGCGTGGGGGAGCTGGCCTACATCCCCATCGGCCAGCCACTCCCCCTGGAAGAAGTGCTGGCCGCATTAGCCCCCTGGCTGGCCAGTGCCAGCCATCCAAAGGCGCTGCAAAACGCCAAGTACGACCGTCTGGTGTTGTTGCGCCATGGCCTGCCGCTGCAGGGGGTGGTGATGGACACCCTGCTGGCCGATTACCTGCGGGATGCCGGCGATCGCCACAGCCTGGATGAACTGGCCCAGCGCAATTTTGGTTTCAAACCCACCGGCTTCAGCGACCTGGTGGCCAAGGGCGAGAACTTCTCCTCCGTTGCCGTTGATGCGGCCGCCCTCTATTGCGGCATGGACGTGCATCTCACCTATCGCCTGGCCTCGATCCTGCGAGGGGAGCTAGAGGCCATGGGGCCGGAGCTGCCCAAATTACTGGATGAACTGGAGCTACCCCTGGAACCGGTGCTGGCCCAAATGGAGGCCACCGGCATTCGCATCGATATCGCCTACCTGCAGGAGTTGGGCCAGGCCATGGGGGATCAATTAAAGCTTCTGGAACAGCAAGCCCACCAGGCCGCCGGGGGGGAATTCAATTTGGCCTCACCTAAACAATTGGGGGAATTATTGTTTGACAAGCTCGGTTTAGACCGCAAAAAGTCGCGCAAAACAAAAACAAGTTGGAGCACCGATGCGACGGTGCTGGAAAAACTTGAGGCCGATCACCCGGTGGTGGCCCTGGTGTTGGAACACCGCACCCTGAGCAAATTAAAGAGCACCTATGTGGATGCCCTGCCCCTGCTGGTGGAACCAGAAACCGGCCGGGTACATACCGACTTCAACCAGGCGGTGACCGCCACAGGACGGCTCTCCAGCAGCAATCCCAACCTCCAGAACATCCCCATCCGCACGGCCTACAGCCGTCAGATCCGCAAGGCCTTCCTGCCCCAGGAGGGTTGGCAACTGCTTAGCGCCGACTACAGCCAGATCGAGCTGCGCATCCTCACCCACCTCAGCGGCGAAGAGGTGCTAGTGGAGGCCTACAACAACGGCGATGATGTGCATGCGCTCACCGCTCGAATACTGCTAGATAAGGAGGAGATCAGCGCCGATGAACGGCGCCTGGGGAAAACTATCAATTTCGGGGTGATTTACGGTATGGGGGCCCAGCGTTTCGCCCGGGAGACCGGCGTGGGCCAGGCGGAGGCCAAACAGTTCCTCAGCAAGTACAAGGAGCGCTATCCCAAGGTGTTTGGCTTCCTTGAACAACAGGAAAGGTTGGCCCTTAGCCGCGGCTACGTGGAAACCTTGATGGGCCGCCGGCGCCCCTTCCACTTTGATCCCTATGGGCTGGGGCGACTGAAGGGCAAGCCCCCTGAGGAAATTGAACTGGAGGTGGCCCGCCGCGGCGGCCTCGAGGCCCAACAATTGCGGGCCGCCGCCAATGCACCGATCCAGGGCTCCAGCGCCGACATCATCAAGAAAGCGATGGTGCAACTCAACCAGAAACTCGCCGCCACGGGGCTACCGGCAAGACTGCTGCTGCAGGTGCATGACGAACTGGTGCTGGAATGCGATCCGATCGTCCAAGGGGAGGTGATGGCCCTGGTCAAAAACACGATGGAACAGGCGGTAACGCTCTCGGTACCCCTACTGGTGGAAATTGGCGCCGGCCCCAACTGGATGGAGGCGAAGTGAGATGAATAAGCAACCACAAAACAGCCTGCACCTGTTCAACAGCCTGCACCGGCAACTCGAGTTGTTTGAACCGCTGGAAGCGGGCAAGGTAGCGATTTACTGCTGCGGCGTCACCGTTTACGACCTCTGCCACCTGGGCCATGCCCGCAGCTACATCGCCTGGGATGTGTTGCGCCGTTACCTGCAATGGCGCGGCTATGCCGTGACCTTTGTGCAGAACTACACCGACATCGACGACAAGATTCTCAACCGCGCTGCGGCCGAGGGCACCAGCATGGAAGTGGTGAGCGATCGCAATATCAAGGCCTACGCAGCAGATATGGCCACACTAAATATTCTCCCCGCCGATCGCATGCCCAGGGCCACCCGCTGTCTTGATGGCATCCGCGCCCTGATCAGCGAACTGGAAGCAAAGGGAGCCGCCTATAGCGCCGCTGGCGATGTGTACTTCGCCGTGGCCAAGGCCCAAAACTATGGCCAACTAAGTGGCCGTGACCCAAACGACCAGCAGCAGGGGGCCAGCGGCCGCACCAGCAGCAGTGAAGACGCCCGCAAACAGCACCCCTTTGACTTTGCCCTTTGGAAGGGCAGCAAACCAGGGGAAGCCAGCTTCCCTTCCCCCTGGGGTCCAGGGCGCCCCGGCTGGCACATCGAATGCTCAGCGATGGTGCGCCAGGAACTGGGCGAAACCATCGATATTCACCTGGGGGGTGCCGACCTGATCTTTCCGCACCACGAAAACGAAATTGCCCAATCAGAAACCGCCAGCGGTAAACCGCTGGCGCGCTACTGGCTCCACAACGGCATGGTGAATGTGGGCGGCACAAAGATGTCGAAGTCCTTGGGAAACTTCACCACAATCCGCGGCCTACTGGAAAGCGGCGTCTCAGCCATGACCCTGCGGCTGTTTGTGCTGCAGGCCCATTACCGCAAGCCGCTGGATTTCACCGCCGAGGCCTTGGATGCCGCCGCCACGGGCTGGAAAGGCCTCAATACCGCCTTGCTGCTGGGGGAACGCCACCACCAGGCCCTGGGCTGGGCTGCCACCGGCACCAGCGATCAAGCCAAGCAAATGCCGATCGATCCCATCGAGGCCCCCTGGCTGAGCGCCAACCGCGATCGCTTCATGGCGGCGATGGACGATGACCTGAATAGTTCAGCCGCCCTGGCGGTGTTGTTTGAACTGGCCCGTCCCCTGCGGGCCCTTGCCAATCGCCTGGAACGGGGTGATGCCCCCAACCAAGAAGACCGCAGCCTTGAGCCCCAATGGCAACTGCTGCAGGAGCTAACGGCGGTGCTGGGGTTGAGACCCGAGGGGGCTGGGGCCAGCCAGGCAAACCCTGAAGCCAGCGCCAACAGCGGGGCCACTGGGGAAATTCAAGCGGAGATTCAACAGCAGATCGAGGCCCGCCGGATCGCCAAGGCTGCCAAGAATTTTGTGGAAGCAGACCGCATCCGCGATGAATTCCGAGCCCGGGGCATTGAACTAATCGACCGGCCCGGCGGCCATACCGACTGGATCCAGCGTTAGTTCGCTAATCGTTGGGACTGCGGTCTTTCATTAGGGCTTCGATCTTGCGAATCCGCCCCAGGGTTTGACTCCACACCTCTAGCCGAAACTGCTCAAAGGGTTCGGTTTCAGCGTTGGGGTCCCCCAGGCGATTACGTAATTCGTTCACCAGCCCCTCCAGGTCTTGGCCCTGCTCAAAGGCATCCCAAAGCTGCCGTTCGAGCTTGGCCCGTTCAATGAAGTTCCACCGCTGCAGCCAAAGCATGTCCCCAAAACCCCCACCCTGGGAAAAGAGCCTAGGCAGCAACCAAACTTCTAGCGCTTCACCCGCTTAAGGACCCCACCGGTGGGAGACTGACCAAAAGCCAGGGCCGGGAGTCGCGCGTGAAAGCCATCAGTGTGCTGGGATCCACCGGCTCAATCGGCACCCAAACCCTGGAAATCGTTGACGATTTTCCCGAGCGCTTCCGGGTGGTGGCCCTCAGTGCTGGCCGCAACCTGGAGTTGTTGGTGCGTCAGATCCAGCGCTATCAACCGGAGGCGGTGGCCCTGGCCGATCCAGCCCTGCTGCCGGAACTGCAGCAACGCCTAACGGCCCTAGACCAAGAAAGCAGCATCTCCCTTCCCGTGCTGCTGGCCGGCCCGGAGGGGCTCTGCGCCGTGGCGGCCTGGGCCAGCGCCGAGCTGGTGGTTACGGGCATCGTGGGCTGTGCCGGCCTGCTGCCCACCCTGGCGGCAATCGAAGCGGGCAAAGACCTGGCCCTGGCCAACAAGGAAACGCTGATCGCCGCCGGACCGGTGGTATTGCCTGCCCTGAAACGCAGTGGCAGCCGCCTGCTGCCGGCGGATTCCGAGCACTCGGCCATTTTCCAATGCCTCCAGGGCACCCCCTGGGCTGGCAGCGCCCAACTGTCCACCGGTACTCCCACGCCGGGGCTGCGC
Source organism: Cyanobacteriota bacterium (assembly GCA_039799245.1). Taxonomy (GTDB): domain Bacteria; phylum Cyanobacteriota; class Cyanobacteriia; order PCC-6307; family Cyanobiaceae; genus Synechococcus_D. Next base: position 20,432 of record JBDLTB010000045.1, read on the forward strand.
CGCATCCAGCTCACCGCCTCCGGTGGGGCCTTCAGGGACTGGGCAGCCGCCGACCTGGTGAAAGCCACCGTGGCCGATGCCACCAGTCACCCCAACTGGAGCATGGGCCGCAAGATCACCGTTGACTCCGCCACCTTGATGAATAAGGGCCTGGAGGTAATCGAAGCCCACTATCTATTCGGCCTCGACTACGACCACATCGAGATCGTTATCCATCCCCAGAGCATCATCCATTCGATGGTGGAATTGGCCGATTCCTCGGTGCTGGCCCAGCTGGGTTGGCCCGACATGAAGCTGCCGATCCTCTACTGTCTCAGTTGGCCCGAACGGCTGGAAACCCCCTGGCGGCGCCTGGATCTCACCGAAGTCGGTCAACTCAGCTTTCGGGCTCCGGATCGGGCTAAATATCCCTGCATGGAGCTGGCCTACGCCGCCGGTCGGGCTGGCGGCACCATGCCCGCCGTGATGAATGCCGCCAACGAACAGGCGGTGGCCCTGTTCCTGGAGGAACAGATTCATTTCCTTGACATTCCAAAACTGATCGAACGCACCTGTGACCGGCACCGCCAGGACCTGCGGCCCGATCCCAACCTGGAGGATGTGCTGGCCGTGGATGCTTGGGCCCGCCAGGCGGTGGTGGAATTAAGCCAAAAGAGCCTGCAACCAGCCCACCGCTAACTGATCAGACCAGCAGGCGAGGGGACGATCGCCACGGCCATGGAAACCGTTGTGGCCACCACCGGAACTGAGCACCAGCTCCAACCCCGCTGGGGTGGGGCCAACCGCCAGGGAGCGGATGCTCGATGCGGGCACCCAGGAATCATCCTCCGCCTGAATCAATAGGGTGGGGCAGGGAAGGGAAGTTTGGGAATCCTTTGGGAAACTCTCTGGGGAGCCTTTAAGAGCTGAACCTGCCAGGAGCCGATGAATTGGGCTCGCCTCTAAGTAGTAGTGATCAACGCTTCTAAAGCCCCAGCGGGGCGCCGTAATTGCCCCATCAAATTCGCGAATATTGCGCACCTGCCCCAGGGCCAGGCGTTCCGCCAGGGTCACAGAGAAAGGATCCTCCAGGGTTTGGCGCACCAGCCGCCGCAGTAACCAACGCTGGTAGATGAAATTGCGGGGACGCTCAATCGCGGCAGAACAAAGGGCCAAATCAAGGGGACTACTGATGCAAACAAGACCATCCAGCAGCCGTGGGCCTTGCACTGAAAGCTCCTGGGGATTCTCTGGTAAGCAAGCATTGAGCAGGATCGTGCCCCCCAGGGAAAGACCTACCCCAAACAAGGGCCGTCCCGCCGCCAATTGGCGGGCGCAGGCCAGGGCCGGCAGGAGGTCGCGGTTGCATTGGGCCGCATAGGTGCCGGGGGCCAAGGGCCTGCCCTGGCCCGCCCCCCGCAGGTTGAGCCGCAATACCTCAAAGCCAGCGGCCTGTAACGCCACGCCCAGGCGCCTCAGGCCCTCGCGATCGCTGGAACCCCCAAGACCATGGAGCAGCAGCACCAAACCCAGGGGCTCAGCCAACCGGTCGTGGAAGGCGAGCAGGGAGGCCCCATCGGCCAAAGCTATGGTCACAGGAATCCCTTGGTCCTGGGGCAGGCGCGGCGGCCGCAGGGTGTCTCGCAGGGTTTGCAGATCAGCGCCCCACCAGGGGAAACGCCCGCGAAACTTTGGCTCGGCTTTAAGCATTAGCCCCCTCAGGCCGGATTGCTGGCCAACCAGTCGCCAAGCCCCTGGGCTGGCTGATCGAGACCGCTAGTGATTTCGATAATCCGCCCCACGGCGGCCGGGTCCCCGAGGGCATCGAGGCATACCCTCGCCACCAGCCGGCGCGGAATGCTGCTGCTCTCCTGCTGGTCGGGGCCACTAAAGCGAATGCCCTGCTGCTCCAGCTGCTCCTCCGCTTCCTTGAGGCCCCCGGGACGGATGACCGTCCAGGCCAGGCCACTGGCCTCCAGCCACTGCTCCCCGAGCCGCTTCCACACCAGGATCAAGCCAAACAGGTTGAGCGGATGCAGCCAGCGGCCACTGCAGAGCGAACTAACCAGCAGCACCCGGCCCACCCCCGCCGCCTTACAAGCACTGATCTGGGCACGGATGGCTAGGGCATCCACCTTGAGGGGCCCAGCTAGATCCACCGAGGGTCGGGCACCGGTGGCAATCACCAGGGCATCACAGCCCTGCAACGCCTGGGTGAGGGCGGCCCGGTCTTGGAGTTCCAGCCTTTGCACCGCGGGCCCTAGGCCCGCGGCCGTTAATGCGGGCGGCAGCAGGGAGCCCGGCCGCAGGATCGGCACCACTTGATACCCGCGGCGGTGGGCCTCTTCCACCAAGCGCCAACCGGTTTTGCCGGAGGCTCCGGTCACAGCCAGGCGCATCAGCTCGAGGGCGACAACCCCTGTTCTAGGCAATTAACTGCTGGCGGGTACCGGCCTGGGAAAAAAGCCTCAAAATGCGCGCCATGGGCTCCCCCTCCTTCGCCATCCATCAGGCCAACGGCGCCGCCGCCGGCACGCTGCGCCCCCGCCTCTGGCAACAACGGCTGCTGGCCCTGTTACGCCGCCGCCTCAGCCCCCCGGCCCAGAACCCTGGCAAGAGCATTGATGTGCTGATCCATGCCGGGCCCGGGGCGGGCAAAACCCTCGGCAGCCTCTATGCATTTCAGCAACTGCGCCGGGAAGGGCTCATCCAAGGCCTGTGTGTGTGCAGCCACCGCAGCTCAATCAGCGCCCAGTGGCTCAAGGCCGCCGCCAGCCTGCAACTGGAGTTGGGGGAAGGGCAGTTGGGTCGAGATGGCCTGATCTGCAGTTACCAGGGGGCCAGCCGCGACCCGCTGCAGCTGCGCCAAATCCTTGAGAACCGCTGGCCCCTGCAGGGCTGGCTGGTGGTGGCCGATGAGGTGCACCACCTGGGACTCGACCCCCAATTGCCAGACCAAAGCGGCTGGGGGGTGACCTTTGAACAACTCAGTGACGGCACTCGCCTGCGCCTAGGGCTCACTGGCACCCCGTTCCGGGCCGACCAGCTGGGATTTTGTGCTGCCAGCCAAAAGTTGGTGGAGCTGGACGGCAGCCAGCAACGGGTGATTGCCCCTGATCTGTGTGTGGAACCCCAGGAGTTGATCGCCTCCGGCGATGTGCGGCCCCTGCAGTTTCGCTTCCAAGACGGCTGGGTGGAGCACGCCCGGGCGGGCGATGGCGATGCTGAACGCTCGCCCATGTCGGCGGAACAGCGGGAAACCTGGCGGGCCCGCAACCTGCGCCGGGCCGTGCGCCTAGGGGACCCCAGCAGCATCGGCCTGCGGGTGCTGCTGGAGGCGCGACGGCGGCGGGAAGCATTGCTGCAGCAACACCCTGGCGCCGCAGGACTGGTGGTGGCCCGCAACATCCAGCACGCCCGGGGCATTGGTGGCCTGCTGGAGGAGGAAGGCGACCGGGTGGTGCTCGTCCATTCCCAGGACCCTGGGGCGGCGGCCGCCCTGGTGCGGTTTCAGCAGGGGGAAGGCGATTGGCTGGTGAGTGTGGACATGTGCGCCGAGGGCTTTGATGCCCCCCGGCTGCGGGTGGTGGCCTATCTCACCACCGTGGTAACTCGCAGCCGTTTCATCCAGGCGATCACCCGGGCCGTGCGCATGGATGGCGAGCGCAGCGCCCTGGAGCCCGTGCCCAGGCTGCCCTCCTACATCCATGCCCCCGCCGACCCCCTGTTGATGGGCTACGCCCATAACTGGAGCCTCAGCACCCCTTACCTGCTAAGACCACCGCAAATTGCCGATTCCCCAGATGGGGGCGGATCCCCCAGCGCCTGGCGGGCCAACCACCGGGCGGTGGCCGATGGGGCCGGCGAATTTATCGACCTAAAAGGCCCCCAATTACCTGGGTTTATGGGCAGCGGGCGGGGCTCAGTCACAGTTTTGTCTCCCCAGCGGTCCTTAATAGGGGAGCGGAAAGAAAGGAGCCCGGAGCCCACCGCGAGCACGTCACCCTGAACTCCGCTGCCGGGCAGCGGGGTTTTTTTTTGAGCATTCTTGGGCGAAGGCCGCCAGGTAAAAAGTCAAGAGTGCGGGCCAGGGGGCATCAACCCAGCAACGTGCTGTCGCTCA
>JBDLTB010000046.1:0-13892 GCA_039799245.1 Cyanobacteriota bacterium
CCCCCCGACCGGAGGCGATTGCTGCCATGGGCCGTTGTCGTTCGGCTGGTATTCGCACGCTGATGATCACCGGTGATCACCCCCGCACAGCCCTGGCCATCGCCAAGCAGGTGGGTTTGATCGATCCCAACACCGATACCGGCATAAACAGCGACAAGGCCCAACATGATCTTGTGGTGTCTGGTCGGGAATTGGAGCAGCTTTCTGAGCAGCAGCTGGAAGCTGTGGTGGCCCGCTGCAATGTGTTTGCCCGGGTATTACCTGAGCAGAAGCTTGATCTGGTGAAGGCCCTGCAGCGGAGCCATCAGGTGGTGGCTATGACTGGGGATGGGGTGAATGACGCCCCGGCCCTGCGCCAGAGCGACATTGGTGTGGCCATGGGCATTACCGGCACCGATGTCAGCCGCGAGGCGGCTGACATGGTGTTACTCGATGACAACTTCGCCACAATTGTTTCTGCGGTGGAGGAGGGGCGACTTGTGTACGAAAACGTGCGTCGCTTTATCCGCTACATCCTTGGCAGCAATGTGGGGGAACTTATCACCATTGCAGCGGCCCCTCTGCTGGGTTTACCGGTGCCGCTGAGCCCGATGCAGATTCTTTGGATGAATCTTGTAACCGATGGCCTGCCAGCCCTGGCCCTCGCCGTGGAGCAGTCAGACGACAACCTGATGGTGCGCAAGCCTGCGGGCCGTAACGAAACAATTTTTGCCCGGGGCCTAGGTCGCTACATCCTTGAGGTGGGCTTCGTGTTTGCAGCAATTGCCATTGTTTTGATGGCCTTGGTGGTGCGCCATCCGCTCAGCAGTGGCGAACTAAATCTGGATCCCAACCGTTGGAAAACGATTGTGTTCACCACGCTTTGCATCGCCCAGATGGGCCATGCCCTCTCGGCCCGTTCCGAGCGTCCCCTGCTGCAGGTGCCGCTGTTTAGCAACCCATGGCTAATCATCTCTGTGACCGTTACCAGCCTGCTGCAGTTGGCCTTGATCTACGTGCCAGTGCTGAGGGGCTTCTTTGGCACCTATCAATTAAGCCTGGCGGAGCTTGGCTTGTGTTTTGCCTTTTCGTTGCTACTGCTGCTTTATTTAGAGCTGCGCAAGTTATTTAAACTTTCCCACCACTGAGTAATAGCTGAGGCGAGGCGCTCTAATTGTCTTTGGCGGCCGCCATCGCCAAGGCCACCGAGCAATTGCTGACGGAGGCCAGCACTGGCCGGTGTCAGGTGGTCCCCAGCTAATTCCAGCCATTGGCTGGCGTCCTGGGGGCGGCGCTGCAACACCTCCCACAACTGGGCACTCTGGTCGAGTTCATCATTGCGAAATCGGATCACCAGGTTGTGGGCAGTGCTGTGGCTGGTCTGGATCAACCGCAGTGCTTCGCTTGGGGAGGGGCTGAACTCTGTGGTCACGCCAAGCCGGGGGGCCAGCTCACCGAGCAGGGGGATCGACCGCCCAGCGGCAAAATTATTGAAGCTGAGCAACGCACAGCCGTCACAGCTGCGGCCCTGGTCTGGGGCCAGCAGCTGCAATTTGCAGCCCATGCTGTGGCCCAGCCGCAGGGTGGGTAGGGCTACCCCAGGGGGTTGGCGTTCCTGCTGCCGGCGAAAGGCTCGCCAGGCTTGTACGGCCAGTAGTTGGTGGTCGAAGCCAGGAATAAATGGCCAGCAATGCACAGCCCAGCCCTGCTGGCCGAGGGCCTCCAGCAGGCGCCGATAGCTCAGTTGCGGCGTGCTGCCCAAACCGCTGCCACCGATAAATTCCAGCCTCGCTTTTGGTTGGGCTGGTTCGAGCAGCCAGAGCTCCCCCACTTGGCGCCAGTTCATCAAGCCTTTAGTTGCTCTAGGCATTTACGGGCCTGGCCCACATGGGCGCTGGCATCAAGCATGGCGTTAAAAGCCAATTGCACAGTGCCCTGGCCATCAATCACGTAGGTAACCCGACCCGGCAGGAACATCAGGGCCTTGGCCACCCCAAAGGCCTGCCGCAGCTGATTGCCCTCATCCACCAGCAAGGGGTAGGGGAGCTGGTGGCGCTCAACAAATTTGCGGTGGCTAGCGGCCCCATCACCACTTACCCCCCACACCTCAGCGCCCAGGGCCTGGAGACTGGCGTAGTTATCGCGAAAAGCGCAGGCCTCAGCTGTACATCCAGGAGTGTCATCTTTGGGATAAAAAAACAGCACCAAGGGCTTGCCCTTTAGATCCCCAAGGCCCCTGGTAACCCCGTTTTGATCCTTGAGGTGGAAGGCCGGTGCCTTGTCCCCAACAGCTATGGCCATGGCAGAGGAGATGAAGTGCCCAGACCCTAGTCAGAAACCAGCCAAACCTCCAGCCAGGCTGAGAACATGGCTTAAGTAGCACCAGGGGCAGATGGCCACAAAGGGCCCAGCAGGGTGGCAACAAACGAGCTTGCTTTCCCTGGTGCCACCCCTGGAGCAACCTGACCTGCCGCAACGGCTGTTGATCCTCGATACGGAAACCAGTGGTCTTGACCCAGACCGTCACCAATGCCTGGAAGTGGGGGCAATTCTGTTTTCGGTGCCGCAGCGCACGGTGCTGGCCCAGCTTTCTTTCTTAATTCCTGGGGCTGCTAATCCCGCAGAGGCCCTAAATGGCATCGCCCCTGCCGCCACCCAGGAGCCGCAACCCTGGCAACAAAGCATTGTTTTGCTTGAGGCTTTGGTCGCCCAGGCCCAGTTGTTGGTGGCCCATAATGCCGCCTTTGACCGATCTTGGTTTGGCCGGGGGCCCCTGCCGGAGTTGGCCCTGCCCTGGCTTTGCAGCATGGAAGACATAAGCTGGCCCGCAGAACGCCAGCTCCGGCCCAGGCCTTCTGTGAGAGACCTGGCCCTGGCCTACGGAGTGCCGGTGTGGGCGGCCCACCGGGCCCTCACCGATTGCATTTATCTAGCCCAAATATTCGAGCGCTGCTCTGACCTTGAGACTTTGCTGAAGGAGGGGAGCGAACCACGGCAGCTATACCGGGCCCAGGTTTCCTTTGAGGAGCGGCACCTGGCCCGCGATGCGGGTTTTCGCTGGAATAACCCGGTGCAAGGGGCCTGGACCAGGAAGCTCAGTGAAAGGCAACTGCAGGCCCTGGCCCTGCCCTTCGCCACTAGCCCAGTGGCCAGCTGAACCCCCAGCGGAGCCAGCGTTGCCGCTTCCCTCTGCTTCGGCCACTGTGGGGGGATGGATCAGCGTCAGCTGCTTGCACTCCAATTGGCCTCTTGGCAAAGGGCCCGCACCCTGGCCCGGTTGATCCGTGAGGCTGAGAACCTCTGGCATGTCCCCGTGCGGGACCTCCAGCGACTCGGGGCCCTTGAACTAGATCAGTTGCTCCATGAGGTGCCCCCCGGCTTGAAGCCGAGGGTGAACCGCTGGTTGAAGGGTTATGGGGCCGTCACTCGGCTCAGCTAGCTGAGCTCAGCAGATGCTTCAGCCTTGAGGGTGCAATCGGCCGTGGGATAGCTCACACACAGCAGAGCAAAACCCTGGGCGATCTGGTCATCGTCTAAGAAACTCTGGTCGGATTGATCCACAGAACCGCTCAGCAGTTTTGCTGCACAGGCGGAGCAGGCGCCGGCCCGGCAGGAGGAGGGCAGGTCAATGCCAGCTTCTTCCGCGGCATCGAGGATGTAGGTGTCATCGGCACAGCTGAAACTCTGGCCCCCCTCAAGCGTGATCGTGAAATTAGCCATGGGTTCCCTCAGTAGTGATGACCGCTAGCCGTTAGTGGCTAGCAGAGCTGTTTTAGCTAAAAAAAAAGACCAGCCCCAAGCCGGTCTTTTTTAAGAAATCGGAGCGGCGGGATTTGAACCCACGACCCCTACTACCCCAAAGTAGTGCGCTACCAAGCTGCGCCACGCCCCGATCGAATTGAAGTTACCACAGCATCCTGGCCATTTATCGCCTCTGGCGCAGGCGCTTGAGCAACCTCTCGCTTAACTCATCCCGCCGCTGGCGGCCATAGCCCCAGAGCCGTTCCTGCTGGGCCAGTTGGCGCAGTTGGGCGAAGCTGAGGGCGGCAAGCATGAGTTCAGGTACCCGGCGCCAGGCGGCCGCTGGGGCGGGTAGCTGGCTGTCCTCTGCGGGGTCCTGGAAGCTGGCCAAGGCTCCACTGGCCAGCCATTCCGGCACTAACACAATGAGTACGGCCAGCAAGCCGTAGAGCTCCACCAACCCCCGGGGCATGGGATGCAGGGGACGTTGCTGTTTCGGTGGCTGGGGGCTGGGCTCCGGCACCAGGGGGGTTTCGAGGGGGCGGGGTTGATTAAACCTGCTGAAAACGATGGCAGCGGGTTCTGGTGAGCAAATCTTCGATGGTGATCTCATCACCGTTAACTGTGAGCGTGAGCCGCTCGTTGCTGTATCTGGTTACCAGGGAGTTGCGCTGGTCTCGGAATAAATTGGTTTTGTAGCCATTGCGATACAAGGAAGCCTGGCTGGCGTTGCGTTCCAGTAGAAGCCCACTGTCGTCGGTGCAGCGATATTGCTCCTCCAGCTCGTAGTTCTCCCACCAGGGGGAGGGGCCGGCAAGGCAAGGCACTGCCGGCCCCAGGCTTAGGACTATGGGGCCCAGGCAGCCCAGTAGCCAGGGCTGAGGACGTAGGCCTGGTTTAGGGGCTGATCGGCTCATTGTCCCCACGTAAAACACAGTGGCTTACTGACCAGTCGTAGTGCGTCCAGACGCTGCTGGGAAGTTGAAAGTGGCCACCAGGAAACTGGCCGAGGCTTATGCCGCTGGGCTGGGCCGAGCAGTAAGGGCGACTGCCGGGCTTGGCCAGGTACTGCTGGTGATAGGTCTCCGCCGGATAGAAGGTTTTATCCAGGGCAATTTCCGTGGTGATTTGGCCAAAACCGCCGGCGCTAAGCAGTTGCTGATAGGCATCTCTGCTGGCAAGGGCCAGCTGGAACAGGGCCTGGTCATTTAGGTAAATGGCTGAGCGGTATTGGCTGCCGCGGTCGTTGCCCTGGCGGTTGCCCTGGGTGGGGTCGTGGCATTCCCAAAAGAGCTTGAGCAGGTCACTGAAGTTGATGCGGTCGTTGTTCCACACCACCCTCACCACCTCCGCATGGCCCGTGCGGCCACTGCAAACGGCGTCGTAGCTGGGGGAGGGGTCGCTGCCGCCGGCGTAGCCCACGGCGGTGGTTTCCACCCCCGGCAGCCGCCAAAATCCCTTTTCTGCCCCCCAGAAGCAGCCGCAGCCAAACAGCACCTCCCCCTGGCCAGCCAAGGGTGCGGCTGCTATGGCCGTGCCAAGCACGGCGTGGTTACCAGGGGGTTTAAGCCAATCAAACATCAGGAAAAAAGCCCCTGCTTATTCAGCTACGGGTTCTAGGGCAATGGCCGACCAGTTGGCAGCCCAGCCGGTTTCTTATTTTCAGGCGGTTTCCAACTTGCTGGTGGCTTGTTCGCGATCCCAGAGCCGGCGGTAGGCCCCCTCCTGGTCCAGCAGTTGGCGGTGCTTGCCCTGTTGCACGAGCCGACCATTTTCCAGCACCAATACCCGGTCACAGGCGGCCGCAGCCGAGAGCTGGTGGCTGATGAACAGCACTGTGCGCTGCTGATCCAGGGTGAGCGACTGCAGAATCGCCGCGGCGGTGCGGTTATCCACGCTGGCTAGGGCGTCATCCAGCACCAGGATCGGCGCCTTCACCAACAGGGCCCGCGCCAGGGCGGTGCGTTGGCGCTGGCCACCGCTGAGGGTTATGCCCCTTTCTCCCACCAGGGTGTTGAAACCTTCGGGGAAGGTGAGCACATCGGCCTCAAGCTGGGCCTGGCGGGTCACCCTTTCGATCTGCTGTTGGGGGGCATCGGGGTCGCCAAAGCGCAGGTTTTCCGCCAGGGTGGCAGTAAACAGATAGCCCTCCTGGGGCACCAGGGCCAACTGGCTGCGCAGGTCCTCCAGGCGCAGGTGGGTGATGTCTTGGCCATCTACCCAGAGCTGACCTTCGGGCACCTCCACCATGCGACCGATGGCGCGGGCCAGGCTGGTTTTGCCGCAGCCCACCGGCCCCACCACCGCCACCAATTCGCCGGGCTTAATCGCAAAACTGACCCCGTCTAGGGCCAGGCGCTCGCTGCCCTCGTATCGCACGCATAGGCCCCTGGCCTCCAGGGCCCCGGAGGGTTTTTGGGTTTGCAGGGGCTCCGGCTGCAGCGGATCTTCAATGCCAGGGCGGCGGGCCAGCAGTTCCTCCACCCGTTCGAGGCTCACCTGACCCGTTTGGAAGCTGCTGAGGGTGAATCCCAGCAGGGCCGTGGGGAACACCAGCCGTTCCACGTAGAGGATCAGGGCGATTAAGCCGCCCAGGGTGAGGCTGCCCCGTTCCAGCTGGCCGCTGCCCAGGGCCAGTAGCACTAACAGGGAAAGGGAGCTAATCCCCTCCAGCAGCGGAAACAAGGTGCTGCGGGTGCGGGCTAGGCCGAGGGCCGCATCGCGATAGCGACGGCTTAAGGCGGCGAAGGCGTTCTCTTCCGTGGGCTCCTGGCCGTAGATCTTGATGGCACTGATGCCAGAGAGGTCCTCCTGGATCAGGTCGCTGAGGGAGGCCAGATCTTTTTGCTGCTGCCGTTGCTGGGCCATCATCCGGCCTCCGGAGGCGCCCACCACCAGCAACATCAGCGGATAGAGCACGATCGCCGCCAGGCTCAGCAGCGGATCAATCGCCAGCATCGCCGGCAGGGTGAGGGCATAGGCCAGGGCCGTATTGGTGAGGCTGAGCACCGCAAAGCCCAGCAAGCGCCTCACATTTTCCACATCACTGGTGGAACGGCTAATAACTTCGCCACTGCCGGCGGTTTGCACCCAGCCCGGTTCCTGGCGCAGCAGGTGGTCAAAGATCCGCTGGCGTAGCAGCACCTCCACCTGGCGACCCGCCCCGAATACGAGCACCCGCGACCAGAGCCGCATGCCAGCCATCAGCGTGGCCAGCAGCGCCAGCCAAAGGGCCTGTTGCAGTAGTTGGGGTAGGGAAAAGCCCGGATTCAGGCTATTAATTGTGTGTTGCACCAGCAGAGGCAAGCTGGTGCCTAGCAGGTTCACCACCAGCAGGGCGGCGGCCCCCTTCAGCAACTGCCGCCGCTGGGGGCGCAGGTGGCGGGCGATCAGGCGCAACTTGAGTGGTGCGGCCATCGCCCCGGGGTCGTTGCCGCCCAAACTACGGAGCCATCCACCCCAACGCGAACAGATGGCCCCCCCAGCCGAGTCCAGCGGCGAGCAAACCCATCCGCTCTATGGGCGAGACCGTTCAATTGTGGATGGCTTGCTGGCCGCCACTGTGCCCAGTAACGACCAGTTGGTGGAGGCAGGCCGCCTGTGGATTCGCTACGACGGTTTTCCCGGTGCCGTTGATTTGCAACGGGACCTGGAAAAACTGCTGCGGCTTTGGGGCTTAAGCCGTGAACAACTCAATGACCGCTGTCGGCAATTGTGGGCAGGCGGTTTTCGGCCAGGCCAGGGGACCGGCCAGGCCACTGCCCAGGTGGGCAGTGGTTTTGACAGCGCTGACAGTGAAAATTAAAAGCCCAGCGTTAGCTCTTTTCCCAGGCCCATCCCCATGAGCTCAGCCCCCCCCAACCCCTGGCCCGAGCTTTTGGAGCACATCCTCGAGGGGGGCGTGCTGGCGGAGTCGGAAGCCAGCGCCTTGATGCAGGCCTGGCTAAACGAACAGCTATCAGCGGTGCAAACCGGTGCCTTCCTTGCCGCCTTGCGTAGCCGCGACCCCAACCCCCAGGAGCTGGCGGCCATGGCCCAGGTGTTGCGCCAGGCGGCGCCCTTGCCCTGCCCGCGGCCCCAGCTCCCCCTGGTCGATAGCTGTGGCACCGGCGGCGATGGGGCCAACAGTTTCAACATTTCCACGGCTGTGGCCTTCACGGCTGCGGCCTGTGGGGCGGTGGTGGCAAAGCACGGCAACCGCAGTGCCAGCGGTCGGGTGGGTTCGGCGGATGTGTTGGAGGGTCTGGGCTTACGGCTGCAGGCTCCGTTAACCCAGGTGGTGGCTGCCCTGGAAACGGTGGGGGTCACCTTTTTGTTTGCCCCCGGCTGGCATCCGGCCCTGGCTGGTTTGGCGCCGCTGCGCCGCAGCCTTGGCATTCGCACGGTGTTCAACCTGCTGGGGCCCCTGGTGAATCCGCTCCGCCCCGAATGCCAGGTGCTGGGGGTGGCTCGCGAAAATCTGCTCAGCCCCATGGCCGGCGCCCTGCAGCGGCTCGGCTTGGAACGGGCTGTGGTGGTGTACGGCCATGGCGGCCTCGATGAGGCCAGCCTGGGGGGCCCAAATCAGTTGCTGCTGCTTGAGCACGGCGAACTGCGGGCCGAGCAGTTAAATCCCAGCGAACTAGGGCTGACCCCAGCCCCCCTGGAAGCCCTGGCCGGCGGTGACCTGCAGTGCAACCAGGAGATTTTGGCGACGGTGTTGGCGGGGGGGGGCACCGAAGCCCAGCGCCAGGTGGTGGCCCTCAACAGCGCCCTAGTGCTCTGGAGTGCCGGCAAGGTTTCTGATTGGGCAGACGGGCTGGAGGCGGCCCTAGCGGCTCTGGCTTCGGGGGAGCCTTGGCGCCGTTTGCAGGCGCTTAGCAAGGCCCTTGCCCCTGTTGAGGGATGATCTGATAACCATCTTTGAGCCTATGGACGCCTTGCTCGTGCTGGCTGATGGCACCGTGCTGCGGGGCCGTGGTTTTGGGGCCCGGGGCACGGTGCTGGGGGAAGTGGTTTTCAACACCGGCATGACCGGCTACCAGGAGGTGATCACTGACCCGAGCTACACGGGGCAACTGGTCACCTTCACCTATCCGGAACTGGGCAACACCGGGGCCAACGACCAAGACCTCGAGGCAGACGACCCCGCTGCCAAAGCTGTAATCACCAGGGAACTTTCACCGATAGCCAGCAACTGGCGCTCCCAGGGACGTTTTGAGGATTGGCTAGGGCAGCACGGGGTGGTGGGCCTGGCGGGGGTAGATACCCGGGCCCTGGTGCGCCACCTGCGGGAGGGGGGGGCGATCAACGGGGCCGTCAGTAGTGATGGCACTTCCGCTGCTGAGCTGCTCCTTCAGGTGCGTTCAGCCCCCTCCATGGAGGGGCTAAACCTGGCGGAGCAGGTGTCCACCAAGGTCGCCTACCCCTGGAATCAGGCCAGCAGCGCTGATTTTGACCAACGGCTCCAGCCCATGCCCCCCCAGCCCTACCGGGTGGTGGCCATTGATTTCGGCATCAAGCGGGCAATTCTTGAGCGCCTCAGTGCCCACGGCTGTGCCCTCACCGTTTTGCCGGCCAGCAGCACCCTCGAGGAGGTGTTGGCCCTGGAGCCGGAGGGGGTGTTCCTTTCCAATGGCCCCGGGGACCCGGCGGCGGTGGCAGCTGGAATCAGCTTGGCCAAGGGGTTGTTATTTGAGCAGGATTTACCCCTGTTTGGCATTTGTCTGGGCCATCAGATTCTTGGCTTAGCCCTCGGTGGTGCCACCTTCAAATTGGGCTACGGCCACCGGGGCTTAAATCACCCCTGTGGCGGCGCTGGCCTGGTGGAAATCACCAGTCAGAACCACGGCTTTGCGCTGGAGGCCAGCAGTCTCGATGGCGACCGGGTGCGGGTAACCCACCACAACCTCAACGATGGCACCGTGGCGGCCTTTGAGTTACTGGATCAGCCTGTGTTTGGGGTGCAATACCACCCGGAGGCCAGTCCTGGTCCCCACGACGCAGACCATCACTTCGGCAGATTTGTGGCATTGATGGCCTCCAGGCGCCCCAGGGCTGCCAGTTCGGCAACCCACGGATAAGATTGAGCGCCCCCAAGGGGGCCCACTGCGCTTGAGGACTGGGGCCATCACCGAACTGCAGCGACTCACCGTCTCCCTCCGTGGCGGTTTCGAGCCTCAGGATCAGTGTCTGCTGTTCCATTTCACCGGTCAGCTGGATGCCTATTCGGAGCGCCAGTTCCGCGATTTCATCGCCCAGCACCAGGGCAGCTCGAAACAGGCCAAGTTGCCCCTGGTGTTGGATCTAACCCACATTGATTTCCTTGATTCCTCTGGCCTTGGTGCCCTGGTTCAGGTTGCTAAACAATGCACAGACAGCAAGCAGCGCTTCCTTGTAGTTGGCAATAGCCGCGTGGTGCAAACGATCAAATTGGTGCGCCTGGAAAGTTTCCTGAACCTCCAGCCTGATTTGGGCACGGCCCTCAGTTCCCTTGCCACTGCCTGAGCAAGTTCTCTTACCTAAGCAAGCCCCCGCAGCCCTGCCTGGCCCGGCCCAACTGGCCTGGTTGGGGGATGCGGTTTGGGAACTGCACCAACGGCGGCGGCTGGTCAAGGTGGCCGCCACCCCCCAGTGGTTACACAAGGCTGGGGTGGCTTTGGTGCGCGCCGAAGCCCAAAGCGAGGCCCTGGCCCGCCTAGAGGCAGAGCTCACCGAGGAGGAACAACACTGGGTGCGCCGGGGCCGCAATGCCGCTGGCCGGGGGCCGAGACGGGGGGATCCCGCCACTTACGGAAGGGCCACGGGATTTGAGACAATGGTGGGCTGGCTCTATCTGTGCAATCCGGAGCGACTCCAAGAGTTGCTCAGCTGTCTGGACGGTGATCCCGCCGACGGCCCGGCGTGAATGTGTTTGAGCCTGGTTCCCTCTGTTGGCTGCACCATGGCTTCCCGATTTGATCAACCCCGAGAGCCTGGTGCCCGTGGCGACCGCTCCCGTCGCCCCTTCAGCCGACCGGATGGACCCTCCCGGGCCCCGGCCCGCCGCGCTGGCGTTGATCGTTTTGAGCGCAAAGATCGTTCCTACCGGCCCGATCGCCCAGACCGTAGTGACCGACCCGAGCGGGGCCCTAGGGCTGAGGGCGGTGATCGGCCTGACCGCTTTGAGCGGGGGCCCCGCTTTGAGCGCCCCGATGGCGCGGAGCGCCCTGACCGCAGTCCGCGTTTTAACCGATTTGGCAGTCGCCCAGAGGGGCGTCCTGACCCTCGCCCGGAGCGGCGTCCAGAGGGTCGTCCCGAGGGGCGCTACGGCAGCAACAGCTATCAGGGGCGGCCGGAACGCCGCCAGGAAAACCGCTTTGAGCCCCGGAGCCAGGGCGGTCGGCCCCAACGCCGTTTCGACGGTCGTCCAGACCGTTCGTCCCGTTCCGATGGGGGGCCCCGTTTCAGCCGCCCCGAGCGCAACCCCGATGAACTAACGCCTATGGCAGAAGCCCAGGGCTCCCCAGAGGTGGATGACTTGATCTGGGGGCGCCACTCCGCGTTAGCAGTGCTGGATAGCGGTCGGCCAATCCATCGCATCTGGTGCACCCCAGAAATGCGCTTCAGCAGCCGTTTCCTCCAGCTGCTGCGGGAGGCCAAGGGATCCGGGGTGCTGGTGGAGGAGGTCACCTGGGCCCGACTTGCCCAACTAAGTGGTGGAGCTGTGCACCAGGGAATAGTGCTGCAAACCGCAGCGGCTGAAACCCTCGACCTTGGCACCTTGGTGGAGGGCTGCAAACAGCTGGGGGAAGCCCCAATTCTGATGGCCGTGGATGGCATCACTGATCCCCACAACCTCGGCGCGATTGTGCGCAGTGCTGAAGCCCTGGGCGCCCATGGCCTCGTGCTGCCCCAACGCCGCAATGCCGGCCTTACCGGTTCTGTGGCAAAGGTGGCAGCTGGGGCCCTCGAACATTTGCCCGTGGCAAAGGTGGTAAATCTCAACCGGGCCTTGGAATCCCTCAAGGAGGAGGGCTATCGCGTTGTGGGGTTGGCCGAAGAGGGCAATGTTTCCCTGCTAGAGGCAGACCTGGAAGGTCCGCTGGTGGTAGTGACCGGTTCTGAAGGCAGCGGCCTTTCTCTGCTCACCCGCCGCCACTGTGACCAACTAATTCGTATTCCCCTCCGTGGGGTAACCCCCAGCCTTAATGCCTCTGTGGCCACGGCGATGCTGCTTTATGAGGTGGCGCGGCGGGGTTGGATGGCCACGATCAAAGGCCAGGAGCCAGCCCCTCGGATCCAGCGGGTAAAGCTCGGAAACGCTCCCAAGGCAGGGCCCATGGCAGAAATGAGCAGTGAGCAACAGGTGGTAGCCGATGGGGAACTGGAAACGGATGATTTCGGTCCGGACATCCGGCTTTAGGTGCCGAAAGCTGATCAGAGTCTGCAGAATATGTGGGCTTGTTGTTAGTCCATGGGTGTCTTTTCTGCGCCATTTCGCGCAACTGCCAATGCCATGGGCCTGGCCTGGTGGGCCCGGGTGGATACCCGTCAGCCCGATGTGACCTATTGGTTTGGCCCCTTTGTGCGCCGCCAGACCCTGGAGACAGATTTGCCTGGTTTCCTTGCCGACCTACGCAGCGAAGCGCCAGCGGTGCTTGAGCATGAATTGCTCCGCACCGGCCGCAGTGAGCCGTTCACCATTGAGCACGGCGGCTGATCTTGGGGCGCCGCACTGATAGCGTCGCCCCAAGATCATGGGAGCCTGATGGCGATCAGCGCTTGGTTAACGGCCCTTCAAAAAGGGGATGCCTCCGTTCAGTCGCAAACGGAGGCCAGCCTGGCTCGCATTGCCGCCACTGAACCTGAACTGAACGCCTTTGTGCGGGTAACCCCCGAGCGGGCCAGGGCAGACATATCCAGGCTGGAGGTCGAGCTGTCGGCCGGAAAACCCCTGGGCCCCCTGGCCGGGGTGCCGGTGGCGATTAAAGACAACCTCTGCACAAAGGGCATACCTACCACCTGTTCGAGCCGAATGCTCGAACACTTCGTGCCTCCCTACGAGTCCACCGTCACCCAGCGGCTTTGGGACGCCGGGGCGGTGCTTGTGGGCAAAACGAATCTTGATGAGTTCGCCATGGGTAGCTCCACGGAGACCTCAGCCTTTGGCACCACCCGCAATCCCTGGGATGTCAGCCGGGTGCCAGGCGGGAGTTCCGGTGGCAGTGCTGCCGCCGTGGCCTCAGGGCAGTGCCTGGTGGCCCTTGGTTCAGATACGGGGGGCTCGATTAGACAGCCCGCCAGTTTCTGTGGTGTGGTGGGTCTAAAACCCACCTATGGCCGCGTTAGTCGCTGGGGCCTGGTGGCCTTTGCCAGTTCCCTCGACCAAGTGGGCCCCTTCAGCCGCACGGTGGCCGATGCGGCGGCGGTGCTGCAGGTAATTGCCGGCCATGACCCCCGCGATGCCACCAGCCTGGATGTGCCTGTGCCCAACTATCTGGCCGGCCTTGAGAAGCCGATTAGGGGCCTGCGGGTGGGAATCCTCAAGGAAGCATTTGCTGAGGGTCTTAATCCCGAGGTGAAGGCATCGGTGGAGGCGGCAGCCCAGCAGTTGGAGGGCCTCGGCTGTGAACTGGTGGAGGTGAGCTGCCCCCAGTTCAAGGCTGGCATCGCCACCTATTACGTGATTGCCCCATCGGAGGCCTCCGCCAATCTGGCCCGCTATGACGGAGTCAAATATGGCCACCGCAGTGCTGAGGCCGACAGCCTCAGCACCATGACTGCCCTAAGCCGGGCCGAGGGTTTTGGCCCTGAGGTGCAGCGTCGGATTCTGATCGGCACCTATGCCCTTTCGGCCGGCTATGTGGAGGCTTTTTATAAAAAGGCCCAGCAGGTGCGCACCTTGATCAGGCGGGAATTTGATCGTGCTTTTGAACAGGTGGATGTGCTGCTCACCCCCACCGCCCCCACCACGGCTTTCCAGCCCGGGGAGCATGCCAACGATCCCCTCGCCATGTACCTGGCTGATTTGCTGACGATTCCTGCCAACCTGGCGGGGCTGCCAGCGATCAGCGTTCCCTGCGGTTTTGACAGCAAAGGCTTACCAATTGGCTTGCAGTTGATGGCCCCAGTGCTGGAGGAAGAGCCCCTACTGCGGGTGGCCCACCAATACGAACGGGCGGCCCAGGTAATGGGGCAGCGACCGGTGGCAC
>JBDLTB010000047.1:0-16739 GCA_039799245.1 Cyanobacteriota bacterium
TCAGCCCAGGGGCGCAGTTGCTCCTGCCAGTTGCTGCTGAACAGGCCCAGGGCCAGGCCATCGCAGGGGAGCTCGGCCAGCGAAGCGGTGCTGCAGCGGAACTCCATGGCGATGATCATTGGGCGGGGTGGCGCGATCGTAATGGCCACTTGCCGCCAGCACTGTTACTGGTGCTGGTTCTGGAAGGGGGTTTGCCACCTTTGGCGGCATTCCTTATTAAAAGGCGGTTGCCAATGGCGGATCTGGGTCTGTTCCAGTTGGCGGCGGCGGCGGGTGTCGCTGGGGGCATCACACCAGAAACGAATGCTCAGCCGCGGCGTTTGGCCGCAACGCACCAGGGTTTCGCCATAGGCCGCCAGGTAGTGCTTGCAATCGTGGTCCCCTTTCCAGCGGCGGTCGGCCCGGCAGGTTTCCCCCAGGTAGAGCAACAGGTCTTGGCCCCGGCCGAGGCTGTGGTCAAACACGAAATAAAGGGCCGCCCCTTGGTGGGGGGGCTCCGGCCAGCGCCAGAACTGCAAAGACTCGGCAATTAAATCCAGGGGATCAGGCACCGCCAGCGGGCTGGGGGCCATTGGCAGCTGCTGGGCGATTTCAGCCTCAGCAAACAAACAGATCTGTCCTGGCGTTGGGCCAGGGGCAAGGCCGTAGCTCTGTTGGCGTTGCCCCAGCTGAAAAACGAGCACCCGTTCCTGCCAGGCCCGCAGGCCCTCGGCGCCCAGTTGCCATTCGGGGCCCAGGGCGCCGCTGGGGCTGGCCTCGAATAAATCCGGTTGGCGGCCCAGGGTGGTCATGGTTTGCCCCCTGGTTTCGCCCCTGGCAGGGCTGGGCCCGGGGGCCCTTGGCTGAAGCTCACCCGGCCAATGAGGGCCTCCACCACCGCCGCCGGCAGCCCCAGGCGTTCCTGCAGGTCCGCCAGGTGGGCGTAGGGGCGCCGGGCCCGTTCGCGCAGGAAGCGGGCCCGGCGTTCGGGGGGGAACACCCCAAGGCTGTCGAGCTCCCCTGGGCGGGCCCGGTTTAGGTCCACCGGGGCTGGGGTTGGCTGGGGTGGTTCGCTGTACCAGCGGAACAGCAGATGGGGGCGCCAGGCCTCCAGTTGGGCCGGGGGCAGCTCCAGCAGTTGGCCGAGATCGTTGGCGCCACTGAGCTGCACCCCCCCCTGCTGCAGGCGCACCAGCAGGTCGGCCTGCTCGGGCCCACAGCCAGCCAACCGGAGCCAGTCGGCGCGGCTGGCTCGATTCACATCGATCTGCCAGGGGGGCGGCGCTGCTGGCGCGGCACTGGGTTTCGGCCGGGGGCCTTCGCCAAGGGCCCTCAGCAGCTGTCGAGCCAGGGGATCCAGCCAGTGGCGTTCAGCCATGACGCAGGGCGGGGGCGGACTGGGGGCTGGGGCCAGTATCGGGTCGGGCATCCGCCCTGGCCAGGGGCGCTGCCCCCCTCAGAATGACGACCGAGGCCTGCGGGCGATGAGTTTTTTTGAATCCGAAATCGTTCAGGACGAGGCCAAGCGCCTGTTTGGTGATTACCAATCGCTGACCCAACTGGGCAGTGAATACGGGAAATTTGACCGGGAGGGCAAGAAGCTTTTTATCGGGCGCATGGAGGAGCTCATGGACCGCTATCGGGTGTTCATGAAGCGCTTTGAACTCTCGGAGGATTTCCAGGCGAAGCTCACCGTGGAGCAGCTGCGCACCCAGCTTGGTCAATTTGGAATTACCCCAGAGCAGATGTTTCAGCAGATGCATCAAACCCTTGAACGCATGAAGTCAGAACTCGAACAAACCAGCTGATTGGCTTTAGGGCGCTGCTGGTTGATTAGGTGGTTTGCCCAGGCGTCGCTGCGTACGATCGCTCTTCCCAGACCTTAAGGACGGCAGCTAATGGCCAAGGGCGCAGGGGCACTGCCGGGTTGGCTGGAGCGTGGCATTGCCGACCTCTTTCCAGCCGGTGGCGGCGCCGATCCAGACCAGCAGCTTGCCGCCCGCCTAGCGGAAGCCGACCAGGCCGGTAGGCCCCTGCGGGTGAAGCTGGGCATCGACCCCACCGGTTCAGATATCCACCTCGGCCACAGCATCCTGTTTCGCAAGTTGCGGGCCTTCCAGGATGCCGGCCACACCGCCGTGTTGATCATTGGTGACTTCACCGCCCGCATCGGTGATCCCACCGGTAAAAGCGCCACCCGGGTGCAGCTGGGCGCCGCCGCGGTGGAGGCAAACGCTGAAACCTATCTGCAGCAGCTGGGCCAGGGCCAGGATCCCGAGCGCGCCCTGCTCGATTTCGAAACCCCGGGCCGCCTGGAGGTGCGCCGCAACAGCGAGTGGTTGGCAACTTTGGATTTGCCCCAGGTGATTGAGCTGCTGGGCATCTCCACCGTTGGTCAGATGTTGGCCAAGGAGGATTTCTCGAATCGCTACACCAGCGGTACGCCAATCTCCTTACACGAATTTCTTTATCCGCTGCTGCAGGGTTACGACTCGGTGGCGATTGAGGCCGATCTGGAGCTGGGGGGCACCGATCAGAAGTTCAACGTGGCCATGGGGCGGGATCTGCAGCGCCACTTCGGCCAGCGGCCCCAGTTTGGTTTGTTGCTGCCAATCCTGGCGGGCCTCGATGGCGTGCAGAAAATGAGCAAAAGCCTGGGCAACACCGTGGGGCTTTCCGAGGATCCGCTCTCGATGTATTCGAAGCTGGAAAAGTTACCCGATGCGGTGCTGCCGGAGTACCTCACCCTGCTCACCGATCTTGATCTGGCATCCCTGCCGGAGAACCCCCGCGAGCGCCAGAAGGCCCTGGCCCTGGCCATTACCGCCGGCCGCCATGGGCAGGCGGCGGCCCTGGCCGCCCAGGCGGATGCGGCCACGTTGGTGGCTGGGGCCCCAGGGGCCGCCGCCGTTGCCGAGGCGGAGGTGCCAGAGGCTTCGCTGGCGGCGGTGAATTTCCCAGCCAAGGCCTTCTATTTGCTAAGTGCTGTGGGCATTTGCGCCAGCAGCAGCGAAGCTCGGCGTCAGATCCAAGGGGGTGGGGTGAAGCTGGCTGGCGAGAAGCTGGCCGATCCCAACCAGGAGTTCGCCACCGCCGCCGAGCTGGAGGGCAAGGTGCTGCAACTCGGTAAAAAGATCTTCCGGCGGCTGGTGCTGGGCTGAGGCTTGCTTTTTAGCGGTTGGGCTTTTCCTGGGGGCTTGCCTAGGGTCCGCCTAGCAGCTTTGTTGCCTGGTGCCCCAGATCCCAGCCCCCGCCGAGCGGATCATCGTTGCCCTTGATGGCATGGGGCCCGAGCAGGCCCTGGACTTCGCTGGGGCGATCCCGCAGTTGTGTTGGGTGAAGGTGGGGCTGGAGTTATTTGTGGCCGGCGGCCCGGCGGTGGTGAGCCAGCTGCGGGACCAGGGCAAGCGGGTGTTCCTTGATCTCAAGTTCCACGACATCCCGGCCACCATGGCCGGCGCCTGCCGCAGCGCCGCCCGGCTGGGCGTTGGCTTGATCACGGTGCATGCCTCTGCCGGTGAGGAGGCCCTCAGGGCGTCCCAGGCGGCGGCCACAGGGGCGGCGGCGGCGGCGGGTGTGGAGCCGCCCATCCTGCTGGCGGTGACCGTGCTCACCAGCTGGGACCCGGCCCGGTTTAGGGCCGAATTGGCAATTACTGAACCGTTGCCCCGCCATGGGTCTCGCCTGGCGGGCCTTGCCGCAGGGGCGGGCCTCGGCGGCTGCGTTTGTTCCCCCTTGGAGGTGGCCCCCCTGCGGGCGGCCCATCCGCTGCCCTTCGCCCTGGTGACCCCAGGCATTCGCCCGGCCGGCGCCGCCCTAAACGATCAGAAACGGGTGCTTACCCCCGCCCAGGCCATCGCCGCTGGGGCGAGCCAATTGGTGGTTGGTCGGCCGATCACGGCGGCAGCCGATCCCGTTGCCGCCTTTGCGGCCTGCTGCGCCGAACTGGCGGGCTAACCAGGTTTTGGTTTGTGGACTTTGCTTTGTGGCCAGCGTTTGTTTATGGCCAGCATTTTTAGCCATGGCGGTTTGAGTGGACCGTGGGTAGCACCCGGATCCAGTGGTCAAAGAGTCGATTTAATAGGCCCCTGGCCTGTTCCCTGGCCAGCCAGGCGTTGAGGTAATCCAGCAGGTTGGGGTCAGTGCCGCCGGCAAGAATCACAAGTTGGCCTGATAACCCCTTCCCAAATGGGGTGATCAGGCTGAAATCGGGATGCAGCACCGCCCAGGCCGCACCCCCCTCGGCGGGGGTGAGCCAACCGTCGTAACGGCCGCTGGCGGCCCCGGCAAAAAACTGCTCTTTGCCCTCGATTAGCACCAATTCAAGGGGAAGGGGCTTTTCGGCGGCACCGAGCTGCTGGCTGATCCCCTGGCGCAGGTCGGCGGTTATCAGCTGGGGATCAGTCACCGCCAACACCAGCGGTTTTGCCAGGCCCTGGATCGGCAGCCGTTGCAATTGCTTCAACTTGTCATCTGGCACCACCAGCCCCAGGTGCACGCTGAGATAGCCCTGGCTGGCCTGGTGGCGGGCCGCCCGCTCCGGACTGGCCTGGATCCCCCCCAGGGCCAGGTCGATGCGTTGCCCATCCAGCAATTTCTCCAGCGTTGGCAGCTTTGCCTGCACCAGCTCAAGCCGCAGCCCCAGGGTGCTGGCAAGGGCCTGCACCAGATCAATATCAAATCCCACCAGGCGGCCCTGGCGGTTGCGATAGGCCCAGGGCAGCCCATCCCCCCGTAGGCCCACCCGCAACACCCCCCGTTGGCGGATGGCGGCCAGGCTCACCGGCGCCGCTGGCCCAGGGGTGGGTGCCACTGTTGGGGTAGCCCCCCCCAGCATTGGCTGCAGGTTTAGTAGTACTTGGGCATTGTGATAGCTGCCCTGGAGGCCCATGGCCAAGCTGCGGTTTAGGCCCCAGCCCAGCAGCCCCCCCGCTAGCAGACTGCCGGCAACGCCTGCCCCGAGCCGCAGGGGTTGCCAATGCAGTTTCCCCTGGCTTTGGCACACCACCAGCAGGGTGAGCAGCATCAATCCCTCCAGGGAAAGCACCTTTTCAAAGCGGTAGAGCCATTCGGCATTCAGATACACGAGCTGCATCAGGTCTTGGGGCAGCCCGGCTTGGAGTAGTTCCTGGCGGAAGGCCGCCTTTAGCCCCCCCGCCAGGGTGGGTATGCCCGTGGCCAGCATCCGAGCGGTGGCGCCCAGGTCCAGCGGTTGGTTTACGTACCAGGCGGCAAAGGGCAGAAACAATAGGGAGGCCACTTGGCCAAGCATCGGCAGGGCAAAGCCCACCGACAGCAGGGCCGTGACTTCTTCTCCACCACCTTCACTGGCGGGTTTATCGGCAGATTTACTGGCCGTTTTACTAGCGCCGCTGCGGGGCAGCGAAAGCCCCTGGTTTTGATCCAGTAATGCCTGGAGATTGCTGCCCAGCATTGGCAGGGCAATTAACAAATTAGTGCTGCTGGCGGTGAGGGCCAGGGGGCCGCGGAGGGCCCCCCAGAGTTGCCCCAAATTGAAGGGGGTGAGCGCCAGCAGGAGGACGATTAGAAGAAGATTTAGCAGCAGAAAGGCCAGCAGGCAGATTAGAAAGAAACCTTGGATTCTTAGTAGTTGATCGGACTGTAATTGGGAAATGCTACTTACGCTTAGGGCAAAGATACCCAGGGGTACAATCTTTGCCACCAATCGATTCATTTCACCCAGCAGTTGACGCAGGGGGCTGCATAGGTTGAGGAGCTGCTGACGCTCCGGCAGCCGTTGTAATAAAATCCCGAGCACAGTGCTGTAAAGCACCACGGCCGGAAAGTTATCTGCCGCCAGGGCAGAAAAAATATTTAAGGGTAGATAGGTGTCAATCAGTTCAAGGCTGGGCTGGGGCTCTAATAGTTCTGGATAAAAGAAATTTGAGCCCAGCAGGCTGGGCAGGGCCTGGGGTAATACCAGCACCATGGCCACTGCCAATCCCCAGAGCAGAAGCAACACCACACCGCCGCTGCGAAAGAGGCTGCGTAGGGCCCGATCAGATAACCCCCCGAGCGAACCCACCAGTTCCACAATTAGGAAGGGCATCACCACCACCTGGGAAGCCCTCAGGAAGATTCGAGCCAGGGGATTTAGCCAGGGGGCCAGCTCAGGCAAGGCAAATCCTGCCACCACCCCCATGCCTAGGGCCAAGAGGCATTGGTTGCCCAGTTGTTTGTACCAGGGCTTGGCGGCCATAGGTGGCAGGTGTTTGGCAAGGTGTAGGCGGCCAATGCTAGCCAGCTCCCTTATACTCGTCCCGAAAAAGGAGAGCAATGTTGTTATTTGCTAAGCGCCGCTGCTTTGATTTATGGGCTGGGCTATTGGCCCTGGTGTTGTTACTTATTCAGCCCAGCTTGGCCCTGGCTGCCTTTGGTGGCCAGGCCATTGGCCAGGGGGTCGGCCAGGGGGTTGAGACGATCGAAGTGGCGATGCGGCTAGACAATATTTATGGCTTCTCTGCCAGGGATAAAACATATAATGTGGCAGGAACTGTTTGGTTTGAATATTCAGAGTTTGTTCAGAGGCAGTTGGAGGCTTCCTCGGAGGACGTGTTGAGTTTAATTGAGTTTTATAACCGTATTGATCCGCAAAATGCCCGTACTTTTCCCCTCAGTGCAAAGGTGCTCAAGCTTGCTGATGGCCGATATTTGCAGGGGTATCAATTCAGTGGCCAGTTCTATTCTGATGAGATTAATTTTTATGGATCCCCCTTTGGCTCTATTCCCCTTTCGGTGGATCTTCAGCCCAGGCCAGGGGCCCTTGAGGGGCTGGTCCGTGATGTGGTTCTCCAGGTCAGTGCCGAGGGGGGCGAGGTGGGCCGTCGAGTGGGAATTAGTGGCTATGAGATTATTAAATGGTCCTTTAAGAATACTGAATATCAGCGACAATCTCGCATTGCAAACGGTCAAGCGGCGGTGAGAAGTCGTTTGATTTTTGAGGTTATTTACAAGGCAAATGCTTGGGCTGCCCTGGTGAAGTGGATTTTACCCTTGGCAATTGTGATGCTGTTGATGTTGCTCACGCCCAACCTGAGTAGCACCCTTGCCAGTGATCGCCTCGGTATCCCACCGGTGGTAATGCTTACGGTGGTGTTTCTGCAGCAGGCCTATCGCGAAACCTTGCCCACCCTTCCTTATCTCACATTTTTGGATGGTTTGTATGCCTTCTCCTATGTGGTGACGTTGTCGTTCTTTGTGTTGTTTATTTGGGCTTACAACCGTATGGATGCCATAGAAGAGCAAAATCGTGCTGCCTTGGTCCGCCGGATCGACCGCTGGGATCAAAGATTGCAGCAATTCAGCTTGATCGGTTATGGGCTGCTGGTGATCTTGGCCTGGTGGCGCTTCTAGGGCCTGGCCCTTGCTTAGGCGGCCAGGGGCAGTTCGGGCTCGGGTACCAGCTCCTGGTAGAGCTGTTCGAGGGCATCAATATTTCCCTTGAGGGTGTAGCGCTCCAGCACCCTGCTGCGGGCCCTGTGGCCCAGCTCAGCGGTGAGTAGCGGCTGGTCGCGTAGGACGGGCAGCAGGGTGCGCAGCTGGGTGGTGACCCCCTGGGTGCTGATCACGATGCCGGCCCCCCCCTCCAGCACTTCGCCATCGGCGCCGGCGTCGGTGGCCACACAGGCGGTGCCAGTGGCCATGGCCTCTAGCAGCGCCAGGGATAGGCCCTCCACCAGCGAGGGCAGCAGGAACACCTCCGCCGCCTGCAGCAGGGCCACCCGCTGGCTTAAGTCTGGTTCGTAGCCCCACCACACCACATCTGGACCCTCGTGGCTGGCCTGCAGGGTGCTGCGCAGGGGGCCATCCCCCACCACCACCAGCACACAACCCTCGGGCTGCACCAGGCGCCAGGCCTTGAGCAGGGCCTCCACATTTTTTTCCGTGGCCAGCCGGCCCATGTAAAGAAACACCCGACGACCGGAAAAGTGGCCGGCCAGGTGGGAGGGGCCCGGACACCAAATATTGGGATCTACCCCATTGGGGATCACCGCCAAGCACTTTTCCTTAACTCCGAGGCGGGCCAATACCTCCGCCTGCAATTCGGAGAAAACGATCACCCGGTCGAATTTGGCCAGGGAGGGGGCGTAAAGCTGGTAAATGAGTTGTTGGCCGCCGGCGGTGATGTTGCGCAGGCTGGCGTCAAAGGGGGGATGGAAGGTGGCCACCAGCGGCACCCCCAGCTGCTGGCAAAGCTCTGGCAGGCGGAAATCCAAGGGGGAGAGCGTGAGGCTGGCGTGCACCAGATCCGGCTGCAACCGTTCCAGGGATTCCCTTAATTCGCGGCTGGCCCCAGGGGAGGGGATTGTGTACATCTGAGATTTCATCAGATACGACAGAGCCACCTCCGGCTCATCCACTTGGGCCCTTAACCCCCCAAGCTCCTCAAGTACTTCGCTGCTCTCTTCCGGACGCATCAACCGCCCCAGTTGGGCGGCCGGGGTATCGAAATGAATGAAGTTGATGCCGTAACCGCGATCCTTCAGGGCTGTGGTTGTTGCAAGCCCATAGGACACGTTCCCGCAGAAGGGGGACTTTTTCCCTAGCCAGGCGATCCGCATCAATCGTTGCGGGCGGTCCAGCTGGTGAAGCTAGCAGCGATTGCTACCCCTTTTGCCAAGGCCGTTCCAGGGCAACCCCGCCGAAAACCACCAGGGCCAAGAGCAGCAGCACCGGTTTGAGCCCAAAGTTGCCCACGAGGGTGCCGGCCAGCACCATGGGCAAGCTCAGGGCGATGTTTACGAGGTTGTTTTGTAGGCCAAATACCTTGCCGCGCAGGTGTTCTGGTGTGTCCTCCTGGATGGTTGTTTGGGCGGGAATCCCCAGCAGGGCGGCACCGATGCCCAGCAGCCCACAGAGCAGGAGGGTGGGGCCGAGGGCGGGGCGTAGCTGGGCCAGCAGCACCAAGCAGAAGCCCATGGTGCCCAGGCCGCCGCTGGCCAGGAGGCGGCGGTTGAATTGATGGCCCAGTTGGGCCACTCCCAGGGCGCCCAAGGCCAGGCCCAGGCCGCTCATGGCCAGCAGGGTGCCGAACTTGGTGGGCCCGAGGCCCTCCACCCGGGAGGCGAGGCTGATGGAGAGCACATACAAGGCTGCCAGCAGGCTGTAGAGCACCACCAGGTGCAACACCGCCCCCCGCACGCTGGCCCGCTCCCGCAGGAATACCAAACCTTCGCGGATGTCGCTCCACACGCTCACCCCATCGCTATTGCGCGGTTGCTCCTCCGGGCGCACAAACAGCAGCACCACCGCCGCCAGGCCGTAGGCGAGGGGCACCAGGGCAAATTCGCCGCCAGCGATGCCGATGTGGGCAAGGGTCTGGCGCATTAATTGCAGCACCGGTTCGCCGATGGCGTAGCCCACGATCGTGGCGGCCATGGTGGTGGCGGTGTAGAGGGAATTGGCGGGCAGCAACAGGGGGCGTTCCACCAGCAGGGGAATCGTGGCCTGTTCAGCTGGGGCAAAAAATTGGGTGAGACAGGATTCCAAAAAGGTGAGCACCAATAGCCCCCAATAGCCCCAGCTCAGCCCCAGCCAGCTGGGCCCGGGGATCAACATCACGGGCACCGCCAGGGCCAGCAGGGCCCTGAGGCCGTTAGAGCTCACCATCACTGCCCGCTTGGGCCAGCGGTCGGCCCAGGCCCCCGCCAGGCTGCCGAGCACCATGGCCGGCAGGGTGTTGGCCGCGTAGATACCGGTGGCCAGCAGGGTGATCAGCTGGGCGTCTTCCCCATTGCTGCCCAAGCTGAAGTTGGCGCCGGAGCCCATGCCCCGCCCCCGGATCATTTCGGCGGCATCCGCCAGGGGACCGTTTTCCATGCCGGTGCCCTGGGCCCAACTCTGGGCGATCAGAAACACCATCAAAACGATGTAAAACTTGTCGGCCAGTTGCGAAAAGATCTGGCCCAGCCAGAGCAGGCGAAAGCCAGGCAGGGCGAGCACCGCCTGGAGGCCGTTTGGTTTATCTAACTGCTCGCTCACCCGGTCTTCCGCATTGCTGCCGCTGGGGAATCTTGCCGCAGCAGGGCCAGGGACCGGGGGCTGCGGCCCAGATGCTCGCGGCACCAGAAGCCGAGCAGATCCAGCAGCCGCTCCCAAACAGGGGTGGGACCCATCAGTTCCCCAGAGGCTTTTCGCGGCAGTTGCGGCCGGGAGAGCCGTTGCAACAGGGCCATTTCTGAGGCATTCAGCAGCAGCACTGCCCCGGGGTGGCGGTGGGCATAGAAGCCTTCGGCGGGTAGGAGGCTGCAGCGCCAGCTCCAGTCGCCAATGGGCGGCAGCAGCGCTGCGCCGCTGGGCAGCTCCGTGTGCAGGGGCAGGCCAAAGCCACCGATGCCCAGCAGCTGCACGCCCCCCTGCACCGCCAGGGCCAGGGCCTCCTGGCGAAGCACCGGGGGCTCAAGTTCGAGCAGGTCCTCCAGTTGACCGAGGCGATGCAGCAGCAGCGGCAGTAGCCCCGGCAGCGACTGCCCTTCCGGCACCAGCTGCTGGGTGAGTTCCAGCAGCCACTGGGCGGCGGCGAGGCTGTCTAGCTGTTGGCCCAGGCGGGTGTAACTGCGCAGCACCGTGGCCTGGCGCAGGCGCCCGAGGCCCTGGCCCTGCTGTTGCACCTGGGCGCGCAGGTGGGTGAGGGGTCCCGCCGCCGCCAGGCTGCTGCGGGGCCGGCGGGCGCCGCTGGCGGCCAGCCGGATCAGGCCCTCATCGGCGCTGAGCAGGGTGAGCAGGCGGTCGTTTTCGCCGAGGGGGCCGCAGCGCAGGCAGAGCCCCTCCAGGCTGCGGTCCCGGGGGCTGGTCACAGCCGTTGGGCCTGCACCAGGGCTACCCCATGGCTGGTGCCCAGGCGCCCGGCGCCGGCCCAAACCAGCTCCAGGGCCTGGTCGAGCGTGCGGATGCCCCCGGAGGCCTTGATTTTGCAGCGGCCGCCGGCCAGTTGCTGCAGCTTTTCCACCAGGGACACCTGCACCGCGGGGCCGTAGCCGCTGCCGGTTTTAAGGAAGGCCACGCCGGCATCAAGGGCCACCTCCACGAGGTTTTGCAGCGCCTGCTCCTCCAGTTGGGCCGCCTCGAGGATCAGCTTCACCGGTAATCCCAGCTCCACGATCGCCGCCAGTTCGTCGTGTAATTCGGTGAGCTGGCCATCGATCAGCAGAGCAAAATCGGGCACCACATCCAGTTCATCGGCCCCGTTTTCCGTGGCCCACTCCGCCTCCGCCCGTTTGATCGGTGCGGCCACGGCGCCAAAGGGAAAGCCCACCACACTCACCAGCCGGGTGGGGCCGCGGTCCCCCAGCAGCGCCCGGGCCTGGGGCATCCAGCGGGAGGCCAGGCATACCCCGGCAAAGCCGTAATGCAGGGCTTCGCTGATGCAGCGTTCCACCGCCCCCAGGCCCTGGCGGGGATCCAGCAGGGCGTGGTCGATCAGGGGGGCGAGATCGGGGGGGGTGCTGTCGCGCCGGTCGCGGGGCAAAGCGTTTAGTCGCGGGCTTGGATCACACCGTATCCACCGTGGTTGCGTTGGTACACCACCTGGAGATTGTTGGTGGCTTTATCGCGGAAGAGATAAAAGTCGTGGTCGATCACATCCAACTGGTGCATGGCCTCCTCCACGGTCATCGCTGGCATGGCGAAATACTTGCGCCGCACCATCGGAGCCGGCAGTTGCGCGGTGCGGCCATGGAGCAGGTCCCCCTGGAGATCACCCGGCAGCTCGGTTTCGGCCACGCCCAGGTCGGGGCCGTGGTGGTAGTCGGTGCGGCGGTCCTTGTGGCGTTTCAACTGGCGGGCCAGCTTGTTGGCCACCATGTCGATGCTGGCGTAAAGGTTTTCGCTGCGTTCCTGGGCGCGGATTACCGTGCCGCTGGCAAATAGGGTTACCTCAGCGGTTTGTTGGGGCACCCGCGGGTTGCGGGCCACGGAAAGGTGCACATCGGCTTCTTGCACTAGGCCGTTGAAGGGGCCCATCGCCCGGGAGAGTTTGTTCTCCGTGTAGTCGCGCAGGGCAGGGGTGAGTTCAAGGTTGCGGCCGTGAATCAGAAGCTTCATCAGGGACCTCCCGGAATGGACTGAGGGTTGAATGCAATGTATGGAAGGCGGCATGGATCTGGTATTGGCCGATGCATACCTTTGTGCTCTCTCAAGGTTTGTGCCCCTGGAGGAGGCCTGGCTTTGGCAGCGGCGCTGGCAAGGGCGCCTGCTCGCCGACGCCGCCAGCGCCAGCGCCCATCTAGGCGCCAGGCCCCGGCTGCCGGAATTGCTGCTGCTGCTGGAGCACCCCGCCTGCTATTCCCTCGGCCGCGGCGCCAGCGAAGCCTTTTTGCACTTCGATCCCCAGCACCCCCCCGCCCCCCTGCATCGGCTCGACCGCGGCGGTGAGGTAACCCACCACCTGCCCGGCCAGCTGGTGGCCTATCCGGTGCTCGACCTCCAGCGCCACCGCTGTGATCTGCATTGGTACCTGCGCCAGCTGGAGGGGGTGGTGCTGGATCTGCTGGAAGTTCTGGGGCTGGAGGGGGAACGGCGGCCGGGGCTCACCGGGGTGTGGTGCCAGGGGGCGAAGCTGGCCGCCATTGGGGTGGGGGCGCGTCGCTGGGTCACCCAGCACGGCCTGGCCCTGAATGTGAACTGTGAGCTCACGGGTTTTGGGGCGATCCAGCCCTGTGGCCTCAACCTGCCGGTGGGCCGCCTGGCCCAATGGCGGCCGGAACTCACGGTGGCGGCCCTGCGGGCCCCCCTG
This sequence comes from Cyanobacteriota bacterium, assembly GCA_039799245.1. Lineage (GTDB taxonomy): Bacteria > Cyanobacteriota > Cyanobacteriia > PCC-6307 > Cyanobiaceae > Synechococcus_D. Next base: position 12,734 of record JBDLTB010000047.1, read on the forward strand.
GCCCAGGCCTTTGCCAGCCGTTTCAACTGGGCGGTAATCGAGCCGATCGGCGAGCAGACTCTGGCCACTGTTATGGCGGCAGATGGGTCAACAGATGGGCCAGGCCTGGGTGCGCTGGGGCGGTGATCGCCAAGACCAACAGGCCCTTGCTGCCCAGCCCGACTGGAGTGACCTGAGCGGCATCGATGGCCTCTGGCCCCGGCTGGCCGAGCGCCATGGGCAGTTGCTGGCCTTGGATCAGGCCCATGGCCCGGCCGCCGAGCAGCTCAGCTTTAGCCAGTTGCACCAGCGCATCGGCGCCGTGGCCGCCAGTTTCCAAAGCCTCGGGGTGCGGGCCGGGGAGGTGTTGGCCTTATTTGCGGAAAATGGCCCCCGTTGGCTGGCGGTGGACCAGGGGCTGATGCGACTGGGCGCCGCGGCGGCGGTGCGGGGCAGCCAGGCGCCGCTGGAGGAGCTGGCTTTCATCCTGGCGGACAGCCAGGCGGTGGCCCTGGTGCTGGAGGATCCGGCCCTGCTCAAACCGCTCCAGGCCGCTGGGGCGTTGCAGGGCCTGCGCTTTGTGCTGCTACTCCAGGGGGAGGCCAGCGCGGCCGCCGCAGGTTTGCCGGAGCCCCTGGCCTTGCCGCTGCTGGATTGGCCGGGCCTGTTGGCCCTGGGGGAGGGGAAGGCCCTGCTGGAGCCATTTGCGGGGCCAGAGCAGCGCTTGGCAACGCTGCTTTACACCTCCGGCACCACCGGCCGGCCCAAGGGGGTGCCGCTCAGCCAGGCCAACCTGCTGCACCAGCTGCGCACCCTTGGGGTGGCGGTGAATCCCCGGCCGGGGGACCGGGTGCTGAGTGTGTTGCCGATCTGGCACGCCTACGAACGCAGTGCCGGCTACCTGCTGTTGTCTAGGGGTTGCGCCCAGAGCTACACCAACCTGCGCCAGCTGCGGCCGGATTTGCAACGGGTAAAACCCCATTACATGATCAGCGTGCCAAGGCTTTGGGAGGCGCTCCATGGCGGTTTCTGCTCGGCGTTGGCGGCGATGCCCCCCGCCAAGCAGCGCCTGGTGCAGGTGGCCCTGGCCGGGGCCAGCAGCCAGGCCCAGGGCTGGCGCCGCTGGCGCAACCTCGATGGGGCTTTGTTGTCCCCCCTGGCCCGGCTCAGGGGCTTGGCCCTGGCCCTGGGGAGCTGGCCCCTAGCGGCCCTGGCGGAGCAGTTGCTCTGGCCAGCGGTGCGCCGGCAGCTCAGTGGTGGCTGCCTGCGTACGGCCATCAGTGGCGGTGGCGCCCTGCCCAGCCACATCGATGCTTTCTTTGAGGCTATCGGCATTGAACTGCTGGTGGGCTATGGCCTCACCGAAACCAGTCCGGTGCTCACCTGCCGCCGCCCCTGGGCCAACCGCCGCGGCAGCGCCGGCAGGCCCCTGCCCGGCACCGAACTGCGCATTGTTGATCCTGAAACCAAGGCGACCCTGGCTTGGGGCCAGCGGGGCCTGGTGCTGGCCCGGGGGCCCCAGGTGATGGCTGGTTATTTACGGAGGCCGGAGGCCACGGCGGCGGTGCTGGATGGGGAGGGCTGGTTTGACAGCGGCGACCTGGGTTGCCTCTTGCCCGATGGTTCGTTGCAGCTCACCGGCCGCGCCAAGGACACGATCGTGCTGAGCAATGGCGAAAACATTGAGCCGGGGCCCCTGGAGGATTGGTTGGCGGCCAGCCCCCTGGTGGAACAGGTGATGCTGGTGGGCCAAGACCGGCGGGGGCTGGCCGCCCTGGTGGTGCCCCGCCCGGGGGCCCTAGACCCCAGTAAGCCGGGGCTGCTTAAGGAGTTGCAGGGGGAGTTCAACCGGTTGCTGGCGGCCCGGCCCGGGGCCCGGGCCGATGAGCGCCTGCTGGGGGTGGCCCTGGTGGAAGCCTTTAGCATTGAGAACGGTTTGCTTACCCAAACCTTGAAGCAACGCCGCGACCGGATCAGCGCCCGGGATACCGCCGCCATTGACCAGATCTACGCGGGCTGAGAGGCTTGGGCGCCGTCCCCAGTTCCCATGGCCGATCAGCTCACGATTAAGCGCAATATCACCGTCCGCGCCGTGGTGACGCCGCGGTGGAAGGAGGAGGCTGAGCGCGAACTGAGCCAGGCGATCTCCACCACGGATCAACAGCTGGCCCAGCTGGAACAGGAGGGCCAAGAGGTGGTGGCCGAGATCCGGCGCCAGAGTGCCAACCCCCTCGACCCCCGCATCCAAGAGCAGGTGGCTGGGGTGCAACAGCAGGTGGCCGCCAAGCGGGCGGAGCTGGAGGAACAAAAACGCAACCTGCTGGACCAGCAGGCCACGGTGCAGGGGCTGGAATTCGAGCAGATCGTTGACCAGGGTCAGCTGGAAAGCACCGTTGCCATCCAGGTGGGAGACAACATCGTTGAAAAACTGCAGGCCGCCATCGTGGTGCGAGACGGGGTGGTGCAGGCGATCAGCGAAGGCGCCTGAACTTCCGCATCAGCCAAAACCTGATACTTACTTAGCAGCAATATGCAGCAAATTGCTGCATATTGCTGCTTTTCTTTTGGAGGGGGTGGGGCTACCCCTGGGGTGGTTTTAGTCGAATTCTGCATAATTTGGCGCGAACTCTTTGGCCCTATGTAATACTTATCCGGGGCGAAAATTCTGGCCATGGGGCAGCTAAAACTGCAGCGTTGGCCCGTCTGCGATTCAGATCAAGGCCCATTTGCTGCACATTTGCGCATTTGTGTTTCTCCCCTTTGTTGCTTAAGCGCTTTCCCTCACCCCCCGCAATCCCATGGCAACCCCCTTAATCCGTTCAGTTAAGGCAAACGGCAACAAGCTTGCAATTGAATTCGCTGGGTTGGTAGATACCTCCGGTTTGGCGGGGGGCTTCACCATTGATGCAGACGGATCAACGATAGAGATAACAAGTTACAGCCAGGATCCCAGCACCACTCTGCTAACGCTTGAAGCAGACACAGACTTTCCCGCAGATTATCGACTGATCTACGACGGGGCCAGCGGCGGCATCAAATTAGTAGCTGGAGCAGGTTCCCTCGGTCCATTTCAAGCAGTTTTTCAAAGTGAAGATATCATCTATGAGGTGGATGAAAATCATTTAGGCATTCTGATCGAGGGCAGTGCCGGCGGCTTGCAGGGTTTTGCTAGCAGTGAATCGATCGACCTGGTTGGTAATTCCGGTGAGAATCTGCTGGAGGCTGGCAAGAGCGAGGCTGCTGTCACCCTCGATGGCGGCCCTGGGGCAGATAATCTGATTGGGGGAGCTGGGGATAATACCTATATTGTAGACAACGTAGGCGATAATGTCACTGAACTCGAGACGGCGGGCACGGCAACTGTTGAATCCTCGGTTGACTATATTCTCGGTGACTATGTTGATAATCTCACCCTCGCTGGAGCTTTTGATATCAATGCCACTGGTAATTCTTTGGACAATGTCTTAACCGGCAATGCTGGTAATAATATCCTTGATGGTGGCGCAGGCGCTGACGTGCTGAAAGGCGGAAAGGGAAATGATACCTATATCGTTGATGACGCTGGAGATACCATCACTGAGATTGCTGATTCTGGCACAGATCTAGTCAAGGCATCGCTCGACTTTGATCTTTCGACAAAAGGTAATAATATTGAAAACCTAACTCTTACCGGCACCGGCAATATCTACGCCACTGGTAATGAACTAGCCAATGTCTTAACCGGCAATGCTGGTAATAATATCCTTGATGGTGGCGCAGGCGCTGACGAGCTGAAAGGCGGAAAAGGGGATGATACCTATATCGTTGATGACTCGGCAGATAAAATTACTGAAGAAGCTGGAGTTGACTCTGGCACAGACCTAGTCATATCATCTGCCACAAACTTTAAACTTGGGGCCAACCTAGAAAATCTAACTCTCACTGGCACCGGCAATATCAACGCCACTGGCAATGGTGAAAACAATGTCTTAACCGGCAATGCTGGTAATAATATCCTTGATGGTGGCGCAGGCGCTGACGAGCTGAA
>JBDLTB010000048.1:0-5335 GCA_039799245.1 Cyanobacteriota bacterium
GATCTGCCTCTGGCTACACCAACGCATTCAGCGGCGGTAACTCCCCCCGCCAAAACAATTCCGGGTTTAACGGGGTGAGGGCCATGCCCCCCGCCTGCACCTGGGCCACATCGGTGGGCCATTCCCTGGGGCCGGCCCCGGCGGCCTCCAGGTCGTTGACCACCTCGCCCGCCAACCAGTAGTAGGTGCGACCCCGGGGATCTAGGCGTTCATCAAACTGGTCGATGTAGCGGCGCAACCCCGGTCGGCACCAGCGCACCGGGCCGATCTGGTCGGCGGCCACGGCGGGCACATTCAGGTTGAGCAGCAACCCCTCGGGCCAGCCCCCGGCCAGGGCCCGTTCCGCCAGGTCTAGGGCCCGTTGGGCGGCGCCATCAAATTGGCGCCAATCAAAACAGGCACTGCTGATTGCCATGGCCGGCAAGCCCTCAAGGGTGCCCTCCATGGCGGCGGCCACCGTGCCGGAATACATCACATCAGATCCAAGGTTGGGGCCGTGGTTGATGCCACTCAGCACCAGATCCGGGGGTTCGCTGAGCAACTTGCCGAGGGCCAACTTGACGCAATCGGAGGGGGTGCCACTGCAGGCCCAGGCGCGAATGCCGCCCCCAAACAGGCCATCGGCCCGTTCCGCCCGGATGGGGCTATGCAGGGTGAGCCCATGGCCGGTGGCGGAGCGCTCCTGGTCTGGGCAAACCACCGCCACCTGATGGCCCCTGGCGGCGGCCTCCTGGGCCAAGGTGCGGATGCCTTCGGCAAACACGCCGTCGTCGTTGCTGATCAGGATCCGCAGGGGGGCCGCCATCGGGAAAGGCAGGGAAGGAGCTGGGCGCAAATTAAGCGCATGCCTACAGTCGCAGGCCCCGCCGCCGCCCCTGTGAGCACTGCGCTGACCCTGGAGGAGCTCACCGGGCAGCTGGAGGCCCTGGAGGCCGAGGCCGCCGCCGCCATTGCCGCCGCCGCCGATGGGGCTGCCCTCGAGCAACTGCGCATTGATCTACTGGGCAAAAAAGGCAGACTTTCCGGGGTGTTGGGCGCCATGGGCAAACTGCCCGGCGACCAACGGCCCCTGGTGGGCCAAAGGGCAAATGTGCTTAAGGAACAGCTGCAGGGGCTGCTGCAGGAACGCCTGCAGAAACTGCGGACGGAAGCCCTAGCCGCCCGCATCGCCGCCGAAACCCTTGATGTGACCCTGCCGGCCAGCTTCGTGCCCCCCGGCCACCGCCACCCCCTGCTGAGCACCACAGACGCCATCGTGGATATCTTTTGCGGCCTTGGTTATCGCGTGGTGGAAGGGCCCGATATCGAAACCGATCACTACAACTTTTCTTCCCTCAATATTCCCCCCGAGCACCCAGCCCGGGACATGCAGGACACCTTCTATCTCCCCGGAGAAAGGCTGTTGCGCACCCACACCTCCCCGGTGCAAATCCGCCACCTGGAGGCAAATCCGCCGCCGGTGAGGGTAATCGCCCCCGGCCGCGTTTATCGGCGCGATGCGGTGGATGCCACCCACTCGCCGGTGTTCCACCAGGTGGAGGTGCTGGCCATTGATGAGGGGCTTGATTTCAGCCACCTGCGCGGCACCGTTACCCACTTCCTCAAGGCCTTTTTCGGAGACCTGCCCGTGCGCTTTCGGGCCAGCTATTTCCCCTTCACCGAACCCTCCGCTGAGGTGGACGTGCAGTGGCGGGGCCGCTGGCTGGAGGTGATGGGTTGCGGAATGGTGGATCCGGCGGTGCTGGAGGGCCTTGGGCTCGATCCAGAGCGCTGGAGTGGCTTTGCCGCCGGCCTAGGCGTTGAACGCTTCTGCATGGTGCGCCATGGCATCGACGACATCCGTCGCCTGTTCACCAGTGATTTGCGCTTCTTAGAGCAGTTCTAACTATTGAGGTCTAAAGCGCCTAACCCGCCTAGGATCAGTTGCCTCCCTGAGCCGTCGATCGGTGCCCTGCGCTGGACTGATCGTCAACGACGGCAAACATTTGGCCGTCGCCACCGCTGATCGCATCGAAGCCCGCCTCAAGGAGGCGGGCTGGACCCTGGTGCGCGTTAGCAGTGCCGGCGGCATGGTGGGCTTCGCCAACCCAGACCAGCACCTGCGCACCCTTGGCTACAGCGCCTGCGTGCCGCCGGGCTTTACCCCTCAACTCAGCCTCGCCATCGTGCTGGGGGGCGATGGCACGGTGCTGTCAGCGGCCCGGCAAACGGCACCCTTGGGGGTGCCGATGCTCACGATCAACACCGGCCACATGGGCTTCCTGGCGGAGACCTACCTGGCCCACTTGGACCAGGCGCTTGACCAGGTGATCGCCGGCCGCTGGACCGTGGAAGAACGCAGCATGCTCGTGGTGAGTGTGATGCGGGGCGAACAGCGGCGTTGGGAGGTGCTCTGCCTCAACGAGATGGCCCTGCACCGGGAACCGCTCACGAGCATGTGCCACTTCGAGATCGCCATCGGCCGCCATGCCCCGGTGGATATTTCCGCCGACGGGGTGATCCTTTCCACCCCCACCGGCTCCACCGCCTATGCGCTCAGCGCCGGCGGCCCAGTGATCGCCCCCGACTGCCCGGTGCTTGAGCTGGCGCCCATCTGTCCCCACTCCCTGGCCTCCCGGGCCCTGGTATTCAGCGACAGCGAACCGGTGACGATTTTTCCTGCCACCCCCGAGCGTTTGATGATGGTGGTAGATGGCAGTGCCGGCTGCTATGTGTGGCCGGAAGACCGGGTCTTGATCCGGCGCAGTAACGAACCGGCCCGCTTCCTACGGCTCCAAGACCACGAATTCTTCCGGGTGCTGGGCGAAAAACTGGGCTGGGGCCTGCCCCACGTGGCCAAACCAGGGGCCCCCCCGGGCGAACCATGACCAGCGCCCTGCCCCTGCTGCTGGTGGGCCAGAGCGCCGTGGCCATGGCCACAAGGCTGGAGGCCTCCGGCTATCAAACCCGCTGCTGGCCCCTGCCGGAAGCCCAGGCCCTGCTGGAGACCATGGGCCCCCGGCTGGAACCGGTGCTGGCGGTGGTGCTTGCCGATGAGGGCCGAGAGTTGGCGATCCCCCTGCGGGAGCGGCTCAGCGGCACCCTGGAGGTGCCGCTGCTGCTGGAGGTGGCCAACGATGACGTGGCCGCCCGTTGCCATTGCCTCCACTGGGGCGCCAGTGATTTCTGGCTCCGGGATGCCGCCCCCAGCGACCTGCTGCGCCGCCTAAGGCTCCACCTCCAAGCCCACCAACCCCAACCGGCGCCCCGGGCGGCCCCAGCCCAGAAAAACCTGATGCAACAGGGGGACCTGCGGCTGGATCCAAAACAACGGCGGGCCTGGCGGGGGCAAAGGGAACTGCAACTAACGGCGCGGGAGTACGCACTGCTGTTGGTGTTGGTGGAACGCCGGGGGGAAACCGTGAGCCGGGAGGCGATCCTGGAGGAGGTGTGGGGCCAATCGGAGGAGCAGGGCAACGGCAATGTGATCGAGGTTTATGTGCGCTACCTGCGCCGCAAGCTGGAGGAAAAGGGCGAACGCCGGCTGATTCACACGGTGCGCGGCCTGGGCTATTGCCTGCGCAACGCGCCCCCCTGATGCCCGCAATGCTCCGTTCCCCCCGTCTATTTCTGAGCCTGGTGCTGCTGGGGAGCCTGGCCCCCCTGGCCAGCGCCGCCGCCCCTGCGCCGCCCCAGTTTTTGCCGGTGGCGGCCCAGTGGTGCCTGCCCGGCGGCTGCATCGACCTGGAGGTGCCTAAAACCCCTGAGCAATACCGCCGCGGCCTGATGCAAAGGCCGGCGTTGGGGCCCTGGCGCGGCATGTGGTTTCGCTTCTCCCCGGCCCAGAGGGTCGGTTTCTGGATGCACCAATGTGTGGTGGCCCTAGATCTGGTTTTCCTGCGCGACGGCAAGGTGGTGGAGGTAAAACCCCAGTTGCCCGCTTGCCCGCGGCTGCCCTGCCCCAGCTATAGCCCCAGCGAAGCGGTGGATGGGGTGGTGGAACTACAGGCGGGCCGGGCGGCGGAGCTGGGGCTCACGGTGGGCAGTGCGGCGGTGATCCACTAAAAAGTGAGCCACTGAGCAGCAGCACCGGATTCAAGGGCGCCAGGCGGGTGCCATCGGCCAGGGCGGCCCCACGCCAGGCCTGGAGCTGCCCCACCCGCACCGCCAGGCCGGCCTGCTCCAACAGGGGCCTCAGGGCGGCGAGGGCCTCCAGGGTGGCTAAGGGCAGCACCACCAGCCCCCCAGGCCGCAGCCGCTTCAACACCGCCGCCAGGATTTCGGCCCGCTGGCGGCCACCGCCACCGATCAACACCCGGTCCGGATCCGGCCACTGGGCCAGGGCCCCTGGGGCGCTCCCCTCCAGCACCCGGGCGGGCACCACCCCCAGGCGCCGGGCATTGGCCTCGATCAAGGCGGCGCCGCCGCCGCGGCGCTCCAGGGCCCAAAGGGCCAGCCCGGGCCGTAGCCGCAGGGCCTCAAGGCCCACGCTGCCCACGCCAGCCCCCAGGTCCCAAAGCACCCCCCGCTCCGGCAACTGCAGCTCGGCCAGCAGCTGGATGCGCACCTCCCGCTTGGTCATCAGCCCGGGGCGATCGGCGTGCTGCAAAAACAGGCCGTCCTCTAGGCCAAACAGGGGCAGGCTGGCGGGATCAATTTCAGCTGGGGGCTCCGCCAGCAGCAGCACCAGGTGGAGCGGATCCAGGTCCCCTGGTAGGGGCGCGCCTGGCTCCAGCCGCTGCACCCTTTCGGCCGGATGGCCGAGGCGCTCCGCCAACCAGAAGCCATAGGCGGCCTCCAACCCTGAGGCCCGCAGGATGCGACGCACGCTCTCGGCACCGCCGCAGCTGGGGTCGGTGAGCACCAGCAGGGCCGCCGGGCGCTTCTGCAGTTCTGCCGCCAAAGGCTCCGGTTCACGGCCATGGAGGCTGATCCAGCTGGCGTCCTGCCAGGGGCGACCGAGGCGAGCAAAGGCCAGCTGCAGGGCACAGGGGGCGGGATGGAAGCGCAACTGCTGGGGGCTGAAGCGCTGCAACAACAAACGGCCGATGCCAAACCAAAGCGGATCACCGCTGGCCAACAGCACCACCCGTTGGCCAGCGGCTAAGGCCTCGGCCAACGGCCCAAAGATCTGCTCCGGCTGATCGCTATCCAGCCACCGCTGGCCAGCCCCCAGATCAATATCCAGGCGCAGGCGCCTGGGGCCCGCCACCAGCTGGGCCTGGCCCACCAATTGCTGGGCCGCCACCGGCAGGGCCGGGACACCACCGGCGTCGGTGCCGATCACCTCCAAGCGCCCTTGCTGCCCCAGAAGCCCCCCTATGCCTGGGGCCATGATCGGCCGCCGCCCCCCCCC
>JBDLTB010000049.1:0-13661 GCA_039799245.1 Cyanobacteriota bacterium
GCGTAGGCATGGGGGTAGCGATAGCCCACCCCGTCCCCAAAGGCGGAGCCATCCCGGTGGGCATCGCGCAGGTGGGCGGGCACCTGCTGGGCCCGTTCCTCCCGCAGGCTGCGCACCGCATCAAAAAACCCCAGGGCGCTGTTGCTTTTGCTGGTGCCTGCCAGGTAGAGGCTGGCCTGCACCAGGGGATAAAGCCCCTCCGGCAGGCCGATGCGATCAAAGGCGGCGGCACAGGCTTGCACCACCACAATTCCTTGGGGATCAGCTAGGCCAATGTCCTCCCCAGCGGCAATCAAAAGGCGGCGGAAGATGAAGCGGGGATCCTCCCCGGCTTCCACCATGCGGGCCAGCCAAAACAGCACCGCATCGGGATCACTGCCGCGGATCGATTTGATGAAAGCGCTAATGGTGTCGAAATGGGCATCCCCTTGCTTGTCGTAAAGCACCGCCTGTTGCTGAATTGATTGCTCTGCCACGGCCAGGTCAATCACAATCAGCCCCTCCCCATTGGCGGGGGTGGTGTCCACCGCCAGCTCCAGGGCATTCAGCAGGGTGCGGGCATCACCGCCGGCCACGCTTACCAGGTGTTGGCGGGCGGCAGGTTCCATCACCACCTCCAGGCAGCCATAACCCTGCTCCCGGTCACTGAGGGCCCGATCGAGTACCTGTTGCAGCTCTTTGTGGCCGAGTGGTTGGAGCCGAAACAGGCGGGACCGGCTCACTAGGGCCTTATTCACCTCAAAGAAGGGGTTCTCCGTGGTGGCCCCGATTAAGGTCACCGTGCCGTTCTCCACCCAGGGCAGCAGGGCGTCCTGTTGGGCGGTGTTGAAACGATGAACCTCATCGATAAACAGCAGGCTGCGCAGCCCATGGCGCCCTAGCCGTTCCCTGGCCTGCTCGATTTCCGTGCGCAGTTCCTTAATGCCGGCAAGTACGGCGTTAAGGCTGCTGAAATGGCAACGGGTGCTGTTGGCGATGATCCGGGCCAGGGTGGTTTTACCTGTGCCAGGGGGGCCATGGAAAATCAAGCTGCCTAGCCGGTCGGCGGCAATGGCTCGGCGCAACAGGCGGCCGGGCCCGAGGATATCCCCTTGGCCGATGAAATCATCGAGGCGTTGGGGTCTAAGCCGTTCCGCCAGGGGGGCCTGCCGTTGCAGCTGTTTTTCCCTTTGGTGGTCAAACAGGTCCATGGCCATAACTGTGCCGGGCCCTGGTCGTAGTGCCACCGGTCAGGCAGGCTTAGCGGCGAGTGGCTTGAAGCTTTTGTTGCCATCAGCGCCCGAGGTTCATCCCCAGGGCAGTGCCGCCAGGGGATTGCTGCCCTGGGCACTGCTGCCCTTGGCTTTGCTGCCCCTGGGGGGCTGTGGCCAGCAGCAGCCCAAACCTAAACCTGTGCCAGTGAGCACGGTGCGGATCCAGCCGGCCAATTTCCGTGATTTAGGCGATTACATCAGCACCTTGGAAGCGGTTGATGAGGTGAAGCTGGCGGCGGTGACCAGCGGCCGGATTGCTGAACGGTTAGTGGAGGAAGGGGATCAGGTGCGCCAGGGCCAGGTGTTGCTGCGGTTGCGGGTGCGGGAACGCACTGCTGATTTGCTGGAGGCCCAGGCCAAGCTCTCAAACAGTGAAGCCCAGGTGGCGGAGGTGAGGGCCCGCTTGGAAAAGGACAAGGCCAATTACCAGCGCTATCAATATTTGAAGGGCCAGGGCGCCTCCAGTGCCCAGGAACTTGATTCCTACCGTTCCCAATTCCTCTCCCAGCAGGCAAGCCTCAAGGCCAGCCAAGACAGCGTTCTGGCGGCCAAAGCTGGCCTAGAGGCCGCCGGCTCGCGGCTCTCCGACAAAATCGTGACTGCTCCCATTCCTGGCCAGGTGAGTGATATCAAGGTGAAGCTGGGGGATGTGATCAAGGAAGGCGATCCCTTCACCCGGATCCTGCGCAACGACAAGTTAAGAACCAGTATCGAAATTCCTGCCACCCAGGCGGCGAAAACACGGCCAGGTTTGCCGGTGTTTCTGCAGGATCCCAGCAGCCGGCGGCCCCTGGCCGAAGGCCGTCTTAGCTTTGTGGACCCATTGGTGGATGCCAGTACCCAGGCACTGCTGGTGAAAGCTGAATTTGCCAATCCCTCCGCTGCCCTGCGCAGTGGTCTTCGGGTGCGCACCCTGGTGCAATTTGGCCAAAGACAGCAATTGGCGGTGCCCTTTGCGGCCGTTAGCCAGAGCGCTGGCCAGAGCTTTGTGTACGTGCTGGGCCGGGCGGCTGACCTGCCCGCTGACCAACGGGAGGGTCTCGGGCCCCTCCCGCCTAATACCCCCTTGGCGATCAAGCTGCCGGTGCGCCTGGGGCCCCTCCAGAACAACTGTTATCCGGTGTTGGCTGGCCTGCGGCGGGGCCAACGCCTGATCAACAGCAACTTGCTAAGCCTGCGCAATGGCACTGTGGTGAAACCACGGCCTGGCAATCGCTCTGCGCCGGTTTGCTCCCCGGATCGTTGACCTGCCATGGGGCTTCTGGGTAAGGTCGAGGCCCCATATCCTGGCGCCTTGCTTTTATCTGAAACCAAGCGGCTTCTGTGGGGCGGAATCGCCGGATCCCTCTTAGCCCTGCCCTTGGCCGGTTGCTTTAAACCAAATAACCTGCCACCGGAGCCCCCCCATTTTAATTTGGTGTCTCCCCAACAGGTCATATTCAACGATCAAGCTAATTACCAAAGCACCCTTGAATCGGTGCGTAATGTTAATCTTGCGGCGGAGATCTCCGGCCGGATAATTGCAATGCCCATGCGTGAGGGGCAGATTGTGAAACCTGGGGATCGCTTGTTTGTGCTTGATCAGGTGCAACAGCGGGCCCAGGTAAATGCCAATGCCGCTGAGGCCCGCAAGGACTTGGTTAATGCTGAACGATATATCTTTTTGAATAACCAGGGGGCTGTGTCCACTAAGGATCGTGATTCCTACGTAACCCAGGCAATTCAGAGTTCTGATCAGCTTAGGGCTGACAAAGCAACCCTTGGCTACAAAACAGTTTTAGCGCCGATTGCCGGGGAAGTTGGTAACATTAATCGCAAGTTGGGCGATGTGGTTAATCAAGGTGAAACCGTAGTGAATATCGTCGATAATCGCCATCTCTGGGTGCGTTTGAATGTGCCAGGGGATCTGGCTTACAGGGTTAAACTGGGGTTACCTGTGGTGTTGGAAGCCCCCGATCGCCCGGAACTGATTGCCAACGGCCAGGTAACTTTTATTGCTCCCTCCCTCGACAAGCAAAGCCAAACCCTATTGGTGAAGGCCACTTTTAAAAACACTGATGGGGCCCTGCGCAATAACCAACGGGTTAATGCGATCTTGCGTTTCGGTGCTAACAGCAGCCTTTCAATTCCTGAGGCGGCGGTGCTGTTGCAGGCGGGTCAGAGCTTTGTTTTTCTGGCGGTTTCTGCGGCTGAGGCAAGGCAGCAGCTAGGTAGGCCATTGGATCCGCCACCGCCCTCGGGGTCCTTGGTGGCCCTGCAGGTGCCGGTCACCCTCGGCAGCTTGCAGAACGGTAAGTTTGCGGTTAAGGCAGGGCTTAAAGCCAGTGATCGCCTGCTGCTAGGTAATCTCGCCCAATTGCGCAGTGGTATGGCGGTGCCAGCTAAATGAGCCTTTCCGACACCTTCATTCGCCGTCCGGTTCTCAGCACCGTATGCAGCATTCTGATCTTGATGGCTGGCATTATCTGTCTGCCATTGCTGCCGATCGAAAATCTTCCGAATATCGCTCCCCCCACCATTCAGGTCACGGCCAATCTGCCGGGGGCCGACGCCCTCACCGTTGAAAGCGCTGTTACTGGGCCTCTGGAGGAACAGATAAATGGGGCCCCGGGAATGGATTATATAACTTCAAACAGTACCAATGAGGGTGTTAGTCAGATCAATGTTTACTTTGAGGCAAGTAGTGATCCAGATATTGACCAGGTAAATGTTTTGAATCGTGTGCAAACCGCCACTGCTCAGTTGCCCCAGCAGGTGACCAGTCAAGGGGTTACGGTGCAGCAGACTGCAAGTAGTTATCTGCTTGTTTATAATATTACTTCTAGCAAGGGTCAGTTTGATAGTAATTATCTCAATGGTCTCTACCAGCTTAATCTTGCTTACCCCCTGGGAAGAGCCCAGGGGGTGGGCCAGGTAAATGTTTTTGGCAGCAGCAACCCCGCCTATCGGCTCTGGGTTGATCCACTTAAACTTACCCGTTTTAATCTCTCGGTCCAGGATGTAACCAGCGCCCTGCAATCCCAGAACCAAATTGTAATTGGCGGTAACATTGGTGGACCGCCTTCGGTGGCTGGCAATCGCACAACCTTCCCAATTCTGGTGGAGGGCAACCTCAAAACAGTTGAAGCTTTTGAAGATCTTATCCTTACGAAGGGTCCCAGCGGCACTGAAACCGCCAAGGGTCCTGACGGCAGCCTGATCCGTTTAAGGGATGTGGGTAGGGCTGAATATGCATTTCAGAACTTTAACCAAACTGCTATTAATGCGCTCAGTGGTTATCCAAGCATTGGCTTTGGGGTAATTCAGCTGCCTGGTAGCAATGCGATTAGCACCGCTAAGGCGGTGGACGCGGTGCTTTCAGACTTCCAGAAAACCTTGCCACCAGGGGTGTTGTTGGAGAAGGTATTTGATCAGACCGACTTCATCAATGCCTCTATTTACGGAGCCCTTGATGCCCTGCGCGATGCGGTGGTGTTGGTTCTACTAATTATTTTCCTTTTTCTGCAGGATTGGAAGGCGACCATGGTGCCTGCCCTGGCCCTGCCAATTGCCCTGTTGGGGGCCCTGGTTTTTGTGCAGGCCTTTGGCTTTTCGATCAATCAACTCACCTTGCTCGGCATCATCCTTGCCACTGGTTTGGTGGTGGATGACGCCATCGTTGTGGTGGAGGCTGTTTCGGCGCGGATTGAGGCGGGTGACCGCCCCTTTAAGGCTGCATCGAATGCGATGAAAGAGCTTACCGGGGCGATTCTTGCCACGGCCTTGGTGTTGATGGCCGTGTTTATACCTGTCACCTTCTTCCCTGGGGCCACCGGAGTGATCTATCGCCAGTTTGCGCTCACGATTGTTTTCTCGATTGTGGTTTCTACATTTAATGCAATTACAGGTAAACCATTGCAATCAGCCCTGTTGCTGGGCAGTGGCAAGACAAATCCCAGTGGTTGGCATTGGATTCTGATCGGTGGCGCTTTCGGGGCTGGTTATGGCTATTTGTTTGGTGGCTGGCCCTGGTCCCTTGGCTTTGGACTCCTGGGGGCCGTGGTAGGCATGTTCCTTCAACCAATTTTCAAGGGTTTTAATATCTTTTTTGAGGGTTTATCTAAGGCCTATTCAGTTGTGCTGGCCAAGGTCATTCGCTTCCGCAAAATTGTGGTCACAGGCTTGATCGCTGGGGTTGTGCTAACTGGTATTGCCTTCGTGTCTATTCCCACGGGTTTCGTGCCCACTGAGGACCAAGGCTATGGCCTTGGCATTATTCAACTGCCCCCCCAGGCCTCGCTTGATTCCACCATGGAGGTGGGCCGTAAGGTGCGGGAGATTATTGCCCGCGAGCCTGATGTGGTGAGTGGAGAAGTGATTGGTGGGGCCGGCTTTAATGGTGGTTCCCTCAACCAGGGCTTGTTCTTTTTTGGGCTTAAACCCATTGAGGAACGCAATTCTCCAGATCAGTCTGCCAATGCAATCATCCGGCGCCTGAACCTCGCTTTTCGCTCTATTCCTGGGGCGCTTGTGTTGGCCCAACCGCCGGCGGCCGTACCTGGTTTCAGCGCCCAGGGGGGGCTTTCCTTCCAGTTCAATGACCTCAGCAATGGCGGTTATAGCCCCACAGATCTTGGCAAGTTGGCTGATCAATTGATTGCCAAGGCCAGCGCCACTGGTGACTTCTTCAAGCTCTATACCCAGTTTGTTAGCGATGCTCCGGTGTGGAGGTTGGAGCCGGATCGTGATCGGATGGCTTCAATGAATGTGGACTTTGGCACGGCCATGCAGGTGTTGGGTGCCCTTAATGGCGGCACATTTGTGAACCAGACCTATGAGAATGGTCAATATCGCCAGGTGTATGTGCAGGCAGAGGGTTCAAAGCGCTCAGTGGTTCAGGATCTAAATAATCTCTATGTGCCCTCCAGCAGTGGTCAACAGATACCCTTAGCAAATCTGGTCAAGGTGCGTTTAGACAGTGCGCCACCAATTATTAGTCATTACGATCTTTACCGCACGGTCCTTATCCAGGGCATGGAGGGCCTTGGCAAAAGCAGCGGCCAGGCGATTGACACCCTTGCTAATACTTTCCGCCAGTTCAACTTCAGTAATGTGGGCATGGCCTGGTCTGCCCTCAGCCGCTCTGAGGTGGCGGCTGGTTCCCTGGCGGCGCTGGTGTTTGCCTTGGGAATTGTGGTGGTTTTTCTGGTGCTCTCCGCCCAATACGGCAGTTACCTAGATCCATTGGTGATTCTGATCACTGTGCCCCTTGCCATGCTGGGAGCACTGATGTTCCTTCTGCTGATGGGGCAGGTGAATAATGTTTATGCCCAGGTGGGTTTGGTTACCCTGATAGGCCTGGCTGCTAAGAATGGCATCCTGATTGTTGATTTGGCCAACCAACGGATGGAGTCCGGTCTTTCCGCCATTGAGGCAGCAAAGGGGGCGGCAGAATCGCGCTTCAGGCCCATCCTGATGACAGCTTCAGCGGCCCTATCGGGCTTTTTCCCCCTGGTGGTGGCCTCTGGGGCTGGGGCCCTCAGCCAGCGCTCGATCGGTTCAGTGATCTTTGGCGGACTGCTAGTGGCCACGGTGCTCAGTTTGTTTGTGGTTCCTGCCATGTATGTGGTGGTGAAGAACCTGGAATCCAAGTGGTTCCCCAACTCTGTGCAGGGGGATCCCTTGGCTGAAGTTGTGGAATTGCCAATCTGATGCCATTACCTCATCCCCCTGGCTACCAAGCTCCCCAGCAGGAGGAGTTGGATCGCCGTCGGGTGGTTTTTGCCGGTTTAATTTTTTCACTGTTTGCTGCCGTACTTCTGGGCTTGGCCCACCGGGCAGCCCAGGTGCCAAGTACGGAGCTCCAGCCCCTCAAGCGGCTGCCCTTGGTGTTGGTGGTGCTTGGCGCCGGATTCTGCGGGGCTTGGTCTGAGGGCATGCGCCAGTTGGCTTTGGTGCGCAAGGATCCCCCCGACCCCCAGCCCCTGGATCTCCCTTAGCACTTCCTCGGCTCGGCTCCGCCTAGGTGATCACCGTTGGTTTCGCCATGCCCGTGCCGGAGCTGATTCCGGCGAGCCCATCGGCTGCGGCGATCATCGAGCTGAGGGCCGCCTGGGGATCCAGTTGGAGGTTGCCATTGCTGGCCACATAGCGCTCGAGGTACAGCCTCAGGGTGGCTCCCTGGGTGCCTGTGCCAGAAAGCCGCAGGATTACCCGGCTGCCGTCCTCTAGTAACAGGCGCAGGCCCTGCTGCTCGGTAAGTGAATCATCCACGGGATCGCGGTAGGCAAAGTCGTCGGCCATGGCGATGCTGCTGTCGGCGAAGCGCTCGCCTTTTAGCCTGTCGAGTCGAGCCCTGAGCCCGTTGTAGAGCCCATGGGCCCGGTCTAGGTCCACCCCCTCATAGTCATGGCGGGAGTAGTAATGGCGGCCGAAACGCTGCCAGTGTTCCGCCATCAGTTCGGCCACGGAGCACTGGCGATGGGCCAGGATCGACAGCCAGAAGAGCACAGCCCAGAGTCCATCCTTTTCTCGGATGTGATCACTGCCGGTGCCGAAACTTTCCTCCCCACAGAGGCTGATGCGGCCGGCATCCAGCAGATTTCCGAAGAATTTCCAGCCCGTGGGGGTTTCAAAACAGGGGATTCCCAGCTCGCGGGCCACCACATCGACGGCGGCGCTGGTGGGCATCGACCGGGCAACGCCAGCTAGCCCCTTGGCATAGCCCTTGGCGAAGGAGGCATTGGCGGCGAGCACCGCCAGGCTGTCGCTGGGGTTCACAAAGCAGCGCTGGCCCAGGATCATGTTGCGATCACCATCGCCATCACAGGCTGCCCCAAAGCGATAGTCGTCGCCATCTAGCAACAGCACCGCCAGGTCATGGGCATAGGTGAGGTTGGGGTCGGGGTGCCCCCCGCCAAAATTCTCCAGGGGTTTGCCATGGCGCACAGTGCCGGCTGGAGCGCCGAGTCGCTGTTCAAACAATTGGCTGGCATAGGGTCCTGTAACCGCATGCATGCCGTCAAAGGCCATGGGCCAGGGGCTGCGCAGCAACTGGCTGATCAGGTCGAAATCAAAGAGCTGTTCCATCAGTTGCAGATAGTCGTGCACCCCATCGAGCACCTCCACCTGCAGGTCGCCCCGTTGGTGTTTGCCCGGTTCATTCAGGGGAATAGCTTCGCTGCTGCTGATTGCATAGCCCTCTAACTGCTTGGTGCAGGCATAGATGGCGTTGGTCAGTGATTCCGGCGCGGGGCCGCCATTGGCGCCATTCACCTTGACGCCGAAGTCACCGTCGGGCCCGCCGGGGTTGTGGCTAGCGCTGAGGATGATGCCGCCGATCGCCTGGCGTTGGCGGATTAGGTGGGAGGCGGCTGGGGTGGAGAGGATGCCGTCTGTGGTGAGCACTAAGTGCTTGAGCCCATGGGCACAGGCCATGCGGGCAATCAGTTGAATGGCCCGGGCGTTGCCATAGCGACCGTCACCACCCACCACCAGGGTGCCGCCCTCGACCCCTGGCAGCACCCGCAGAATTGCTTCGATGAAGCTTTCCAAGTACCCGGGCTGTTCAAATTGTTGGCTGCTTTTGCGCAGGCCGGAGGTGCCAGGTTTCTGGTCTTGGAAAGCTTTTTCCAGGGGGATCCGCTGAATAGCGGGTTGGGCACTGGTGGAAATGTTGGACACCGGGGGCCTAATGCGCGCCTCAACCTAGGGCCGGAGCCCAAAGAGTGGCATATTTTTTGTTTAAGGGTGTTAGAGCCGTTAACTTGTCCCCCGAGCCTATGGGTACCGAAATGCCTCATATCAAATTTTTTGCCAACGGCTGGCTGCTGGCTTTGCCATTGCTGGGGTCCCAGGTGCTGGCTGGCCCAGGGCTGGCATCTCCGGTGTTGCCCTATTCAGAGGCGGTGCAGAAGGGTCGCTTGGCGGCGGAATCCGTATTGGGGCGCACGGGCTCTGAGATGTGCCTAAGGGGCAAGCTCACCAATGCGATGGTTGCCCTGTCCAGCAGCTGTGATGCCAGTGCTCGTAAGGACAGTCTCTGTAGCTTGGCCGATCAAGTGGTGCTGGAATCAAATCTTTCCTTGCCGATGATGGATGAGGCATCGCAGCAGCTCTTGAAATTGACCGCGAAGCCCTAGAGCCCGCCCTTTTTCGGGGGGCCGCTGGGGGCTGAAGGGGCTGGCGCTTTCTCTGGTTCCTTCCCTTGGCAGAGTTGAATTAGATCATTGGCTTTTGTGAGTAGTAGATCCTTACGGTCGTAGTTATTAACAGCCACAGGCTTAGCTTTTTGCATCACCACAAAGGCAGTGTCTTTGCAGAGGGCGGTCAAGTAGGGGCGATCTAGGAGCCTGTCGGCCAGCTGTCGGGCCGCTTGGCAGCTGGCTTCCTGGTTTTGTTGGGCACACTCAACCACCGCATCAAAGGTGGGCTTCAAATCAGCTTTTGTGAGGGGTTCTCTCTGCTCCTCCAGTTGTTTACTGTTTAATTTTGTTTGCCCTAAGGCCCCATTCCCCGCCAGCAGCACCAGGCCCAGTAACAGGCCATGGCCGCAGAGCTTGCGATTCAGAAGTGCTGAGGGGTGGGCCATCGCTGAATTTTTTGGACCATGTTTTCAACTAAGAATAGCTGAGGGATGGCTGCGAGCCGATGAGTGATGTGAACTAAACTGAGATCAGTCAATTTGGTGTTCTTGATGTCTGCTGTTAGTGCCATCAGCCGCTGATGGCATCTGTTGCCTGTGGTCAGCTTTATGGCTGAGGCGCCCATGGCAATCTTTAACCTTTTACCTTGCTGGCCCCACAGTTGCGCCGGGCTTTGTTCAGCTTGCGCTCCAGTTTTGGCGTGATGCCCAAGTCAGCCCCCTGCCACAGCCGCTTCATTTCCCGACCGAAGTGGGCTGCCAGGGTTGGTGAATGGATTGTCAACATTGTTTCATCATTTTTGTAGGCCGCAGACGGACTCCAGTTGAATGAACCGCTAACCACTATTTCGTTGTCGATTACCGCAAGTTTGTGGTGTAATTTATCCCCTGGGGCTAGCTGCGGACTGCCGGCTCCGCTGATTGGCTTCTGCCAGGGGGCGTTGCCAGCTTCTAGGCTGCAACGCTTATCAGGTAAGAAAATCCCCATTAGATCTAGCAGTTCAGAATAACTACGGCTGGCAAAGCCTGGATCCACCAGGGCCCTTAATTTGACTCCCGCCTCCACCCGCTCCACCAGCACATCCGCCAGCTCTTGGGCAGAAAATACAAACAAGGCCAGGTCAATTTGCTGCTTTGCAGTGGCTAAAATCTCCCGAAGTACTTGCAGGCCGTTGTTTGGGTTCCTTGGGCTATGGGGGGCAAATAATACCGTTACTTCCGTGGCGCCTATCTGTACGGTTTGGGCTGGTCCTTCCTGCTTGTCTAGGCCAAATTTTTTATCCCAAAGCAGTTCGAATTCCCGTTTGAATAGCTGAGCTAGGTCTGGGCTATCAATGCGCAGTAGGTGGTTCACGTTCCCCCTGGTGCGGGGTGCTCCCGCATCCCCATGGATGTCTGAACTGCTGAAGTTGGCGGAGCCCACCACCACCCAGCGCTGGTCAACCACTAGAAACTTGTGGTGCATAAGCCCACTGCCCTGGCTGCCATCGGCGGTGTCATCAATGGTCGGCACCCCTGCCCCTTCCAGCAAAGCCATGGCATCCCCCTGCAGCAGTTCGGCGGCGCTGAGTTCGCCATTGCGGTCCCGATCTGCCAGGGCTTTTAGTTGGGCCAGCCGTTGCCGTTGGTGGGGGGAGAGTCCGGCTGGGTGTTGGTTGCTCCAGGGTTGGCGATAGCTGTTTTCCACCACCACCCGTACCTGAACCCCAGCCCGTTGCCTTTCGGCTAGGGCCTGGGCCACCTGGGGCAGGGACAGCTCCTGCACGGCCACCAGCACTTCCCGCTGGCTGCGCCGAATGGATTGCAGCAGCAACTCTTCTAGGTTGTCTCCCGGTCGTTGTTGCCCACTAATGGGACTGCGGTAACTGTGGTCCTGCCGTTGGTTGAATGCCACCTCGAAGCCAGGGGGCAGGGGCAATGGGGCAGTGCTGCTGCCCTGGAAAGTGGGCTTGACGGTGCAACCAGTGCAGAGCAGCGCCAGTAGGGACAGCAGCAAGGGGCGCCTGGGCAAGGCAGATATCAAGGTTTCAAGGCCATCAACAGCCCTTAGGGTTCCCCCCTCGGGCTGGCCAGGTTGGGTTTATACCAAGAAGATCAGCCCAAAGCAGCTCAGAACCATTCAGCCTTGGCCTGCTCGGGGGTGTTGCTGTTGTCTTCCGGGGTGACCCGCTCAAATTTCAGGGTGATGTTGCGAGTTTGCTCGCCATCGGCAGCCACTGCCTTGATCGGATAGAGCTGATGGCCATCACGGAAGGGCACTTGGACCCGGAAGGTGCCGTCATTGGCTAAGGGCACAACTTCGTCACCAATGCTGAGGGTGGCTGAGGGGTCCGTGGCGCCGTAAACGATTAGTTCGGCATCAGCCACCAGCCAGAAGGAGCGTTGGCGGGGGGCAACGCCACCGATGCCGCTTTCGTTGCGACCACTGGCCCAACGGCCCACCCCGGAATCGTTCAGGTTCCGGGCCTGGGATTCATTGTGGTTTAACTCATGGAAAGCTTCAGAGCCACGGCCCAGCTGGCGCCAACGGATTGTGGCCGTTTGATAGAGGCGTTCATGGAGGCTGTTATCACCGGCCTCGAGGGGCGCATGAGGCGCTGGGGTGGTGGTGGTGGTTGAGGTGGGGCTTGGCTCAAGGGAGAAGGGTACGAACTGATCGAGGATCTGTTCGCTGGGGTGCATGGCTGGCACCCGGGCCACGGAGGAGAAGGCAAGGGAGAACCAACCGCCATTGCTCTGGCGGAAGCCCAGCTCCACCCGGTAGTCGCGGTCGCTGAGGGGCACAGGGAGATACCACTCGTTGGCAGTGCTATCGACCACTACTTCCTGGAGGGTGTGGGGATGGCTAGAGCCGTCGACCAGTCCGGTTACATCTGAAACCCTTAGGCAGAGCTGACGGGCCCCCGCCGCCTGGGATGCCCGCAGGCTGTCGCTAGAAATTTCCCAAAACACATAGGCCCACTGGGGATCCCGGGGCAGGAAAACCACCCGGGTTTCAGAAATGGGCAAGGGGGTGTCACCCATTTGTCCTTCCATTTCGGCTAGGGAAATGGCGGTTTCCAGGCGGGTGCGACCGGTGCTGAATTCCTGCTGCTGGCTGATCGAATTCAGCAGTTCTTCCTTCGATTTACGGCTGTAGAGGCCCACCCCCAGGTCGCTGGCCACTCGGCGCAGTTGGCGGAGGGTGAGTAGGGCTAACGACGTGAGGGATTTTGACACCACGGCTAAACAATTGGTTTGGGATCACTTTGGCCTTAGTTGTGCTTTGACACAACAGAGGGGCTGGCGTGGGTTAGCAATCGCTGATTGCCCAAGGGTCGGAGCAGCCTGGTGGGGCCACAAAAAAGCCCCCTTTTCGGGGGCGGATGCGCTGCAGAGTGCTGCAGAAATGAGTCGCTAATCCTGGGCTGCGGGCCGGCGGATTGGCTTCAGCGGCCGACGCTGCGGTAGGGCACCTTGGCGAGGAAATTGCCAGGAATGCCAGCGGAGGCTGCCGGACTGCGCAGGGCAGGCAGGGTGCGCACCCAGGGGAGGTAGTCCTCGGGGAAGCCGCCCCGGCGCTGGCGGCCCCGTTCCGGGTAGCTGCGGGCCGAACCGGTGAAGATGATCTGGGGAAAGCCCAGGATGCCGCGGTGGTAGGCGTCGTAGCGGGGTGAAGTGATGTTGAAGGGGGTTTCCCCTAGGTCCCGGGAACCAACCACCCGATTGCGGTGGTAAGGAACCATGTCGTAGCCGAAGGCATCCAGGTATTCCTGGCCATTGAGAATGTCGTCAACCATTCCCTTGACCCCGCGGGTCATCAACACGGCAGACCAGGCAATCTCCTCAGATTTGCCGTGCACTGGGCGACCCAGCAGTTTTTCCACCAAGTGGCGAGCCACCTTGTAGTTGCTGTTTAGGTTGTAAAAACTGCGGGTGAAGGTGTCGGAGAGGCACAGGGAACGGATGAAGTCCCTCACTGTGATCTGGCCGTCCCGCAGTTGGGACTCGAGGGTGCGGTCCCGGTCCACCTTGAAGGCATGGAAGAAGATCTGCCGATAGGCAGCTTCAATCACAAAGTTCTGGTCTTCGCGGTCAAAGGCTTTGTCCAGGGACGCCGCCTTGGCATCTTCATCAGAGCCAACCCGAAAGGCTTTAACCCTCGAGTTTTGGCTTGTGGGCGCGTACTTCAGAAGGGGCAGTGCCACGCGTGCTCAGCATCCGTCGCAGCCGATCGTAGAAGTCCGGTTCTCCAGAGGGCCTTGCCGAAGCCCAGGCACTCACAGTCCGTAACTTTCCTGGGCCCG
>JBDLTB010000050.1:0-10862 GCA_039799245.1 Cyanobacteriota bacterium
CTACACGAAGAATATTCTTCTGAACGAAGGTCTGCGGGCCTGGATGGCCCCGGCTGATCAGCCGCACGAAAATTTCATCTTCCCTGAAGAGGTTCTGCCCCGTGGAAACGCCCTTTGATCCCTCGCTGATCATTGGCGGCAAAGACCAGGAATCCACCGGCTATGCCTGGTGGTCTGGCAATGCTCGCCTGATCAATCTTTCTGGGCGCCTTCTCGGTGCCCACGTCGCCCACGCCGGCCTAATGGTCTTCTGGGCTGGCGCGATGATGCTGTTCGAAGTCAGTCACTTCTCCTTCGATAAACCGATGTACGAACAGGGTCTAATCCTGTTCCCCCACGTGGCCACCCTTGGCTACGGCGTCGGTCCCGGAGGCGAAGTCACCAGTTTGTATCCCTTCTTTGTAGTTGGGGTGCTGCACTTGATCAGCTCCGCCGTTCTCGGCTTAGGTGGTCTGTACCACGCCCTGCGTGGTCCTGAGATCCTTGAAAAGTATTCCGCCTTCTTCTCCCAGGATTGGCGCGATAAGAACCAGATGACCAACATCATTGGTTATCACTTGATCCTGCTTGGCGTTGGTGCCTTGCTGCTGGTTTTCAAGGCCATGTTCTTTGGTGGTGTCTACGACACCTGGGCCCCTGGTGGCGGCGACGTGCGTTTGATCACCAACCCCACCCTTAGCCCTGGGGTGATCTTTGGTTATCTCACCAAAGCCCCCTTTGGTGGCGAAGGCTGGATCATCGGCGTCGACTCGATGGAAGACATCATCGGCGGCCATATCTGGATAGGCCTCATCTGCATTTTTGGCGGCATTTGGCACGTGGTCACCAAGCCCTTTGGCTGGGTGCGTCGCGCCTTTATCTGGAATGGGGAGGCCTACCTGAGCTACAGCCTTGGCGCCCTGAGCTTCATGAGCTTCATCGCTTCGGCCTACATCTGGTTCAACAACACGGCCTACCCCTCAGAGTTCTACGGCCCCACCAACGCCGAGTCCTCCCAGGCCCAAAGCTTCACCTTCCTGGTGCGTGACCAAAGGCTGGGGGCCAACATCGGTTCGGCCATGGGCCCCACCGGCCTCGGCAAATATCTGATGCGCTCCCCCACCGGTGAAATCATTTTCGGCGGTGAAACCATGCGTTTCTGGGACTTCCGTGGTCCCTGGCTGGAGCCCCTCCGCGGTCCCAACGGTCTGAGCCTTGACAAGCTTCAGAACGACATTCAGCCCTGGCAAGTGCGCCGGGCCGCCGAATACATGACCCACGCGCCCAATGCCTCACTGAATTCGGTGGGCGGCATCATCACCGAACCCAACTCGGTGAACTACGTAAACATCCGTCAGTGGTTGGCCTCAGTGCAATTTGTACTGGCCTTCTTCTTCCTGGTGGGCCACCTTTGGCACGCCGGTCGCGCCCGCGCTTCCGCCGCTGGCTTTGAAAAAGGTATCGACCGCAAGGCCGAGCCCGTGCTGGCCATGCCAGACCTTGACTGATTTACCCAGGTCAAACTGGCTAAATAACTAATTTCCAGCCCCGACGCTGGGATTATCTCAACCCCTGCAAAAGCAGGGGTTTTTTATTGGCCTCCCCCAGCTCCCCATGGTTGCTTAAACGGGGGCCAACCACTGCCGCAGCAATGGCAAACTCAGACCGATCACATTGCTGAAGCAACCGTCGATCCTTTCCACCAGCAAACCGCCACGGCCCTCCAGGGCAAACCCGCCGGCACATTGCAGCGGTTCCCCAGTGGCCACATAGGCCTCGATCTCCGCAGCACTGAGGGGCGCAAACAGCACCCTGGTGGTAACTGTGGCCATGCACTCAGCCCCAGCCCCAGCTAAATCCCCAGAATCCTTGAGCAAACAATGGCCGGTGTGCAATTGGCCCCAGCCCCCCGCCAGGCGCCGCCAACGCTGGCTTGCCTCGTGGCGATCGCGGGGTTTACCAAACACCTCCCCCTCAAACTCCAACACCGAATCGCAGCCCAATATGCCCAGGGTGGGCCCATCACCTGGGTCAAGGGAGTTGGCCACTGCCCTGGCCTTGGCTTGGGCCAACAGCTGCACCAGGCGTAGGGGATCAGCACTGGTGATGAGGTCCTCATCAACGCCACTCACCTGCACCCGGTGGGGAATCGCCGCCTGGGCCAACAGCCGACGGCGGGCCGGGGAGGCAGAAGCGAGCAGAAGTTGAGCCACGGTTAAAGCTGCAGGGCCAGGGCGGGGCCATTGCTGGTCCCAGCGGTATTCTCCAGCCCGGCAATGCCTAGGCTGGGGGGCCAATCGGCCAAAGATGGGCTCCAGCAGCGATCCCACGGATAATCAAACCAGCGATCCCAACGGTGATCCCAACGGCGACCGCCGTTCCTTCAATCGGGCAGCCCTAGCCCTGAGTTGTTTACCTTTTCGCCGCAGCTTCTACGTACACCTAATCAGCGAAGCCCTCAGTAGCCAGGCCCTGGAAAGCCAGCATCAACTCTGCTGGCAACCCCAAAGCGCCGAAAGCATTGAAAGCGATTTCCTCTGGTTGATCTGGTTGGGGGTTTTACGCCGGGAGGTGGACGGCCAAGGCCTAACCGAACGGGTGAGACTCACCCCCATGGGCCGCAAGCTGCTGGAACGTTGGCCCGGAGAACTGCCCCGGGCAGGGGTGCTAGCAAGGCTTTTCCAAGGCTTACGCCGTCGCCGGCCCCGGCTATGAACAGCGCTGCCCAGCGCCCCCTGATGGTGCTAGGCACCAGCAGTGGCGCCGGTAAATCACTAATGACCGCAGCCCTTTGTCGGGTGCTTAAACGGCGAGGGCAACAGCCCCTGCCCTTCAAGGGTCAAAACATGAGCCTCAATGCCTGGGTGGATGGGGCCGGCGGTGAAATGGCTTACTCCCAGGCCCTGCAGGCCTGGGCCGCAGGTCTAGAGCCGCAGGTGGCGATGAATCCAGTGTTGCTCAAACCCCAAGGGGACAGCACCAGTGAATTAATCCATCTGGGCCATTCAGTGGGCATAGCCAGGGCAGAAACCTATTACGAGGAGTGGTTCAAGCCGGGATGGCAAGCGATCCGTAGGGGCCTTGATTCACTCCAGGGCCAATACCCCGGCGGTCGTCTGGTGTTGGAGGGGGCCGGCAGCCCGGTGGAGGTGAACCTGCAATCCCGTGACCTAACGAACCTACGTTTGGCCCAATACCTACGGGCGCGGTGCCTACTGGTGGCAGACATCGAACGGGGCGGGGTGTTTGCCCAGGTGGTGGGCACCCTGGCCCTGCTGCGGCCGGTGGAACGGCCCCTAATTGCCGGAATCTTGATAAATCGATTTCGGGGGCGGCGGGAGTTATTTGACAAAGGACGCCAGTGGCTGGAGGCACACACGGGCGTGCCGGTGCTGGGGGTAATGCCGTGGCTCGATGAGCTATTCCCGCCAGAGGACTCCCTGGATCTCTTGGAACGCCGGGCCCGCAAACCCGACGCTGAGCTGGAAATCGCCGTAATGCGGCTGCCCTCGCTTAGCAATTTCTCTGACCTCGATCCCCTGGAGGCAGAACCAAGCCTGCGGCTGCGCTGGCTGAAACCTGGGGAGCCCCTGGGCCAGCCCGATGGGGTACTGATTCCCGGTAGCAAACAGACCCTGGCGGACCTGGCAGCACTGCAGGCATCAAGCACCGCCGCGGAATTGCACCGCTATGCCGCCGCCGGCGGGCCGGTGTTTGGCATCTGTGGTGGCTTGCAAATGCTCGGGACCCTCCTGCGCGATCCCCTGGGCATAGAGGGCGGTGGGCAAGGGAGCCAAGAATTTCGCGGCCTAGGGCTGCTGCCGATCACTACTACCTTTGGCGCCTCCAAGGCTCTCCAGCAACGGCGCAGCCAAGCCCTCTGGCCCCAGCGGGGGCGAGCTGACTTAGCAACGGCTGAACGGCAGGGCTTTGAGCTACAGGGCTTTGAGTTGCACAGGGGCCATAGCCGTTGCGATCAAGCGGAGCACTGTCAGCCGATAGCCAGTGACGACGCCCTTGGCTGGGTGCAGGGCTCCGTAGCTGGCACCTATCTGCATGGAATATTTGAGAACGGCCCCTGGCGCCGGGCCTGGTTGAACCTGCTGCGTGAACGGCGCGGGCTCAGCCCCCTACCCCCCAACCCTGGGAACCACCTGGTTCAGCGAGAATCACTACTGGATCGCTTGGCCGATGCCTTTGAGACCCATGTGCAGCTAGGGCCGTTATTGGACTAAAAACCGTTATGCCTAGCCTTATGGGTCCCCTTTGCAGAAGGAACCTGTGGAGATCCAGCAGCTTGTGATCCACTGGCCCAATGGCTGCGTCAGCCAGGCCAATGGCGACTGGGATTGGCTTACGGCGGCCAGGCAGGCGGGCTTCCCCATTCCCACCGGTTGCCTGGGGGGTAGCTGTGGCGCCTGCGAGATCCAGGTGAATGGCGAGGTGTTGCGGGCCTGCATTAGCAACCTGGGATCGAGCCCTGCCGCTGAACCTTCAGATAAAACTTCAGCCAAAACCTTTGATAGGGCCCCAGCAAAGTCTTCATCAGCCCTTGCCCTAGGCCTCAGCTGTGAAATTTCTGAAGATCTACCTAGGCATCTTTGGGTGGAACTGGCCAGCGATCCCTATTGGTAAAACTTGCCAAAAATTGTCCCCAGGGGCCTAGCGCTGGATCAAGCCACCCCCCAGCAGCACCTCCCCGGCATAAAACACCGCCCCCTGGCCAGGGGTAATTGAAAACTGCTCCTCAGCAAAGTCCAGCCGACAGGCCGTGGGCCCCAGGGGGGTGAGCAGGGCCCGCTCGGGGGCGCTGCGGTAGCGCACTTGCACCTCCAGCTCCAGGGGCTGCTGGGGCGCGGGCACCGACACCCAGTTGATCTGGGCCACTTCACAACCGGCGCGGCCCGCCTCGGCCCGGGGGGCCACTACCACCTGGTTCATCGCCGCATCTAGCCGCACCACATGCAGCGGCTCACTCCAGGCCACCCCGAGCCCCTTGCGTTGGCCAATCGTGAAATGCTCGATGCCATCGTGGCCCCCGAGCACCTGGCCATCGGCCAGCACGATCTGACCAGGCCGTTCCGGCAGGTAAGCATCCAGAAAAGCCTTCATCGAGCCATGGTGATCCGCCAGGCAAAGGTCTTGGCTTTCCGGTTTATCGGCGGTGCGTAGCCCCAGGCGGGCAGCTTCAGCGCGGGTGTCGAGCTTGGTTAGTTCCCCCAAAGGAAAGAGCAAACGGGCCAGCACCTCCTGGGGCAGGTCGTAGAGGAAATAGCTCTGGTCCTTGCGCCCATCAAGGCCCCGCAACAACTGGGTGCGGCCGTTGCTGCTTGCGTTGGCGGGCCGCAGCCGGGCGTAGTGGCCGGTGGCCACCCGGTTGATACCCCTTTCCTGGGCCGCCCAATCGAGCATGGGCCCGAATTTCACCGCCCGGTTACAGCGGGAACAGGGCAGCGGCGTCAGCCCAGACCCATAGCCCTCCACCAAAAATTGGACGATCTCCTGCTGGAAATTTGCCCGCGAATCCACCACGTGGTGGGGCACCCCCAGCTGCTCACACAAACCGGCCGCATCCACCAGCCCTTCAGCGCAGCAAGCGCCCTTGCCACTCATCAGCCAAAGGGTGAGCCCCTCCACCTGCCAGCCGGCGGCGCTGAGGAGGGCCGCCGTAAGGGAACTGTCCACCCCACCGGAAAGGCCCACGGCAATGCGCTGCTCCCCTGGCCAGGCCCGCAGGCGCTGCAACACCTCCTCCACTGCCGGAGCAACAGCCACTGCCGGAGCAACAGCCCCTGCCTGAGCAGCAGCCACCGCCGGAGCAACAGTCGCAACCGGAGCCGGAGAAGCAGAAAGGGGCAAGGGGCTAGTCATTCCTTCATGTTGCCTGTACAGCTGGATCAACCGCGGCGATCCCGATGGCCTGGCCCCCCGCCGACGCCCAGCACCTCTTAGTTACCGCTGCGGTGGTTAAGGGGTTGGAGCAGGAACTGTTTGCCAATGGCCTACCGGTGGCAGCGCTGATGGAGAAAGCCGGCCTGGGCCTTGCCCAAAGGCTGCTGGCCACCCCAGGGCTGCGCCAGCGGGGGGTGCTGGTGCTGGTGGGTCCTGGCCACAACGGTGGCGATGGCCTGGTGGTAGCCCGGGAACTGCAGCTGGCGGGGGTGCCAGTGCAGCTCTGGAGTCCCTTTGAACAGCACAAACCGCTCACCGCAGGCCATTTACGCCAGGCGCTCTGGCTCGGTATTCCGCGCCTGGCCCAGGAGCCCGATCCCCATGGGCCAGAACTCTGGCTTGATGCCCTATTCGGCGTCGGCCAGAACCGTCCACTAACCGCCCCCATCGCCCGCCTATTCGACCGCCGTTTCCAGGCCGGAGGCGAATGCTGGGGGCTTGATGGCCCCAGCGGCCTCTGCGGTGACACGGGCCAGCCGTTGGGGGGTACAGCCGCCCACTGCAGCCGCAGCCTGGTGGTGGGGCTCTGGAAACAGGGCCTTTGGCAAGACAGCGCCCTCGCCTGGGTGGGGGAGCAGGAACGCATCGACCTGGGCTTGCCCGCCAGCCTGGTGGAACGCTGGGGGGCCCAGCAAACCTTGGGGCTCTGGGGCCAGGACAACCAACCCAGCCCCAAACCCGCGGCGGCGGCGGCAAAACATGGGCGGGGGCGCCTGCGGGTGATCGCCGGCAGCAAGGGCTATCCCGGCGCCGGCCGCCTTGCCCTGGAGGGGGCCAGCGCCAGCGCCATTGGCTGGCTGGAGGGGGCCCTACCCCCGGAGCAGGCCCAGCAGCTTTGGCAGGTGTTGCCCCACGTGCTGCTCCAGGGGCGCCAAGACCCCCTGGACCGGCTGGATGCGGTGGTATGTGGGCCAGGGCTGGGCCTAGGCCTTGAACCAGGGGATAAGGGCTTACCGGAGGCCCTGCAGGGCTTCAGCGGCCTACTGCTGCTGGATGCCGATGGCCTCAACCGCCTGGCAAGCCAGGGGGCCAGCGGCCCCTGGCTGCGGGGACGCCACGGACCCACCTGGATTACCCCCCACCGGACGGAATTCAACAGACTCTTCCCTGCACTCACAGACCTGCCCCCCCTGGAGGCCGCCGCTGGGGCCGCGGCCGAGGGCGGCGCCTGGGTGTTGCTTAAGGGGGCCCATACGGTGATCGCCTCCCCCTTGGGCCGGCGCTGGCAGCTCCTGGAAAGCAGCCCCTGGGCCGCCCGGGCTGGCCTCGGCGACGTGCTTGCGGGCTATGCCGCTGGCCTGGGGGCCCTGGGTCTGGCCGCTGGCCTAGGGCCCCACGACCCAGCCCTAGGTGAACTCCTGGCCCTGGCCGCCCTGCGCCATGGCCTGGCGGGCCTGCACTGCGCCGCCAGGGGCGAGGGGGCTGCCAGCCCCCTCGCCGTGGCCCAACAGCTGGCCGCCCTTGAAATATGCAAAAAATGAAACAAATATGTGCCAACAGCGCAGCATCCTGCGACTTTGATCTGTGGTTTTTTCAAACGCATTGGCGCGGCGAATAGCCAAAGCAATTGATTGAAATGTTTGGATTTCCCCTTGCAAATCTAAAAGGTTACTGAAAACACACCGATTTCTGATTCCCCCGTAGGAGTCTCCTCCTACTCAGGCAACGAATCCATGGCAGCCACCCCGCTCTCCCCTACCGAGAGCAGTCGCAAGCGGGGCAATGACCCTGTCAGCTGGTATCTAACCACCATTGGCAGGGTGCCCCTGCTCACCCCTGCCGAGGAAATCGAACTGGGCAACCAAGTGCAGGTGATGATGAATCTGATCGAACGGGGGGAGAATGCGGAATTTAGTAGCCATGAAAACAAGCTAATTCGGGTGGGTCGCCGTTCTAAGGAACGGATGATGAAGGCAAATCTGCGCCTGGTGGTGAGTGTGGCGAAGAAATATCAAGGCAAAGGTATGGAATTATTAGATTTGATCCAGGAGGGTTCCCTCGGCCTAGAGCGGGCGGTGGAAAAGTTTGACCCCACCCGGGGCTACAAATTTTCCACCTATGCATTTTGGTGGATTCGCCAAAGCATGACCCGGGCGATTGCTTGCCAAAGCCGCACGATCCGTCTGCCGGTACACCTGAGTGAACGGCTAGCCGTGGTGCGCAAGGTGACCATGGACTTGGCCCACAAACTGGGGGCCATGCCCAGCCGCAGGGAAATTGCCGAGGAAATGCAGATCAGTGTTGAGGACCTAGACGGCCTGCTGCGCCAATCCCTCACCACCTCCAGCCTCGATGCACCGATCAGTGGCGATGAAGGCCGCAGCTTTCTAGGCGAATTGATCGCCGACACCCGCAATGAAGAGCCCTTGCAGGCCGTGGAGCGGCGGATGCACCACGAACAACTGGGCCGTTGGCTCAGCCACCTCACCACCCAGGAACGCCAAGTGCTCGAGCTGCGCTTTGGCCTCGAAGGAGAGCAGCGCCACACCCTGGCTGAAATTGGCCGCCAGATGGAGGTTTCCCGGGAACGGGTGCGTCAGGTGGAACTGAAAGCGCTGCGCAAATTACGCAGCCTTACCCGCCTGGTACCTAGCCAGCTTTAATCCTCTGCCCAGATGTAGCGGGTGAGCTCGGCGGGGTCTGGCTCGGGGGCGGCCAGGGCGAATTCCACGGCATCCCTCACCTCGCCGTCTATCTCCTTATCGATGGTCTGCAGATCTTCGGCCGTGGCCAGGCCGCGGCTCTGCAGCAGACCCGCCAAGTGCTTGATCGGATCCCGGGCTGCCCAAAAGGCCTTTTCTTCCGGGTCCCGCAGTTCATCGGGATCCGCCAGGGAATGGCCCCGGAAGCGGTAGGTGAGGCATTCCAGCAGGGTGGGGCCTTCCCCAGCCCTGGCCCGTTCCACCGCCCGCTGGGCGGCGGCGCGCACGGCCAACACATCCATGCCGTCTACTTCTTCACCGACCATGCCGAAGGCACTGGCCTTACGCCAGATCTCGGTGTCACTGGTGGCGCGGTGATGGGCCATGCCGATGGCCCACTTGTTGTTTTCCACCACAAACAGGATCGGCAGCTTCCAGAGGCTGGCCATGTTCAGGCATTCATAAAACTGACCGATGTTGCAAGTGCCATCGCCAAAGAAGGCGGCGGTTACGGCATTGCTGCTGCTATCACCGAGGGCATCGCGCTTGTAGCGACTGGTGAAGGCGGCACCAAGGGCCACGGGAATCCCCTCACCGATGAAGGCATAGCCCCCGAGTAAATGGTGCTCCTTGGAAAAAAGGTGCATGGAGCCGCCGCGGCCCTTGCTGCAACCGGTTTCCTTGCCAAACAGTTCACTCATCACCTCCCGGGCCGGCACGCCGGCACTGAGGGCATGCACATGGTCGCGGTAGGTGCTGCAGAACCAGTCGTGCTGGGTCTTCATCGCCTTGATAACCCCGGTGGAGACCGCCTCCTGACCGTTGTAGAGATGCACGAAGCCAAACATCTTGCCGCGGTAATACATTTCGGCGCACTTGTCTTCAAAGCGCCGGCCCAGGCTCATGTCTCGGTAGAGCATCAGCCCCTCAGCGCGGCTGATATCAGGGCTGAAACTTGTGGGGGGGCTACTGGCTGCGGTTTCGGTGGTCATGGCGCTCCAGCCCTAGCTAGTGGCCGACTTTACGGTGATGACCTAGGGACTGGCTGCCCAGGCCAGTTAGCCCAGCAAACACACGTAAACTCGGACCTCCCGTACACCCCGCGGTGGAGCTCCCCCTCGACCATTTCCGCCTGCTGGGGGTGAGCCCTGTGGCCAACACCGAAGTGGTGTTGCGAACCCTGCAGCAACGGCTGGATCGAGGGCCCGGGCCTGGGTTCACAGCTGAAGCCCTCCAAGCGCGGGCAGAACTGCTTAGGGCCAGTGCCGACCTACTTGGGGACCCCAAAAGGCGCCAGGACTATGAGTGTCTGCTCACCGAGCAGGCCAGCGAAGGCTCCGGCACCCTGCCCGCCCTGGAGGTGAGCTCAGCGCTGGAGGTGGGGGCGCTACTGCTGCTGATGGAATCCGGCCAGGCGGCCGAAGCCTTTGAAGGGGCCAGCCGCTGCCTCCAACCACCCCAGGCCCCCGCCCTGGGCAGTGGCCGCGAAGCTGATCTCACCTTGCTGGCGGCCCTGGCCTGCCGCCAGGGGGGCCAGGAACGTCAAAGGCAAAAGCTGTTTGAATCCGCAGCCCAGTTGTTGCAGCAGGGCATCCAGCTGCTGCAACGGATGGGACAACAATTAGAAAAACGTTTCGAGCTAGAGACTGATCTCCAGGGGCTGTTGCCCTACAGGGTGCTGGATCTAATCAGCAGGGACCTGGCCGATGGCCAGGCTCGCCAGCTGGGCATCAACTTATTAATTGAGCTGATCGCCCGCCGCGGCGGGCTCGATGGGGAGCAAGACCCCAGCTTCCCCCAGGAAGCCTTTCAAGCTTTTTTTCAACAGATCCGCACCTTCCTCACTGTTCAGGAACAAATCGATTTATTCCTGCGTTGGTCGGAGCAGGGTTCAGTTACCGCTGAATTCCTTAGCGCCTACGCGCTCACTGCCTCCGGCTTTGCCCAACGCAAGCCGGAACGCATTGAAGCGGCCCTGCAACGGCTAGAGGCCCTGAGGGAGGTGGGGGTTGAACGGGAACTGGCCTGCCTACATCTGCTGTTGGGCCACACCCGCGAGGCCGAACTTTGCTTTAACCGTTGCAGCGACCAGGAGCTACAACGCTGGGCACGGGAGCAAGGGGATGACCCCCTGGCCGGCATCTGCGCCTACTGCCGCGACTGGCTGGAACGCCAGGTGTTGCCCTGTTATCGCGACCTGGAGTCGGACCCAGATCTGGAGGCTTATTTCGCCGACCGTGATGTGCAGGCGGCGATCGAACGGGAGGACCGGCGCCAGGCCAAAGGCCT
>JBDLTB010000051.1:0-3137 GCA_039799245.1 Cyanobacteriota bacterium
TGGGCAAAGCACTCAGCCAGTAAAGGGTTGCGGTTTTTAATCCGCCGGCTCAGTTCTTTGTAAAGCAAGAACCCGGAAAATTCTGAGGTGCAGCTCTGCTCAAGAAACTCAACAAACACCCGGCGGGTATCAGGGTCAAGCTTTTCTGCGGCCCCCTCAAAGGCGCTATCGCGCACGAAGTGATGGCGGTTGTAATCCTTACGGAATTCCTCACAGATGGCCTCCAGCTCCACCTCATTGGGCCGCAGATCCATGGCGGCCATCGCCTCGAAATCCGTGGTGTAGAAGCGGGGGGTGAGGATCGTGTCCTTCACCGGCTCCTTAAATGCCGAGGGCCCTGGGGGGCTGGGGGCATCGGCTAAGGCGGCGCTGGGGGGAACCATCCGGAAGGGGCGGTTGATTAGCCACCAATCGTAGGGGGCGTAGTGCTCAATTGGGTCCGAGCCATTTCTGACCATTGAGCCGCTGCACCGTGCGGCTCACCAGCAGCGCCAGGGTGGTTTTCTTCTCATCGATCAGAAATGACTCCAGCAGGCTGGGGTTAGCGCCGGCCTCAGCCACCGCAATCGTTTTTGGGGATTGGATGTTGTCTGTGGTGAAACAAACCCAGAAGCGGTGCTCCCCGGGCAATTGACCCACCACCTGCCAGCAGGGCTCCCCCACCACCGGCATCTGGCCCTGCTCCAGCCGCAACTCAGGGGCTGGTCCCCCATAGCTCTGAATTTCCTTGGCCAGGGCCGGCAGGAAAAGTTGGGGGATGAACTCAGCGAAGGGTTTGTCCTCCGGCTTCGGCGCTGGGGCGGCCTTCTCGGGTGCGGGCTTGGCGGTGGCAGCACTGGGAGTGGCAGCGCTGGTAGTGGCGGGGCTGGGGGTGACAGGACTGGGGGCCGAATCGGTCACAGCACTGGAGCTACTGAAAGCAAACTAAGTCAGCCCCTGGGCATAGGGAGCGGGCCTTACCAGTCCTCATTCGGGGTTTCATCCCAGTCACCACCGGCAGAAGCTGGGGCAGAAGCTGGCGCTGGTGCTGGGGTAGCGGCGGTGCTGGCCGCCGCCGCTGGCTGGGGGCGTTGCACCACCCGAAAGGGCACGGACACGGTGGGGGCTGGCTCCTGGGGGTCCCGGGCGGGCCAGGGGATCGAGCTAAAGGGATTGGCAGCCTTGGCCTGAGCTGGGGCCTGGGTGGGGGCCTGCGCTTCCGGCTGGCGGTCGCCGGGGGCATCCCTTTGGGGGCGGCTGCGGGTTTGAGGTTCAGAAGCCCAATCCGCTGGCTGGCGCCGGGCGGCGGCCCCAGCTGCCCCCACCGCCAGCAGGCTGGCGGCACTGCCCACCAAGGCGCCGGAGCCCGCCCCGAGGATTAGCCAGCTCCCCAGGGGGAGGGAGGGGCTAGTCCAGAGCACCAGACGCAGCCGGGCCGGGGTGGAGAGGTTTAGCAGCCCCACCAGCAGGGCCGCCCCTAGGGGCAAAAGCAAAGGCAGCAGCAACAGCCCCCTCATGGCCGCTGGGCACCGGCCACGGGCCGCTGGGGGCTGCCAATGGGCCCCTGCCAGCGGCGCAGCTCACCCAGCTCATAACCAAACAAATCGAGGGTGCGGGCCACCAGGAAATCAACCATGTCGCCGAGGCTTTCCGGTTGGTGGTACCAGGCGGGGATCGGCGGAGCAATCCTGGCCCCCGCCTCCGCCAGGGCGGTGAGATTACGCAGGTGGATCAGGTTCCAGGGCATCTCCCGCGGCGCAATTACGAGGGGGCGGGCCTCCTTGAGATGCACATCGGCGCAACGTTCGATCAAATCAGTGGCGATCCCCGCTGCCACCCGACCGACGGTGCCCATGGTGGCCGGCAGGATCAACATGCCGCGGGTGCGATAGCTGCCACTGGCCGGGGCCGCCGCCTGGTCATTCCAGCGGTAGCAGCGGAGCGTGCCGGCGTTGGTGCCACAACGCTCGCGCAGCAGCTTTTCCTGTTCAGCCGGTGCCACCGGCAGCAACAAGCCCAGCTCTGCGCGCCACACCTCAAAGGCGCCGCGGCTGATGATCAGATCTACGGCTTCGCCGGCCTCTAACAACAGCTGCAAACTGCGCAGGGCCAGCACCTGGGCCGAGGCGCCGCAAACGGCCAAGACCAGGGGGTAGCGACGTTCGGCAGTGCCCCGATCAGAACTTATGGGCCCAGCAATGTTGTGCTCAGCACTGTTTTCACCAGCACTGCTCTGGTTAGAAGCTGTCATCCTCACCCTCAACGGTGCCATCGGGGTCGGTTTCTGGGGCCAGGGAGCCCTCGGCCACCAGCACCGCCAGATCAATCTGGTGCCGCAACACATCCACCTTTTGCACCTCCACCTCCACCGGATCGCCCAACTTGTAAGTGCGACGGTTTTTGCGGCCCACCAGGCGGTGCTGGCGGGAGCGATATTCGTACCAATCGTCCTTAAGGGAACTGACATGCACTAAGCCCTCCACCTGGGTGGGGGGCAGCTCCACAAAAAAGCCATAGCTCTGGATACCGCTGATCACCCCGGGCAGGGTTTGACCCACCAGGGCTTCCGCCGCCCGCGCCTGGGCCAGGGCCAGGCCATCGGCCTCCACCTCATCGGCAAAGCGACTGCGGGCGTTTAGACGATTGACCAGGCCGGCGGCCAGGGCCTCCTGGAACGGGGCCAACTGGCTCTGGGGCAGCAGGGCCCATTCCACCTGGCCGTGGCCGCTGTCGCTGCTGAGGTCGATGCGGATTTTGTGGCGCACGCTGGGGCGATCCTTGCCCTCGGTGAGCAGGCTCACCAACAGCAATTGATTCCAAATGGCGCTGTAGTGCAGGGAAGGGCAGCACCAGGGGGCATAGGCCAACGGTTCCGCCGCCAGGGCATTGGCCTCGGGCAGGGCGCTAATCAACGCCGGCCGGGTGGTGTCTCGCAGCTGCTGGTGCAACACCCGGACCCGGTCGGTGGCCAGGAAAGCCTCAGCCAAGGCAGCGGCGGCGGGGGCATTGCCATCGGCACCGAGCTCAAGGGGGATATCTAGGCCCACCGCCAGCTTGACCAGGTCATTGAGTTCGTTGGGGTCAGGGCTGGCCTGGGTAAGGAACAGGGCCGGCAACTCAAAGGCGGCCAGGTGCCTACCCAGGGCCTGCTCCGCCGG
>JBDLTB010000052.1:0-13535 GCA_039799245.1 Cyanobacteriota bacterium
TCTCCGAAGGAGTAGTGCTCTTGTTCAGCTCCAGCACCAGCTCGCCCCCACCCCAGAACACACCCAACAACTCCGAGGGCTGATCGGATTCCTTCTCGAATACGGCGAATTCAGCTGAGCAGCACAGGCGCCGGGCTGGATCCCGAGGTTGTTGCCCACAAACGGGCGGATGGGGTGTTGTGGGGGTTCTGTCAACACGGCTTTCCCCCCACCGCCTGCTAGTCCGCTGCCCCAGAGGTATGCAACCGCCCCAGCCCACCCCCGAACTGCCCCCGCGCTACGACACCGCCACCCAGATCACCGCCCTCGCCCACTGGTTGCGCCACCAGTCCTCGCCCGTTTCAGAGGCTCGAGCAGAAATACAGCAACCATGCCTCTGTGTTGGTTGAGCCTTGATGGAGGTTGTCTTTTCTCAGCAGGCTGAATAGATCTGGCAGAGGGGGGATTGTGGGGTGTAGGGGTGCAGGCCGGTGCGGCGGGCTACCGGTGATTCCACTGATGCTCTGCTAGTTTACTTGTACTATCCTGTGTTCAGGGTTTGGGCTGGCTACGGTGGTTTTGGGATTTGACTTACAGGGCGCGATCACGCTCATTGCCGGCCTTCTGCTCGCCCTGATCACACTTTTCACGGGTTACGACCATGTCGACTTCTTTTGGGGCCCAACCCTCCAGCTCAATAAGCAAATCGGAGTTTCTGTCCTCGCTGCCTCGCTGGCGACGCTGGTTGTCGAGGCTCAATTGGCATCCCGTCGTCGAGTACGAGATTCGCGAGATCGAATTCGAGCGCAGGAAGATCGAGTGCGAGAACAGGAAGATCGAGCACGAGAACAGGAAGATCGAGCACGAGAAGCGGATGAAACGGCTCGAGAGCGAGATCGCGCGGCTCGAGCAAGCCAACTCCAGGCTCGAGCGCTTCGAGCGGGAGCACTTGTCTGGCTCGACCCCACCCCCCTCCACCGGAGATTCCTACAGCTGATTGCCACCGAACTCGCTGATCTCGCTGGCGGTGCCCCCTCTTGACCCAGTCTTCTGTCCTGCTGGCAGCAAACCACCAGCTGGCTGGTTTTCGTTGCCGCTCGCCTGAGCAGACCAACTGGTTGGTTGCTATGGCCAGACAGGCCCACGGATCAGGAACCACTCGCGTTTTTGTGGTGACGGAGGTTGATCAGCCGGTTGTTGTTGCTTTTTACGCGTGGTGCCTGGCCAGCTTGGCTATGGCCGATCTGCCCGAGCGCCTCCGCCATGGTGCCGGTCGCTATCCCCATCCTGTTGCTTTGCTTGCTCGCCTTGGGGTTGACCAGCGCTATGAGGGTCAAGGCCTCGGTGCAGCGCTGCTCGCTGATGGGATCACCCGGGTCGCGGGCTTGAGTGACGCCATTGGTTGCCGTGGTTTGCTGGTGCATGCCGAATCAGAGCAGGCCCGAGCTTTATACGAGCATCTGATTCTTGAGTGGGAGCATTCACCAACGGATCCCATGCACCTCGTTCTGCTCCTGAAGGACATTCGCCATACCCTCAACAGCCCGCGCTGAGCCCGGCTCCAGGCTGCATTTAACGCAGCCGGCCCGTAAAGAAAACCCGACCTTTACCCGACCTTTAAATTAACCGTCCATCCAATGCATTATTTTGTACTTTAATTGCTGCAGCTTATTTCGCGAAGTGACGGAATTATCTTTATTAGACGACCTTAATTTTCTACCAGAGAGCGGCGGATCCCCATCCTCAGAGGCGTTAGAGTAGTAACTGTAGGCGTGGCCAGCATTATAGGCTCCATAACCATATTGGCCGTAGCCGTAACCATATTGACCGTAGCCGTAAGCAGTGGAGGAGCGGCTTTCTTTTTTAATGGCATTGGTCACAATCCCAAGCAGAGGTGCTCCGGCATCTCGGATCCGTTGAATCGCTTCCTTCGGCAGGCCCCTGTCCACCCTATTGAGGCTAACCAACAAAATTACCCCATCCAAATGTTCAGCCACCAGCACCGAGTCAGCCAAACCTAGAACTGGGGGGGTGTCATAAATAATTAGATCAAATTCCCCACTGCTGGCCAAATCATTTACCAAGTGCCCCATCCGTTGGCTCCCCAGTAAGCGGGCGGGATCGGGCGGGCGCTGACCAGCAGTAATCACCCACCAGTTATTGCGAGCCAGCACCGGCTGCATTACCTGACGCCAGGGAAGATCAGCTTCTTCAGTGAGTAAATTAGTCAATCCCTGTAAATTGTCTAGCCCCAGGCGATAATGCAACTGAGGCTTGCGAAGATCGGCATCAATCAATAGCACCCGTTGGCCCAGTTCACTCAATGTTTTAGCCAACAAAATGTTAACCAAGCTCTTACCTTCCGCTGGCAACGAACTGGTTAGGGCAATGCTACGAAGGGGGCGGTCGCTGTTCAGAAACCGCAGGCTGGTATAAAGATTACGGAAGGCCTCTTGGTAGAAAAAACGCTGGTAACCAGAGATGCCAGAGGTTTCACTGTCTTGGTTGGCACTGGAAGAACTACTGGCGCCAAGATTTTCTAGCTCTTCCAGCATAAAGCGTTTTTCTTCCCGCACTCCGGCAAAGAAAGCCACGTGGGGGATATGACCCAACAAGGGTTGCTGGATATCTTGCTGCACCTCACCGGGATGGTGAAACACATGATCCATGCGGTCCCGTAGCAGGCCTGCCCCCGCCCCCGCCACAAGCCCGAGCACGGCTCCCAGGGCCAGATTGCGCGGAACACTTGGTTTCACCGGATTGGGATTGATCTGCGCTGGAGCAATTACCTGCCAAGGCACCGTGCGCTGGGCAATCTCCAGCTGGAAATTTTCCCGGGCTTTAATAAAGCCCGCCAGATTTTCCTGGGCGATAGTGAGCTTTTGATTCAATGCCTCGTATTGCTTGATAAGCTCCGGTTGCTTTTGGAAATTTTTGGTGAGTTCTTGAACCTGGCCCTGTACGGCACTTAACTTGGTGCCATTCATGGCTAGGCCTGCATCCACGGCATCCAGTTCCTTGCCCTTCAGCAGGGGCAGCAATTGGTCCCGCCTCGCCGTAAGACTGCGCACCGTGGGGGAATCTTGGCGGTATTTGGCCCGGGCCTCAGCCAGCTGCTCCTCCACCTTGGTGAGTTGCTCTAGCAGTGAGGGGTTGGATACAGTTACATTTACCCCCTGATTCCCAGCGCCAACTGCATTTGAACCCCCGGCGTTGTCTTGGAAGCTGCGAGCCGTAAGCCGACCGGCTTGAATCGATTGGCGCATGCTTTGCAGCCGCAGTTGTTCCGTTTGCAGTTCTCGCACCTGAGTCTGCAATGAAGTGATCTCAACCTTCTGGGCCGTTCCTTCCTCCGTGGGCAGGAGTTGATTGTATTTTTGTCTAAATACAGCCAACTGGGCCTGCAGTTCACCAGTTTTGGCCTGCAGGGCAGGGGCTTGACGGTCAAGGAAGCGCAAACCATCACTTAGTCGTTGTTGGCGTTGCTTCAATGAGTAATTCAAATAATCAGTCTTAAGGGATTGCAACAGCGCCTGGGCCTGGGTCGGTTCCCGATCCGTGAGGGTCACAGTTAGCACCCCCTCGGCCTCTTTTTGCTTACTACCCCCGGTGCTGATCGTGATTTGAGCAGCCAGTTTCTCTGCTGTGGTGTTGAAATTGCTGGCAATGGGGGCCAACAGCATCGGGCTGCGCAGCACTTCGATCAAGGTGGGGATATCACTTTTTGTGCTGTTACGGGCCAATGCCTCAATCATTGAATCGCCCCCCAAGTCCCCGGCTCCCCCGTTGCTGCTCTTATTTTCATCGCTAATTGGATCGGTGATCAGTAATTGAAAGTTGCCCTCATAGACTGGCCGAAACATTCTTTGGTAGGCCGTTACCAAACCACTCATCAGTAAAACGGCGGCAAAGGTGGTTCCCACCACCCGCCGGCGACGTTTCAGGGCTCTCCACAGCTCCCTCAGGTCAATCTCGTCGTCCCCGCCGACCCCCGATGACAGTTCACGCACCTGCACCGCCTGGGGGGCTGTCACCAGCACAGGGGACTGGCCGGGGGCGGGGATTAGGTTTGACACGGTTAAGAAGTACCTGTTGAGCACCTTAGGCTTTCCGCCGGGGTAACTCAATCAAAAGTGGTCGCTCCCGCCACCGTCGTTGGGCTGCATAATCACACCGTTCGCTAGGATCGCTTTGCTACCGCTTTTGCTAGCAGCCGCCATTCAGCTTCCCGCTGCAACCGCTTTACCCCAAGCTGATGCCTATATCTTAGGTGCTGGCGACCAGATCGAACTGAAGCTGCTGGATGCCCCCGAGCTATCTGGCACCCTTGAGGTGCTAAACGACGGCAG
Organism: Cyanobacteriota bacterium; assembly: GCA_039799245.1. GTDB lineage: Bacteria > Cyanobacteriota > Cyanobacteriia > PCC-6307 > Cyanobiaceae > Synechococcus_D. The sequence goes on from JBDLTB010000052.1 coordinate 4,329, forward strand.
TAGTTCCTTAGCCTTGCTAGGCAGCGTCCGTTTGGCGGGCCTTACCCTCAACCAGGCCACCACCTATCTCACCCGTCTATACGGCCAGCAGTTGCTGCGCCCGGATCTTCAGCTCAAGGTGATCCGCCCCCGCCCCATCCGGGTGGCCCTGGTAGGGGAGATTGAACGCCCAGGTCTCTATTCCCTCAGCACCAGTGAAACTGTGGGGACAGCCGGGGCCCAGTCGGTGAGTATCAGCGGCTTACCCACCCTGGTAGATGCCATCCAAAAGGCCGGTGGCATCACTTTTAATGCCGACCTACGGCAAGTAACAGTCCAGAGAATTCTGCCGGGTATTGATGGGCAGCGCAAGCAAGCCCGCTTCGACCTGCTGGCCCTGGTGCGGCAGGGGGACCAGCAGCAAAACCCCCTGCTGTTTGATGGCGACAGCATCCGCATCGGTCGGGCCGAAACCCCCGATGCCGATGCCATTGAACTAGCGGCAAACAATCTTTCTCCCAAGCAAATCCGTGTGTATGTGGTTGGTGAAGTAAAAGCCCCTGGCAAACTTGAACTTCCCGCCAATACCCCATTAGTTCAAGCTGTGCTGGCCGCCGGGGGCGCCAATAACCTGCGTGCCAACCGGGGCAATGTGGAACTTGTGCGCATTAACCGCAACGGCAGTGCCACCCGGGAAATGTTTGCGGTGGATTACAGCCAGGGGGTGTCTGGCACCTCCAATCCTCCCTTGCGAGATGGCGACACCGTGGTGGTTAACCGCAGTATTTATGGGGTTGGCGCAGATGTAATTCAGGCAATTGGCGGTCCCCTTACCGGCCTGGCCAGCATCTTTACCTTGCTTCGCCTACTCAATTAATAGTGACCTTACGCCAACGGTTCCAATTAAATTGGGTGCTCCACGGGCAGTTGGCCCTAGGGCCTGCCCCAAGGGCCCCAAGGCATCTCGACCGTCTCAGTGATGCCGGTATCCGCTCAGTGCTTTCCCTCTGTGCCGACAGCGAAGTGCCAGACCAAGAGCCTGGGCTTACTAAAGAAATATCCCATCGCTTTCAGCACCACCGGCTGGTACTTCCCGATCACCGCAGTGGTCGGGCACCCACCGCCGCTGAACTGAAGGAGGCCCTTGACCTGGCGGACCTAGCCCTTGCCGCTGCACCGCCGTTATTTGTGCATTGCGTTGCGGCCATGGAGCGCTCCCCCCTGGTGTGTTTAGCCCTGTTGATGCAAAAGCGTGGCCTCAGTCGCCTTGGCGCCCTTGATTACCTCCAGCAGGTCCATCCGGGCACAAACCCGCTTCCCCAGCAACTTGCCCTGCTAAATGGCCTGGCCCCGTGAGCCGCTGGTTACTGCTGGGGGCCCTGTTGTTATGGCTGGGCTTATTACTTTCCCCCCGCCCCCCCAGTCGTCAGTTTGTGGGCCGTGAAAATCCCCCAGCCAAATCCCAGCTGGGGCCCCTCCCCCCCTTCCCCCTGGAGGTGGAGCAGCTCAAGCCCCTTACCGCTGTAAAGCGGTTGCCGTTTAAAGCTGGGGCCACGGCTGCGACCCCGGCCCCCGGCCATGGGGGCCCAAAGCCCAAACCACCTGCGATACCGCAGCCCCCGGAGGATTTAGCCCGCCCCCCCACCGGGGCGGAGGCCCTGGGGGGGACCCTCAACCTGGAGTCGCTCAATGAACCGGCCATGCCCCCGGCGGCCCTAGTGGAACGGGCCCGTTGGCAAGCCAACGGCGATCCCCTGAGCCCCCTGCCGGCCGCCTGGCGTGGGGCCTTCCGTAAGGCGCTTGGGGCAACGGCAGTGGCAGGGGCCTTGGCCCCAGCTATGCAGTGGCGCCAGCCGGTGGCGGGGCTATGTAAGGAGGAAGCCATCCCACTACTGCTGCAACCAGGGGCCGCACCCCAGGTGCTGCAGGCTGCCCGCAGTGAGCTGGCCCGCCAAGCCCTGGCCAATTTCCTTATTAATCACCCCCAGCCGCCCCAGGGCCAGCGCCAGCCCCTACTGCTGCACCTCGACCCCCTTGGCCAAAGCCAGCGCTGCTAGCCCATGGGCCAGGGGCTGAAAACATGCAGCTTTTTCCTAGGGAGCCCCAGGGGAACCTGTTTAGCTCGTGTCACAAATGTATTCCAATTACCCGGAAATAATGCCATGTTCCTAAAGTTAATAAGTATTTATATGTCCTGGGTCGGTTCTAAGCGCCTTCCTTCTTCCGTTAAAGGTCGGATTAGAGCCCTGCGGGCCGACAGCACCCTGGTGCCGCGCCGGTTGTTGATGTTGGCCAGTGATGCAGGGGTGCTAGTGCTGGGTTTCTGGGCTGCCTTTGCCCTGCGCCTCAACCAGCTCTGGCCCGCCCAGTTCCTCCAAAGCCTGCCGCTGCTATGGGCTTTGCTGCCGATCGGCCTTGGCACCCTATTTGGTAGCCGTTGGTACCGCAGCCTCACCCGCACCACCGGCAGCCATTCGCTCTATGGCCTAATGCCCCGCACTGGCTTAATCGTGCTGCAGCTATTGCTGGTCAGCACCCTCCAGGGGGCCGCCCAGCCGCCACGCTCCTTCTGGTTAATGCTTTGGGGGCTGATCACCGCTGGCTTGATCGTGAGCCGGATCCTGGCCCGGGATCTGCTGCGCTTGAGCTTGCAACAACTTATGCAACCCCAGACTGGTATTCCCACCTTGATCTATGGCGCCGGTGAGGCTGGCCATCGTCTGCTGCAGGAACTCCAGCACGACCCCAGCTTCCACCTGGTGGCGGTGGTAGACGACGACCCCGCCCTCTGGCACCGGCAGCTCCAGCACCTCAAGGTGCACGACCCTGAGGCCTTACCTGAACTAATCGAGCGCCATGGGCTGCGCCAGGTTTTGCTGGCCCTTCCTTCGGCAACCCGCAGTCGCCGCCGGGCCCTGGCCAGCCAGCTGCGGGCCCAGGGCCTGGAGGTGCTCACGATCCCTTCCCTGGCGGATCTGGCCAGCGGCCGCCAGCGGCTGAGTGAACTGCAAGCAGTGGCGATTGAAGACTTGCTGGGCCGGGAACCCTCCGCTGCCCTGCCCGGTCTGCTTGACAAGTCGGTGGCCGGTAAAACCGTGCTGATCACCGGTGCCGGCGGCAGCATCGGCAGTGAGCTGTGCCGCCAGGTGCTGGGCCTTGGTTGCCGCCGCCTACTACTTCTAGACCGTTCGGAATACGCCCTATACACCATCCATCAGGAACTGAAGGCCGCCGCCGACCGGCTAGTGCCGGTACTGGCGGATGCCGCTGATCAGCCGCACCTGGAAGCCCTTTGTCGCCACCATGGCGTGCAGGTGCTGCTCCATGCCGCTGCCTACAAGCACGTGCCCCTGGTGGAGGCGAATGTTTGTGCGGCCCTGGCTAATAATTTGCGCAGCACCAGCGCCGCCCTCGGTGCATCCCGCGCCTGCGGACTGGAGAGCTTCACGTTGATCTCCACCGATAAGGCCGTGCGACCCACCAATGCCATGGGGGCCAGCAAGCGAGTTTGTGAACTGCTGGTGCAAAACGCCGCCGCCGCGGTGGCTGCCATGGGCAGGGGTCCCCGTTGTTTGATGGTGCGTTTCGGCAATGTACTGGGCTCCTCTGGCTCCGTGGTGCCCCTATTTCGCCAGCAGATCGCCGCCGGTGGCCCCGTGACCGTGACCCATCCGGAGATCACCCGTTACTTCATGACCATCCCCGAGGCGGTGCAGTTGGTGCTTCAGGCCAGTGCCATGGCCAGGGGTGGGGAGGTGTTTGTGCTCGACATGGGGGAACCGGTGCAGATCGCCGATCTGGCCCGCCAGATGATCCAGTTGTCGGGCTGCAGTGTGAAGGATGCCGCCAACCCCAATGGTGAAATCGAGCTGAAATTCACTGGCCTCAGGCCCGGCGAAAAGCTTTATGAAGAGCTATTGATCAGTGCAGAAGATGCCGCCACCGCCCACCCGCTGATCCGCCAGGCAAAGGAAGCCTTCCTAGCCACCCCCCAGCTAGAGCCTTTACTACAGCAACTCAACGCCGCCATCGCCCGCCAAGACGATGGGGCCGCCAAGGCGGTGCTCGCCCAGATCGTGCCTGAATACAGTCCCCATCGCCCCCAGGCTCTTATGGCCTGAGCCGCCAATGACCCGATCACGCCCCTAGCCAGTCAATAGCCTTGCCAGCAAAGCCAGCTCCCGGCCCCGGGGCTCCATCAGTCCCAAACGCACCCCCTGGGGGGCCCTGGCAAACAAGCCCAGCATGGCCTGCAACAACTGGGGCAGGCTGAGCGTATTGGCGAGGAAGCCATACCACTGGTCCCCGGGCAGCTCAAAGAAACTGGCAAAAAATTGGCGCAGCTGTGCCTCTGGAAAGCGCATCAACTTTTCCAGGCCAAAGCGATAAAGACCATGCTTGCGTCGCAACTCCATGGGCCACAGCGCCTCCCAGGCAACAGCACTGGCAGCTCCTGCATCCAAACCTTCAGCTATCGCCGCCGCCAGCCCTGGGGCCCGCCGCAGCAAAGCTCCCACCATGTAGCCGGAGGCCGGATGCACCATCGATGCGGCCCCGCCAAAGCCCAGCACCCGCTGGTGGCGATCCGGTAGGGGCGGATTCATCGGAAATAAACAAAACTCCTCATGCTGGATCTCTCCCACGGCCACGCCCCGCTGGGCCAGGCGCTGGTGCAGTCGCCGCTTGAGCAAGCCAAAGGACAGGGCCGGTGCCAGGGCCAGGGAGGTTTCTTCCACAAAGAACTGGCCGCCCCCCAGGTCCATGGCATACAGAAAACTGGGGGGCTGGCGGCGTTCTGCAGCGGTGAGGTGATCACAGCGGTAATCCATCAGCACAAATTGGCCTGGCTCCACCGGCGGCGCTGAGAACCCCGCCACAATTCCATAGGCGGCCTGGCTGGCCACACCAACGGCAGTTTGTGCAGCAGCTGGTCGTTGCACAAAGATTGGCTGGTGGCCACTGGCATCTATCACCAAACGGGCCCGGTGCTCCTGGCCCGCGGCGGTAACCACCCTGGAAAAACCTGGCCCATGCTCAATGGCAGCCGCCACCCCCCGCTGCCAACCCAGGCCCCAGCGGCTGGTTTCACCTAGCCAATGCTGCTGCAGGGAGTGGGAATTAAACAGGCCGTAGTCGCGGCCATGGCCGATGGGTCGATTATCGCCCCCCTCGCCGGAACCGAAATAACTAAGCGTGTTGCTCCAGCGGTGGCCAAGCAAATGGCCCAGGCCGAGCCGATCCACTTCCTCCCCCCAGATGCCATAGGTATTTGTCCAGGCGGCATCTGGCTCCTGGGCCGCCAGGGCCTCCACCCGTAACCCCCGCTCGCCGAGGGCGCTGGCAATGGCCAGGGCAGCGGGCCCTGCGCCGATCACCAGGGCGTCAACCCTTGGGGAAACGCTCACGCTTGGGGATCTGCCTCGGGATCTACTTCGGGATCCACCTCAGTATGTGCTTCAACCACAACTGCATCGGCAACTGAAGCAGCATCAGCACTAACTGCTTGTCCTTCGGATACGTCAACCACAGCAGTGGCAGTTACATCAACCACCTCCTCCTCTTCCGCCGATGGCGGCACCAGCACCACCTCGGTTAGGCGGTCGCCGGAGTCGAGTTTTTGGAGGCGCACGCCGGTGGCCGCCCGCGACTGTTGGGGGATGGCATCCGATTGCAAGCGCACGATCACACCGCGCTCGCTCACCAGCAGCAGTTCCTCATCGGCCCCCATCACCTTGAGGCCCACCAGGGTGTCGCCATCGCGGCGAAACTTGATGCCGCGCAGGCCCAGCCCGGCCCGCCGCTGCAGCCGGAATTGATCCACCGGCACCCGCTTACCGAGGCCACTGGCGGTGGCCACCAGCACCCAAGGCCCCTCGCTGGCGGCGGTTTCCTCCCCTTCGCCTTCGCCTTCTTCATCGGCGGCGGCGCTGTTGGCCACCCGGTCGGCCAGCTCCGCGGGCAACACATCCATGCTCACCAGGCTGTCCCCCGGGCGCAGGGCCATGGCCCTTACCCCGCGGGCCGTGCGGCCCAGGGGGCGCAGTTCGCCATCGGTGATCCGGAAGTGGATCGTCATTCCCTTCCAGGAACCGATCAAAACGCTGTCGCCCTTCAGGGCTAATCGCACCCAGCGCAGGGCATCAGCCTCCTCGAGGCCAATGGCAATCAAGCCATTGGCGCGGATGTTGGCAAATGCCGAAAGGGGCGTGCGTTTAATGAAGCCACCACTGGTGAGCATCAACAGCTGCACATTTTCCTCAAAGGCACTCACCGCCAACAGCGAGGTGATCTGTTCCTCCCGGGGAATGGGTAGCAGCTGCACCACCGGCGTGCCCTTGGCGGCCCGGCTGGCAATCGGCACCCGGTAGGCGGGCACGGAATACACCACGCCGCGGTCACTAAATAGCAACAGGCTGTCGTGGTCATTGCAGCTGATGAATAGCCGCACCCCCTCGTCGCCCTGGCTCTTGGTGCCGGCCTTACCGCGGGTGCCACGGCTGGTGGCCTCAAACTCACTCACCGGCATCCGCTTGAGGTAGCCGTTTTCCGTAACAAGCACCACGGAGCGCTCGTTGGCAATCAGATCAATGTCTTCCAGGCCCCCTTCGAGGTCGAGGATTTCCGTGCGCCGCGGCGTGCTGTGGCGTTCCTTAAGTTGCCGCAACTCAGTTTCAATGATCTCCAGCACCCGCTCCCGGCGGCGCAGGATGTCGTTGTAGTCGGTGATCTTGGCGAGCAGATCCTCATGTTCCAGCCGAATTTTGTCGGCCTCTAGGGCCGTAAGCCGGCGCAGCTGCATCTGCAGGATCGCGTCGGCCTGCAATTCACTGAGGCCATGCACCTCAACCAGGCCGGCCTTGGCCCCAGCGGCATCCGCCGCATGGCGGATCAGATGAATCACCGCATCGAGATCATTGAGGGCCACCAACAGACCCTGGAGAATGTGATCGCGCTCCTCCGCCTTGCGCAGCAGATAACGGGTGCGGCGCTCAATGGTTTCAATCCGGAAATCGAGGAATACCTCCAACATCCGGCGCAGGTTTAGCAGCACCGGTTCAGATTTAACCAGCGCCAGCATATAGGCACTAAAATTATTCTGTAACGGTGTGAGCTTATAAAGATTATTTAGCACCACCTGGGGATAGGCATCCCGCCGCAATTCGATCACGATCCGCATGCCATCGCGGTCACTTTCATCACGAATATCGGAAATACCCTCAAGCTTTTTATCATTTACCATCTCGGCAATGCGCTCAATCAGCGCCGCCTTGTTGGTTTGATAGGGCAGCTCGGTGACAATCACCGCATCGCGGTCAGGGCGGCCAGTTACCTCCAGGGTTTCGATCGCCGCCACCCCGCGCATGGTGATCGAGCCGCGGCCACCGGTGTAGGTCTCCCGGATGCCCCGGCGCCCGAGGATCTGGCCGCCGGTGGGGAAATCTGGACCAGGAATGATCGCCATCAAGGCACGATCTTCAATCTCAGGGTTAGCGATTAACGCCAACACCCCATCAATCAATTCGCCAAGGTTGTGGGGGGGGATATTGGTGGCCATCCCCACGGCAATGCCGGAGGAGCCATTCAGCAGCAGGTGGGGCACCCGGGCCGGCATCACCGTGGGCTCCTGCTGGGACCCATCAAAGTTGTCGATGAAATCGACGGTTTCAGCTTCGATGTCCTCCAGCAGGCTGTCGGTGGTGAGCGCCTGCAGCCGGGATTCCGTGTACCGCATGGCGGCCGGGGGATCGTTATCTACCGAACCGAAGTTGCCGTGGCCGTCGATCAACGGCGCCCGCATCGAGAAACTTTGGGCCATCCGCACCAGGGCGTCGTAAACGGCCGTATCGCCATGGGGGTGGTACTTACCCAGCACTTCCCCCACCACCCGGGCGCATTTCCGGTAGGGACGGTCGCTGGTAAGACCCAGCTCGTACATCGCATAAAGGATGCGGCGATGCACAGGTTTGAGGCCATCGCGGGCGTCGGGCAGGGCCCTCCCCACGATCACGCTCATGGCGTACTCCAGATAGGAGCGCGACATCTCGGTGCGCAGATCGGTCTGGATTATTCGTTCGTTAGAACCGCTGGGGTTCGTGGGTTCGCTGGGATCCGCCATGCCGCTGCCTGCTGCGTCCAGCCTTAAGAACACCCAACATTACCGAAACCCCCTACCCCCATGGCCTTCCGGCCCCGCACCCCCCAGCAGCTCCGCGAAAAGCAACGGGCTGGCAACCTCCGGGTGTGCACGGCCTTGGAATTCCGGGCCCGGGTGGCGGCCACGGATCTGGCCAGCGCCTACGCCGACACCGATGTGTTGGCGGCCGCCAGCTGTGAATTCACCGACCAGGGCATGGTCTGGATCAGCCTTGGCCCCAGCGATCCGCCCCTGCGCCTGCGCCAGGCCCAGCTGGGGGGGGTGGCCGCCAGCGGCGGCTTTGGCGCCGCTGAGCTTTGTGTGCCCATCGGTGGGGGCCTCAATTCGCCCCTGCGGCGCGGGGGTGCCCAGGTGCTTGACCAGCTCCTGCGGGGGGAGGCCGTGCCCCTGGAGGTGCAGGGGGAGGGCAGCCAGCTCCATCCCCGCCGTGACCTGCAAACAACCGTGCAACTGGAACGGCTGGGCAGTGGCCGCCTGCTACTCAGCCGGGCAATCAGTGAGAACGGGGTGGTGGCGGTGAGCAGCAGTGAAGGCCTGCTCTCCAGCCCGATCGGGGCCCTGCAGGGGCCCTTCAGCAATGCCCTGTTTAGTTGCAGTGGCGCCCGCAGCATTGGCCTCACCATGCCGGGGCTAGCGCAACTGGGGCCGGGCCAGCCGGTGCTGGTGGCCGGCGCCATCGGCCGGGTGCTGGGGCCCGGCAGTGGCCACCAACCCCATTGCCGCCGCCAGGCCAGTGGCCAGGCCAAGGCCCCCGGCGCCACGGTGGCGGTGGGCGTGGAACTGCAGGATTTAAACCCCCACTGGATTCGCCCCTGTTTCTTTGAGGGCCATGGGGCGGCCCTGCTGGTGGCGATCGCCGCCCCGGTGCTACTGCTGGGGGAACACCAGGCCCGCCAGGCGGCGGTGCCCGATAGCGCCCTGGAGGCGCCGGTGCTTGATTTCTCGATTCCCCGCCGCATCCGTCCGGGCTTCGGCACCGTGAGCTACGGCGAGCTGCTGGCCGGACGCATCCAGGTGGATGGCCACAGGCTGCGGGCGGCGCCGGCCTGCAGCCTGCACCTCGGCGACAGCCT
>JBDLTB010000053.1:0-4877 GCA_039799245.1 Cyanobacteriota bacterium
GGCCATAGTTGGGGTAGGTGCCCTCCAGGGTGCGGCTGGTGAGCACCTGATCAGCCCAGAGGAACACCACCTGGCCGCGGTCACAGAAAAGGCTGATCGATTCATCGCTGGGGCGGGCCGACAGCAACCTTTCCAGTTCCCGCAGGGAACGGGCCGGCACCGTAACGGCAAAAGCTTCAGCCCCCTCATCGGCGCCAGCAGTGGCATGGGCGCTCGCGTTGTTGCTGTTGCGCAATACGGCCAGGCGGTGGCCATCGGTGGCGGCGAATTCAAGGCCGCCGTTTTCTACCTTCAAGTGGATGCCAGTGAGGATCTGCTTGGCCTCATCGGCACTGCTGGCAAACAGGGTGCTACGCAAGCCCTCCACCAGGGCCTTACCGCTGAGCAGGATCGGCTGGCCGTTCTGCACCAGGGGCAGTTCGGGGAAATCCTCAGCGGTCATCCCGCGCATTTGATAGCTGCCGGTTAGGGCCGACAACTCGGTCTGTTCCTGACCCTCAGGACAGGAAAGCGTTAGCGGCCCATCGGCGGGCAAACGGCTAACGATGTCTGTGAGCAGCTTTGCCGGCAGGGTGATGGCACCGCTGGCCTCCACCTGGGCCGGAAAACTGGTTTGGATGCCGAGGCTGAGGTCAAAGCCCGTAAGGCTCAACCGGCCAGCGGCCGCATCGGCGGTCACGAGCACGTTGGCAAGCACCGGATGGGTGGGTCTACCGGCGATGGCGCGGCTCACCAACTGCAGGCTGCCGTTCAGTTCCGTTTGGCTGCAGACCAACTTCATCGCCATTGCCAACTTCAGCGCTACCAAGCTTCCACACCAACCGGCAAACCGCAACGAGGGCTTACCCACCCCTACGAACAGGATTAAAGATTCTTTTTAAAAAAAAACAGATCGCAGTAGTAGGGCCTGGGGAAACAGGGGAAAAAGCCGCAAAGCCCCTGATCAACTGCGTTTAATCAAGATTGGGCCTGGGGAGTTTTTGGGGGAGCAGGGGATAAAAAAGAGCTTTTCCACTGGTTTCTAGATCTGTGGAAAAACAGCCAAAGAATCGGCTCTTGTTTGTCCCCAGTTTTTGCACAGGTTTTGGGTTGCCCCTCCCCAGACAGATTCAGGGTTGGTTGGGTTTTATCGCCATTAAAAAACCCCCTTCTCAGGGGGTATGGGGCAGGTTTTTTTGGTTTTTAGAAGCCCAGCACCTTGGCAACGGTGGCTACCTCAGGGTCCAGGTCCCCGTGGAAGGTGGCCTCGCTGTGGTCGATGGCGCTGGTGGGATCCTTGAGGCCATTGCCTGTGAGCACACAAACCACCCGGGCGCCGGCCGGGACCTCCTCGGCACGCTTCAGTAAACCGGCCACGGAAGCGGCGCTGGCGGGCTCGCAGAACACCCCCTCCTCTCGGCCTAGGAAGCGATAGGCATCGAGGATTTCGCTGTCGCTGACGGCGGCAAAACCGCCACCGCTTTCCTCCCGCACCTTCAGGGCTTTTTCCCGGTTAGCTGGGTTGCCGATGCGGATGGCGGTGGCGATGGTGTCTGGGTTTTCTACCGTTGTGCCACTTACCAAAGGCGCGGAACCGGCGGCCTGGAAACCCATCATTCGGGGCAGAAGTTTGCTGCGACCTGCCTGTTTGTATTCCTTGAATCCCATCCAGTAGGCGCTGATGTTGCCGGCATTGCCCATCGGAATGCAGAGCCAGTCGGGGGCATCCCCAAGGGCATCCACCACCTCAAAGGCGGCGGTTTTTTGACCTTCAAGCCGGTAGGGATTTAGGGAATTCACCAGGGTGACTGGATAGCGGTCTGCCAGCTCGCGCACGATCGTGAGCGCCCGGTCGAAGTTGCCGCGCACCGCCAGCACCTCAGCGCCGTAGAGCAGTGCCTGGGCCAGTTTTCCCTGGGCCACATAGCCATCGGGGATTAGTACAAAAGCTCGCATCCCCCCCCGGCGGGCATAGGCGGCGGCGGCGGCCGAAGTATTGCCTGTGCTGGCACAGATCACCGCTTCGGCGCCGGCTTCCTTGGCCTTGCTCACGGCCATGGTCATGCCGCGGTCTTTAAAGCTGCCGGTGGGGTTGAGGCCATCCACCTTGAGATGCACCTTGATGCCCCGGCCCAGGCGGGCGGAGAGGGCCGGGGCTGGCACCAGCGGCGTAGCCCCCTCACAGAGGCTCACAATCGGGGTGCGATCACTCACGGGCAGCCAACGGCTGTAGCCGTCGATCAGTCCTTGCCAGTTCTGATGGATCGGCCGCTGGATCAGGCGGCGAATGGAGTCAGAGAACGGCACGGGGCTGCCAAAAGCGCAATTTACTCAGGAGCCGCGCAGACCATCGAGGGGGGCATCGGAAAAGAAGCGCACCAGATCGGTGATCGAGGAGGCTTTTTTCACTAGCACCAGCAGCTGGGGAATATCCACGGCCATGTCTTCGGCGGGATAGGCCTTGAGGAAACTAAGCGGGCTCAATTTTCCGCTGCCATCGGCCACCCCCAGCACCAGGGCCGAGCGCAGGGCAGGGATTCCGGCCTTGGGGGCCCGCAGGGGATGAACGATGGCGGTGGCCCTTGCCAAGATCGCTTCGCCGATGCGGGTATTCAGCAGGCGGCTGGTGAGTACCACTGGCAGGGGTAATTCTGTTTTGAGCAGGCCCTGAACAGTTTTTGGTGATTGTTTACTGAATTTGATTAGATCAGCCAGCAGGCCCTGGGGTACGCCGGTTTGTACAAAATCTTCCAGGTCTTTTACGAAGATGGTGCGGCGGAAGGCACCACTCACAAAGACGATGTTGTCTGTGGCGAAGGCGGGGCTGTTCAGCAGCACACCGGCCAAGCCCAAGGAAGTAAGAAAACGAAGCACGGCCCACTCAAGCGACCATTAAATCTAGGTCGTTTTGCTGGGCCGTTTCGCTTAGGTGGTTTCGATCACCTGCAGGCGCAGTTCCGGTTCCACCAGCACATCTCGCACCAGGCGCACCAGGCCCCGTTCCGCCAGGCCCCTGGCCAGCTCCAACCCCATGAGGCGCAGGTCTGGTTCCGCCAATAACCGCGGCAACCTGCTGGTGAGCAGTTGCGGTTCAAAGCCGGGCAGTTTTTGGAGGATGGCCAGCAATTCCCGGATCGGTTCCAGTTTCAGTAGGGGATTTGCCTCTGGGAGGCGGGGCCGTTGCAGCCCTGGGGGCCGCAGCCGCCGGGGCAGTTGCCGCCCCAGGCCTTGGAACAGTTGCCAGCCGGCCGCATCAATTTGGTCAGCGGTGGCTTCTACCAGTTGTTGGCGCAGAAGGCCCCCCTTGGGGGAGAACAGAAAATCAAGGGTTTGATCCAGGAGGCCCTCGAGGTCTAGCTGCTGTTGTTGGCCGGCACTCACCACCAAATTTTCAAGGCGGCTCCAACGGAAAATTTCCCCATCGAAGAGCATTTCCTTGAGGGACCGGCGCAGGTTTGGATCGGAGTCTTCCAGCAGGCGGCGGGCGAAATAGGGGTAGGCAGCCCCAAGGATCTTGAAGTTGCGATCCACACTTAGGGCAATTCCCTCCAGGGTTATAAGCGAGCGGATTATTAGGGCGTAGTAAGGAGGTACCTGGAATGGAAATTTATACATAACACCGGAAAGATCATCGGTAACCGCTTTAAAGTCCATGCGGCTTACCCCCTGTTCTATCGCCTGGCCAAACACCTGTTCAAAGGCGGGAACAATTGGTTTTAGATTAACTTCTTCTGCTAAAAATCCCAGGCTGACAAAATCCTTAGAAAGGGCGTCAAAATTGCGGTTTACCAGATGTACCACCGCCCGGATTAGGCCCGTGCGTGATTCACGACTAACTTCGCTCATCATGCCGAAATCGAGGTATGCCAGCCGGCCATCGGCCAGGGCTAGCAGGTTGCCTGGGTGGGGATCGGCATGGAAGAAGCCATGTTCTAAAAGTTGTTGAAGGCTGCAGTTCACCCCCACCTGCACCAGTTCCTCTGGATCTACCCCCATCGCTTTTACGGCTTCTAGCTTGGTGAGTTTCACCCCTTCAATCCATTCCATCGTGAGCACCCGCCGGCTCGTTAGTTCCCGGTATATGGCCGGTACGGCAATCCGTGGGTTGTGGCGGTGGAGCTCGGCAAAGCGTTCCGCATTGGAGGCTTCATTGAAGTAATCCATCTCCTCAAACACCCGTTTGCCTAATTCATCAATCAGTGCCACTAAATCGCTGCGGATAAGACCAATATTTGCCTTTAGCCAGCCGGCAATTATGCGTACAATATAAAGATCAAGGGTGATCTGTTCCCTTAGGCCCGGCCGTTGCACTTTCACAGCAACGCTGCGGCCATCACAGAGGCTTCCGCGATACACCTGGCCGAGGGAGGCGGCGGAGATTGGTTCAGCTTCGAGGCTGCCAAACAGGCTGTCTATATCGGCGCCGAGGTCTTGCTCGATGCAGGCCCGGGCCAGGTCACTGGGGAAGGCGGGCAGTTGATCCTGGAGCCGGGCCAGTTCCTCGAGTAGCGCCGGCGGCACGATGTCTGGCCGGGTGGAAAGGGCCTGACCGGCCTTGATGAAGGCTGGCCCCAGCTCCGCTAGCAGGTTGGCGGTTTCCCTGGCCCGGGCTTGGGCCACCTCGGGATCTTTGAGCCGGCCCAAGAATTTGTCGCTCAATACCCCAAGCAAGAGCAAACCAATCGGTATCAGGGTTTGATACAGCCGTCGCAGTAAGCGTTGGGGATGGCCGGCATAGATCCGGCTGATCGCAGCGGGGTCGTAGCTGTTAAGCCCAGCCGCTTCGATGAAATCGCTGAGGGCGGTCATGGCACCAGCGGCAACTAGCACTCTTTTAAAGGACAGCAAACCCGTTACGCTGCGCCCGGCGACCGGAGGCCAAGGTTGCTTACGGCTCT
>JBDLTB010000054.1:0-12968 GCA_039799245.1 Cyanobacteriota bacterium
AGCTTCCCCGGCGCTGAGGGCATCGTTCCCCGCAATGTGGTGTTTATCGGCCATTCCTGGGGGGCCACCACCGCCCTGCAGCTGGCCGGCGCCCGCAGCCGCTCCACCGACCTCTGGAAATCCTGTACGGATCCGGATCACCCCAAACGCAATCTCAGTTGGGTGTTGCAATGCAGCTTCCTTTCGGCAGCGATTCCTGATTCCCTGGCGGATCCCCGCATCACCCGGGTGGCAGCGGTAAGTCCACCCCAGGGGCTGGTGTTTGCCGCTGGTTTGGCGGATCTGCAGGTGCCCGTGTTGGTGGTGTCTGGTAGCCGGGATCTGGTGGTGCCCCCCCAGCCGGAGGCGCTGACCCCCTTTAGCCAGTACCCCCGTTTGGGAAATCAGTTGGTGTTGGTGGAGGGGGGCACCCACTTCAATCTGCCGGCGGCGGCAGATTCCAATGGGGGACCGCTGCGGGCCCTTTTGTTGCGTTGGGTGCAGGGCCAACCGATCGATGCCAATAGTGGCTTGGCGGATCCCGCTGGGTTATCGATGCGGCTGCCGCCGCGTCCATGAGCCGGCGGCGGGGCATCTGCGCCCCTTGTTTTATCCGTAGGCGTTAAATCTGCCTAGGAGAAGAGAGGTCAATGATCTCAACCCAGCGAGCTCAGCCCTACCTATGGGTTTGTACCTGCTGCATCTCCATCTCCACGGTTTATTCCGCGGTCAAAACCTTGAGCTGGGTCGGGATGCAGACACCGGTGGCCAGAGTCAATATGTGTTGCAGCTGGCCCAGGCCCTGGGGGAGCGCCCAGAACTGGATCGGCTTGAACTGATTACCCGCTGTATTAAAGATCCCCGCCTGAGCGCTGATTACAGCTTGAGGCGGGAAATCCTTTCGCCAAAAGTTTCAATTTTGAGGTTGCCCTTTGGGCCGAGTTGTTATCTGAGTAAGGAACAGCTCTGGCCCCATCTGCGGCAGTTGGTGAATCAGTTGGTGTTGCACATTTCCCTGCAGCAGCGGCGCCCCCATTGGATCCATGCCCACTACGCCGATGCCGGTTGGGTGGGGGCCCAGCTGCAGCGGCGCCTCGGCATTCCCTTGATATTCACTGGCCATTCCTTGGGTCGGGAAAAGCAGCGGCGGCTGTTAGCCCTTGGCCAGTTGCCCGAGCAGTTGAACCGCGACTACTGCATCGACCGTCGCATTGCTGCAGAGGAAGCGGCCTTGGCCGCCGCCAGCCTGGTGATAACCAGCAGTTGCCAGGAGGCCCAGGGGCAATACGTTCAGTACAAAAACTTTCACCCCGAATTGCCTGAGGTGATCCCGCCGGGCGTGGACCAAGACCAGTTCCATCCCCATGGCATTGCCGGTGAGGATGTCGAAATCTCCGCCCTGCTGGCCCCTTTCCTGGGCGACCTTGGGCGACCCTGCCTGTTGGCCCTTAGTCGCCTGGATCGCCGTAAAAATATTCCCGCCCTGGTGGCAGCCTTTGGCAGTAGCGACTTACTTCGGCAGCACTACAACCTTGTGTTGGTGCTGGGCTGCCGCCAGGATCTACGCTTGCTTGGCCAGGAACAACGGCAGGAATGGCAGTTGTTGCTTGAGGCCATTGATCGCCATAATCTTTACGGCCAGGTGGCCTATCCCAAGCAGCACAGTCGGGCCCAGGTGCCAGCCCTGTTGCGCTGGGTGGCCCGGCGCCGCGGTTTGTTTGTGAACCCGGCCCTCACGGAACCCTTTGGGCTCACCCTGCTGGAGGCGGCCGCCTGTGGTTTGCCGGTGGTGGCCACCGACGACGGCGGTCCGGTGGACATCCTGCAGCGCTGTGGCAACGGTCTGCTGGTGAATGTGGCCCTGGACGGCGAGCTGCGCCAGGGCCTTGAACGGGCCACAGCCCCTGGCGCCCCCTGGGATACCTGGCGCGCCCAGGGCCTGGCGGCGGTGGCTGAGGCCTACCACTGGTCAGCCCATGCCCGCCGCTACCTGCGGGTGACCCAGGCCCTCTGGGGCAGCGCTAGGGCGAGTTCAGCCCACCAGCACCTCTACGGCGGCGGCGGCAGCATCGGCGCGCCGGCGCGCTTCCGCAAGATCTACGCCCCGGGCCAGGGCTACGCCCATGCGCCGTTGGGGCCACGCCTCTGGCTTGCCAAATAGCAACACCTGGCTCTCGGGTTGGGCCAGGGCCGTGGCCACCCCGCTGTAGCTAACGGGGGCCCCGGTTTGTTGGGCCCCGGCCAGGATCACCCGGCTGGCCGCTGGGCCGTTGGAGTTGATCGCCCCGATCGGTAAGCCCAGCACCGCCCGCAGGTGCAGTTCAAATTGATTCAGGTTTTGGCCTGCCAGGGTTACCAGGCCCGTGTCATGGGGCCGAGGCGACAGCTCCGAGAAGATCACCTCTCCAGCGGAGATAAAGAACTCCACCCCAAAGATCCCCACCCCCCCCAGGGCATCGGTGACGAGGCGGGCCATGCGCTGGGCCTCCAACAGTTGGGCCGGTTGCAGTTGCGCCGGTTGCCAGCTGCATTGGTAATCGCCCCGTTCCTGCAGGTGACCGATGGGCGGGCAGAAGAGGGTGGGGCCCTGCTGCTGGCGCACGGTTAGCAGGGTGATTTCCTGCTCAAAGCGCAGGAATTCTTCCACGATCACCAGGCTGGCGCTGCCCCGGGCCCCGGCGGCGGCGGCCTGCCAGGCCTGGGCCAGTTCAGCGCTGTTTTTGGCTACGCTTTGGCCCTTGCCCGAGGAGCTCATCACCGGTTTCACCACCACCGGCCAGCCCAGGGGGGCGGCGGCTTCGGCCAGTTCGGTGGCGCTGCGGGCATAGCCGTAGCGGGCCGTGCGCAGGCCCAGCTCGCCGGCGGCCAGGTTGCGGATGCGGTCGCGGTTCATCGTGGTGGCCGTGGCCTGGGCCGTGGGGATCACGGTGATGCCCTCCGCCTCCAGTGCCGCCAGGGCATCCACCGCCAGGGCTTCGATTTCCGGGATCACCAGGGCCGGCTGGTGGGCCCGCACCAGTTGTTTGAGGACCGCCGCATCCGTCATTGGGATCACTACGGCTTCGTCGGCCACCTGCATGGCCGGGGCACCGGCATAGCTATCTACGGCCACCACCCGGCAGCCCAGCCGTTGGCCGGCGATGGCCAGCTCTTTGCCGAGTTCACCGCTGCCCAGCAGCAGCAGGGTGGCGGGCAGCAGCGTCGAACTCATGGGAAACGGAAAGGACGAAGGGAACTGTGGGGCACGACTGCTAGACCGGGGGCGTTCGCCGCAGGATCAGGTTGTTTGCCTACGCCACGGCCGGGGATCCCGGTGCCTTGCCCTTTGGGCTTGACCTGGCCGGTCTCCAGAACGGTGTCCTGGTTTACTTGGCCCTCTCGGGCGTGGTGTTCATCATTATCTGGGTGGTGGGTTTCCTGAAGCGTTAGCTGAGATTGTCGTGCTGGCCATGGGCCCAGGGGGGATCAAGCCCTAGGAGCAGCTGCCGTTCCGGGGCCTCCTCACTAATGAAGCCATAGGCCTTGAACAGTTCTGGATCCTGGTGGGTGATCCGTTGGAGTCCCTCCATCCGTTCCACCTGGAAGCCTTCAGCTGCCATCCGTCTCAGCAGCTGGGCTGCTTCCTCAAGCCGAGCCGCCATGGCCTTAAGGCTGGCACAGTCTTCAGTGAGTCCCTTTTCCTTCCAGGTGAAATAGGGCAAGGGGGGCCGGCGGCGACCCCTGAATTCTGACCCCGAATTTTGATGATGGTTGGCGGTTTAGTGGGGTCTTAGCAACAGCCCCAGGGCGCCGAGGCCGAGGCTGGCGGCCCAGAAGCTCACCACCACCTGCAGTTCGCCCCAACCCCCCAGTTCGAAGTGGTGATGCAGCGGTGCCATGCGAAACAGGCGGCGCCCCTGGCCATCGGCGCCCTTGGTGGCCTTAAACACCCACACCTGCAGGATCACCGAGAGCGATTCAGCCAGTAAAACGCCTCCCATCACCAGCAGCGGCCAGAGGCTGTTGGAGAGCAGGGCGATGGCACTGAGGGCAGCCCCCATGGCCAGGGAGCCGGTGTCGCCCATGAAAATCCGCGCTGGGTTGCGGTTGTGCAGCAGGAAACCGAGCCAGGCCCCAGCCAGGGCGCCACAGAAGCCCGCCAGGGCAGGGTCGCCGCTGTTGCCGCGCAGCATCAGTTGCAGCCCCAGGCCCAGAAAAACAATGGCCCCCACCCCGGCGGCTAGGCCATCAAGGCCATCGGTGAGGTTGGTGGCGTTGCTTTCAGCCAGAAATACAAATAGGGCCAGGGGCCAGATCACCAGGCCAAGGGGCAGCGCCCAGCCAAAGGGCAGGGCGATGGCGCTGGCGATGGCGCCATGGAGGGCGGCCCAGAGCAGGAATAGGCCGGCGGCCAGGGCCTGGAGCAGCAACTTGCCCCGGGGGCTGAGGCCGGTGTTAGTGCGTTTGGTGAGGCTGCGCCAGTCATCTACGGCGCCGATCAGCATGAAGGCCAGGGTTACCAGGGCCACGGGCAGGAGCCGTTGATCCCCAGGACTAACTAGGCCACCCACCAGCAGCCCACAGGGCACCAGCAGCAGGCCGCCCATGGTGGGGGTGCCTGATTTGCTGTGGTGCGATTGCGGCCCCTCCTGGCGGATCACTTGGCCCAGCTTTAGGGCCCGCAGCCGCGGGATCCCCAGCAGGCCCACCAGCCAGCTGAGTCCAGCGGCCAGCAGCAGGGGTGGCGTTAATTGGAAGGCGCCAAGGGCCAGGTCTGAGGCCAAGGCTGCCAGCAGCAGCAGGGCGATTAGGGCTAGGGCCCAGCTGCGACCGGAGCCAGGAAAGGCAGAAAGCTCGGAAGAACTCACCGGGGAATCACTCCTGGAAATCACCCCCAGCGATCACTGGGATGCGCCGGGACCCTAGGCCACGGCCATCAGTCTTCCCAGTTTTCTTCCTGGGTTTCGTCCTGCTGGCTGTAGTCCTCTTTTTCGCCCATTAGTGCCGAAAGCTCTTCCTCTTCCACGGTGGAGAGGTCGGCGCTGGCGGTTTCCTCATCGGCCACTAAACGGCCGGTGCTTTCCAGCCAGGTGAGCAAATCAGGTTCATCACGCAGGGGCAGCACCGGGGCCGGATCACTGCGCCTGTAACGGGTAAGCGAAGGGTTGAAACTGTCGAGGCTGCTCATGGTTAAAACCCGCTCCAAGCGCCACAATCTGTCACCCTAAACCATGACCTCAAAACGGATGCAGTTTTTGATCGCTTGGGGTGGGGCCCTGCTGGGGGCTGGTCTGTTGCGGTGGGCCGGTCGCCATGACCTGATGCCCCCCCAGACCCTGCCCCTAGTGCTTGCCCTGGTGCTAGGGCCGCCCCTCGCCATGGGCCTCTGGATCGCTTCCCGCTGGGGGCGCTGGAGCTCGCCATCGGAGAATCCTGCTGATTCCCTCGATTAAGTCGGTGGCAACGCGCATGGCTCGGGCAAAAAAGGTAGTGCTGGCTTACTCCGGTGGGGTGGATACCAGCGTTTGTATCCCTTATCTGATCAAGGAATGGGGCGTGGAGGAGGTGATCACCTTCGCCGCCGACCTGGGCCAGGGTGATGAACTGGAGCCAATTCGCCAGAAGGCGCTTGATTCAGGCGCCAGCCAGTCGATCGTGGCCGACCTGATCGAACCTTTTATTACGGAATTTGCCTTTCCAGCCATCCGTGCCAACGCCCTCTACGAGGGTCGCTATCCGCTCTCCACCGCCCTGGCCCGGCCCCTGATCGCCCGGCGCCTGGTGGAGTTGGCCCGGGAGCATGGGGCCGACGCCGTGGCCCACGGTTGCACCGGCAAGGGCAATGACCAGGTGCGATTTGATGTGGCCATCGGTGCCCTCGCCCCCGAGCTCAAGGTGCTTACCCCCGCCCGGGAGTGGGGCTTCAGCCGGGAGGAAACCATTGCCTATGGCGAGCGCTGTGGCATCCCTTCGCCCGTTAGTAAAAAGTCGCCCTATTCGATCGACCTCAACCTGTTGGGCCGTTCCATCGAGGCCGGTCCCCTGGAGGACCCCAATGTGGAACCCCCCGAGGAGATCTATGCCATGACTGTTTCGGTGGATGCGGCCCCCAGCCTGGGCCAAACCGTGGAGATTGGCTTTGAGCAGGGCAACCCCGTGAGCATCGACGGGGTGCGCCTCGATCCTGTGAGCCTGATCCGGCGGGCCAATCAACTGGCCGGCAGCCATGGTTTTGGCCGCCTCGACATGCTGGAAAACCGGGTGGTGGGCATCAAGAGCCGGGAGATCTATGAAACCCCCGGCCTGTTGCTGCTGATCAAAGCCCACCAGGAGCTAGAGAGCCTCACCCTCGCCGCCGACGTTCAGCGTTACAAGCGCCAGATCGAGGCCAGCTGGGCTGATCTCGTTTACCAGGGCCTTTGGTATGGCCCGCTCAAGCAGGCCCTGGATGGCTTCATTGAGCGCACCCAGGCCACCGTCAACGGCAGCGTGCGGATCAAATTGCACAAGGGCAATGCCACCGTGGTGGGTCGCAGCTCCGCCGACAGCCTCTACGTGCCAGATATGGCCACCTATGGCAGCGAAGACCAGTTCGACCACAGGGCCGCCGCTGGTTTCATCTATGTGTGGGGTCTTCCCACCCGCCTCTGGGCAGCGGCTCGCCGTCGGGACGCCCGCCACGGATGAGCCGCAGTAGCGGCGGCAGGGGGACCTGCTCGGCGCTGCCGAGGGCCTGGGGGGGGCGGCGATCGGGAAACCTCAGCCGTACCTCCCCAGGTTGGGGCAGTAGCCGTTCTACCAGGGCCCGCAGTCGCTCGTTTTCATCAATTAATAATTGCTGGCGGTCCAGCACTGGTTCGAGCCGCTGTTGGAACTTGCGCTCGAAAATTCCAGGTAATTCGTCCAGGAGGCTTTCCAGCTCCGCCAGCCGGGCCTCATTTTGCTCCCGCTCCAGTTCCAGCCGGGCGGCGCTGGCCTGGTCCTCCAGATTTTCCAGCCAGGGGGGCATCGGCTCCTGGGCCACTGACCACTCCGCCTGCATGGGCCCACGCCTGTCTGGCGGGACCCTATCGGGCTTTAGTCTTCGGCGCCAGCGGGCTCGGCACTAATGGCGGCAGGCTCCCGTTCCTGGCGGGCGGTGGTGGTTTCCGTGGAGGCCACCGGGGTGGTGCTGCGGCCCAGGGAGCTGTGTTGGCCGTCATATTTGACGGTGAGGTAACGGATCACGTCTTCACTGAGACGCATGGCCCGTTCCAGGGGGCCCACCTGTTGGCCGTCACCGCTGTAATTGAGCTGTACGTAGATACCTTCGCGATGTTTGCCGATGTTGTAGGCCAGGCGGCGCTTGCCCCGCAGCTGGCTGTCAATGATCTGGCCGCCGGATTCGATCACCAGATCGCGGTACTTATTGGCATGGGTTTCCACCTCTTCCTCCGGCACGTCGGGCCGCAGGATGTACATGGTTTCGTAGTTTGGCTTTTCGCTCATGGGGCCTGTGGGGTGAACCCGGACCCAAGTGGTCCGGAGGCTTGACTCGGCTGCTAGCCGAATCCCCAAGCCTACCCCTTCGCCCTGGGCTAAAGCTGCAGCCGCACTGCCTCTGAGAGGGTGGGCAGGTCTGGTTCCTTACCCCGCAGGCATTGGCCTAGGGCAAAGAGCAGCACGGCCAGGCTGCCAATGAACACTGTGTTGTTCAAGGTGCGCAGGGCGAAGTTGTCGCCGAGGGGGCCCAGCAGCACGCTGAACACCAACCCCAGCACCACCAGCACGATGTCTAGCAGGATCGCCTGCAGCACATTGAAGCGCAGGAAATAGGGCAAATTCTGGTTGCGTACCACCGCCAAAAACAAGACCAAAAACAACAGGAAGCCGCCAAAGGGCACCCCCCGTTCCAGCAACAGCACCGGCAGGGCCGGCACGGTTAGCCATTGCAGCTGGGGGGCCAGCGGATAAAGGGCTTTGCCAAAGGGCAGGGCGTCGGCCCAGGGCAGCAGATAGGCGAGCAGGCCCAGCAGCCGCTGCCAGATGGGGATGTCATTCATGGGGCCAGGCTAAGGCTGCCGCTGGCGGAGCACCTGCTCCACGGCCTCGCCCATCACCGCCACCGGCAATTCCCCCAGGCCGGTCCAGAGCCCCAGGGCAACGGCCCCCTGCTGCACCAGCATTTCGAGGCCGTCCTGGGTGGCCAGCCCCCGCTGGGCCGCTTCGATCAGCAGCTTGGTGGGCCTTGGGGTGTACACCACGTCGTACACCAGCGCCCCGGCGGGTAACTGCTCGAGTTGAGCGGTGCTGAGCGGGCTCTGGTCGCGCCATTGGCCCATGCCCAGGGGGGTGCCATTCACCACCAGTTGGGTGCTGGCCAGCACCCCATCAAGGGGTTCATCCCAGCTGTGCAGTTCCAGCGGGGGGGCCCAGCTGGCTACGGCCTCGGCCAGGGCCTCCAGCTTGGCGAGCTGTCGGCCCCGCAGCACCACCCGGGTTATCCCCAGCTCAGCGCAGCTGCGCAGCACCGCCCGCACCACACCGCCACTGCCCAGCACCAGGGCGGTGGCGCCGGTGAAGTTGTGGCCCCGCAGCGGCGCGAGGAAGCCCAACCAATCGGTGTTGGTGCCATGCCAACCCCCCTGGCCATCGGGCACCAGGGCATTCACGGCCCCCAGCTGCCCAGCCACTGGGTCAAGGCTTTGCAACAGCGGTGCCACCGTTTCCTTGTGGGGGATCGTGATGCTCAACCCCTTGCAGCCGATGGCGGCCAGCCCCGGCAGCGCCTCCGCCAGCCGGGCTGGCGCCACATCCAGGGCCAGGTAACGCCAGTTCAGCCCCAGCTCCGCCAGGGCGGCGTTATGCATAGCCGGCGAAAGCGAGTGCTGGATGGGGTGCCCCAGCACCGCCAGCAGCTGGGTGGACCCATCGATGGGCATTGGCATTTTCAGGGTCATCGCGGTGCTGCCGGGGAGCGGGTTTGGGGGGCGGCTTGGCGGTTGGGGTTCGGGAACCACCCCTCGCCGGGTCGGCCCCCTACTGGGGAAGATGCAACAAGTTTGAAACGTCCCACAAGGAGTCGTCACAGGTATGGGAAAGGTCGTTGGCATTGATCTCGGCACCACCAACAGCTGCGTTTCGGTGATGGAGGGCGGCAAGCCCACCGTGATCGCCAACGCGGAAGGTTTCCGCACCACCCCCTCGGTGGTGGCCTACACGAAAAACCAAGACCAGCTGGTGGGGCAGATCGCCAAGCGCCAGGCGGTGATGAACCCCGAGAACACGTTCTATTCCGTCAAACGTTTCATTGGCCGAAGGGTTGATGAGGTGAATGAGGAATCGAAGGAAGTGAGCTATGGGGTTGAGAAGGTTGGCAGCAATGTCAAAGTCAAATGCCCGGTGCTGAACAAGCAGTTCGCCCCCGAGGAAATCTCCGCCCAGGTGCTGCGCAAGCTGGCTGAAGACGCCGGCAAATACCTCGGTGAGACGGTGACCCAGGCGGTGATCACCGTTCCCGCTTATTTCAATGATTCCCAGCGCCAGGCCACCAAGGACGCCGGCAAGATCGCCGGCCTTGAGGTGCTGCGCATCATCAACGAGCCCACGGCGGCTGCCCTGGCCTACGGCCTCGACAAGAAGAGCAACGAACGTATCCTCGTTTTTGACTTGGGCGGCGGCACCTTCGACGTGTCCGTGCTTGAGGTGGGCGATGGTGTTTTTGAAGTGTTGTCCACCTATGGCGACACCCACCTCGGTGGTGATGACTTCGACAAGGTGATCGTTGATTACCTGGCCGATAGCTTCAAGAGCAACGAAGGCATCGACCTGCGCCAGGACAAGCAGGCGCTGCAACGGCTCACCGAAGCCGCTGAGAAGGCCAAGATCGAGCTGTCTAGCGCCACCCAGAGTGAAATCAACCTGCCCTTCATCACGGCCACGCCGGAAGGGCCCAAGCACCTCGATCTCACCCTCACCCGCGCCAAGTTTGAGGAGCTGGCCTCCAAGCTGATTGACCGCTGCCGCGTGCCGGTGGAGCAGGCGCTCAAGGACGCCAAGCTCTCCACCAGCGAGCTGGATGAGGTGGTGATGGTGGGGGGTTCCACCCGGATCCCCGCCGTGCTGGAACTGGTGAAGCGGATCACCGGCAAGGACCCCAACCAAACGGTGAACCCCGATGAGGTGGTGGCCGTTGGTGCCGCCATCCAGGGCGGGGTGCTGGCCGGTGAGGTCAAAGACATCCTGCTGTTGGATGTCACCCCGCTCTCCCTGGGGGTGGAAACCCTCGGCGGCGTGATGACCAAGATGATCAGCCGCAACACCACCGTTCCCACCAAGAAGAGCGAGACCTATTCCACGGCGGTGGATGGTCAAACCAACGTGGAAATCCACGTGCTCCAAGGGGAGCGCGAGATGGCCACCGACAACAAGAGCCTCGGCACCTTCCGCCTCGATGGCATTCCCCCCTCCCCCCGGGGCGTGCCCCAGATCGAAGTGACCTTCGATATCGATGCCAACGGCATCCTTAGCGTTACCGCCAAGGACAAGGGCAGCGGCAAGGAGCAAACCATTTCAATCACCGGGGCCTCCACCCTCAGTGACACCGAAGTGGAGAAGATGGTCAAGGACGCCGAAACCAATGCCTCCGCCGATAAGGAACGTCGCGAGAAGATCGACCTGAAGAACGAGTCGGAAACCTTGGTGTATCAATCCGAGAAGCAACTCGCTGAATTGGGTGACAAGATCTCAGCCGATGACAAGGGCAAGGTGGAGGGCTTTGCCAGCCAGCTCAAGGAAGCGGTGGAGAAGGAGGACTACGCCACGATGAAGACCGTGCAGGAGCAGCTGCAACAGGCCCTCTATGCCGCCGGTGCCTCCGTGTATCAGCAGGCCGGTGCCGCCGGGGCTGAGGCCGCCGCCAATGGCTCCGGTGCTTCCGCCTCTAGCGCCGCTGGCGATGATGTGATCGACGCCGAATTTACCGAATCGAAGTGATACGCGGTTAGTTAATTTCCCCACTTAAAATCCTCCGCCAAAAAAGCGGGGGATTTTTTATGCCATTTTTGAATGGCAATAATTTTCAATAATAATAATTTATGCTAACTTGCGATTTAAGCAAAGGTGATGATTGCTTTGCTTCTCCGCGATTTTCGAGTAGCTCGGCAACCTTGGCTTTTAGAACAATGAGATCAGAAAAGGCGAGACCATAGACTGAGTCATCATCAATTGCACCATAGTCATGGGCAAGAAGATTGCGAAAGTCAATGATCAGTTTAGCATTGGTGATGGAGCTAAATGTGCCTGTCTCTGTTTTGCTAAGCCTACTCAGAGCCTCGCCAATGAGGATGAATTCCCGTTCAACCGAATGATCGAATTGAACGCCTCGTCCGATACCCATCAACGCTGACGCCATCTAGGACATCCTCTATCGCAATGCATGCCCCAAGAATGTCAAGTAAGTAAACAGATGAATCATGCGCCATATGCAAGTCTCTTTGTGCGGTCTATCTCTTTTGTTATTATTCTGTTTTTAACTGCTCCTAGTATGACCAGGACAACGTTAGACGTGGAAGACGTTCTTCAGTGCATCAAGAGCTGCAAAATAGACATGGACTCTCTTGCAGATATCCATAGGCTGAAATTGAACTAGACGAAACCTGGCAAAGTCTGAAACGAGGATGTATTTGGGCAGGTCGCGTTCGGTTTGGCTCCCCAAGAGCTTAAGGGCTTATGCAGTTCTGGCCAGATGTTATCCGTTCCTCTATGCCGTGACACTTCTCTGGAGTGCTTCCTGAGCGAGCGAATTGAGACTCTTTCCCTGCGCCTCCGCAGTCATCGCTAACTGCTCATGTAGTTCAGGCGGAATCCGAAGATTGAACTTACCTGAATAGTGCCTGCGGGGCTCGATTCCTTGCTCCTTGCAGACCTCAAGGAAAACGTACAATGACTTTTTGAATTCTTGGCGAAGCTCCTCAGGGCTGGACCCATAAAAGTCCGCTCCTCCAGAAAGCCCAAGAATTTCCCCGTGAAACTGATCCGTTTCCTCGTCGTAGTCAATTTTGGCGAGGTAGCCATCCACATTCATGAGATTCATGGTGTCACTGGTTAGACAGCCATCTTCGCGTCGTCAACAGCAGTGACATGCAATTCCAAGCCCAGCGCCGAAATCACCTTCAATACTGTTGCTAGCTCAGGATTGCCCGAAGAGGATAAAGACTTATATAGGCTTTCCCTGCCAAGTCCAGCATCACGTGCAACTTGGCTCATGCCTTTAGCTCTGGCTATATCGCCTAAGGCAGCTGCTACAAGCTGAGGATCGCCATCCTGAAGTGCAGCTTCCAAATAAGCCGCGACATCATCAGCAGTGGCAAGATGTGTGGCCGGGTCCCAGATTGTCGTGGTGGTTTTGGTCATTGCATTCTCTTAGAGGTTTCGAGCAAGTTCTTTAGCGAAGCGAATATCCTTGTCTTGAGAACTCTTGTCACCGCCTACAAGAAGAATGACGACAGCATCTCCTTGCTTTGTCAGATAGATCAGATAGCCGGGGCCGTAATGGATCCGCAGCTCTGAGACGCCATCTCCTACAGGGCGAATATCTCCTGAGTTACCAAGGGAGAGCCGTCTGATCCGGATGTCGATACGAGCCCTTGCAGTCCGGTCACGCAGGGCAGCAAACCACGCGGCATAGGCAGGCGTCTCCCTGATTTCAAGCATGCCTCAGTGTATCCCACGAGATACGGGCGCGCAACTGGCTGCTTGGCCTGTCTAACGCTGCCCCTGGGTGGCAGGCAAGGAGCCTGGGGTAGCGAAGCAGAGAGTTGATGGCGGCGGCCTGTCCCACTCGAGGGGTGTGTTAAAGAGTGGCAGGTTCAAGGAGAGGTAACAGCCTCGCAGTAACCTTCGCAAGTACATCCGAGGACAGCCTCCCGATCAACTTCGCTTTCCTCGATCGCCAATCAAGGCTCTTCAACTGATCGGACAAGACAACCCCACTCACGGCATATCCATCAGGCAGCTGCACCTCGAACGGG
>JBDLTB010000055.1:0-37561 GCA_039799245.1 Cyanobacteriota bacterium
CTTGGGCCAGCTGGGCTATCAGCTGGAGGCGGCACCGGCCTTTGACACCCTGCGGATCCAGCTGCCGGACCCGGCCCCTTGGCTGGAGAGGGCCGAGGCGGCGGGCTTCAACTTTTTGCCCCTGGCTACGGGCCTGGGCATCAGCCTCGACAGTTGTACTGACGAGGCTGAGCTGGCCCAGCTGTTGGCCCTGTTTGCGGAGGCCAAGGGCCAGCCGGTGCCGGCGGTGGCAGAGCTGCTCCAGGCCCTACCGGAACCCCATGGGGTGGGCGCCATTGGCCGGCGCCAGGCCCCCTGGTTAACCCAGGAGGTGTTTCACCGCTACCGCAGCGAAACCGAGCTGCTGCGCTACATCCAGCGGCTGGCCAGCAAAGACTTCTCCCTGGTGCACGGGATGATCCCGCTGGGCAGCTGCACCATGAAGCTGAATGGGGCCGCTGAACTGCAGCCGGTGAGCTGGGCGGCCTTCAGCCGGGTGCATCCCTTTGCCCCAGCGGCCCAAACCCGCGGTTACCGCCAGCTGATTACTGAGTTGGAGGGCTGGCTGGCGGTGATCACTGGTTTTGCCGCCGTTTCGCTGCAGCCCAATGCCGGCTCCCAGGGGGAATACGCCGGGCTGTTGGTGATCCGCGCCTGGCAGCGCAGCCGCGGCCAGGGCCAGCGCCGGGTGTGCCTGATCCCCACCAGCGCCCATGGCACCAACCCCGCCAGTGCGGTGCTGGCTGGCCTGGAGGTGGTGGCGGTGCAGTGCGACAGCGAGGGCAACATTGACCGGGCAGACCTGGCCGCCAAGGCGGAGGCCCACAGCGATCAGCTGGCGGCCCTGATGGTTACCTACCCCTCCACCCATGGGGTGTTTGAGGCCGGCATCGGCGAGATCTGCGCCCTGATCCATCGCCATGGGGGCCAGGTGTATCTGGATGGCGCCAATCTCAATGCCCAGGTGGGGGTGTGTCGTCCCGCCGATTTCGGCGCCGATGTGTGCCACCTCAACCTGCACAAAACCTTCTGTATTCCCCATGGGGGCGGCGGCCCCGGCGTGGGGCCCATTGCCGTGGCCGCCCACCTGGCCCCGTTCCTGCCGGGCCATCCCCTGGGGGCCTGCGGCGCCGACCAGGCGATCGGTGCGGTGTCTGCGGCCCCCTGGGGCAGCGCTAGCATCCTGCCGATCAGCTGGATGTACATCCGGCTGATGGGCGGGGCTGGCCTGCGCCAGGCCACGGCGGTGGCCCTGCTGGCCGCCAATTACCTGGCCGAAATGCTCAACCCCTATTACCCGGTGCTCTATCGCGGCGCCCAAGGTCGGGTGGCCCATGAATGCATCCTCGACCTAAGGCCCCTCAAACGTTCGGCGGGCATTGAGGTGGAAGATCTGGCCAAACGCCTGATGGACTATGGCTTCCATGCCCCCACCGTGAGCTGGCCCGTGGCGGGCACGGTGATGGTGGAACCCACCGAAAGTGAATCCCTAGGGGAGCTGAATCGTTTTGTGGAGGCGATGGCGGCGATCCGCGCCGAGGTGGCGGAGATTGAGGCGGGCACAGCCGACGCCAGCAATAACCCGCTGCGCCAGGCCCCCCACACCCTGGCGGCGCTAACGGCGGAGCACTGGGGGCACCCCTACAGCCGCCAGCAGGCGGCATTCCCTGTGGAGGGCCTTAGGCAAAACAAGCTCTGGCCGGCGGTGGCCCGCATCGACAATGCCTATGGGGACCGCCACCTGGTGTGCAGTTGCTCAGGGGCGCTGGAATGATAGGAAGCCCCGAGGGGTGAAATACCAGGCCTAATTACCTAAGCGCTGAAAATTTAAGGTTTTCTCCTTGATTTAGCCCTTGCCTTTCAGTCATTATCTGTTGCAACTGCGATGGAAGGGCCCGTGCCTTCCTTGTCACCGCTGCTTGAGGGGACCATGGGCACCAACGACAGCCAGGGAACAGGGCCACAACTACCTTTCCAGCACCTGTTGGACCGGGGTGAAACAGTGAATGTGGCCGGCACCAATGTGGTTCGGGTGCCTTTTGGTGTGCGTCAGCCGCGCCGGGCCCGCCCCCAGCGCCAGGACACCTGGGCTACTTTGGTGTTGCCCCTGCATAGCTGGGAGCCCACCCCTCCGCCCCAGGCGGCCTAGGCGCTACGCAGCTGATCCTCAGGCTCCACTAGCTGCAATTGCGGCTTTTTGCAGCGTTCGAGCCTGGCCAGGCGCCAATCCACTAGGGCCTTCACATCGGCTATGGAACAGGCGGGGGCCCGGAAGGGAAGCACGCTCATCGGGCTGCGTTCCGGTCGCACCAGCCAGCCCATGTCTTCCTGGGGTAGCAGCACAAAACCCCGGTAGCGCAGGGGATTTTGTTTTGGCTTAGCTATCAGATCGCTTGCTGCCACGCGCCCAGGCCAAGAACGACACACTATTTGAGCAAGCCCAGGCCAACTTGCAACAAATTGACTGGATCTGGGGCAGCTGCCCCTCCCTCAATAGAAGGCGCCGCTGCGGCGGTGGTGCAAGGCCGTTTGGCCGGCCTCATCCCAGAGCCCGCCGGCATTCACCTGGGCATAGAGCACCCAGTGGTCTCCGCATTCCATCCGCTGCACCACCGTGGCCTCCAGCCAGGCCAGGGCGTCGGGCAGCAGCGGTTGGCCGCCGGGGCTCACTTCAAGCTCGAGGCCGGCAAAGCGGTCGCTGCCGGGGGGGAAACGCTGCAGGAATTGCTTCATGGGGCCGAGTTCCTTGCCGGCGGCCAGCACGTTGAGCGCAAAGCAATCGCCCCCATGGAGTAGGGCCTCCACCGCCCGGTCCCGGGCCACGGCCACGGAGAAGCCCGGCGGCTGGAAACTGGCCTGGCTCACCCAGCTGGCCACCATGGCGCCGCTGAGGGCGTTCTCGCCGGAGCCCTTGCGGGCCGTGAGCACACAGAGGGAGCCGATTACCCGGCCGAGGGCAAGCACCGCTGGATCGCTGCGGCTTTCATTGAGGCCGCCGCCCCCGCGTTTCTGCTGCCGTTGGTGTTGCTGTTGCAATTGGCGCGCCAGGGCGGTGCCGGTTTCTTCGCAGCGTTTCAAGGTGGGGGCATCGGGGCTGAATTTCACCCGAATCGGCGCAAAGGCCATCTGGAAACCGCCATCGGTGAGCTTGCTCTCCAGCAGGTCGAGGGCCTCGCCGCTCCAGCCAAAGCTGCCAAAAACCCCCACCGGTTTCTGGCGGTCGCCGGCCGCCAGCAGGCTGCCCAGGGCCGAAACGATGGGGGTGGGCGCATGGCCGCCGAGGGTGGGGGAGCCGATCAACACCGCATCACAATTGCGGATCGCCTCCAGCAGGGTTTCGCCGCTGCTGAATTCACAGTTGAGGCTGTTTACCCGCACCCCAGCCCGGGCAATCCCCTGGGCGATGGCATCGGCGATGGCGGCGGTGTTGCCATAGGCGCTGGCGTAAAGCATGGTCACCGCCAGGCTGGCCCTCTGTTGGCCTTCCCCCCAGCGGCGGTAATCACTCAGCAAACTGCGCCAGCTTTCGCTGATGGCCGGCCCATGGCCCGGGGCGATGCTGCGGATCGGCAATTCCTCAAGGCGATCTACCACCGCCTCCACCTGGCTAGCCATCGGCGCCACCAGGCAGTCGTAGTAATACCTGCGGTCTTCTTCCGTGCCGCTGCGGTGGCTTTCGGCGTAGCTGTTGGTGCAGAGATGGGCGGCAAAGAAGCGGCCACTCATCAGCAGGCCGCTCTGGTCGTCAAAGGCCACCAGGCCCCCGGGCCAGCGGGGGGTGGGCACCGGCAGCAGCCGCAAAAAGCGACCGGCGGCCAAGGGCAGCAGCTCTTCGGTTTTAACCACCTGTACCGGCGGCAGGGCCGGGATTGGGCTGGTTTCGGCTTCAGGGGTGGGGTTGGGTTTACGGCGGCCCCAAAGCTCCTGCAGCAGCTTGGCGCCGGCGTTGGAGGCCACCAGCTGCAGCTGGGGCCAGCCGGCCAGCAACCGATGCAGCAGCGCCACCCGGTTGGGGTTCACATCGCCCACCACCACCCTGAGGGCCTGGTCTTGGGGCACCAGCTGGTGCAGGGCCTCCAAGAACGGGTCGGCAAAGGCTTCCCCGGGCGGGTGCACCAGCACCGCCGGGGAGCCGGCAAACAAAAAGCTGTTGTGGCAGGTGCCACGCTCGAGGCCGTATTCCACTTCAAAGCGCAGCCGCCGGGGGCTTAGGCCCCGCAGGCAGACCAGCCCCTCGTCTAGGGGCAGCTGGATCACCTGGCGGTCGTCGCTGCTGGGGGCGGGGGTGCCGTTGGGGCCGGAGCTAATCATTAGTAGTGGTTGCCTACCTTGCGGTGGTGGGTGGCGGTGAGGGAGTCGTTGTCGGCCACGTTGCCGTTTTCCACCAGGGCATAGATAAGCCAGTGGTCGGCGCATTCCAGCCGCTGTTGCACGCGGCAGTCGAGGAAGGCCAGGGCGTCTACCAGCACCGGGCCGCCCTGGGCCACCGTATCGAGGGTGGCCACGCCGCTGAAGCGGTCGGCGCCGGGGGGAAAACGTTTGAGGAAGTGGCGCAGCAGCCCCTGGTGGTTTTGTTCGGCTAGCACGTTGAGCACAAAGTGGTCGTCCACCTGCATCAAGGCTTCGATGGCCCGGTCCTTGGCCACGGCCACGGTGAGGCCGGGGGGATTAAAGCTGGCCTGGCTCACCCAGCTGGCCACCATGGCGCTGCTGCGGCTGCTTTCCCCTTCCCCCTGGCGGGCGGTAACCACATAGAGGCCGCCACTGAGCCGGCCCAGGGCCTTGTCGAGGTTGGCATCCAGGGCCTTCATCGCCGCAATCGCCCGGTCGCGCATCAGCAGCTGGCCCAGGTCGGTGCCGGCCTCTTCACAGAGTTGATAGGCGGCGGCATCGGGCACGCTGCGGATGCGCAGGGGCACAAAGGCCTCGGCATGGCCCAGGCCCCGCAGCTGGCTGGCCACCGCATCGATCGGTTCGTCGTTACCGCCGTAGGCGTCGTAGAGCCCCACTGGTTGCTTGGCATGGAGGGCCGCCAGCAGGGTGCCCCAATTTTTCTGGAGCTCGGCATCGGGGTTGGCCGGCGGGGTGGGAAGCACCACGGCACTGGCTTCTCCGATCAAGGCCGATAGCTCCTGGGGGTCGGTGCCGCGCAGGTCCACCATCTGCACCGGTAGTTCGGTTTTGCTTATCCCCCGGGCAATGGCCTGGCTGAGGCGATCACAGAAACCGTATTGACTCACGTAAACCACTGCCCCATAGCGGTCTCCCTTACTGCGATCCCTACTCCAGTCGCCGTAGTCGCCCACCCACAGGTTGAGGTGATCCCGCAGCAGCGGCCCGTGGCCGGTGGCGATCAGCTTCAGCTCCGGCAATGCCTCCATGCGCTTGAGCGCCTGCAACACACTGCGGGCATTGGGGCCCATCAAGCAGTCGTAGTAGTAGCGGAAGTCGGGGGCGATGGCGCCCGGATCGCGGTCAAAAACATCGTCGCTGCAGTAATGCAGCCCAAAGGCATCACAGGTGTAGAGCACCCCGGTGCCGTGGTCGTAGCTAAAGATCGTGTCTGGCCAGTGCAGGTTTGGGGCACTGAGGAACTCAAAGCGGTGCTGCACCCCGCTCTTGGGGTTTACCCCCAGGTCGAGTTCATCGCCGCTTTTCACCGCCCGATGGCGAAAGGGGCGGTGCACCTGGCTTTCCAGATAGTTGATCGCCACCTTCGAGCCAATGATCTCCAGCTCGGGGTTGAGTTCCAGCAGGTCTGCCACCAGGCCCGAATGGTCGGGTTCGGTGTGGGAAACGATCAGCTGATCGATTGCACGGGGATCAATGAGTTCCTGCAGCTGGGGAATCCAGCTGCTGCGGAACTTGGCGTGGCTGCTGTCGATTAGGGCCGTGCGTTCGCCGCGCACCAAAAAAGCGTTGTAGGTGGTGCCGTTGCGCAGGCCGAATTCGATGTCAAAACGGCTGCGATCCCAGTCGAGGGACCGCAGGGTGGTGGTATCAGCAGCAATCTCAGCCAGCTGTAGGGACAGCCTGGGTTCCAACAGCCTGGGCTCCATTGGATCGGGGCGGCGGAAGATCAGCCTAAGGACAGCGGCAAGGGCCTAGGCAACCCGCAGGCTGAGACCAGGGCCATTGGCAATGAGCCCAGAGATCTGATCACGCATCTGCACCAGGGTTTCGTCGCTGCCCTGGTGCCCATGCCAGCGCAGCCGGGTGAGCAGTTCCAAGCCCCCCTGGTCCCGGTCTGCCTGCAGGGTGGCGTCTACACAAAGAAGCCCCTCGATGTCGGGGTGGCTGGCCCGCAGGGCCACATAAACCGGACCGTTATCAATGATTTCCACCCGGTGGCCCAGGTGGCCGAGGCCCTTGCGCAGGGTGTTGAGCCAGAGGCCCAAGCCAGGGGCCGTTGAGGTGCGAACGCGAACCAGTTCCATCCGAAGACCATGCATGGATGTCAGCTTGAGTCTCGCCTGTTGCAGGCCCCCCCGGCTGTTTGCTGTGAAACCTCGGGTTTTTAGCCCTTGGTCAGTCGTCCACGGTCACCGTTACGGCGCCGGCGCCCTCGGCCTTGGGGGCGGTTACCTGCAGTACCCCATCGCGGTAATGGGCCTTGAGGCCATCCCGGTGGATGCCGCGGGGGAAGCGGAAGCTGCGGCTCCAGGTGCCATAGCGAAACTCACTGATTAGCGGTTGGGCCTGGCCTGGGTCGCCGGTGGCTGCGGTGGGAGCTTCTGGGGCCTTGCGTTCGGCGCTGATCACCAGGCTGCGCTCGGTGGCTTTCACATCGATGGAGGCGCGCTCCACCCCTGGCAGTTCCAGGCTGATCGTGTACGCGGAATCGGTTTCACGCACTTCGGCGGCGGGCACCCGTTCGGCGTGGGAGAGCTGTTGCTCCAGCTTCTCGAATAGTTCGAAGGGGGCATTGCGAAGGGTGAGCATTTTCGGGTCCTCACGGGGTTGATGGGCAGCGGTACTTCTCCGTTGCCCTGCATTCAGTGTTTCCCGCTTTGTTGTTGGCTGGCAGGGGGTGAACCGGCCCTTGGGGTGCGGCCCTCCCCACCCATTACGGTTCCCACCACCAATTGCCGAAACAGGCGGCTTGGCCGCGGTAATGGCGTTCTTCGTCCAGCAGGTTCCAAAGCCGGGCGTTGCGGATTTGGAAGCGGCGGCCTTGGCTATCTACCCGCTCACCGCCATAGCCCGTCAATGCCTCCTGGCGGCGAGCTTTTTCCAGGGCTTGGCGGCGATCAAGGTGATGTTGCTGCCGGGCACTGAGCCGCGAGGGCAGCCCCACCATCTGCGGCCAACTGCGCTTGAAGAGTTGCAATGCCGCCCGGTTTGCGTAGATGAACTGGGGGTCGGCAGAGCCGTCGTGGCACAACACCACCCGATCCAGCACAAATAGCTCCTGGGCCGCCAGGCGGCTGCCCTGGGCTCGAAGGAGCGGCTGGCCATAGAGCCGTTGGTGCGACTCCAACACCAGGCTGGTGAGCCCCAGCATTTGGGGGCTGAGCCAGGGGGGATCGTTGGTTGCTGCCGCTGGACTCATGGCCCGGCCCCGGCCCCCATCGCCTTGGCCATGGCCAGCTGGCCCATGAGGCTGCCCTGCTGGCGCAGGCGATCCAGGAACAGCTGATTGGCTTCGGGGAAGCGGGGTTCCACGGCTAGGGGTAGGTCGCCGGCCTCATCGAGACCGGTGCTGCCGGCCATGGCCGGGGTGATCACCACCAGGTCTGGGTCGAGGGGGGCGGTGTAGGCCCACCAGCTGAGCGGGTCGGGGCGGGGCCCGGCGGCGGGGCTGGCCGGGGGGGGCATCCCCAGGGCGGCGCGTTCGTCTGCCAGGTGTTGGCGGCGCCGTTCGGCCAGGTCGCTAAGCAGTTGGCTACGGCTACGGCCCCGCAGTTGAAACAACACGAAGGGGTCTTCGCTGAAGCGATCACCCATCAGGTAATAAACGGCGCTGATGTGTTTGCAGGGGTTGGCCTTATCGGGGCAACTGCATTCGCTGCGCACCTCCTGGAGCTTGAAGGGGAACAGCCGTTTACCACTCACCGCAAAGGCCCGTTCGATGTCATCGGGCATGATCCCGGCCAGCAGTTGACAGGTCCAGCGGGCCTTCTGGGTGAGGGCCTCCAGCACGAACTCCCAGTCCTCATCGGTGAGCACATCAAGCCAGAGCTTCACCTTGTAGGGCTCCGCTTCGGTGCCCTGCACCTGGGCCTGCACCCGGCGCCCCTCAAAACGGATCGAGAGCACGTTGCCCTCGCGGGCATAGATCCAGGCCCGTTCCAACCGCTTCTTGTAGCGGTAGGAATTGATCAGTTCCATCCATTCGGCCACCCACCAGGGCTGCTGGCCGAGGCCTTCCTTGCTGAGGGTGGTGCTCGAACTGGTCATGGGGGCGTGCCCAAGGGGACCAGTCTCGCCCCTGGCTTGCCGCTTAGACCTCGCTGAGGCTCACCAGCTCCCGCAGCTGGCTGATCTCCAGGCCCCCCAGCCATTCCTCGCCACTGCCGACGATCTCGGCGGCAAGTTTTGCCTTGTCGCGGATCATCTTGTCGATCTTTTCTTCCACCGAACCGGTGGTGATGAACTTGTGCACCAGCACCCGTTTGGTTTGGCCGATCCGATAGGCGCGGTCGGTGGCCTGGTTTTCCACGGCTGGGTTCCACCAGCGGTCGATGTGGAACACATGGCTGGCCCTGGTGAGATTTAGGCCCACCCCCCCGGCCTTCAGCGACAGCAGGAACAGCTGCGGCCCGCGGGGATCCCCCTGGAAGCGGTCTACCATCGCCTGGCGGTCGTTTTTGCTGCTGCCCCCATGCAGGAAGGGCACCTCCTGCTTCCAGCGCTGTTGCAGGTGGGCCTTGAGCAAATGGCCCCATTCGGCGAACTGGGTAAACAGCAGGGCGCGGTCGCCGGCCTCCACCACCTCCTCGAGGATTTCCTCCAGCCGTTGCAGCTTGGCGGAGCGGGCGGCAAAGCCTTCCCCCACGGATTCCTCCTTGAGGGCCAGGGCCGGGTGGTTGCAGATCTGTTTGAGCTTGGTGAGGAGCGCCAACACCTGGCCATGTTTCTTGCCGAGCGGTGCCCGCTGGATTGCCTCCAGGGTTTCGTCAACGGTTTTGCGATAGAGCTTTGTTTGTTCTGGGCCTAACCCCACCCATTCATTTAGTTCGAGTTTTTCCGGTAGGTCGCTGATGATTGATTTATCGGTTTTAAGCCGCCGCAACAGGAAGGGTCCCACCCGGGCCTTGAGGTCCTTGAGCGAAGCGGTGTCGCCATAGCGTTCGATCGGTAGGCGATAGCGCTGGCGGAAGAAGTCTTCCTCCCCCAACACCCGCGGGTTGAGGAAATCCATCAGTGCCCAGAGTTCACTGACACGGTTTTCCACCGGGGTGCCGGTGAGGGCGATCCGGAAGCGGCTCTGGCGCAGGGGCCGGGCCAGCTCCCGGGCGGCCTGGCTTTGTTTGGCGCTGGCATTTTTGATCGCCTGGGCCTCATCGATCACCAGCCCCTGCCAGTCGAGGCCCAGCAGCAGCTCCCGGTCCCGCTGCAGCAGGCCATAGCTGGTGAGCACCAGGTCCACCCCCTTGAGGGCTTTGCTGAGGGCGGCCTCGGTTGCTGCCCGTTTGGGGCCGTAGTGCTCCAGCACCTGCAGTTCAG
Source organism: Cyanobacteriota bacterium (assembly GCA_039799245.1). Lineage (GTDB taxonomy): Bacteria > Cyanobacteriota > Cyanobacteriia > PCC-6307 > Cyanobiaceae > Synechococcus_D. Next base: position 9,649 of record JBDLTB010000055.1, read on the forward strand.
GGGTGAATTGGGCCGCCTCCCGTTTCCAGTTGGTGAGCACCGAGGTGGGCGCCACCAGCAGCACCGGCCGTTTCAATTCCTGTTCGGCCTTGAGGTGTTGCAGGAAGGCCAGCAGCTGGATCGTTTTGCCGAGGCCCATGTCATCGGCGAGGCAGGCCCCCTGGTCAAAGCGATGCAGAAAGGCCAGCCAGCCCAGGCCCCGTTCCTGGTAAGGCCGCAGCTGGCCAGCGAAACCCTCGGGGGCCGGCAACGGATCTGGGGCCTTCTGCTGGTGGTACTGCTCCAGCACTGCCTGTAAACGGGGCCCCGCCAGGAAGCGATGCACCGGCAAGCGCATCAAGGTGTCGCCGTCGCTGGCGGTGAGCCGCAGGGCGTCATCAAGGCTGAGGGCGGGATCGGCGGCGCAGAATTTTTCGGCGTTTTTGAGGTCGCCTGGGCGCAGTTCGATCCAGGCGCCCTTGTGTTGCACCAGGGGGCTGCGTTTGCCCGCCAGCCGTTCCAGGTCTTTGAGGGTGAGGGTGACCCCGCCGATCATCAATTCCCACGACCAGTCAAGGGTTTCGCCGATGCTGAAGCCCTTGGCGCTGCTGGGTAGTTCCGCCTTGATCGCCAGGCCCAGGCGGCTGGCAAGGCCGCCACTGAGGCTGGCGGGCAGTACCACCCCCACCCCCACATCGCGCAGCTTGGCGGCGGCGGTGCGCACCAGCACAAAGGCTTCGGCCGCCGCCAGGTCCATCTGTTCCGGGGCGGCCCCCTCCAGGCCCCGTTGCAAGGGCTCAAAGGCCCCTAGGGCCCGGCCGAGGCCCTCTAGCAGCAGTTCGCCGGGCTGGGGCACATTGATTGCGCCGAGGCTCAGTTCGCCATCGCCGGCGGCCCACACCGCGGCGGCCGGTTGCCGCAGGCTGGGGTCGGCCTCCGCCTGCAGGCCAAAGCGCAGCTTCCAGAGCTCACTGCCGTTGGGGGGCACCTCCAGCTCCAGCACCGCCCGGGCCGGGGCCACCCGGCCGGCGACGGTTTCGCGCCAGTGGCCGGTGGCGGTGGCCAGCCGTTCCCCGTCTTCAGGGCTCAACTCGAGGTTGCCTTCGCCGGGGCCAAGGGCCCGCTGCCAGGCGGCCAGCAGCGGATCTAGCCCCTGCTCCTCCGCCTGGAAGCTTTGGCGCAATTGGCCATCCACCAGGGCCGCCACGATTGCCGCCACCTGCAGCCGCCGGGCGCCGGGGCGGCGGCAGGCCAGCGTTGCTTCCGGGGCGCCTGCCCCGCTGGTCACCACCCGGGGCAGGCGCTGGGCCAGGTCCTCGAGGCGGCGGCGGTCCTCCTCGTGGTTGAGCAGCGGTTGCCATTGGGCCCGGGCCTGGGGGGCCAGCTGCACGGCCGGGAGCCAGCGGCCCCGGGCCACCAGGCTCAGCACCCAACGCTGCAGGTGGGCCCACCAGAGCAGTTCTTCCCCCAGTTCTGGGTGCTGGCCGGAGAGCGGCAACTGCCCCAGCCAATCGGCGGCGGCGGCGGCATCCAGGGCAAGGCCCTGCACTTGCCAGGGCCACCACTCCAGCTGCTTGGGCAGGGTTTCGCCTGCCATCAGCGGTAGGCCATTGCTACGGCTGGGCAGGCTCAGGCTGAACTGCAGCTCTGCTGTCGCTGGCGCCGCTGGCAGCCGCCCCAGCTCCTCGAGCCAGGCGGTTAGGTCGTCGCTGCCTAGGGCGAGGGGATGGGGCTGGGGGGCGCTAAGCCCCTCCAACTTCTGCGGTTTTGCCACCCGCCAGGTGTCTGCCCAGAGGACCAGACAGGGCTGCGTGGGGGTCTGCAGCCAAACGGCGTGCAGCAGGCTCATGGCCGTGGCGGCAGTGGGCGGCAGCGCCCTGGCTGCCCCACTATGGATCCCCACTTGGGGGCTCCCCGCAGGGCGTTGCGGGATCATGGGGTTTCGGCGCTTGAGTTCTTCGGTCCATGGCAGTTGCTTCCGCCCAGCCCCGCAGCGGCGCCGAAATCCGCGAGGCCTTCCTTGCCTTTTATGAGGCCCGGGGCCACCAGCGCGTCGCCAGCGCCTCCCTGGTGCCAGAGGACCCCACGGTGCTGCTCACCATCGCCGGCATGTTGCCCTTTAAGCCGGTGTTTCTGGGCCAGGCCCCCCGGCCGGCCCCCAGGGCCACCAGCAGCCAGAAGTGCATCCGCACCAACGACATCGAGAACGTGGGCCGCACGGCGCGGCACCACACCTTCTTTGAGATGCTCGGCAACTTTTCCTTCGGTGATTACTTCAAGGAGCAGGCGATTCAGTGGGCTTGGGAACTGAGCACTGAAGTGTTTGGGTTAGATCCAAAGAATTTGGTGGTGAGTGTCTTCCGGGAAGACGACGAGGCCGAGGCGATCTGGCGCGACAGGGTGGGGGTAAATCCCAAACGGATCATCCGCATGGATGAGGCCGATAACTTCTGGGCCTCGGGCCCCACCGGCCCCTGTGGCCCCTGTTCGGAGATCTACTACGACTTCAAGCCAGAGCTGGGCGACAACGGCATCGACCTGGAGGACGACTCGCGGTTTATCGAGTTTTACAACCTGGTGTTTATGCAATACAACCGCGACGCCGAAGGTACGCTCACGCCCCTGGCTAACCGCAACATCGACACCGGCATGGGCCTCGAGCGCATGGCCCAGATCCTCCAGAAGCTGCCTAATAACTACGAAACAGATCTGATTTATCCGCTGATTGAAACGGCGGCGGCCCTGGCCGGCGTTGACTACCGCCAGCTTGATGCCAAGGGCCAAACGTCGCTGAAGGTGATCGGCGACCACAGCCGCGCCATCACCATGCTGATCAGCGACGGCGTTAGCGCCAGCAACCTGGGCCGCGGCTATATCCTGCGGCGCCTGTTGCGGCGGGTGGTGCGCCATGGACGGCTCCTGGGCATCGACAAGCCCTTCCTTACGGCCCTGGGCGAAGCCTCGATTGAGCTAATGGCTACGGCCTATCCCCAGTTGCTGGAGCGGCGCGAGGCGATCGGCGCTGAGCTGGCCCGGGAAGAAGCCCGCTTCCTCGAAACCCTGGAGCGGGGCGAGAAGCTGTTGGCGGAGGTGCTGGCCAGTAAGCCCCAGCAGATTTCCGGGGAGCAGGCCTTCGAGCTCTACGACACCTACGGCTTCCCCCTCGAACTCACCGAAGAGATCGCCGAGGAACATGGCCTCCAGGTGGATCTGGCCGGCTTTGAGCTGGCGATGCAGGCCCAGCGCCAGCGGGCCAAGGCGGCGGCGGTGAGCATCGACCTCACCCTGCAGGAATCGATCGACCAGGTGGCGGCCACCGCCGGGGCCACTGCTGGGGCCACCGCCTTCACGGGCTATGAATACCTGGAGCAGCCCAGCTGCGTGCTCGCCCTGGTGGTGAACGGTGCCCCGGCCCAGCAGGCCAGGGCCGGCGACCAGGTGCAGTTGCTGCTGGATTCCACCCCCTTCTACGGCGAGGGCGGCGGCCAGGTGGGGGACCGGGGGGTGCTTAGCGGCGGTGCTGCCGAGGGTGGTGCAGATGCTGATCTGATCGTGGTGATCGAGGCGGTGAGCCGCAACCGCAGCGTGTTTGTGCACAGCGGCCACGTGGACCGGGGCAGCTTGGCGGTGGGGGATGTGGTGCAGGCCCAGGTGGATCGCGGTTGTCGCCGCCGGGCCCAGGCCAACCACACGGCCACCCATCTGTTGCAGGCGGCCCTAAAGCAGCTGGTGGATCCCGCCATCGCCCAGGCCGGTTCCCTGGTGGATTTCGATCGCCTGCGTTTTGATTTCCATTCCCCCCGGGCCGTAACAGCGGCGGAGCAGGCACAGATTGAGGAGCTAATTAACGGTTGGATCGCGGCTGCCCACCACCTAGAGGTGCAGGAGCTGGCGATCGAGCAGGCCAAGGCCGCCGGGGCCGTGGCGATGTTTGGCGAGAAGTACGGCGATGTGGTGCGGGTGGTGGATGTGCCCGGCGTGTCGATGGAGCTCTGTGGCGGCACCCATGTGGCCAATACCGCTGAGATCGGCCTGTTCAAAATCATCAGCGAGGCCGGGGTGGCCGCTGGCATCCGCCGCATCGAGGCCGTGGCTGGGCCGGCGGTGCTGCCTTACCTCAATGAGCGGGAGGCGGTGGTGCGCCAACTCAGCGATCGTTTCAAGGTGCAGCCCGCCGAAATCCTCGAGCGGGTGGCTGCCCTCCAGGAGGAGCTCAAGGCCAACGCCAAGGCCCTGGCCGCGGTGCGTGCAGAGCTGGCCCTGGCTAAGGCGGCCGCCCTGGTGAGCCAGGCGGAAACGGTGGGTGAGGCGACCGCTGCGGGGGGAGCCCCCCAGCTGCTGGTGGCCCGCCTCGATGGGGTGGCCGGTGATGGGTTGCAATCCGCTGCCCAACAGCTCCAGGAACAGCTCGGCGCCAGCGCCGCCGTGCTGCTAGGAGGTGTGCCCGAACCCGACAAGGTGGCCCTGGTGGCGGCCTTTGGGCCGGAGCTGGTGAAGGCTGGTCTCCAGGCCGGCAAGTTTGTGGGCAGCGTGGCCAAACGCTGTGGCGGCGGCGGCGGCGGCCGCCCCCACCTGGCCCAGGCCGGGGGCCGTGATCCAGCCGCCCTCGAAGCGGCCCTGGTGGCGGCCCGGGCGGAACTGCTGGCGGCCCTATCCGCCTAATCTCACGGTTCAACTGCTCCGGCTGGGCCTGATTTCGTCATCAACCGGAGCGCTGCGGTCATCGCTTGGTAACTGGGGCTGGCCAAGCTGAGCTGTCTTGGTTTTGGCTTTTGAAAGTTTCCAGAACACAGCTGCTTGGCACTGCCTTGCTGGTGGGACTCGGCTGGGCCCTGGGCGGCAGCCCTGGCCCCAGCAAGGCCGAGGTGCAGCTCGTCTGCGAGGGCACCCTGCTCCAGGCCCGGGGTAATGCCAGCCTGAAGCGGGCCAGTGAGCGCCTGCATTTCAGCCTTACGGTGCGCGCCGAGGACCGCGACCAGGCCCAGGCCCTGCAGCAGTTGCAGGGGCGGCTGGGGGCGGTGCGTCAGGGGTTGCAGGGGTTGGCAGTGGAGCAGTTGGAGGTGAGTTCCCCCAGCAGCTGGACTGGCTCCGGCCGAATTCAAGCATCAGTGCAATTGAGTGGGGTATTGGCACCGGAGCGGCTCAACGACTTAGTACAGCTGGGCAGCTTGGCTGGGGTGCAGTTGCAACCGGTGCAGGCCCAGGCCGCCGCCGCCGGCGATGCCGCCGCCCGCAAACAGTTGCTTAAACAGGCCTACCGCGAAGCCCTCACCCAGGGCCAGGAGCTGGCCGCTGCCCTGGGGCTCAGCCGCTTGCGACCCCTGGAGGTGCAGCTGGAGGGGGGACCCCAGCCTCGACCCATGGCCCTGCGAGCCCTGGCGGCGGCCCCGGGCTTTGATCCGAGCGAACTGCCGCCCCCCACCGATCAACTCAGTTTGAGGGTGAGTTTCTGTGCCCGTTAAGCGTTCGCGGCTTGTGGTTGAGCTGGCCTGTTTATAAGGTTGATTTTAATTAGGTCCAGCATTGATGCAGATCTTCAGCCAGTGGCCCGAGCGCCAGGCGCGGCTTGTGCGGTGGGTGTTATTGATCGGCTGGCTATTGCTCATCCTTTCGCTGCTCCTGCCGCTCTCGATGCCAGCAAACCTGGTGCCTGAATGCCGGGCTGACAATTCGCATTGTTTGCTGCACCATCAGCCGGGCAATCGCCTGTTTTGGGGCGTGGTGGTGCCCAGTGGTGTGTTGATGATCGTGCTGCTGAGCCATGAGCTTTGGCGGCGCATCTGTCCCTTGGCCTTTGCTTCCCAGTTGTTTCGGGCCCTGGGTCGCCAGCGCACCCGGCTAGGCAAGGGGGGCAAGCCCGAGGTGGTGAAGGTGGCCACGGATTCCTGGTTGGGTCGCCACCACGTGCAGCTGCAGTGGTCGTTATTGATTGCCGGCCTGTGTTTACGCCTGTTGGTGGTGAACAGCAGCCCCCTGGGTTTGGCCCTGTTTTTAATGGTGACCCTGGCGGCGGCTATCGCCGTTGGTTGGGCCTATGGCGGTAAGGCTTGGTGCCAGTACGTGTGCCCGATGGCCCCGGTGCAGACCGTGCTCACCGGTCCGCGCGGTGTCTTAGGCAGCCCTGCCCACCTCGGGAGCAATTCAAAAATTACCCAGTCGATGTGCCGCAGCCTGGGGGATAGCGGCAAGGAACAGAGTGTTTGTGTGGCCTGCCAGGCCCCCTGCCTAGACATCGATGCCGAGCGGGCCTTTTGGCAGAACCTCTCCGGCAAGCGGGGCCTCGATTGGGCCTGGTACTCCTATCCCGGGTTGGTGTGGGCCTTCTTTGAGCTGATGCAACGCATGGATGGCGATGTCTCATCTCAGGGCGATGACCTTTTTTATCTGCGTTCGGGGCTGTGGGCCTATGACGCCGGTTTGCCGGGGCGTGCCCTGGATCCCCTGTTTCCCCCATTGCCTTTGCCCAGCCTGGTGGCGGTGCCTTTGGCCCTAGGGCTCGCCGCCTGGCTGTCTGTGCTCCTATGCCGGTGGCTGGCCAGGCTGCAGCAACGGCGCTACGTCCGCCAAGGGCGACGGGAGGCGGCCAGCCTCGCCACTTCCCATACCCGCTTTATCGCCACCTTTGCGGCGATAAATATTTTCTTTTGGTATGTGGACCCCAGCCAGGGGGCCTTTGGACCCAATGGGGGCCAATTGATTCGTTCCTTGGTGCTCGCCGTTTCGGCGATCTGGTTGTTTCGTAGCTGGGGTAGAGACCAGGCCACCTACCGCCGCGAGAGCACCAGCGAGAGTTTGCGCCGCCAGCTAAAGGATCTGCCGGAGTTGGCGGCGGCCCTTGATGGCCGTTCCCTCGCAGAACTCTCCCCCCAGGAGGTGTTCACCCTTGCCAAGGCGTTGCCGGCGGTGGGGCTGCAGCGCTCCCGCGAGATCTACCGCGGGGTGGTGGCAGACATGCTGCGCACCGGCCGTCTCGATCGCGCCGCCTCCCTATTACAACTGCAGGATCTGCGCCAAACCCTGCAACTGGAGGCCCAGGACCACCACGAAGTGATGCGTTGGCTGGCCCAGGAACAGCCAGGCCTGCTACAGCTCGATGCCAGGGACCGCCAGGTGGAGGACCTGCGCAAGGAGGCGGTGGCGGAGGCAATCCAAGACCTGTTGGCTACCGCAGGCATCGATTTACTAGATCCAGGCCATTTGCACCCAGCCTTGGCGGAACGGCTGGAACGGTTGCGTTCCAGCTGTGGCCTCAGCGAGGAGGGTTGGGCGGAAATGCTTGAAAGCTTTGGGCCGAAGGGGGACCTCGAACGTCAGCGGCTCAACCGTTTGTTGCTGGAGTGGCAAACCCAGGCGGCGTTGCTGACGCTGCTGCAGCAAGAGGCCAGCAGGGATGCGCTGCTGCGGCCCTTGGGGCTGGCCATGGAGTTGCGGGTGCAGGGGCTAGGCCAATTGCTGGCCCCCCGGCTGGCGGCCGCGGCGTTAGCGCCCCTACCTCCGCAAATGGCGGCGGCGGGCAGCCTCGAAGCGGCCTTTGATTTGCTCTGGGAGGACCCAGATCCAGATACTGCTGGCTGGGTGCTGATGGTGGAGCGGCAGCGTACCCCTGAGCGCCTAGCCCGGCGCCTGCAACATCCCCGCCAGGGCCTCGCCAGTTCACCATTCTTGGAGATCCAGCGCCGGGGGGAACCCCACCCCGATGCCAATGAATTTCCCTACCTGGCGGCCTCTCCCTTATTTGCCGATCTACCCCCGGCGGGCCTGGTTTGGGTGGCTAGCCAGGGGGAGATCCATGAATGGCAGCCAGGGGAAGTGGTGGTGGAAGAAGGGGCGATCAGCGATGGCCTAGGGGTGGTGTTGGCCGGGGCCGGCCGGGTCAGCCTTCAGGCTGGGGCCCTGGTGATCCTTGGCCCGGGGGAAACCATTGGTGAGATGGGCGTGATCACCGGCGGCCCCCGCAACAACACTGTGAAAGCTGGCCCTGAGGGGCTGCGGGCCTTCCAGGTGCCGCGCGAATCCTTTGAGGAACTGTTGCATCGCTCCCGTTATTTTTCGCGGGGTCTGTTGCGGCAGTTGGCTGAACGGCTCAGTGCATCCACCCGCTGAATAGGCGGCGCATCCGTTCCATTAGGTCCTGTTGCTGGGCGGCGGCGGCTTCCGATTCCAGATGGTTGATTTCCGCCTGCCGTTGGCTCACCAATTGGCTGAAGCTCTCCAGCAGGCCAGGGTCCTCTTGCAGCAGGTTTGCCATGGCCTCGCGTTTGATCTCCAGCAGTTGGGATTCCCGGGTGGCACGCACCGTGGCGGAGCGGCATTCGCCAGTGCAAAGGGTCATTTCGCCAAAGATTTCGCCGCGGTGCAGTTGAGTGATAGTGATATCACTGCCATTGGCTAAACGTCTAGTTACCTCCACTTCACCAGCGCTAACCAGAAACAGGGATTGGCCCTGGTCCCCTTCCTGTACCACCGCTTCGCCGGGGCCATAGCTATGGCACTCGCTTGTTTCAATAAGTTGTTCCAGCTGGCTGTCAGCGAGGTTGTCGAAGATCGACACCTTCTGGAGTAGTTCAAGTTGCTGGCTATGGGCGATTGCTTTGCGGTTCTGGCTGTTGCTGGCGCCGATGGCAGCGGAATCAGCCAGGGTCGTTACCCGCAGGTCTTGGATTGGGTAGGGGATTGTTTGGCCATGGCGCCGCAGCAGGTACCAGAGTTGTTCCATCAGGTCACTGCGCAGACCGAGCATCTGGCCATAGTCGGCCTGCCAAGCTAATAATTCATAGCGAATTGAACTGTCATCAAAGGCGGCGATCCGCACTACGGGGGCGGGATTGGGCAGCACCAGGGGGTGTTGGCGGGCCAGTTGTAGCAGTAGTGATTTGGCTTGGGCTGGTGCCAAGCTGTAGTTGAGGCCAATAAATAGTCTGTTGCCAAAGGGGCCGAATTGGGTGAAGTTGCGCAGGCTCTTGGTGGTGAGTTGGTTGTTGGGGATATTGAGCTTGGAGCCATCCGCACAGCGCAGTTGGGTGTCGCGCCAGGTCACGGAGGTCACCTTGCCAATAAGGCCTTCCACCTCGATCCAATCACCTTCATTTAGTACTTGCTCCAGTTGCAGGCTGAGGCCACCGATTAGATCCTTCAGTGGTTCCTGGGCCGCCAAACCAAAGATTGCCGTCAGCACCGCTGAGGTGGTTACTAGCCCCAGCAGGTCCACCCGGGCCCGTTGTTGCAACAGCACCACGACCACCAGGGCGCTAACTGCTACCAAGAGCAGATCCCGCAGGATTTTTGGGGTGGGGGGCAGGAGCCGTAGCTTCGGAAACAACTCCAGCACCAGCCAGATCAGCAGGCGAATGATCACCACCGCCAGCAATAGGTCGTCGGCCATGGCCACCACCAGCCGCAGGCTGGGGTGGGCTCCACCCCAGTTGAAGCTGTTGCCCCCCACCCAGCTCAGCAACGCCAGGCTGGGTAGCCGCCAGGGAAAGGCCGGCCAGCGCAGGCGTAGGCAGAGGCGGTTAAGCCCTTGCAGCAGCAGGATCCCTAGGGCTGCAATGATCCAAAACTCCAGTACAACCATGGGCGAAGGCCGCATTGGCCTTCATCCTGGCTGCAGAATTGGCTGATGGAAATCAGAAATGAGTGGGCTGATGAATTTATTTGAGTTGTTTTTGATGTTGGCCATGGGCCATTTCCTGGGGGACTTCGGCTTGCAAAACAACCGCATGGCCCGGGAGAAGTGCCCAGGCCCCGGCAATTCCATACCCTGGGGCTACTGGCTCACGGCCCACGGGGCGATCCATGGCTTGATTGTGGCCTTGCTTACGGGGGTGCCGTTGCTGGGCTTGGCCGAATGGCTCACGCACATGCTGATTGATTGGGGTAAATGCCGCGCTTGGTATCAGTTGTGGCCAGACCAGGGCCTGCATTTGTTCTCCAAATTGCTATGGGCCCTGGCCTGCATCTACCTGCTCCCCCGCTGAGATGGCCCTTCCCCCCCTTTCCCCTGGGCAACTGCAGGCCCTGCCGTTATTTCAGAGCCTGGATGTTTCTGATCTGGAAAGGCTGTTGGAGCGGCAGCTGCATACGGCCATTGCCACTGATCAATTGTTGGTGCAGGAGAATGACTGGGGTGAAACCCTGTTTGTGATTCTCGAAGGATTAGCGAAGGTGCGTTGCCATAGCTCCGAGGGGGAGGAGGTGGTGTTGTCTTTGCTAGGTAAGGGAGATGTGTTTGGCGAACTGGCCCTCCTGGATAACAAGCCCCGTTCCGCTGATGTGCTGGCGCTTACTCCGCTCAGCCTGGTGAAGTTGCCGGGGGCAGTGTTTCGGGAGTTGATGCTCAGTCGGCCGGCCCTGGCCCTGGCCATCGCCCAATTGGAAAGCAAACGCTTGCGGGAACTAAACCGTCGCTTTGTCATTCATTCGGCCGATGCCACCACCAGGCTGCTCAATGCCCTGGCGGAGCTGGCCCGCCACAGCGCCGGTGGCCAGGATGTGCTCGCACTGATACCCCCCCTGGCCCAACGGGAACTGGCGGCCCTGGCAGGGCTCTCCCGGGAAACCACCTCCCGCACCCTGGGTAAGTTGCGCGATCGCGGTTATCTCCAGGAAGAGGGGGCTGGCTTGCGTTTGCTGAGCCTCGAACCCCTGCGGAAACGCTGTTTGCTGTGAGCCCCGCGTGATCTAGATCACGGCTGAGATTGATTGCTTAAACAAGCGATACCTAGCCCGCTGTGCAAAGGTTCTCCCATGGATCTGAACTTGAGTCCTGCCATGGTCAAGTTGCCCCAGGCGCTCCTAGCGCTGACTTTGTGGGCGGGGGTGGGGCCGCTCCCCACCCCGGGGCTGGCCCAGCAGCAGTCTCAAAATCAATTCCCCGGTCGCCGGGTGGGCGGGGGCACCCGCGGCGAGTGCACCTCCCGCTTGATTGCCCATCTGCTGCCCTCCTCAAACATTCAGGGGGTGGCGGTGGGCAAGGCCCCCCGCATTGCCCTGCTGGAGGGGCCCGCCGCCCAAACCTATCCGCTGCTGCTGAATCTGCAGGGGCTGCGCTCTTATCAGTTGGAGCCCATGGCTGCTGGGGTGCGCTTGCTTACCTTGCCGCCCTTAGCCACGGAAACCCGCTGGGAAAGTTCTTTTCTATGCCCCGGGGCGGCGGGGCCCTCTGGGGATCCCTTGGCCTTTGTGACCACTGCCTCACCGCCGGCCCTCAGTTTGATTCGGCCGGGGCAACCCCCTGGGGCCCTGTTGGATCGACTGGCGGCCAAGTGCGGGGGCACAGTGGCCACCGCGGAATTGAGAACCGTGCTGGGGGGAGATCCCCTGCCCGGTGATTGGCCGGAACAGCTGCCGGTGCGCTGTCAGCAGCTTTAATCTTTAGTTGCGATTAATTCGTAAACGTCTACGGTTTGATCGCGACCCTTAATCGGGAAGTGCCCCCAATTGCTGAGCTGCCAAGGCTGACCATCCACAAGCTCAAGGGTGCTTCCAGAAACTAATACCCGACAATCACTATCCATCCGTTGTTTCTCCAGGGATTCCAGCCGGGAGCTCACATTCACCACATCGCCAATCACGGCGTATTCCATCCTTTCGCTGCTACCCATGGAACCGGTAATTACCTCGCCGCTGTGAATCCCCACCCGCAGGCGCAGAATTGGCCCCTGTTCGGCATCTAGTTGTTTCTTTAGGTTGGCCACAGCCCCCTGCAGGGCTTTGCCGGTGGCCAGGGCGTTGGTGGCGGTCTTGCGGGGGTTTTGGGCCAAGGGCACTCCAAACACCGCAAGGAAACCGTCACCGGTGAATTTGTTTACCATGCCGCCGTGACTATGGATTAGCGGCACGAATAGTTCCATGCCCCGATTTACCCACTGCAGCATGTCGGCGGGCGGTAGCCGTTCCGACACCTCACTAAACCCCACGATGTCGGCGAACAGGATCGTTACGGCGAGTTGGCGACCCGGGAAGCGCCCCTCCTCCAGCAGGGTTTCCCTTTGGTTCCAGAGTTCAGCGGCCACCTCTGGGGAGGTGGTTTGACCCAGCAAGCGTTCGATTTGGCGCCGTTGCAGCTGGCCCGCCGCCCCCCGCCGTAACCAGCCGGCGGCAGTTAATACCGCCAGGCTCGCGGCGGGCAGGCTCACGGCCAGCCAATGGCCGTGTAAGAGCAGTCCAAAGCCGAGGCCCAGCAGGGCCAGTTCCCCGATTAGCAATAGCCAACCACTGCGGCGCAGGGCCTGGGCCCCTTCGCCGATGGCGAGGCCGGCCCCCATGGCCAGCAGCAACAACAAAGCTTCGGCCCCACTGGGCAGTGGTTCCATCTGGAACTTTCGGCCTGTCCCCAGGTCCAGCAGGGCTGCAAGTCGATGGCCATGCACCTCCACCCCGGGCATGGTGTCGAGGCTGGCGGCGTTACTGAAGCGGGTAAAGGGGGTATTGAAATTGTCGCGCAGGGAGGCGGCCGTGCTGCCGATCAGCACAAGCGAACCCTTGATTTGTTGGGGCGGAATCTGGCCCTTGAGTAGCTGTGTGAGGCTCCAAAGCGGGAAACTGCCCGGCTGGTGGAAGGCCAGCATCCGTTGGCGTCCGGATGCATCCACTTGGCTGTAGCCGCCGGAGCTGGGTTGTAGCCATTGCTGGCGTAACGGCTCCTGGTTAAAGCTCTGGCGAAGCTCTGAGCTGCCTTTGGCTATTTCCAGCATTCGTAGGGGCAGGGCCAGGCTGTTCTCCGGTTGGCCGTCCACGTGTACCAGGTCCCGGCGCAGCACCCCATCACCATCCAGCACCAGATCGTTGAAGGCCTGTTGGCGGGCAGGGGTGGTGGGTGGAGCTGGGATCGCCTCAGCTGCGTTGAAGATCGCCACAACTTTTGGATTCTGGCGCAGTTCCTGCCGCAGTTCTTCGGCCCCTTGGCCCATGCCCCGGTCGCGGTAGAGGTCGATGCCGATGGCGAGGGCGCCATAGCGGCTCAGTTGCTGAACCGCCTGGGTGAGCAGGTGATCGTCTAGGGGCCAGCCATAGCGGCGGATATCAGCTTCATCAATGCCAATTAGTCGCACTGGAGTGTTGCGACCAGAGGGGGCAGTCCGCAGATTCTGGCTGGTGTCGTAAAGCAGCAGGTTGAGATTTTCGCTGATGCCACTGGCACTGAGGCCCGCCAGCACCAGCAAGCCAATGCCGTAGGGGCTGAGAACGGCGACCAGGGCTTTCCAGCGGCGGGCCAAGATTTAAAAACGCAGTTTGAACTGGGTGTACAAACCATCACTCAATGCCCAGTTGTTCCAGAGCGTTTGATTTTCGGTTTGGAATGGTGCTACCCAGCCCAGTTCCAGGCTCCATTGGTTGCCTTGGAGCCAACGGGCTAGCACCCCAGTGGCCCCTGCGGTATCCAGAAAACGAATTGATTGGCGGTTGCTTTCCACCTCGCCGGCCCCGACGAAGGGCACCAGCTGCAGCCGGTTGTTCTTTCCTTTCCAAACGGTGTAGGCCAGTTCCATGCTGCCGAGATAGCCACTGTCGCCACTCACCAGTTGCCCTGGGAGACCGCGCAGGCCACTGTCGCTGCCGAGGGTAAAGCCCATGTCACTGGTGAGGGGGTTGAAGGCCAGCTGGGCGGCCCCCCGGGCGGTGAGCAGTAGGCGGGGCAGGGCCAGCCAGCTGGTGGCCAGGGTTGCGCCCAGGGCCCTGGCCTCGCCGGGATGTACCCCCACCTCCCCTAGGGCCTGCTGTTGGCCAGCGGTGGAGAAGCCAGCAATCCCCTGCAGGCCGTAGAGCTGCCCCCCCCAGGCCAGGGCCTGGGCGGAACCGTTGAACCCCAGGCCAGCCCTCAGAAATCCAGTGCGCAGCCAGCCGTCGTTGCCGCCACCAACCACGAGGGGGACGGCATCACCTCGAAGAAAAGCATCGTTGCGGTTGAGGCTCAGGCCGGCAAAGCTGTACCACTGTTGGCTAAGGCCATCCTTAAGGGTCCAATTGAGCTGGCCGTAGCCCTGCAGCTGCCTGTAGGAGAGGTCGTGGTAGGGGTTTGCCACCTCTACTAGGTTACGGCGACTAATCCCGAAGGCTCCCGTGAGGCTGAGTTGGTCGTTGATTTGGGCTGTGTAGCTGAGTGATCCCACCAGGTAGCCGATTTCAGGCTCCTGATCAGTGTCGATTTCGCCGTAGAGCAACAACTGGTCGCTGTGCTGTAGCAGACCGGTTTTGCTGAGGGTTAGTAGGCCGCGCGCCTCGCCGGTGCCGGGATTACCGTCGTTGCGCAAACTCAGCTCACCATTGACCGGTTGGCGGGCAGGTTCCACTGTCAGGTTGAGCACCGCCTTGGAGGCGTCGCTGCCCAAGCGGCCAAGGCCGCCCCGCACTGACGCCACCTCGGGCCGTTGGCGTAACCGTTGGAGGGCCTCCTCCAGGGAGGGCAGATGGAGGGCCCCCCGCTGCAGTGGGGCCAACCAGCGGCGACTGCGACGGGCTAAGGCGGAGTTGCTGCTGTGAACACGCAGTTCCACCAAACGACCTTCCACCAGTTCAAGCCGCGGGGGGCTGCTCAGGGCATCCACAATCACCCGCGAATTCACGTATCCCCTGGCCACCAACTGGGCAGTTAGTGCGGCGGCGCAGGTGTTAAGCGTTTGGCTGGGGGTTGTGCCTGGGGCAATGGCAGAGGAGGGGGTTTGGCCGCAGCGTTCGAGTTGATCCTGCAGGGCCTCGGGGCTGTAGAGCCCTGACCCCTTTAGCTCTGGGCTCAATTCGATAGGTGGGGCCAACGGCTGTTCCGCCGGGCGCTCCAGGGGGGCGCTGGCAGGAAGTCGCACCGGACCGGGCTGCAGGGCCGGTTCCACCAGTTGGGCCAGCAACCAGAACATATTTGAGCTATCTCACCGCTTAAAATGATTTTGTATCACCCCCCCCCACGGATTCTTGTGGAGGAGGATGCAGTCGTTCGATTGGGCTACCAATGTTGAGGGTTTCGTTTTGGGGAGGCTTCGCTGTGATGTTGGCGCTCCCCAACTTGGGGTTTGCCCCTGGAGCCCTGGCCCAGGTGACCTCTAGCACGGGTTCTCTCAATTTGGGTACCCAAGTGGGGGGAACCCCAAACGATGCACTTATCACCGGTGGCACCCAAAGGGGGGGGAAGCTTTTTCATTCCTTTGGCCGTTTTGATATCGCACCAAATGGATCGGCGGTGTTTGACGGCTATGGCACCACTGGGGTGCAAACTATTTTTGGACGAATTGAAACCGGTCCCAGCAAGTTGGCCGGTTCCCTTGGGTTGAGTAATTGGGGAGGTGTCACCCCTGAGGTGATGTTGATGAATCCCTTTGGTTTCAGCGTTGATCGGGGATTTTCCAGTGCGGGAATGGGGCCCCTTTCGTTGATGGCCGTGGATGCGTTGATGTTTCGGGACTCCACTGGAGCACTGTTTAACTTTGGCATGAACATTGGCCAGTCGGTGTTGGAGGCCACCATCCCCGACAGGACTGAGGCCCAGTTTGCCGGATTCCTGATGGATAAAATCAACACCTTCGGTGGGGTGGGTGGGGCTGCAATCACGGTGACTGGGGGCATCAGCGCCCCTGAGTTGAACCTGGTGGGTTCGGTGGTGACGCTGCAGGGGGATCCGATTCGTTCCGACAAGGTGCGCCTTCTAGCCCAGGCCTTCGATGGTGCATTTATCAAGGATTCCAATGACCAAGCCTTTATTGGAGGTTTCCAAGTAGGTGGTTTTGTTCGAGATAATGCCCCTAAGGGCTACCTGACTCCCTTTACCAGTGCCTCTGAGGTGGGTGGGGTCGCCCCCCAAGTGGGCTTCGTTAGCAATAGTGGAGAACTAACCAGATTGGCTGGTTTCGCCCCGTCCTGTGGAAGCTCATGTTCCCCTGGCACGATTCAAATTCAGGCCAATGTGGAGCCTCTTTCGGGCTCTACAGCGTCCCTGGTGCTCACGGGACGCCAGACAGCGCTGGGCCCATGGCAGGTTCCCAATGGCCTCACCAACGGCAGTCTCGTCAGCTTCACCCCCTATCTGGGGGGAGGCATTAATCGCTCGTTCGTGTCGCTGAGCCGTCCCCCTGCTGATACCTCTCCTTCCCCTGGGAGGATCAACCCTCCAGACCAGGTGGTGTTACCACCAAAAGCCCCCCCCGGCAAAGTTCCGCCGATTACACCCATAGGCCCCGGCCCGCAACCTTCCCCGGGGCCCCCAATAAGCTCCGGCCCGCCCCCCTCCCCAGCCCCCACCAACCCCTCGACCCTGGATTTGAGGGTCGATCCAGATCTGGTGACTAGGCCCAAAGATGTGGGGCAGTACCAGTGGTCCCAGATCAGCAGCAGCCTGGCCCAGCCCCAAGCCCTACTGGCAGAGCGGCTAGCCCCGGCCCAGGCGGTGGCCTCCCTGGAGCAGTCTGAAAAAAATAACAGCGAGAAGGTTGCCGTTGCCCTGGGTTTGTCCCTGACGGCCGGCGACAAGGCCCCCACCACCGCCCAGGTGCAAACCGGCCTGCGGCAGGCGATCGCCGCGGTGCGCAGTGGCGGCAGCCAGCGCAGTGCCTCTGATCTGGAGGGCCTAGGCCTACGGGCCAGCGCCAACCCCAGCGGCCCCCTGGGCAGGCTGCTGCCTGCCTTCAGCCGCAGTGCCTACAACCCGGCGGTGGTGCACCTGCGCTATGTAGCGGCGCCGGTCAACTCGCCATTGGAAGGAGCCGATGCCCACCTAGATCTGGTGTTGATCAGCGCCATCGGCGAACCCCAGGGATTGCGTTTGCCCCTGCGCCAGGCTGAATTCCGCGAGGCCCTGCAACGGCTCTATGGGGGTCTTTCCCGCCAGGAATCGCTGCAGGTGCAGGATCCTGCCTCCCCGGCCCGCAGCCTCTACCGCCTGATTTTTGGTCAATTGCAACCCCTGTTGCAAGCCCAGCGCATCACCACCCTGCTGATCAGTGCCGACCAGGGCCTGCAGGCGATCCCCTATGCCGCCCTCCACGACGGTGAGCAGTTCCTCGGCGAGCGCTACGGCCTATCGCTTACCCCCTCCCTAAATCTCACCAACCTGCAGGTGCCCCTGGGTATGGGCGGTGAGTTGCTGGCCCTGGGGGCATCCCAATTCCAGGGGCTTGCCCCCCTGCCTTTGGTGCCGGAGGAACTGCGGGCGGTGGCGGTGGGCCAGAAGGCGGAGATTCATCTAAACAGCGCCTTTACCCCTGCGGCTTTGTTGGTGTCTGCGGCGGAACCGCGCTTCCGACGGGTGCATGTGGCCACCCACGCCGAATTCTTGCCCGGTGGGCCTGGGCAATCGCGGCTGTACACCGGTGAGGGTTCGATTCCCCTGCGGGATTTTGCCTCCCTGCGTAGCCGCCGCCAAGACAACCCCTTGGATTTGATCAGCCTCAGTGCCTGCCGCACCGCCCTGGGGGATGCTGACAGCGAACTGGGCTTTGCTGGCCTGGCCCTCCAGGCCGGGGCCCGCAGTGCGATTGGCAGCCTTTGGTATGTGGATGATGTGGCCACCTCAGCCTTTTTCGTGCAGACCTACCGGCACCTGGAGGCTGGCGTCCCCAAGGCGGAGGCGTTGCAACTCACCCGCCAGGCATTTTCCCGCGGCTTGATTCGGTTAGAGGCAGACCAGGTGGTGGGCGCCAATGGGGAGGTGTTGTTGGCGGGGCTGAATGCCTCCCAGCGGCGCCTAGCCGCCACGGGCCTAGGCCACCCCTACTTCTGGGGAGGCATTCAGCTCCTGGGCTCCCCCTGGTAGGTCGGTCTCCAGGTAAGTGCTTTGCTGCAGCGACGTTTCCAGGTGCTGCATCAACTGGCGGGCGGCGCCGATCGAGAGCTGGCCGCGGTCGATCGCCGTTTCACTGGCCCGCCGTAGCCGTTCCAGTAGCGATTCGGGGTTGTGTTCCATGGCCTCCAGCACTTCGGCATTGGTGTTGCCGCGCACCACATGGTCTACGCGGTAATGGCCGCCGGCACCCAGGCGGATATTCACGGCATTGGTGCTGCCAAACAGGTTGTGGAGGTTGCCCATCACTTCCTGGTAGGCCCCCGCCAGAAACAGACCGATTAGGTAGGGCTCCCCTTCCCTAAGGCTATGGAGCTCCAGCAGTGGTTTTTCGCCGCCGGCATTGATGAAGCGGGCTAGCTTGCCGTCGGAATCACAGGTGAGATCAGCGAAGCTACCGAGCCGATCGGGCCGTTCGTCGAGGCGATGGATCGGCATTACTGGAAAGAGTTGATCAATGGCCCAGGTGTCTGGGGCGGAGCGAAAGATCGAAAGGTTGGCGTAGTAGGTGCTGGCCAGGGCCGCCTGCAGGTTGCGCAGGTCCTCGGGCACCCCCGTGGCCGGCAGCTGGCGGGCAATGGCCCAGCAGCAGGCCCAATACAGCTGTTCGGCGCGACCGCGGTCCCCGAGGCTCAGGTAACCAAGTCGAAAGGCCGAAAGGGCGTCGTCCTTGAATTTGCGGGCGTCATTCCAGGCCTCCTGGAGGTTTTCGGCGCCGATGCCGGCCAGGGTGTCGCGCAGGTTGCGCACAATCAATGGCTCCCCCTCCAGCGCCGGTGGGATCGCATCCACTACCCCGCCGCTGCCGAGCACGTTGAACACCAACACCGAGAAATGGCTGGCGATCGCCCTACCGCTTTCACTTACAAGGGTGGGCAGGGGTAGGCCGTGGGGTTCGCAACATTCCCGCACCGTGGCTACCACGTCGTTGGCGTAGTTCTGTAGGGAGTAATTGGTGGAGGCAGCGGTGGCGGTGCGGCTGCCGTCGTAATCCACCCCGAGGCCGCCGCCCACATCAAGAAAACCCATGGGGGCGCCCAGGCCGGCCAGTTGCACATACAGCTGACCAGCTTCCTGCAGGGCATCCTTGAGCACGGCGATGTCATTGATCTGGCTGCCCACGTGGAAGTGCAGCAGGCGCAGGTCATGGAGCAGATCGGCTTGGCGTAGGGCCTCCACCGTTTGCAGTAGGTCGGGTACTGATAGGCCGAATTTGGCCCGTTCCCCCACGGAACTGCCCCAGCGGCCGGTGCTGCGGGTAGACAACTTGGCGCGTACGCCGATCAATGGGGCTGCCCCCAGCTGGCGGCTAGCGGCAATGATCCTTGCCACCTCATCGGCCTGTTCGATCACCACCACCGGCTGGCGGCCCAGTTGCCGGGCCAGGATCGCTGTTTCGATGTAGCGGCTGTCTTTGTAGCCATTGCAGATCAGCAGGGCCTCTGGGTCCTCTAGCAGCGACAGGGCAATTAGCAGCTCTGCCTTGCTGCCGGCCTCGAGGCCGAAGTGCCAGCGGCGACCGCTCTCCACCAGCTGTTCCACCACATGGCGCTGTTGGTTGCATTTCACCGGAAATACGCCCTGGTAGCGGCCGCTATAGCCGTATTGGGCGATGGCCCGTTCAAAGGCCCCGTGGAGCCGTTCCAGCCGGTCTTCGAGGATGTCGTCGAAGCGGATCAGCAGTGGCAGGCTTAGGTCGCGGTCTTGGAGGCCTGCCACCAGCTCCACCAGATCGAGGGAGCCCCCCCGATCACCGCGGGGCTGCACCATCACGTGGCCGCGGCTATTCACACTGAAATAGGGCTCCCCCCAGCGCTCGAGGCCGTAAAGGCTGCTGCTGTCAGCTACGGACCAGGCCGCGGAGCTGGCGGGGGCGCTGGATAGAAGCATCGAAACAGGACAGGGCAGCGCCCCAGGGGGAAGTCAAGAATCTAGGCAGCTTGCCAAGCGGCAGGGCTGCCGCAGACGATGGCTTGGCTGTTTATCGTCTTCCCCATGGCCATCGAACGCACTTTCCTTGCCATCAAGCCCGATGGGGTTCAACGGGGCCTGGTGGGGGAAATCATCGGTCGCTTTGAGCGTAAGGGCTTCAAATTGGTAGGCCTCAAACAACTCACCCCCACCCGCAGTTTGGTGGAAGAGCATTACGGCGTGCACCGGGAGCGCCCCTTCTTCGCTGGCCTGGTGGATTTCCTCAGCAGCGGTCCGGTGGTGGCGATGGTTTGGGAAGGGGATGGCGTGATCGGCAGTGCCCGCACCCTGATTGGTGCCACTAAGCCCCTGGAGGCTGCCCCCGGCACCATCCGTGGCGACCTGGCCATCAATATCGGCCGTAACGTGATTCACGGCTCCGATGCGCCGGAAACCGCTGAATTTGAAATTGGCCTTTGGTTCCAGGCCTCGGAATTGAGCGATTGGAGCCCCGCCGACCAGGTTTGGCGCACGGAAGGCTGAGCTAGGCCACGGCCAGCGGGCTGCTTAGCGGTGGCCCCCATAGCGAAGGTTCCTTAAAAGCGATCCCAACGGAAGGCGGCCAGTAGTCGTCGATCGGCGGCCCTGGCGGCTTCCGTTTGGCCGGGGGCTGGGCAGATTTCAGCGGCCAGCAATTCAGCCGTCACTGGTGCCAGCAGCACGCCGTTGCGGTGGTGGCCACTGGCCAGCCAGAGCCCCGCCATCGCACTGGGCCCCAGCAAGGGACCCCCGTCGGGGGTGCAGGGGCGAAACCCCCACCAGCGCTCCATGGGCGGCCAGAGGCTGGCTTGGGGCAGGAGGGCGGCGATGCCCTCCTGCAGGGTGCGTTGCCCCTGGGGGGTGAGCCCCTCGCTGAAGCCAGCCTCGGCTTCGCTGGTGGCCCCCACCACCACCAGGCCATCCTCCCGGGGTACCAGGTAGGTGCCGGGGCCAAATACCACCCGGCCCAGGGCCCGTTGCGGTGCCTGCAGCGACAACATCTGACCTTTCACAGGAAAAATCGGCAGCTGCGGCAATAGCTGGCCACTCCAGGCGCCGCAGGCCAGCACCGCTTCGCCGCAGCTAAGGGTTTGCTCTTCCCCCTCGGCCGTGCGCACCTGCACCGCCTCCAATTGACCGCTGCTGCCGCTCCGAAGGGCCAGCACTTCGGCCCCCTCCTGGAACTGCACCCCTAGGGCACTGCAGGCCAGCTCCAGGGCCCGCATCAGCTGGCGGCGGTTATCGATCTGACCGTCCTGGTTAAACAACAGCCCCGCTTGAAAACTGGCGCCGATGCCGGGCAGTTCCTGCCCGAGGCCGGCGCGGTCCAGGGCCTGGCCCAGGCTCGCCGTGGGGTAGGCATCCCGGGCGCTGGCACTGGTAAAGGGCACCACAATCCCGCAGGGGCGCAAACCGCAGGGGAGGCCGCCATCGGCTTCGATCTGGGCCACCCACTGGGGGTAAGCGGCCAGGCTGCGCTGGCCCAATTGCAGTTGCGCCCCCCCTAGGCCCTCGGCGTGGGGGGCCAACATGCCGGCGGCCACAAAACCAGCGGCCTCGCTGCGGCGGCGGCTGATCACCATCACTGGGCGACCGCGGCGGGCCAGCTGGTGGGCCATGGCCAAACCCATCAGGCCACCGCCCAGCACTAGCAAGGGGTCGGAACTGGACATGATCGGGGCAGGCCTCGCTTGCCTAGGATCGCCCCTCAGCACAGAGGCAGCTATGGCGTCGGCCATCGGGCACGAGGGGTGGGTGGCGGTTATCGGCCTCGAAACCCATGTGCAGCTGGGCACCGCCAGCAAGATTTTTGCGCCGGCTTCCACCGCCTTCGGTGATCAGCCCAACACCCATGTGGATCCGATCGTATTGGGCTTGCCCGGCACCTTGCCGGTGCTCAATGAAAAGGTGTTGGAGTATGCGGTGAAGGCCGCAATGGCCTTAAACCTAGAGATTGCTGAACACAGCAAGTTTGACCGCAAGCAATATTTCTATCCCGACCTCCCCAAGAACTATCAGATCTCCCAATACGACCAACCGATCGCCGAGAACGGCTGGATTGAGGTGGAGGTGGCTGAAAAAGGTAAGGACACATATCTGAAGCGGATTGGCATCGAGCGGCTGCACATGGAGGAGGATGCCGGCAAGTTGGTGCATGCAGGCAGCGATCGGTTAGCCGGCAGCACCCATTCCCTGGTGGATTACAACCGTGCCGGGGTGGCCCTGGCCGAAATTGTTTCCAAGCCAGACCTGCGCACCGGCCGGGAGGCGGCGGAATATGCCGCCGAAGTTCGCCGGATTATGCGTTATCTAGGGGTGAGTGATGGCAACATGCAAGAGGGATCCTTGCGGTGTGACGTAAACATCTCCGTGCGTCGCAGTGAGGCCGATCCCTTTGGGGTGAAGGTGGAGATCAAGAACATGAACTCCTTCTCCGCCATTCAGAAGGCCTGTGATTATGAAATTGGTCGCCAGATCAAAGCGATCGAAGCCGGTGAATTAATCGTTCAGGAAACCAGGCTTTGGGATGAGGGTAAACAACTCACCAAGAGCATGCGCAGTAAGGAGGGGGCCAGTGATTACCGCTACTTCCCCGAACCAGACCTGGGGCCCATTGAAGTAAAGGCAGCCCAGCGGGAGGGCTGGCGGTCGCAATTGCCCGAGTTGCCCGCCGCCAAGCGCCATCGCTATGCCGATGAATTTGGCCTTTCGATCTACGACGCCCGGGTGCTCACCGATGAGCGGGCCATGGCTGAATATTTCGAGGCGGCGGTGGCCGCCGGTGGCGATGCCAAGGCGGTTTCCAACTGGATCACGGGTGATATCGCCGCCCATGTGAATGCCCATCGGCTTTCCTACGTTGATCTGCCCCTGCGGCCTAACCAACTGGCGGAGCTGGTGGGATTAATCGAAGCCGCTGAGATCAGCGGCAAGATCGCCAAGGAGATCCTGCCGGAGCTGTTGGAAAAAGGCGGTTCCGCCAAGGCGATCGTGGCGGCCAAGGGCCTGGGCATGATCAGCGATCCGGCGGCGATCACGGCGATCGTTGAGCAGCTGCTGGCCGCCCACCCCGCCGAGGTGGAGGCCTTCCGTGGCGGTAAAAACAAGCTGCAGGGCTTCTTTGTGGGCCAATTGATGAAACAAACCGGTGGCCGCGCCGACCCCAAGCTTGCCAACCAGATCCTGATCGAAAAGCTCAAGGGCTAAGGCCCACCTGATGAGGCGGGCCCCATCAAGCCGGTCTGAATACTGCAACGGGCCCCATACCCTTGATCGGTTGTTCCCCCAGGGCCTGCACCGGCAGGTGGGCCTGCACTAATTCGGCGGTGCGGCCGTTAAACAGCACCGGGGTGTTGAGGCTGCGGGTGAGGCTTTCCAGCCGGCTGGCCAGGTTCACCGTGTCACCAATTACGGTGAAATCCAGCCGCTGGGGGCTGCCGATCTGGCCCACCACGGCATCACCACTGGCAATGCCGACGCCACTGGAGAGCGGGGCGGTGTTTTCGCTTTGCCATTGCTGGTTTAGTTCCTTTAGCCGCTGGCCCATGGCCAGGGCACAGCGCACCGCCTGCTCAGCTTCCGTGGCGGTGCCGCGGCTGCGGGGGGAGCCAAACACCGCCATCACCGCATCGCCGATGAATTTATCCACCGTGCCCCCATGGGCATTGATCACCTCCACCATGGCGCCCAGGTAGGTGTTTAGTTGCTGCACCAGGTCGGCGCTGCGGCCCTCCTGGGAGCGCTGTTGGGTGAGGGCGGTGAATCCCTTGAGGTCGCTGAACAGCACCGTTACCGGCAGGGTGCGCCCCCGCAGGATCCCCTCGGCCGCCTCGCGGTCTTGGAGGATTTCCGCCACCACGGCCGGGGCCACATAGCGCTCAAAGGTGCGCCGCAGCCGTCGCCTTTCCCGTTCTTCACGCCAATAGCCGTCGAGGGCTAAACCACTACCCAGCAGCACCAGGCTGCCGGCGGGGGCCAGCAGCGGCAGGCTGCGGTGGCCCAGCCAGAGCCCACCGCTGGCGCTGGCCACCAGGGCCCCTAGCCCCAGCACCGACCAGCCCAGCCGCCAACGCAGCCCCGGACCAGCCAGGGCCAACAGCCCGATCGCCAGCACCGGCAGCCCGCCGGCCAGGGCCCGGCCCCAGGTGGGGCGCGGCCAGGGGGCGAGGCCCGTGCCGTCGAGGGAATTGGCGGTGGCCGTGGCCATCAGCTCCACCCCGGAGAGCGGACCAAAGGCGCTGCCGTGGCCCCTCTGCCCCTGTTCCAGGGTGGGGCCAATCAGCACTAGGGCGCCCTTCAGCTGGGCCTTGAGTGGGTGCCGGGCCCAGCGTTGGGGATCAAGCACCTCCCAGGCGGAGAGCCGCGGCAGTTGGCCTTCGGGTCCATAGGGCCGCAGGTGGCGTTCGGCATCGGCCTGGCGGCTGCGCAGGCCAGCAGCCTGCAAAAGCGCCGTGGGTAGCGATTGGTGCAGCGGGAAGTGATGGGGGGCCAGCACCCGGGTGCCATAGGCCTCCGGGTGGGGGCCCACCTCCGCGTCTTCCCCCAGCAGCATGTTGGTGAGCCCCAGGCGTTGGCGGCCCCCCACTGCTTGCTGGAATAGCGGTAATGGCTGGCTGAGGCTGAGGCCGCCCGCCCCCTGGCGGTCCTCCGGTTCGAGCATTTCGGCGGCCAGCACCACCCGCCCCCGCTGGTGCTTTAGCTCCCGGGCTAGGGCCTGATCATCGCCGGGCCCATGGCTGCTGGGCCCCTCAAATAGCAAGTTCACGGCCACGGCCCGGGCACCGGCGGCCCGCAGTTTGTGGATCAGCTCTGCATAGCTGCGCCTGGGCCAGGGCCACTTATCTATCCCCTGGCTCCAGGCCGGCGGCTGGGCCTGTTGGCGGAACCATTGGCCCTGTTGCAGGGAGGCATCATCCACCGCCACCACGATCACCCCAGGGGGCGGCGGTTGGGGCCCAGCCCAATTCAGCAATTGACTTTGCACCTGGAGGCCCCAGCTGCGCCAGAGCGGTGGTGGCCAGCCACTTACCAGGCCACTGAGGCAGCCCAGGCCCATGGCAAAGGCCACCAGGCTGGGGGAAGGGCGGCTTGTTTCTGCCATTGGGGTTATTCAGCCTCTGGACTGGTTAGAAGAAGCGGGGGATTGGCAGGGACCGCACTGGCAGGGAGGGGGTAACTGGGCTGGGTATGGATGGCAGGTTTGCGCCCGGCAGATTCACGCCCGGCACATTGAGATGCAGGTAGCTCTCTAAGTCAGCGAAGCCGGGCAGGCGGCCGCTGTAGCCCCTAAATAACGGGCCATCGAGGATCGACTGGTAATCGGCCAGGCTCAGTTTCAACAGGCTGAGCATTAGGCCAGTGGCACTAAGCCGCAGCCGTTGGCCGGCCTGCACCGTCACAGGGGCAGCTTTGCCTTCGGTGGGTTCCACTTGCACGCTGCCTTCGAGGACGGATAGCTCAGCGCTGCCGGATTCATCCACCTGGAGCACGTAGTTGGTGCCCCGCACGCTCATGCGTGAGGAGCGGGTGCAACCGTCTTGCTTGCCCGAAACCAGGATCTGCCCCTTGTTGAGCAGGAAACAGCTGCTGCCGAGCCGCAGCAGTGACTGACGATTAATCCGGCCAACGGCACCGCTTTCAAAACCCAGCTGGCCGCGGCTGTCGCCGGTGCTGATCACCTGGGGGGCCTGGGCCGCCTGTTTCAGCTTGGCCTGGGCGCCATCGATATAAAGCTGATTGCCATCAAGGATTTCCTGCACTGTGGCGCTTTCCCCCGCCGTCAGCCCTGGGTTGCCCAGCAACAACCCACTGGCCAGCAATAGGGCGAGGCGGTGGGTCATCGCAGGGGCCTTGGGGGGAGCCAACCAGTTTGAACCCATTTTTAAATTATTGACTTGGGGGATATTGCCTTGGCAAATTATTAGACTAAAAAATTATTTAACCAAATTATTGGATTTGTTTTCCTAGGGCTGCATTTATCTGTTCAGCCAATTGCCCAGGGCCGCCGCGGTTGTTGATTACACGGTTGGCTAGGCTGCGTTTGTGGGCTAGGGGCCATTGGGCTTGGATGCGGGCCAGGGCTTGGGCTGGCGTGCATTGGTCCCGGCTGATCAGCCGTTGCAGTTGTTGGTCTTCATCGCAATCCACCAGCCAGGTTTCACTGCAGAGCGCCTCGAGGCCCCCTTCAAATAGCAACGGCACCATCAGCACCACAGTGGGCGCTGCGTCCAGTCTTTGCAGTTCCTGGTCAAAGCGCTGGCGCACCAAAGGATGAATCAGTTGTTCCAGCCAGCGGCGTTGCTCGGGGTCGTTAAACACGATCGCCCCTAGGGCCCTGCGATCTAGTTCCTGGGCATCTGTAGGAGTTTGTACCGCTGCGCCATAGCGGGCCAGCACGGCCCGGCTGGCGGCGCTGCCCCTGGCCAAGGCTGTGCGGGCGTAGCTGTCGGCATCAAGCACCGGCAGTTGGTGCTCCCTTGCCAACAGGCGCCCAGCGCTGCTTTTACCGGTGGCAATGCCGCCGGTGAGGCCGATGCGGCGTTGCACCAAGGGGCTCCTAGGCAGGATGGATACAGCTGATTGAAGCCGGTGTCTGAATGGCAGCCAATCCCTGGCGGGATCACCGCTCCAAAGGGGTTCCAGGCGGCGGGCATTACCGCCGGCCTCAAGGCCAGTGGTAAGCCCGATCTGGCCCTGGTGCTCGCCCCTGAAACAGCGGTGTGTGGCGGCACCTTCACCACCAATCGGGTGCGGGCCGCCTGTGTGGACCTCTGTGCAGAACGGCTAGGGGCTGGCCATGGCCAGGCCCGGGCAGTACTGATCAATTCCGGCCAGGCCAATGCCTGCACCGGAGACCGCGGTTTGATCGACAGCCTGCGCAGCACCCAGGCCCTGGCCGATCGGCTTGGGTTGGCTGCGGAGCAAGTGCTTATTTGTTCCACCGGGGTGATCGGGGTGCCGATCCCGATGGAGCTCCTGCTGGCGGCCTTGGATCCCCTGGTGGAGGCCCTCGCCAGCGATGGTGGACCGGCGGCGGCCACGGCGATCCTCACCACTGATTTGGTAGATAAGAGCGTGGCCTATGAAGCCCAGCTGGGCAGCCAAAGCGTACGGATTGGCGGCATGGCTAAGGGTTCGGGAATGATCCATCCCGACATGGCAACGATGCTCGGTTTTGTGACCTGTGATGTCGGACTGCCGGCGGAGCCCTGGCAGGCGATGGTGCGGCGGGCGGTGGACAGTTCCTTTAATTCGATCACCGTGGATGGTGATGTGAGCACCAACGATTGCTTGCTGGCTTTTGCGGCGGGGCCAGCCTTACCAGAACTCCATTGGCCAGCCCTGGAGGCGGGCCTCACCCAGGTTTGTGAACAGCTGGCCCGGGCCATCACCCGCGATGGTGAAGGGGCCACCTGCCTAATCGAGGTGCAGGTGGAGGGGGCTGCCACTGCGGCTGACGCCCGTCAGATCGCTCGCACGGTTTGTGGATCATCTTTGGTGAAAACAGCCATCCATGGCCGCGACCCCAATTGGGGCCGGATCGTGGCGGCAGCTGGCCGCGCCGGGGTGGCCTTTGAAGCGGAGGCCGTGGCCCTGTGGCTGGGCCCCCATCAGTTGATGGCCCATGGCCAACCGCTGGCCTTTGATCGCCATGCCGCCGCCGCTTACCTAAGGGAAAGGGAGGAAGGTATTTATCTGCAAACCGACCAAGTGGATATCCGTTTATCGGTGGGCCCTGGCCCGGGCCAGGGGCGCGCCTGGGGATGTGATCTTTCCGATCAATATATTCGCATTAACGCCGATTACACCACTTAGCAGCGGGTGATTGTGGGAAATATCAATGTTATCTCTGCGCCACCGAGTTTCTCACTGCGGCCAATGCTCATGGAGCCACCATGGTTCTCCACGGCGGTGCGCACCACATAAAGCCCAAGGCCGCTGCCCTGCCGCTTGGTTGTTTGCAGGGGCAATTGTTCTAGGTTGATTCCCATAAAGCCAGGCCCATTATCAGCTACCTGCAGCTTGATTTGTTTATGCATGCGGGAAAGGCTAATCTCTATCTGGGGTTGGGCTATTCTTTCCTGTTCTAAAGCTTCAACGGCATTCCGCAATAAGTTGACTACTGCAATCTGCACTTGCGAACCATCGCCAAGCAGTAAGAACTTAAGTTTAACTCCTATGGCGGTGAGCGTAAGGTTTTTTGAGCGAAGCAGATTGCGC
>JBDLTB010000056.1:0-46215 GCA_039799245.1 Cyanobacteriota bacterium
AAAAGCATATTACTCTGAATATCTTCTTTCACTTCAGCAAATGGGGAAGAGAATACCAGTTCAAACAACAGGTCTTCTTGGTCAAGTAGTACCACCATCAGTATCAAAATTACTAACAACCAACTTTGGGTCTTCACCATTTTCAGCGTGCTTTTTCTATGCTACTCGCTACATGGCAAACATGATATTAAAGAATTGGGAACAGCGATATTTACAACATTTCAAGCAACTGGAGCATTCAGGTAGCCATATACCAGCTCCTGTTGCAATATCAAATTACCATATGTTAGACGAATCATTTCACACAACAATTTCTCAACTAATTTCGCAAGATTTATATAAAGAATTCAACAACCCAACTATTTATGAACAGCTAATGGCCAATGCAGTCTTTTACAGGGGACAAGAGCTATTGCTAAGTGGACTCTCTGGAGTTATGCCGTCAACATTCCGAAATGACGGTGTATTCTTACAGCCACTGTATAGAATCTTGAGATCACCAATATTTAGTTTTGATCATAATTCTGCACTGCACTGGCTCCAACGAGCACTATGCGAGGAACATGATGGTTATCATGCAAATATAAAGCACCATCATCGACTAATCACGACAATGAGACAGGCCTTCCAGCCACTCAATTATTTGTGGCCAGTGAATCGCCAGCTTGCGATTATGTCATCAGGATGTTCAATTGACCGCAATCTACGAGCAAATAAAAAAGACTTTGAACTATTTAGCAAATCATCTGAACAAATCAAGAATTGACGAGATTCCATGGAAAAAATTGCAATTGTTGGCCTTGGCTGTCGACTGCCAGGGGCCAAACACCCTAGTGAATATTGGAAACTACTGACTCATGGCTTGGATGCAATAAGTGAAGTACCACAAAATCGCTGGTCTATGGAGAAATATTACCATCCTTCACCCCAACAACCAGGAAAGATGTGTACTCGATGGGGGGGATTCATTGATCAAATAGATGGTTTTGACGCTGGTTTTTTTGGGATTTCTCCTAAAGAAGCTGAACGTATGGACCCACAACATCGATTAGTGCTAGAGGTTGCCTGGGAAAGCCTGGAAGAGGCTGGGATCAATCCATTTGAACTGGATGGTACCCGTTCTGGTGTATTTCTTGGCATAGGGAATTATGACTATGGTCGACTACTAATTCTTAATTCAGAGTTAATTAATGCCTACGATGGTCTAGGCAATACACTTTGCATTGCAGCTAATAGAATTTCCTACTTTCTAAATCTACGTGGACCAAGCCTAGTTCTAGAATCAGCTTGCTCCTCATCCCTAGTAAGTTTACATTACGCATGTCAAAGCCTTCAAACAGGCGAATCTGATCTATGTCTAGTAGGTGGGGTCAGTCTAATGCTGGCTCCAGAGCCAACAATTACATATTCCCATGCTCGTATGATGTCACCTACTGGCAGATGTAGGACATTTGATGCCGGTGCAGATGGCTATGTTAGAGGCGAGGGTTGTGGTATTATTGTCCTAAAGCGCCTCACAGATGCCCTCTCAAAAGGGGATAATATACGGGCAATTATCTCTGGTAGTGCTATAAATCAGGATGGACGTAGTAATGGTATTACTGCTCCAAATGGACTAGCTCAAGAAGCGGTAATTAAAGATGCATTACTTAAGGCCGGTATTAGCCCCTCCCAAGTGAGCTATGTGGAAGCCCATGGTACAGGAACTAGCCTAGGTGATCCATTGGAAGTGGAAGCACTTAAGAAGGTGTATGGGGAAGCCCGTATGAGCGATAATCGCTGCGCAATTGGAGCTGTAAAAACAAATATTGGTCATCTTGAAGCAGCTTCAGGAATTGCCGGCTTAATAAAAGTTGCAATGATGCTTGACAAACGTAAAATTCCAGGGAACCTTCATCTCAAATCAATCAATCCATATATTGATCTAGATGATTCTGGACTATATTTCCCATCGGAACTAAGCAATTGGTCAACTACTAATGATTTATATTGTGCAGGAATAAGTTCCTTTGGCTTTGGCGGCACAAATGTCCATGTAATTCTTGAATCAGCGCCAAACACAGAGGCTTACACTCCAAAATGTTTCAATGGCCACAAGGGAGAAAAAACTACAAATAGCAATCAAATTTTTGTAGTTTCAGCTAAGTCCGAAAGAGCACTTCAATGCATTTTGGAGAGTTACATAAACAACTCAAATAAATTTCTAAACAAGAATTTAAGAGATATATGTGCAAATGCCGCAAGGGGAAGAGCTCATTTTGACAGGAGAGTAGCGATACAAGCAAATTCTAGCGCTGAACTTTTATCTATCATTAGCAAAAAAGAAAACCAGCGCATTATACGAAGCAACATCCAGCAAACCAAGAAATCTCCCCATATAATTTTCCTCTTTACTGGCCAAGGATCCCAGTATCTTGGCATGGGTATGGGACTTTATGAAACGCACAAGGTCTTTCATTCGGCCATTAATGAGTGTGCTGATATATTGAATCAATGGATGAATCCACCCCTGATTGATATATTAAAAGGAGCGAAAGATACAGAGTTAATAAATCAAACTCAATATACTCAGCCAGCAATTTTTTCTTTAGAATATGCCCTGGCAAAGCTATGGATTTCATGGGGAATTTCCCCTTCACTAATGATTGGCCATAGCCTGGGTGAATATGTAGCAGCTACCATTGCCAATATATTTTCACTTGAGGATGGCTTGCGACTGGTGGTTGAGCGTGGACGCTTGATTCAATCACTTCCCGCAGACGGAGCTATGGAGGTGATTCAAGCTTCAAAAAATATTGTAGCCAAATACATAGAACAATATTCAGGTGAAGTTTCCATAGCTGCCGTCAACGGAACAAACAATTGTGTAATCTCTGGCGATAACATTGTAGTCGGCAATATCGCAGCACAATTCCATGACTTAGGAATTCGTACAAAGAGCCTGGATGTATCCCATGCTTTTCATTCAGTCAAGATGGAAAAATTAAAAATAGAGTTTGCCAAGCTAACAGCTTCAGTAAGATATAACTCGCCACAGCTTCCCATTGTTTCATCCTTATTGCCTGGGAGAACAGGGGATTCGATGACAAATGCGGAATACTGGAATAAGCACCTTAGAGAGCCCGTACTTTTTCATGATGGACTTAATGAACTCCTGAAAATACCACGGCCACTCCTTATTGAAATTGGTCCTCGACCAACCCTACTAGGCTTAGCAAGCTCTTTCTGTGCTGAAAGCGGGCATGATCATGAAAATCTCCCGAGCCTGCACCCCAAACGCGATGATTGTGATCAAATCAATGAAAGCCTAGCAAAACTTTATTGTCTGGGTGCAAAAATTAACTGGCAGGCCATCTATCCAGACCAAAGCTATTGCAAAATCGAGTTGCCAACCTACCCATTTCAACGGGAAAAATACTGGCTTGACATAGACAATTATCACACAAAGAACAACCCACTTATAGATGGAACACTAGCTGGAACTCTTGAGCAGACATATTCTATTGAATGGGTGGAAACAACTAAACCATCTATTCATGCGAATAGATGTACTAATTCCATGGATACATCTCACCTTTGGTTGGTGATTGGCAGTGGCGGAGATCTATGGGCAAAGACAAGAAAGATATTAAGCCTTGGGCAAAATGATATACAATTGTTTAATTGCTCGAAGCTAGATAAACAACAGCAAAGCTCAAGCTTAAGGAACATCTTAAATCAAATTCCCTCAGGTAAATGTCTTAATGTAATCCTAGTGGCGGAGTCCAGAAATAATACAGCATTGGGCAATGAAGTAAATGATTTATTTGAATTTCAATCACTTATTAATGAGACACTGGAGCCCCTTATTGAATTAATGGCTCAGGCTGCTTCGAATGGTATGCTTCAAACCAATGGATTAAAGCTTACAATCTTAACTCAAACTGCTTATTCTATTGACCCAGGTGAAGCTATAAATCCCTCATTATCACCATTATGGGGATATGCTAAGGTTCTTGGCCTTGAGTATGCTGAAATATTTAATGTGATAATTGATTTACCTTTTGAGGTAACATCAAATATACTTGATAATCTTTCAAAGCTCCTCTTCGGTGAACATGCAGAGTCTCTTCTGGCCCTCCGTGAAAATAGATGTTTAGCACCTCGCCTGAAATGCAACAAAACGACCAACAATAAACCATTAATGCTAAAATTTGATGCCAAAAAAAGCTACTTGATCACTGGGGGCTTAGGAGCCATCGGACTGCAAATAGCGAATTGGTTGATTAGTAATGGCGCAACAAAATTAGTATTAATTGGTCGAAGTCAGCCTACAAAGGTACAACAAGATGCAATCAATAAGCTTAAAGAAGCTGGTGGAGCTATTAACTATTTAACTGTCAATGTGGCTGATAGCAAATCAGTGGAGTCAATGATTTCAGAACTAGGCCTATCTAAATTTCCCCTGGCTGGTATTTTCCATTGTGCTGGCTCTACAAGTTACCGTGAAATTCAAGATCTTACTTGGTTAGACTTCGAAGAAGTCTTGGAAAGCAAGCTAACTGGCACTTGGAATCTTCATTTTTATACAAGTAATCTTTCCCTGGATTATTTCGTGACTTTTTCATCAATAGCTTCGATCTGGGGATCTAAAGGTCAGGCTCACTATGCAGCTGCCAATTGTTTTCTTGATGCCCTTAGCATTTACAGGCAACAACTCTCATTGCCAATTACCAATATCAACTGGGGACCATGGGATGGCAAAGGCATGGCAAAGGCTGACTTCAGAGAACAGCTCTCTAAGATCGGAATATTCCCATTGGCTAGCGACAGGGCTTTTTCCATCCTTGAGAGAATGATTGCTTCCAAAAGTAGTTCAATGGTCGTTGCTAATGTGGATTGGCAACGCTTTACCCCTATCTATCAGATAAAAGCTAGAACCATGCTTCTAAATGGTCTAGTACATGAAGAAATTTTTGATTCAGATTCAACTATAATTTCAAGCAGAGGTAGAACTGAGAAAGCAACATTTTTGGATGAGATGCTTTCCTCAAATGACGAGCAAAGGTTCAATATTTTACGCCAAAACTTAGCAGTGCTAATTTCAGGGGTACTTGGCTACGAAGATCCACTATTCTTAGATCCTCAGGCCAGCTTATATGAACTGGGTATTGATTCATTGCTATCATTAGATATCGTGGCTCTTATTCGATCAGAAATATGTGCTGATTTTAGTTTTCTTGAAATGAGTAAGGCATCTAACTTGAACGGGATGACAGGAGCCATACTTCAACTACTGTTTCCCAATGACAGCTATATCCCTCTTGCGCAGTCTGACATAGATCTAGCTGTCGAAGCGCTACTACCCACTGATATTGAACATAATAAAAATTCTGAAACATTCAATCCAGGCACTCCTATGGGCATATTGCTAACAGGTGCCACAGGATTTCTTGGCGCATATTTGCTTTACGATTTACTTACAAAAACTACTCGGAATATTTATTGTCTCGTCAGAACCTCAGATACTGAATCTTCCAGGGACAGAATTATACTTAATCTAAAGCATTATAACCTGTTAGATGGGGTTGATCGCTCACGAATTATACCAGTGGCTGGCGATCTAACTCGGCCGCTGCTTGGGATTGAGCCCTCATTTTATGAGTACCTAGCTAACTGCATCAATGTTGTTTATCACAGTGCAGCAATATTAAATTTCGTTTTCCCATACAGCAGATTGAAACATAACAATGTTTATGGTACTGAGAATATAATTCGCTTTTCATTTGCAGGCACACTTAAACATCTTCACTATGTATCTACCGATGCAGTATTTGACTCCTCAGTTTATTATGATAAATTGGTAAAAGAAGATGAATTTATATCCCATCACGAGGGAATTGACCTGGGATATACTCAAACCAAATGGGTATCTGAATCTCTTGTAAGTGAGGCAAGACGACGGGGTTTGTTGGTCACAATTTATCGCCCCCCTCTTATCACAGGGCATTCCTTACATGGAAACTGGAATACTAATGATTTTACCTGCCTATTTCTCAAGGGCTGCGTGCAAATGAAATCAATTCCGGAGATAAATACTTTTGTCACTTTTGTCCCTGTTGATTATGTTAGCAATGCCATAGTTAGCCTATCACAACTTGACAACATAAATGGTTGCAACTATCACCTCAATAATCCTCATCAAACAACTTGGAAAGAGATTTCTGCCTGGATTAATTCTGCTGGTTATCCACTTAAAACTATCCCTTATAATGCATGGGAGAAACAATTAATTCAGGAGACCCAGGCAAATGAGAATATACTTTCCCCTTTACTTCCATTTTTTCTTAAAAAGTGGTCAATTTTTAACTATACATTTGCTGAATTGGCAGTACATCGAGCGCGACTAGACTGCAGTAATACTGCTGAAGAGCTTAAAATTCTAAATATAGTTTGCCCAAAAATAGATAAGAAATTGATAGATACATACTTTGAGCACTTTAATCAAGCTGGATTCATTATAAGGCCAACCCAAAATAGTCCCATATTAGAGCTTAAATGATAAAATCAGAGAGCATTCAAAAACCAGCTCCGGTTATTCTTTTTATTGTAACCGGATTTCCACCAGATGTAAGTGGAGTTTCCCTCTTTAACTGGGAGCGTGCTATTAGCCTTGCGAAAATGTCGTCATATCAAATTGTAGTACTTGCACCAGACTGGCAGAACCCTAATACCGAAAGATTCTCCAATGATCAAATACCTGCTAACTTAGTCATTGATTTATATCCTTCCAAACCCTGGCCACCATATACGCTAACTCATGTTCCCTGCTTTTCTTCTGGATCGTTTATCAAGAAAAAACTTCAGTTTTACAAACCCAAGATAATAATTTATACTGATGTTGAGCGTCTTTATTTATTTGGCACATGGCAGCTTCCCGGGATTCAGTATGCCAAGGCCGAATCTATTCCTATATTAGCTGAATATCACACAGATTTATATAACTTTTCTGCTGCTTACCCAGGCTGGCAATGGTTGAGAGGGCTTGTTAAGCTAACAAAGTTGTCAAGTTTTCTCTATCGCAATTTCAATTATACCATTTGTGCAAGTCAAGCTGCAGCAAATAGTTGCCATGAAATGGGGATTTTAAATACAAAAATAGTCGCTTTTCTAGGGATTGATGTCTCTGAGTTCAGTCCTGAGCATTGCCACCGAGATCATCTTTCAGAATGGTTACTACCCCGTGAACAAGCCCATACCATTTTTCTGTACTTAGGCAGGCTTGGTTACGAGAAACAAGTTGATCTACTTATCCGTGCATTTACATCTTTAAAAGCTGACTTACCTAATTGTTCATTACTTATTGCCGGAGATGGTCCCATTGAGGTTGTTAAGCAGTTGCAAACTCTAGCATCTATGAGCTCCGATATTCATTTCACTGGATTTCTTCATGGCATACGGAAGGCCCAAGTCCTAGCATCCTGTGATGTATTTT
The DNA here is from genome assembly GCA_039799245.1 of Cyanobacteriota bacterium. Taxonomy (GTDB): domain Bacteria; phylum Cyanobacteriota; class Cyanobacteriia; order PCC-6307; family Cyanobiaceae; genus Synechococcus_D. Next base: position 7,475 of record JBDLTB010000056.1, read on the forward strand.
GTAGCGCATCACCATTTGAAACATTTGGAAGGACGCTAGTTGAGGCCATGGCATCTGGTGTTCCAGTGGTTACCGTTGAAAGTGGAGCTGTGGCAGAATATATATGCAATGGAGTTAATGGCTACCTTGTCAAGCCAGATGATTTAGACTCATTAATGAATGCTATGCGCTATACCATGTTAATGCCAACTATTAATCTTGCAAACCAAGCTTGCCTTGACTCCCAAGCATTTTCTCTTGAAGCAGGCTGCAACGAACTTCTTAAACTTTATGATTCGCTGCTTGAAAATAGCGTACATGCATAAGTATTTTTTAATAGTTAATTTCTTATTTGTTGAAATTTCATTTAACAGTTATCCCAACACTTTCCTCCCATGAGTATATATGGGGAATCCGATTTTCTAGATATAATTGTCGAGATTTATATCGCATGATCTTTCCGCTAGAGGTCTTTGGAATTGTCACAGGCTTAAGCAATGCAACAGCATAGACCCTTAGCCCGTGATGCCTCAATACTTCATTTCTTATTTGCATTACCGTATGTTCATGATTAATGCTTTTCATGTGATTGCGTTCTATCTCTTGAAGTATTACGACCTTTTCTTCGTTCTTAATATCGACAGCAAATATTGCCCCGCCATTTGACGCAAGGGCTATGCTGCTATTCGCTACTGTCCTTTCTATATCATGTGGGTGATAATTCTGCCCTCGTATTATCATCAAATCTTTTAGCCTTCCTGTAATGTATAGATTATTATTTCTTTTAAAGCCCAGGTCGCCTGTGCGCAAGTAGCTTTTCTCAGTTTCGGATTTAAGCTTTGCCTTGAATATCTTCTCTGTTTGTTCAACGCGATGCCAATATCCTTTGGCGACGCTTGGTCCATGAATCCATATCTCGCCAATTTGACCCTGGATACATCTTTCCATTGTGTCAGGATTAACTATTTCCAGAGAGTGTTTATCCCAAATATTTCCACAACTTACCGGGTCTGATGTCGAATTATTGCTATCAATAGTTGGGCATATGTTGATTTTGTTGCAAGTTTCATCCTCCGTAGACTTGCCATTTTGGGGATTAGGATGTCTTCCTGATACAAATAGCGTTGATTCTGCCAGGCCATAACAAGGATAAAATGAATCCTGATTAAAACCACAAGACTCAAATGCCTTTGAGAATCTATCAAGTGTCTCCTGCCTAATGATTTCTGCACCAGTAAAAGCTAGCTTCCAACAACTCAAGTCTAGATTTAATTTATCTTGCTCTTTTATCTTTGAAATACATAATTCAAATGCAAAATTTGGACCGCCGCTGCTGGTGGCCCTGAATCGGCTTATTGCCTGGAGCCAGCGCAATGGTTTTTGAATGAAATGATATGGTGATAAAAGTATGCATGGCCTGCCAATATACATTGTTTGCAATATATTACCAATCAACCCCATGTCATGGTAATGCGGAAGCCATCCAAGTCCTATTGTTTCATTGTCATGTCTAAATGCCTGGCTTATTACCTGTTCATTCGCCAAAATATTTGCATGGGTTACCATTACTGCCTTTGGGTTATCAGTTGATCCAGATGTATATTGAAAAAATGCAATATCATCACTTCTGCGTATGGGTTCAACCCATGCTTCTGGGCTATAATACTGTGTTGATTCTGAGTTAATCCAAGTTGCATTTATTGACCCACCATTATTTTGAACATAGGATTCAATCTCTTGCTGTATTTCAGAAGTACAGAGAATAATAGAGGTTCCTGCATCGGACATTATAGCCTTTATATTATCTATTCGTTTGAGCCTTGGGGGCATGTATGCAGGAATTGCAATAATTCCAGCATATAAGCTACCAAAGAAAGCAGCAATAAATTCGAGACCAGGTGCGTAGAGAAGTAATGCTTTGTCATGGCCCAAAGCTCGATCCTTGATTGCCATCGCAACTTGGCAGGCTTGATTATGCAGTTCTAAATATGATATTCCCCTTATCTCCTCTTCTCCGTCGACAATAAATTCATATGCAATATTATTAGGATAATATTCAGCCCTGGATCTCAACAAGGATACAAGATCTGTTATGGTTGATAATTCAAAATTTGGTCCAACCCATTGAGGCATTGTCTTGGTCATTTTTACTGATTAGCATTTATCTTGCATAAACTATAATCACGTTATCAGCACCCGTATGATGCGAATATGCATCGTTTAATCCCTGGGCCCCAATATTAAAATATCGTTCTTTTAGATATATGACGATAGCACCACCGACATCAATAATTATAATTTTTTACCTTAGGCCTATTTTAAGGCTTGCGAGAAGAGTGCTTCCGCGTTGAAAAAACTATGCCTTTGATTGTCAAATTTTACTACTATATTAACAATATATATCAGTTGCAATAACAGCCTGGGTTTATTTCTTGGATTTACTAAAACCATACCATGTATCGCATTGGCAATATGGCGGCATGCATGGAAACACTCTCAATGTATGCCGCCATGTTAAGGAGGCCTTTTAAGCCATGGTGATTTAGATCATTTGATTTATTTGCAACGATATTCTATGCCATTAACTCTATATCCTGAGGACTGCAAGCATGCCCATTCAATAGCGGTTAAGTCAATAACGCTCTATATAAACAAGGCAGTTACCATGGCTATATAAGTTGCAGTGGTAGCTGCTAAAATTCCAGCCATTAAATCTATTCTAATCCCGTATATTCGATACACCTATGGGGACAAGCAATAAATCTTAGAGCGGATGGCTAGCGGCTGTTCCAGTAATAAAAGCTACCAGTGCAGCACAATAAGCTCTATGCTAGAATAAATAATAATCCAACCGCTATAGTATTCTAGATTTAATCACTTAAGAGCACCACGAAAAATTGCCGTAAACCAAATAAGCGCAAGGGTCGGGGCCTGAACAGCACATGAGTCTCGTCGGCTGGTTCGCGCTCGTAGTTGAATTTTTCGAGGCGCCCTAAGAATATTATTCATTTTGATGTTTTTGACAATCGTTCGGGATTAAGGATTTCAGGATCTGCCGGGGCTGAGGAATCAGGATCTTCGATTAACATGTGTTGCAGCACCTGCTCTGGGCGTTCACTATCACGCCAGCGCACAATGTAAGCAGGCATCATTGTGCCTCGGGCATTTTTCTGTTCTACAGGGCTTATTATCCAGCCTCGCCGTGATCTACCTTGGGGATTACGCTTGATTACTGAATCGCCGTTTTGGTAACGAAATCCGATCTTTTCGCCGCTCATTGAAGGTTCTGCAATGGATTGGTGTGGGTTTAGTTAAGTATTTTAACTTTCCTCACGGTTACCTAGTACCTGTTCACGCCAACTTGGACCGAGTCTATTTTCAATAAATTCTCGAATCAACTGCCGCACCACTTGGGATGGGGTGACATCTTCCTGGCGACAGAGCAACTCAAAGCAGGCTTTTTTTTTGGGATCGATCAGAACGCTCAGTCGCGCTGTCCTCTCTTCGCTTGGCAAAAGCTGATTCTCCAAATTGGATTCTCATTGGGCTATGCCTACAATCTGGATGATCACAGCATTGGTCTCCAGTTGTAATTCAATATTATCTTAGCATGGCTTGGCGGCTGGGGGGCATGCTGATTGCCATGCCTTCGCATTCCATGGCCCTGGCGACCACCAATCCTGCCCAAATCTTGCTGGATGTCTTTGGGTATCCAGCCTTCCGCGGGCCCCAAGAGGCGATCGTTCGCCATGTGTGTGCCGGCGGTTCAGCCTTGGTACTGATGCCCACTGGGGGCGGCAAATCACTCTGTTATCAGATCCCTGCCCTTTGCCGAGAGGGCCCAGGAGTGGTGATATCCCCACTTATTGCCTTGATGCAAGACCAGGTGGAGGCCATGGCTCAGCTAGGCGTTAGGGCAGCTGCGCTCCACTCTGGCCAGGGCCAGGGGCAAGCGCTTGCCACCTGGCGGGCCCTTAGGGCCGGTGAACTTGATCTGCTTTACCTCTCCCCTGAACGGCTGCTGGCGGGCGATTGTCTGGAACGGCTTGGCCAAGGCCCCATCGCCCTCTTTGCCATTGACGAAGCCCATTGCGTTTCCCAATGGGGCCATGATTTTCGGCCCGAATACCTACAGCTAGCCTTGTTGGCGGATCAGTTTCCTAGCGTTCCCCGCCTTGCCCTGACTGCTACAGCTGATCCCAAAACCAGCAATGAGATACGGCAGCGTTTACAGCTGGAACAGGCACCTGTTTTCCTTGCGAGTTTTGATCGCCCAAACATTAGATACTTACTTCGCGAAAAGGAAGATGCCCGGAATCAACTGCTTACTTTCCTAGGCCAGCACCAAGGGGATTCTGGCATTGTTTATGCGCGCTCCAGAAACCGGGTGGATAGCTTCTGTAAGGAACTACAAGACGCTGGTTACAATGCTATGGCCTATCACGCCGGGCTGGCCCCTGAAGTAAGAACTGATGTGCTAGAGCGGTTCCGCCGTGAAAGCGGTGTGATTGTGGTGGCCACAATTGCCTTTGGCATGGGCATTGATAAACCTGATGTGCGCTTTGTTGCCCATCTAGATCTACCCAAGAGCCTGGAGGCGTATTACCAGGAAACCGGTCGTGCCGGTCGTGATGGTTTACCTGCCCTGGCTTGGATGCTGCATGGGGCAAGCGATATTCCCCAACTGCGTCGGTTTATAGAAGATTCAGAGGCTGAAACCAGCCAGAAACAGATAGAACATGGCAAACTCGACGCCCTCATTGATTTCACCGAGGCCTCCACCTGCCGACGCCAGGTATTGCTCAATCATTTTGGTGAATCCCTCAAGGAAGCTTGCGGCAACTGTGATATCTGCCTTGAACCTGATCGCAGCGTCGATGTAACTGAAGCTTGCCGAAAAGCCCTTTCAGCTGTATTTCGCAGTGGCAACCGTTTTGGTGCAGCCCATGTGGTGGATATTTTACTTGGGGCTGATACAGCGCGCATCCGGGAGCTCGGCCACCAACAATTGAGTGTGTATGGCATTGGCAAGGAGCTGGACCGTGGTCAATGGCGCAGTTTATTCCGACAACTATTGGCCAAGGGCTTCCTAGGGATTGACCCCGCTGGCCACGGTGGTTTGCAACTTGGCGCCGAACCCCTGGTGCGCCCCCTCCTGCGGGGGGAAGTACCCCTAGCCCTACGGCTACCGGCCCCGCGGCAGGAGCGGCGCAAAAGGGGGGCTGCTTTTGCTGAGAAAACTCCAGTGGCAGAGGCTGATGCCAACTTGCTGCAGCTACTTAAGGATTGGCGCAGGCAGCAGGCCCAAAGCCAGGCAGTGCCCCCCTATGTGGTTTTTCACGACCGTACGCTCCTGGAGATCGCCAGCTCGCGCCCCCAGGACTTTGAAAGCCTCGCCGGCATCAGCGGTGTTGGCAAGGCCAAACTAAGTCGCTATGGAGATGAGCTCCTTAAGTTAATTGGCCAGTAACTAATAGTTAGCAATTCAAGCTACGAATCTGCCGCTTGCAATTTTATGGTGTTTTTACAGTTTTGCTAGGACTGGGAGCTGTCGCTGGTGAATCGAGACCTTGATCCAAATCGATATCAATCTCTCCCACCCAAACTAGTAAGGACACAATGCAGGCGACGGCGGCAATTAACAGGCTGATCTGGTGTCGTGTCATGGGGGGGGGATAGTTGGGCGAGTAGTGAGGCTGTGTTTCTGTTAGCTGTCTTATTGATCAAGGGTTGCTTTAGCCCCCTGGCCAGTGGGGCAGCCTTGCATTTGAATCATCAGGAGTCTTAGGTCTTGGCGGCTCGAGTCACTGCAATAGCGTGCCCTTAGCCCCAGCCATGCGGTCCAATTTTCAGTCTGAATAGCCTGCAACTTCGCCCCTAGGGCAGGTAGTTGCTTGTATAATTGTTTACCAATTAACTTTCTCAGCACCACCAGGTCCTGGAGATTACCCAACACCTCCTGCAGCCTTTTAAGCTCATCAATCCAACTGTTGTAATTCACTCCATACAAGTATCCATAGGCCTCCGCTTGGTAGCGAACTGCCTTAATTTCCTTACGCAATTGGTGCAGGCTACGGGCCCCCCTGGCGGGATCTTCCACTTGCCAGCCCAGCTGCAGCAAGAGGCCGCCAAGGCTTCGCAATTGCAAATCTGGCAACAGCTCCAGCAACGGCCGTTCCCCCAAAGCAGTGAGCTGCGGCGCCTGCAGCCATTGGCCCCAACGCTGCAACCAGTGACGATGGCCAGAGCTCGATAGGTGGCTATTCACCAGGCGCCCCATTTGGTGCCGTTGGCTTCCAAGCTGCACCAGCAGCGGTTTCAGCTGGGCTTGCTCCTCGCTGGGTAGCTGCGGCAACAAGAGAAAATGGAGCTGGTCATAGATCACATCCAGGTCCCGGGCTCGGCCCAGGGGACGCCCTTGCCTAGCCACCCTGTCAGGCCCCAAGCAACGGGGTAGATCTAGGGCCGCTGCCCCATGGTCCACCAAGGAACGAACCCGTCTGAGGTTTACCCGGAGTTGATGCAAGGTTTCTTGATCTTTTTTCTTTAACATTTGGCGGCGCAGGCGTTTAATCCGCCGGAAGCAGCAGTTCAGGTTCTCCAATCCAAGCTGGCCCCAGCTATCCATTAAGATTTGGCAGCTACTTAATTACCACCAAGGTTATAGCGCTTCCGTTGGCTGCTTCCATCGGCGGCCCGTTGAATCACCTCCAGTAGGGCCGTGGGGGGAATAGCTGCTTTCATGTCCATGTTGCTGCCGGCGCCCAGGGGACGGGCAGCCTGGCCAGCAAGGCTGTGCTTCAGGTTTTGACAAACGCTCTTTGGCTTGAGCATTGGATCAAAGCCCTTCATGCCATTGGTGAGCGTGATCTTCGGATCAGAGGCCGCCAGGGCCACCAGCAGGCCGGAGTCATAGCCAGCCGCCTCCACCGTGCCTGGTTTATATCCATAACGGGCCAGAAAATCCCTTTGGAAGCTTTCCCAGGCGGGGCCACGGCTGGTTAATTCCACACCGATCTGGGCCTGGCTGCTGTTGTCAGTGGGGGGCACATTCCAAACCAGCTCCATGCCCTCTGGCCAGCTCTGCTTGAGAATGGCTTGCATCAGGGGGCTTTGGCTGGGGGTCATCACCACCAGGCTGGCCGGTTGATACCAATCGGCATCAGACACCAGTAATTTCAATTCCTCTGGCTTGTTTGGGTCCACCGCCCTTGCCTGCAGGTCTGGGCCCTGCAGCACCCCGCCCTGGCCACGCATCCCCTCCAGAAAGCGATCCGCCAGCAGCTGCTGGTCTGCACTGCCATCGGTCACCAACATGAAACTCCTGAGGTTCTTTTCCACCAGGGCTTTAACAAGGGCATCAATGGTGAGGCTGCGGGCCGGTGCCACGGGCCACAGCCGATCGGAACCCGGTCGGCTGGCCAGTTGTTGTAGGGAAGCCCCCCTTTGCAGGGGCAGCAGGATCTGGCGGCGGCGGTCTTCGGCCAAGAGGCCAGTTTCCACAAGGGGGGCCGCCGCTGGCGCCAGCACTAGGGGGGGGAGCAACCGCTCCCTCAATTTCTGGGCAGGGTTGCTGCCGGGGGGCAGCCAGCCCACGGACCATTGGGTGGGTTTTGCCCCACAGATTTGAGCCTGCTCCTGGGCCAAGCTGAAGCCCCGGCGCAAGCCATCGCCAAGGCCTGCCACGGCGCCTTCAGAGGAAAGCAGCATCAACGCATCCCCCGGCTGGGGCGCAGCTGCCCCAAGGCTTTGCACCCCCAACACAGCGGCCAATACCCCCAGCAGTCGCAGGCTGTAGGAAGTGGGGTCAGTGGTCATGCCAGGTACCGTCCAGCCGCAGCAGGATAGATCGCCTGTTCTGCCTAGGCTGCTGAAATTCCAGGCGTCGGCCTACATGCGCTTCTTCCCAACTAGTTTGCTCGGCCTCGCCAGTGGAGCCCTGGCCAGTGGAGCCCTGGCCAGCCTGATCCTGCTAGCTATGGGGGCGCCAGCCAGGGCCATCCCAGAGGCCGATGCCCTCAAGAAGTTGGCAGTGATACCTGTTTTCTTAATCACAAATGAACAGGGCTCACCGCTACCTATTCCCCAAGGTGACAAATTAATTTTACCAATGTTTATGGAGCAAGGTCGCGCCTTGAAGGAGTTAGAGGCCTTCAACAAGGCCAATCCCACGGCCAAAGCCCGGGTAATTCCGATTCCAATGAATCTGGCCAATGAAAAAGTAAATGAAATCAATAGTAAGCTCACAGACAAAAAGCTTATTGCCCCAGTAATCAGTGCCGATGCTGATTTCACTAAGGCGGTGGAAATGCTACGCAAGCAAGGGGTAAGTGAGCAGCAGATCAAGGAAGGGCTGTCAGTGCCAGTATTCTTCTCTAAACCTTTTATTACGGTAAATACACCAAAGGGCACCAAGGCGGTGTTCTTTCTGAGCTACGACGACGCCAAGAAAGCGGCCGATAAAATTACCGGTACCAAGGTGGAGTTGCTAGCTGCAGACATCACCGTAGCCCTTGGTCAAATCATTGAACAAAAACAAGATCAGTTTGTTTTCTATCCAACCCAGGCATTCTTCAAGCTGATGCAAGAGCAACAACAACAACCCAAGGCCCAGTAGCTCCCAGCGGTTTTGTTCAGTTTTCGGGCGGGGGTTCTGGAGCTTCCGGCAAAAATTGCGCCAATATCCCTACCAACAAAAGACTTAATCCCAGGCCTAGGGCTAGCTGGCGATTCGGCTCTGCACCCCATAGGGCGGCGGATAGAAAGGCAGCCCCCAGCAGCAGGCAGGGCACCAGCACAATGGCCTTGGCGGTGCGATTGATACTCATCCCTGGTTACTTGGTAAGCAGCTGCTGCTGAGTTCAGCCAGCTGGGCAGCCACCAGTTGGCTACTGAGATCTGAGGTTTTACCAATGGGGCGCACCCTGGCCAACAGCAGACCCCCTTGGCTGCCCATGGGCATCAGGTTTACCCGCTGCCCCCTAGGCAATTGTTTGCGCAGAAAATCCAGCGCAGCAGCCTCCTTGCCCTCCAGGGGCTGGACACAGGCCAACCGCACGCTGTAGGTGCGGTTGTGGTCACCTATTAAGAGCAAATCGGCCTGCCGCACCTGAAGCACTTCAGCGGCCCATACAGACCCTGGCCAGGCCAGCAGAAGCACCAGGAAGAGGGCCCCCAGCCAGGGGCCCCAGGGGCGGGAGCCCAGGGGGCAGCTTTCAAGCAATTCAATCCTCGCCAATTTATGAGTTAAAGCCGATCGCCACAATTGGCGCAAAACAAATGCTCGTTGGGGTTGCTGTGGCCACAGCTGCCGCAATTGCGCCGCTCGCTTAGGGCCAGTTCAGGGTGGCTAGGCAAGCCAACCATCTGGGCATTGCTCTTGCCGGGGGGCACCATCGGATAGCAATTTTCATGGCGCCTCACCTTCACATCCACCAAAACTGGACCGGGAAAATCGAGGGCTTCGCGCAGGGTGCTGTGCAACTGGTCTCGGCTTTCAATCGCCAATCCTTTAACGCCAAAAGCCTCAGCCACAGCCGGGAAGTTTGGCATTCCTTGGCTCATATCTGAAGCCGAATAACGCTCACCGTAGAAACTTTCCTGCCACTGGCGCACCATGCCCTGCCAGCCATTGTTAACGATTATTAGCTTCACTGGCAACTGATATTGGGCCAGGGTGCCCAGCTCCTGAATATTCATCAGAACGCTGGCGTCGCCGGCCACGCACACCACCTGTTGGCCCTCAAGGGCTGTTTGGGCACCAATGGCTGCCGGCAGTCCATAGCCCATGGTGCCTAGGCCACTGCTGCTAATCCATTGGCGCGGGCCATTATGCAGATACTGGGCTGCCCACATTTGGTGTTGACCCACGTCAGTGGTAACCGTGGCGTGGGGGGCCAGCTCCTGGAGGGCCAACATCACCTCTTGGGGGGCGATTTCACCCACAGGTTCTGGAACATTCAGCGGATAGTGCTTTTTCCATTCAGCGATACGATCCAGCCAGGCGGCGGTGCGATGGCTGGGTTTCTCTGTTTCTGAGCTACTTAACATCAGCTGTAGGGCCGCCTTCACATCGGCCACAATCGCCACCTCCGGCACCCGGTTTTTTCCTACCTCAGCGGCGTCTATATCGATATGAATCACCTGGGCCCGGGGGGCAAAGCTGTCTAGGCGGCCGGTAACCCGGTCGTCAAAACGGGCTCCGGCAGCAATCAACAGATCGCAATCTGTTACCGCAAAGTTGGCGTAGGCCGTGCCATGCATGCCAAGCATGCCCACGGACAGATCAGCTGTTTCATCAAAACTGCCCTTGCCCATCAAGGTGGTGGTTACTGGCAGCTGGAAGCGTTCGGCCAGGGCCTTTACCTCCTGGTGGGCGCCAGCGCTCACCGCCCCACCACCCACATAGAGCAAAGGGCGCCGGGCGGCCCGGATCAGGGTTAGGGCCTCGTCAATGTTGGCTTGGCGGGGGGGCTTCGGTAGCCGATAACCTGCGGGCACCACGGAGCCTGGGGCCACCGGCACGTAGGGAAAACGTTCCACACCCACATCCTTGGGCACATCAATCAAGACAGGGCCCGGGCGGCCGGTGCTGGCCAGCAGGAAGGCTTCGGCCACTATTCGGCCGATGTCTGCGGGGTCCCGCACCACCCAGGAGTGCTTAACGATCGGCAGGGTGATGCCAAAGATGTCGGTTTCCTGGAAGGCGTCGGTGCCGATGGAGGCCCGACCCACCTGGCCAGTGATCACCACCATGGCCACCGAATCCATCTGGGCCGTGGCGATCCCCGTAACCAGGTTGGTGGCTCCGGGACCGGACGTGCCAAAACAAACCCCCACTTTGCCGGTGGCGCGGGCATAGGCGTCGGCGGCGTGGGTGCCCCCCTGTTCGTGGCGCACCAGCAGGTGTTTTAACCAGCCCCGCTGTTCTGCCAGCAGCAACTCGTCGTAGATAGGCAGGATCGCTCCGCCCGGATAGCCAAAGATGTGCTGCACCCCATGGCGGTGCAGGGCATCCATCAGGGCATAGGCCCCGCTTACTTCCCCTGGGAGCTCCAGGGCGGTGGTGGCCTCTCTTGCAGACGTGAGCGTCACGGCAACACCCGTTGACTGGTCAATAGCTAAACAACTTAGGCGTCGGTGGCGCTGGCTGCCAGGGGTTCAGAGCAAACCAAGGGCATGGAGGGGACCGTGGCCGCTGATCAGTTCCAGCAGAAACGCAGAGAAGCCCAGCATTGCCAGGCGACCGTTCCAAACCTCTGAGCTGATGTTCCAGCCCCAAACCCACTTTTCCTGGGGATAAAGCTTCACCTTGGCCGGCAGGGCCGCCGCCTGCTCCAGGTTCACCTCAGGCCCCGCCAGCGATTGCTCCACCAGATCTGCCAAACCCTCAATGAAAGTGCTGTCTACGTCAAGGGCGGGCACCCGGCGGAAGTTACTAACCCCTGCTTCGGTGGCGATCTCCCGGTATTCGATGTCGATTTCTTCGAGGGTTTCGATGTGTTCGCTCACGAAACTGATCGGCACCACCACCAGTTCTTTAACGCCGGATTCGCCCAATGCCACCAGGGCCTCCTCGGTGTAGGGCTTCAGCCATTCCACCGGCCCCACCCGGCTCTGGTAGGCCAGGGTCCAGGGGTTACCACGGCCCAGGGTGTCCATGATCAGCTGGGCACAGGCTTCGATCTGCTGCTGATAGGGATCACCGGCCTCTTCCACATAGCTCTTTGGCACCCCATGGGCACTAAAAAAGACATGGGCGCTGGCGGGATCAACGCAGGCATCGATTTCCTTGGCAATCAACTGGGCCATGGCCCGCAGGTAACCGGGATGGTCGTACCAGCTGCGAATCGCCCGCAGCGGAAGTGCCGCGAAGGACGGATCCCCTTGGCGCAGCCTTTGCAGTTCCCGGAAGCTGGAACCACTGGTGCTAATCGAGAACTGGGGGTAAAGGGGTAGCACCACCACCTGGTCGATGCCGTCGGCTTTCATATCTGCCACGGCAGATTCCGTGAAGGGGTGCCAATAACGCATCGCCACATAGGTGGTGGCATCCATATGGCGGTGGCGCAGCACGCTCTGCAGCTCCCGGGCCTGTTGGTCTGTGATCCGGCGTAGGGGCGAGCCACCGCCGATGGAGCGGTAGGCCTGCTGGGATTTCTGGCTACGCAGGCTGCTGATCAACCAGGCCAGCGGTTTCTGCAGGGCAGGAATGGGCAGCCGGATGATCTCAGGATCGGAGAACAGGTTGTAGAGAAATGGCCCCACATCCTGGATCCTTTCCGGTCCCCCCAGGTTCAGCAGCACAACGCCGACCCGGCCCATGCCCGTGTCTTCAATAATTTAGCCAGAGCCTAACCGCCCACCCCCTGGTGCCCGCGGGCCGCGATCGTTACGGTCTCGCCCATGGGTAGCTCCGTGGCCGAAAACCTCACCCAGCTCAATGGCGGTCTCCGCAGCACCGGCGTGCGCCTACGGCTGGAGCAGCGCGGTGAGCGGCTGGGGCTGCGCGGACCCTTGCCCCGCCGGGATGGGCTCCCGGGACTCCAGGTACAGCGGCTCAGCCTTGGGCTACCGGCCGACGCCGCCGGCCTGAAGGAGGCCCTGCGCCAGTTGTATCGGCTCCAGGCGGAACTGGACCAGGGGCACTTTGTGTGGCCAGCACCCACGGCTGCCGAAGCCCCTGCCCTAGCCACGGCACTGGAACGCTTTGAGGCCGCATTTTTCGCTGAACCCCGGCGCCGCCGATTTCCGGCCGGTAGCCGCTCCACCTGGACCGCCGCCTACCTGCCTTACCTGAGGAGACTGCAGTCCCGGGCCGAGGGCCCCCTGGGGGCTGAGCTGCTGGAACGGGTACTGGAGAGCTATCCGTTGGCCAGCCGCAGTCGCCAGCAGTGCGGCACGGTGCTGGCGGTGCTGGCCCGCCAGGAGGGGATCGCCCTGCCCGGCGACTGGGCCGAGCGGGCGGCGGGCTATGGCCTGCACCAGGCGCAATTTCGCCAGTTGCCCAGTGATGGGGCAATTCTCGAAGCTGCAGATCTGATACCAAACCCTGGCTGGCGGCTAGCTTTTGGGCTGATGGCCACCTATGGCCTGCGCAACCACGAGGTGTTTTTCACTGACCTGGGCGGCCTTGCTTCTGACCCCGACGCTGTGTTGCGGGTGCTGCCCACCACCAAAACCGGTGAACACCAGGTTTGGCCCTTTCAGCCCGAGTGGGTGGAGCTATTCGAACTGCGGGCCCTGGGCCAGCGAGGGGAACTGCTACCCCCGGTTTGCACCGACCTGGGCCGCACCACCCTGCAACAGGTGGGCCGCCGGGTGGCAGAACAATTCCGCCGATATGAGTTGCCTTTCACCCCCTATGACCTGCGCCACGCCTGGGCCCTGCGCACCATTCACATGGGTTTGCCCGATACGGTGGCGGCTCGGATGATGGGCCACTCGGTGACGATCCACACCCGCACCTACCACCACTGGATCACCCGCCGGGACCAACAGCAGGCGGTGGATGCCGCCCTGGCCAGGCGCAGCCCATGAGCCCACGACCCCTGCGCCAGCTGGCCTATCGCCATCGCTGGATCTATGACGGCGTTACGGCCCTTTCCTCCCTGCCGGTGGGCGGCCCTGGGAGGCTGCGGTCCCTGGCGGCGGAATGGATTATCGAAGCTGTGCCCAGGGGCGCCGCCGTGCTGGACCTCTGCTGCGGCAGTGGCGAGGCGGCAGCACCGCTCCTGGCGGCGGGGCTGGCGGTAACCGGCCTAGACATCTCCGACCGGGCCCTGGGGTTGGCCGCCCGGCGCCATCCGGGCCTGGGGCTGGTGCAGGGCCTGGCCGAACAGCCACCCCTACCCGCAGCGGCCTGGGCCGGCATCCAACTGAGCCTGGCTCTCCATGAATTTCCCGCGGATGCACGCCGGGCAGTGCTGCGTTCCGCCCGGCGCCTGATCCAGCCCGCAGGGGTGCTGGTGCTGTTGGACCTCCACCAGGCCGGGCCCTGGCTGAAACCGCTGCAACAGCTTTTTTGCAGCTTGTTTGAAACGGAAACCGCCCAGGCTTTTCTGGCCACCCAGCTGGAGCCGGAGCTGGCGGCCTGTGGTTGGCAGCTGGAACGCCAACAGCTATTAGCCGGAGGAGCCTTGCAACGGTTACTTTGTCGTCCCCTCTCCCCTGGGAGCCCCAGCCCATGAATGCTTCCGCCGAGGCCCATCGGCAACGCATGGCCCGCCGCAAGGAGGTGCAAGACCAGCGGGTGGGGGAACGCAGCCTGGAGAAAGGCTTGGTGATTGTGAACACCGGCAACGGCAAGGGCAAAACCACGGCGGCCCTAGGGGTGGTTTTGCGCAGCCTCGGCCACGGCCACCGGGTGGCGGTGGTGCAATACATCAAAGGGGCCTGGGAGCCGGGGGAAGCCCTGGCCCTGCAGCGGTTTTCCGACCTGCTGGAGTGGCGCGCCCTGGGGGAGGGTTTCACCTGGGAAACCCAAGACAAGGTGCGGGACCGGGAGCTGGTGCAGCAGGCCTGGCAAGAGTCGTTGGTCTTTCTGGGGGATCCCGCTTTTCAGCTGGTGCTGCTGGATGAGGTGAATGTGGCCTTGAAGCACGGCTACCTGGAGCTGGAGGCCCTGCTGCAGGGGTTGGACACTCGCCCCGAGGGCACCCATGTGGTGCTCACCGGTCGGGGGGCGCCCCCCGGGCTGATCGAACGGGCTGACCTGGTCACAGAAATGACCCTGGTGCGGCACCCCTTCCGGGAGCAGGGGGTTAAGGCCCAGAAAGGGATTGAGTTTTAGGGGCTGGGCTTCCCCCCCGGAACCGGTTGCTACTCTTCGCCCGATAGGGGGCAGGGATGGCTTACAAACGGGTTCTGCTGAAGCTCAGTGGCGAAGCCCTTATGGGGGACCAGAGCTATGGCATAGATCCCAGCATTGTCAAAGGGATTGCCGCTGATGTGGCCAAGGTGGTGGCCTCCGGCACCGAGCTGGCGATCGTGGTGGGGGGTGGCAATATCTTCCGCGGCCTGAAGGGGGCCGCCGCTGGCATGGAGCGGGCCACCGCCGATTACATGGGCATGCTTGCCACGGTGATGAACGCCATCGCCCTCCAGGACTCCCTGGAGGCAGCTGGGGTGGCCACCCGGGTGCAAACGGCCATCGCCATGCAGGAGGTAGCTGAGCCCTACATCCGCCGGCGGGCGATGCGGCACCTGGAGAAGGGCCGGGTGGTGGTATTTGGGGCCGGCTGCGGCAACCCCTTCTTCACTACAGACACCACCGCGGCCCTGCGGGCTGCCGAAATCAATGCCAACGTGGTGCTTAAGGCCACCAAAGTGGATGGGGTCTACGACCGTGATCCAATGAAATATCCCGACGCCGTTCGCTACGAAAGCCTTACCTTCCAGGATGTTCTCACCGGTGAACTGGGGGTTATGGATTCCACTGCCATTGCCCTTTGTAAAGATAACAACATCCCCATCGTGGTATTCGATCTGTTCGGCCCAGGCAACATTGCCCGGGCGGTTGCGGGCGAACCGATCGGCACCCGTATCACTCCCACTGCTGCCTGACCATGGACCTTGAAGCGAGCATGCGTAAGTCGCTGGAAGCCACCCAGCGCACCTTTAACACCATCCGGACGGGAAGGGCAAATCCCTCCCTGCTCGACAAAATCGTTGTTGAGTATTACGGGGCCGAAACACCGCTGAAGTCCCTAGCCACGATCACCACCCCAGACTCCCAAACGATCCAGATCCAGCCCTTTGATAGTGGCTCGATGGCGGTGATTGAAAAGGCAATTGCCACCAGTGATTTGGGCCTCACCACCAACAACGATGGCAAGGTGGTGCGCATCAATATTCCACCCCTCACTGAAGAGCGGCGCAAGGACCTTTGCAAGCTGGCTTCCAAATATGCTGAGGAGGGCAAGGTAGGCCTCCGCAACATTCGTCGCGATGCCATAGATCAGATCAAGAAACAAGAAAAAGATGGAGATCTTTCTGAAGATCTCAGCCATGATGAGCAGGAAAAAATACAGAAAATTACTGACAAATCCATTACTGAGCTTGAGAAAATGTTGGCTGATAAAGAAGCCGACATCCTCAAGGTGTGACCCCGGCCAGCTTTGATGTGGCCGTGGTGGGTGCCGGCGCTGCCGGGGCTGCCGCCGCCTATCAATTGGCCCTAAGGGGCCGATCGGTGCTGTTGATCGATGGCCAGGCCCTGCCTAGGCCCAAGCCCTGCGGCGGCGGTATGGCAGCTTCCGTGCAGCAATGGTTCCCCTGTTCCCTGCAGCCGGTGGTGGATCGGGTGATCTCCCAGGTGCGCTTTACCTGGTGCCTGGGGGATCCGGTGCTGGCGGAATTACCTGGCGACGCCCCCTTCTGGATTGTGCGGCGGGATCGCCTAGACCATTACCTGGCGCAGCAGGCCCTGGCCCAGGGGGCTGAGCTGCTGGACCGTTGCCTGGTGGAAGACCTGCGGCGCCTGGGGGATGGCTGGGAGCTGCAGCTTCAGCGGGATAGCGTCTTAAAAACCGTGCGCTGCCGAGCCCTGGTGCTGGCCCACGGCTCCAAGGGGGATCTGGCCGCCCGGCTCCAGGTGGGGGACCCCCACCCCCGCCTGGCCGCTGCCATGGCCGTGGAGATCGAAGGCCCGGTGCAGGAACCCCATACGGCCCGCTTTGAATTTGGCCTGGTGAAACACGGTTTCTGTTGGTGTTTCCCCCGCAGGGGCGGCTACAGCATCGGAGTGGGCACCTTCCTGGGCCGGGAGCAGGCCGACTACGACCGGGTGCTGGGCCAGTTGCTCCCCTCCTTGGGTTTACCAGCCACTGCCGGTGAGCGGCAGCTCTGGCCCCTGCGGGTTTGGAATGGCCACCATCCACTCCATGGGCCAGGGGTGGTGGTGGTGGGTGATGCCGCCTCCCTGGCGGATCCCTTTTTGGCCGAGGGCTTGCGGCCGGCGCTGCTTTCAGGCACCCGTTCCGCTGAAGCCCTGGACCGCTGGCTAGGCGGAGAAAATGGTGCCCTGGCGGGCTACACGGCAACCATGCGCCGGGAGTGGGGCGAATCGATGGCCTGGGGCCGGCGCATGGGCCAGGTGTTCTATCGGCTGCCCAAGGTGGGCTATCAACTGGGGATCAAAAGACCCACCGCCCCCCAGCGCATTGCCCAGATCCTCAGTGGTGAAATGGGCTATGGCGACATTGCCCAACGGGTAATCCGACGGCTGGGCGGGAGCATGTTTAGCCGAGGCAAATGATGGTTCCCCTGCTGGCATTAACAGCTTCCTCGCTGCTGACCTCGCTGCTGCCCTGCCCACTGACGGCCGGCTGGGAACTGATCTGGGAAAAGCAATTACCCACCAAGAGCGCCACTGGTCAAGCCATCGGTGGCTTCTCAGCCATCCAACTAAATCCAAACCTGCGCAGCTTGCTTTTACTAAGTGATGCCCCGGCCAGCTTTGTGCTGGAGGCAAAATGGCGGGGTTCCCTCCTGGAACCCCAATGGCAACTGGGGGAACCCCAACCCCTGCTGAATCCTCCGGAGGGGCCCCTGGATGGGGAAGCCTTAGTACGCCTTGGGCGGAACTACTGGATGGCCAGTGAGGGCCGCTTGGGGGGAGCGCAACCGGCGGCGCTGCTGGAACTGCAGGCCGCACCTGATGGTGCTAGCGGCAGTGAAAAGTTAAAGGTGGTGGGTTTCCATCCCCTACCAGGGGACTGGCAACCGCAACCGGGCCGGGGCCTGGCGCCCAACCAAGGCCCCGAGGCCCTGGTGCCATTGCCAGGCAAGCGGCTACTGATCGCCGCTGAACGGCCCCTGCAACAGGACCCCAACGGCGAGCTGCGGCTGCTGCTAGCCCAGCTCGGCCCCAAGGGCCTGCGCTACGGGCCCGTGGGTAGCCCGCTGGCGTATAGCCCAGAACCTGGGGCTGCCGCCCATTGGGGGCTCACAGACCTGCTGGCCCTGGAGCCGGGCAACGATGAACAAACCGGGCCGCTACTGGCCCTGTGGCGCGGTTACGCCGAACCACAGCGCTGGTGGAGCCGCCTCGAGTTACTGGCGCCGCTGCCCCTGGGGTCCCCCCCGCAACAGCCGAGGGAGCCCCTAGCCCAATGGGATCTGCTGGCCGTGGGCCTAGGGCCAGACAATTGGGAGGCAATGGCCGTGGGACCACGGCTTGGCGATGGGCGCAGCACCTTGCTGCTGGCCAGCGATGACAACTTCAACCCCCTGCAAGCCAATCGGCTGGCCTTGATAGCGCCGAAACGCAGGGATTGCCCCAAGGCCAAGCAACTCACATTAGGCCGGGGTCAGAGAAGTTTCGCTGAGCCCACCCCAATGAAAATGACTAGGGTCAACTGACTAGGGTCATTTTGATTAGAGACCAAGCGGCTAGATCGATGGCGAGCAATAATGCATTGTTTACAAGTCAGAAGCCCGCCATTTCAATGGCCACCATCGGGCGCAGCTTCATCCAAAGCCAGGGACAGCTAGAATGATGAAACCTAAGGCTACAAAGATTTAAATTAAATGAAGCTAGTCAGAACAAAGCCAACTAGGGCAAGATCAACAACAAAGCTGCTGACAAAGACTTTTCAACGGAAAATTTCTTAGCGGGAACATTAGCAGCCAACCATTGGGCAACAGGAGCAACACAAGCAAGAGTGACATCAAAAGCAGCCTTAACGACTAGGTCTGTAGCCGTTTCCTAATAAATACCATTACCAATAGATACCATTGTCAACAAAAAATCCATCAACCACAATGAAATCAATCAAAAGGGTACCGCTAAAAATCTTGACTGTTTTAACCATCGCCACTCTGCACTTTTCAACCCAGGCCGCCGGGGCTCAACTGCGCCTAGCGGCCCCCGCTGGCGCCCCTGGGGTGCCAGCGGCGGGGGAACCCGGCTACGGCATAAATAATGGCTTTGACCGTGACTTCGAGCGGGGAGCTGGCTTTGGCGAAGTGGGTAACCCCGTAGGCGCCCCAGGGGTTCCCGCCGCAGGCGCCCCTGGCTATGGGGCTGCTGGGGATGGCGCCAACCTTGGGGGACCGGTGAATCGCCGTGGTCCCCGCTAAAAAATGCCAGGCTGAGGACAGGGCAACATCAGGTTATTGAGCTAAGCCAAATGGAACCCCCAGGCCACCCTGACATCGCCCAGCTGCGGCGGGATTACAGCCGAGATGGGTTGCGGCGCGCCGATCTTGATGCCGATCCAGTGGCACAGTTTCGCCGGTGGTTTGGCCAGGCCGCTGCCGCCGAACTGCAGGAACCAAACGCCATGGTGCTTGGCACCAGTGATGGCCAGCGTCCCAGCTGCCGCACGGTGCTCCTAAAGGCCTTTGATGAACGGGGTTTTGTATTTTTTACTAACTACCACAGCCGCAAAGCCAAGGAGATAGCCCTCGCCCCCCAGGTAAGCCTGTTGTTTCCCTGGTATGCCCTGGAGCGTCAGGTGGCGATCCTGGGGAAAGCCGAGCGCATCAGCACTGCGGAATCGTTGGCATACTTCGTGTCAAGACCGATTGGCAGCCGCATTGGCGCCTGGGTGTCTGAACAAAGCAGCGTTATTAGCTCCCGCCAGATCCTTGAAAGTAAGTGGGAGGAACTGAAGCAACGCTTTGCCAATGGGGAAGTGCCATTACCCGCTGCCTGGGGGGGCATTCGGGTGGTGCCAACGGAGTTTGAGTTTTGGCAGGGTCGCCAGAACCGCCTGCATGATCGCTTTCGCTATCAAGCTGCTAGCGGTGGCTGGACGGTACAACGGTTGGCCCCCTAATCACCGCCAGCAACTGAGGCCGGCACATAGATGCATGATTCGCCTCCCATATTAGGCATCAAAGATTACGAAGAACATCAAGATCCTGGGAATCTAAGGGACTAGGTATCCCAGCTCGCAACAACCTCACAAAATCACCACCAACATCGGCCAGCAGGGTGATTAAGTAAACCCGTCCAGGCCCAGGATTCTCAAAGTCGTGGGGGATATCAGCTGGAATCAATAATGTATCACCACCCTGACCCCAGATGGTGGTATCTTCGCCATGGAATAAAACCTGACCACGCAATACAAATAAAGCTTCAACAGCCTGGTGATGGCTATGGGCAGGCACCCGATCACCGGGATCGTGAATCTCCAAGAACCAAGTAAAAGAGCCACCGAAGGTGGCTGGGTCAACAAGAATCGCCAAGCGGCAGTTATCTGCAGCATTAAAACGAAAGCCTTCCAGTTGCTCGGGCCGAGTGAGTAGAAGTTTCATTCTCAAATGATATAGACTAAATCAGAGCAAGGATGCGGAGAAGTTAAGCCATGGCTAAGAAAGGCGACCGGCTGGCTCTGGGCTTGCTGATCAACCTGTGGCTAAGCCTGATGCCAGCAGCGGCCAGGGCCGAAACCATGCTTAGCCTGGAGCGTACGAACGGCTCATTCGCCAATGGCGCACCGATCTGGCTCCTAAAACTTAGCGATGGTAAAAAACTGCTTGGCAGTTGGGAAGCAGCCTCTGGAGCGAAAGAACGACAAAAGCTAGACAGACTATGGAGCCCAGGCAATGGATCCCCATTGCCTGCTGGTAAGTATCGTCTGGGGCCAGCTGAGCCCTTTGGCAAAGACCTTTGGATTGACTTGCAACCAGAATTCGCCACAAGCCGATCGGCCCTTGGCATTCACAATTGCTTCCCCGGGGTGGGCTGCATCTGTATACCGGATCGCAAAGCATTGGGCAACTTGTCTGAAACAATCCAAAAGTGGGGCATTAAAAGCTTGACAGTGGCCAACTAGTTAAATCAATGCATTAACGTTTGGGCTTGGCTAACCAGTTTGGCGGCGGTGGCTGCATACACATCAGCGGCTTCAGCATCGCTGCTGCCAATGCAGGTCATGCCGAGTTTGCCAAATTCAGATAAACAACCCAAAAGATGAAACACACTGCCGCGCAATCGGGCTGGGTCAAAATGAAGTGCTGCATCAGCAACAATGTCAATCAAATCCACCGGTAGCAATCCCCGCAGCTGGGGATGCGAGAGGTTGTCGGTGGCGCGATAGTGCAAGGGCTTACCGGTGGGCGATAGAAAAAGTCCGTTATTAGGATCGAGCTGCCCAGAGGTGATGGCCCTTAGGGCCATGTAGGGGTGGGTAGTGCCTCCCTGGCGCAGGTTTACTTCAATGGCCTGCAGATCCCAGCTGCCATTGAAGCGGCGGGCAACGAAATCCACCGCATAGCGCTCCAGGCAACCCTCCATCGCCAGGGCCGCACCCACCGCCTGGCCGTATCGCATCAGCTCCAGGCGGTAACCAGCATCCGCAGGAAAGCAACAGCCTTGGTAGGTCTGGCCGCTGGGGCCTCCGAGGATCTGCTCATGGGTGGAGAGCACATCAACCTGGCCACCGGGATAGATCGTGCCCTGCACACTGGGTGAGCTAACGGCGTCACCCCCCTCCAGCCAGGCCTCCACTAGGGCTCCCTGGTGCGCCAGCAATTGGCGCCAAGAGCTGGCAGGCATCGGCAATTGTTCCAGGCCCGAACGAATCAACCGGCGGCGTTCGGCGGCGCTGAGGGCTGAGAGCTGTAGGGGTTCGAGCTCAAACGGCGCATTGCCTTCTCCACTAAAACCCTCGTTCAGCTTGACCACACAGCGACGCAACCCCTGATTCGCCTCCCAGAGCTCTGCGGTGACCTCCGCTAGATCATCAAGGCTATGCACCAATGGACTGCCGGGCGGGTGGGGTACGTCGCAGCGGCCAAACAACTCACGGCTACCGGCCTTGGTACCCCAATGGGCCAGGGTAGGATTTGAACCGAGCAGCGGCACCTGAAGCAGCTCCGAAAGCCGCTTCTCCAATTCAGTAACCCCAAAACAAGCAATAAAGCTGCGTCCAGGGCGCAGCAATTCCTTGATGCGAGCCAACAGTGCCGGCCTCTCTAACAACTTTTCTGTAAGCGGACGAGGGGAAGCGTCATCGGCATCAAAAAGGTGCAGCCGTCGCCGGGCATGGGAGGTGGGCACACCGGGCAAAAGTTCAAGAACAGAGTCAACCACCAACTCTGGCAACAGCTTGCTAGTCACATAAACAGCCCGCACCCCTGGGTCGCGCAGGCGGATAAGCGAAAAAAGTTGACGCTCTTCGTAATGGTGGGCTCCCGTTACCAGGGCCATTTGCTCTGGATCAAAGGAAAGCGAAGGCAGCATCAAGAGATCAAAATCAAGGCCATTGCCGTCATGCTCCCGGCCCCATTCAGGTTGTAACTGCCGCTGGAGTTCCTCGAAGGTAAGGGCCATTAGAGTTGAAAGAAGGGGGAAGCTAATGGGGGTTCGTCAAATCCTGAGAATGGGGGATCCGCAGTTGCGTCAACGGTCTAGGCCGGTGGCTATGCCCTGGGATCACCATTTGGAGGAGCTAATCCTTGATCTGAAAGACACCATGGAGGCTAATCAAGGGGCTGGGCTGGCCGCTCCCCAGATTGGTGTGCCCCTGCGGGTGGTTTTATTTGGTGGGGGCGGCGTAAACCCCCGTTATCCAGATCAGGCCCCCTTGCCTCGAACCCTTTTGATCAACCCAGTGTTAACACCCCTAGGGGATGGACAAGAGGATGGCTGGGAAGGCTGCTTGAGTGTTCCCGGCCTGAGGGGACAGGTGCGTCGCTGGAGCAGACTGCGCTATCAAGGTTTTGATGAAGCAGGAAAGCAGATTGAACGCTGCGTTGATGGCTTTCATGCCCGAGTAGTGCAACATGAGTGCGACCACCTAGACGGGATTTTGTTCCCAGATAAATTGAGTAGTTCTGATGCATTTGGATTCATATCAGAACTGGAGGCAGCAGGCCCTATCGCCCCTAGCCGGGATTAACCATGAAAGGTCGGTTTTCCCCACCCCAGGGAAGCAGCCCTTTAAAATATAGTAATAAAATGGAAAATTTATCAAAATCATTCGCCCTCTATCGGGCCATCTCCATGGGCTCAGTTGCTGCGCTGGGCCTATCGATTTCAGTTGCAGCCCAACTGCCAATTCAAGCCAGCAACGGCCCAGCAGTTATTGCCGAACAAAAGCAAAAAGCCGTGTTCGCAGGGGGTTGCTTTTGGTCGGTGGAACATGCCCTTGAGAAACTACCTGGGGTAAGCTCAGTTACCGTGGGATACAGTGGCGGCAAGCTTAACAATCCATCCTATGAAGATGTATCCACTGAACAAACAGGCCATCAGGAGTCGGTAGAGGTAAAGTTTAATCCCAAGAAAATAAGCTATGCAACATTACTCCGCAACTATTTAAGGAACATTGATGCATTAGACGGCACCGGACAATTTACAGACAGGGGCGATTCCTACCGCCCTGTTATATTTACAAATTCCTCCACACAAAAATCCGAGGCAGAAGCAAGTATAAAAGCGGCTGCCATTGAATTACGAAAACCAGCATCAGCTATTGGGGTTAAGATTGAAAACTTCAAAAAGTTTTGGCCTGCCGAGTCCTATCATCAAAACTATGCTGATCGCAACCCGATAAAATACAATCGCTTCCGCTGGGGATCAGGTCGCGATAAGAGACTAAATGAACTCTGGGGCGCCCTAGCCCGCCTGGGGAATCCTTGGCAAACCACAACAAGATCGGCCAAAAGCCTTAAATTCTAATCAGACCATGGGAAAAATACAGGACAAAAATAACTTCGAATGCTGAATAAATTAATCAAAATAAGTGTCAGAGTGATTGTAGGGCGGAGCACAGCAACATAAAAACCGCAGCTGGGTCTGGGCAGTGATTTGATGCCTTACGCCGGGGGGAATTAAAACCGCATCTCCGGGGCCCACATTCTGGATACAACCATCCACCTCCATCAGGGCCAGCCCCTCAAGTAGATAATAAAACTCTTCACTAATTATGTGATAGTGGCGCTGGGTAGCTTGGCCAGGTGCCATGGTGGCTTCGGCCAAGCTCTGGTTTTGAACTGGAGCATTTGTCGCATCAAGAATACTGCGAATCCTAGATCCATCCTTAGTTATAAAGGCATGTTGATTGTCAATTTGCTGAACGATCAGTTTGCTGTTACTTCCAGTAGCCATTGCCAAGCCGCCCTTAATAAAGTGAAATAAATGACAAGCTTGAAAATCCTAACTCATTTCTCAAGCTACTCCGTGGAGAATTTAATAATGCCAATGCAAACTAGCTGCTTGGAATAAATTTATTTTTCCTATCAGGGGCCACTAGCTCTATCATTTCGAAAATCAGCTAGGGGCCAAGGCTTATCGCGCGCCACAAAATAGGCAGCCATTATACCGCCAGCAAAGCCACTAAAGTGACCAATCCAGCTAACGCCGCTGGGAGAAAATATGGGCAGCAAACTTGGCAACACACCCGCATAGGTAATTAGCGCAAACATCGACAAAAGCAGAGAAAAAAACCGCTTCTCGAGCCAGCCAATCACCAGTAGATAACCCAATAGGCCATAAACAACACCAGAAAGACCATGGCTGCCGGTGGGCCAAAACAACCAAACCGGAATCGCGGTGGCATAAACCCCAAGCCACACAGCAAAGTAATCTCGACGACCCCTAAAAAGAACCAACCAAGAAAGGGGTATAAACGTAATTGAATTTGCCAATAAATGCCCAAAGCCGCTATGGCTAAATGGTGCAGTTAATACCCCAAAGAAAGAGCCTCCAGGGGTCATTGGTAAATTCCATTGCCCTGCAAAAAGCAACTGATCCAGCAGCTCCTGAAGCCATGGAATCAATAGTATGAACAGGGGGAGAAGAAGCTTGAAGACAATCAGAGGAACAGCCATTAGGAATTAAACGGCATGACATTAGCACAAAGCGAAATGGCTTGAGGACTAAATTTTCAAAGAAAATTGTACAGCTTTGCTAACAACTCGCCCCATGGGTGGCATCGGCAGTGCTGGCCAATCGATTGTCATTAAGGCGTTGGGCTTAGAACTCAGCCATCAACCCACAAAGCCAGCCGAGGTAGAAATGCCAATTATGCAGAGATATTTGTTGTTTTCTAGGGATACCAGGGGGCCTTGGGCCGATACTATGCACCAACCAAGACCTGTTTGGGGTCTATTGCCACGGGACCATGGCCTTAGCTGAAGGAAAGGATTTGATTCAAAAATTGGCTGAGGCTTCCCTTGCCTTTGATGCCACCGGTAAGGATCTGGAGCGAAATTGCTGGATGGCGGTGCATCAACATATCCACGGGGTACTACCCAGTGAGTACGACATCCGCGAGGTGCCGGAAGAGCTGTATCTTGCGGTTTTGGCCGCCCGCCAACGGATGGGTTGAATTGGCTGCCAGTGCGCCGCGGGTTTTCATGGTAGCCATGCTGACTGTTTAATAGTATCTCCATAACTTAAATCATTCGACAAGCTAGCTGCCAGACATTAAACTTCTCATCAAATCTTTAGCTTATCTAGAGAATAAATTCACAGCAATTGGGGACGCTCAGCGCGAAATAATCCCACATCCACACCAAGGTGCTGATCAGGACGGCCGGTGATCAGCAGGGCGGTGCGCTGGCGGGTGGCGATCTGCCACATCCACTTACTGAATAGCGCAATGCGATTTTCGGTGTCGGGAATGAAAGCTAAATGGGCCAGCGCCCACACCACCCAACCGGCCAGGCCGGTGAGGTGCATACCGCGCAGGTCTGCCACGGCATACCAGGGACCAATCACCGCCATACTTCCCAGGTCCTGCCAGCGGAATGCCTCGATCGTTTCGCTGCGCAGGTTGGCAAGAATGTCACGGGCTACCCAACCACCAGCTTGCACCGCCGGGCCAGCCATGCCGGGCAGGGCAGTGTTGTTGGGGGTGTGGAGATAACAGCAGAGATCCCCCACCGCTCGGATTTCAGGATGATTAGGGATTGAGAAGTCTGGATTAACCAGCAGCCTGCCCCCCCGATCCACTGCACAGCCAGTGCGCTCGCTGAGCAAACGCCCTAGGTGGGAGGCGCGCACCCCAGCGGTCCAGCAGATGGTGGCCGCCTCCATTTGCTGGGCACCGGCGGCCCCCCTTAAACAAACTCGCCCTGGGGAGATTGACTCCACCTTCTGGCCCAGCTGGAGTTCCACTCCAGAAGCCTCAAGATGGCCAGCGGCGGCGGCCGATAGTGGTTCTGCCATGGTGGGCAAGATCCGATCCACCAGATCCACCAGCACCACGCGGCAATCTTCTTTACTTAGCTGCTTGAAATCCCGCCGCACAGCGCGGTGCATCAATTCAATCAACGAACCGGCCAACTCGCAGCCCGCAGGCCCCGCACCTACCACCACCACGGTCTGCAGAAAGGCCCGGTGCTGGGGGTCAAGCGTTTGTTCGGCTTCTTCCAGGGCCATTAGCAAGCGCCGGCGGATCTCATCGGCGTGTTCCAGAATCTTCATCGGTGGCGCCAGGGGCCGCCATTCCTCCCGGCCGAAATAGGTGCTACCTGATCCAGTGGCCAAAATCAGCTGGTCGTAGCTGTAGTGCTGGCCGTTAAAAAGCAGCTGGCGGGCCCCTGGATCGATGTCTACCACCTCACCAAGCAGGATCTGAATATTGGGAGCGTTACCAACCATCTGGCGCAATGGAGAGGCAATGTCTGCCTCCGACACCAACCCTGAAGCCACCTGATAGAGCAGCGGCTGGAATAGGTTGTAGTTGCGTTTATCGATCAACGTAACCCGCACCGGCTGGTTGGACAGGCAATGGCAAATCTTCAGGCCAGCAAAACCACCGCCAACCACCACCACATGGGGCCAGCTGCGCATGGCCTCCTCGGGGGGTTCAAGTTCTAAATAAAAGCGGTGCATGGGCTGGCTTCAGGGGCAGGGTTGGCTGGGGCCAGTCGGAACAAATAAGGCCCCTGGCGAGGCTTCAATGGTGGCATTCAACCAGGCCGAAGGTATGGCTAATAGCGCCTTAGAGCTGGGCCTAGAAGACGCTAGAGGACGAACAAAAAGGGGGGAAAGTGGGTCGCAGAAAAAACAGGAATAGCCCACAAAGATTGAGTTCTGAACGCCGCCCAGGGAAGCGGCCCAACTCAGCTACCAGGCAGGGACCGCAGGGCTTCGTTCGATCCCATCACCACCAACAACTCGTCTGCCTGCAGCAGATGGGAGGCCTGGGGGTTGACCTGGAGCTGGCCCTTGGGACCCGCCGCTAACACACTCACTTTGAAGTGCTTGCGCAGATTTAGCTCGCCCAGGGACTGTCCCACAAAAGCACCGGGCACCTTTATCTCCTCAATGCTGTTGCTGTCATCAAGGCGCAACTGCTCGAGCAGGTTGGGCCGCACCAGCTCCATGCCCAGCCGTTGTCCCTGCATCTTGGATGGGAACACCACCCGGTCAGCACCCACCCGCTCCAGCATCTTGAGGTGCAGGTCACTGGTGGCCCTGGCGATCACTTGGCGGACCCGCGTGTCCTTGGCGTCCTTACAAATCAAGGTGGCCGTCATGCTGGCCTCAATCGGCTCGCTGATGGCCACCACCACCGTGGAGAGCTCCAAGACCCCCGCTGCGCGAAGGGCCTCCTCATCGGTGCAATCCACCACGCGAGCCTCGATCGCCGGCTCACTCTGACGCAGGTCATCGATGGCCCGCTGGCTGGAATCAATCGCCAACACATCAGCGCCAGAGCGAAGCAATTCGGAGCACACCGAGGAACCAAATCGCCCCACCCCGATCACAGCAAAGCCACCAAGATTTCCTCCATCACCCTGGCGCCGCTGCCACCACTGGTTCATCGATTGCATTTCAAAGGACATGGTTCAAGCGGGTTTGAAAGTAATGAGATTGAGATGAAGCAAATGAGATTGAAATCAGCACGAATTACACGTAGATATCCTCGCGGGGATAGCCCACCCGCGGAGTCGGGCGGCTGCCATAGAAGGCAGAAAGCAGGAGCAGGATGCCAACCCGACCCACAAACATGCCCACCATCAGCACCAGTTGCCCCCAGCGGTTGAGGTTGGCGGTGACCCCGAGGTCTAAGCCCACGGTGCCGAAGGCAGAAACGCAGGTAAACAACTTCTCTATGAAGCTATAGGCCTTGTGGCCCGGAAGCCCCCCCGCCGTGGGGCCGATCCCTAGCAAAAGGGCCATCAGCACCACAAACAAGATCGAAGCCAAGGTGACTCCCACTGCCCGCAGCACCGTGCCATCGGGAATCTGGCGGCGATGCAACACCACGTCTTGGCGCCCCTGAAGGGTGGAGCGGGTTGCCCCCATCAAGATGGCAAACGTGGTGGTTTTAATCCCCCCACCGGTGCCGCCCGGACTGGCGCCGATAAACATCAGCACGATCATCAGAAGCAAGCCCGCATCCGTGATTACCGCTGCGGAAAGGGGGATAGTGTTGAACCCGGCTGTGCGGGTTGAGATCGATTGGAACAAGCTGATCTGAACCTTCTGCCAGAGGCTGTAGGCGGCCATCGAGCCCGAGTCAAAGCCGAAGTGCTCGGTCACCAGCAAGCCCAAGGTGCCTACCACGATCAACAACGCGGTGGTCCGGAGCACGAGGCGGGTATGAAGATTAAGCCGGCGGCGACGGAAATTATTGGCGGCAAGGTCGCTGGTGACGCGCCAGCCGATGCCGCCAATCACGATCATCGAAGCGATCACGGCATTAACGACGCTGTTATCTCGATAGGCCTCGAGGTTCTTGGCCCATAGGCCAAAACCAGCATTGTTGTAAGCACTAATCACATGGAACATCGAGGCCCAGAGCCGACGACCAGGGTTCTCGATATCGGTGAAGCCAAAGGCGTAGAGCACCACGGTGCCAAGGCCCATCACGCAGGTGGCCGTGAACAAGATCCTGTTAAAGGTGGGGCCCATGCCGCCCACCCCAAACTCATCGAGGGAGCGCCCCTTGTCCAGCCGCCGCCGCAAGCCTGAGCGCCCCTGCACAAAGCCCTGCAGGAAGGTGGTAATCACCATCAAACCCAGACCACCAACCACGATCAAGCCGGCCAGCACCATCTGACCGAAGAGGGTCAGATCCTGGTCGACCACAATGATCGAGAGGCCGGTCACGGTGATGGCAGAGGTCACCGTGAATAGCGCCTGCCAAAGGCCCACGTCATCGCTGGAGCAGAGCGGTGAGGCCAGCACAAACGTGCCCACCACAATCACGAGCAAACCCGTAACAATCGTGAACTGGGGCACGGTGAGCCGGTGGCGCCAGTGCTGCAGCAGCGCGTAGGGATTGAGGCCCGCTGGTGAATCCATTTCAGGATTCTCCTGCTTGAGCAGAGGGGCTCAAGGTTTGGAGACGCTGTCCGAGTAACAGCAAGCCAAGCACCGTGGTGACCACCAGCAACAACAGCAGGGTGGTGATCAAGGAATTGCCCATTAGCCCGGCAGCATCACCCGATCAATCACATGCACCACGCCGTTGTCGCAGACGATGTCGGCGGTCACCACCGTGGCGTTCTTCACCTCAAAGGGCTCGGAGCGGCGAATGGGCAAGGGTGCCCCTTCCAGGCTTGACCATTCCGCTTGGGCCACCAGATCGGCCTTGTGATAGGCACCGGAAAGCACGTGGTACTTGAGGATCCGCGCCAATTGGGGCGGATTGTCGACCAGGGTCTGCACCGTGCCGGGGGGTAAGGCGGCAAAGGCGTCGTCGACCGGGGCGAACACCGTGAAAGGCCCAGGGCTCTCCAGGGCGCTGCGCAGACCGGCGGCATCCACGGCAGCGAGGAGGGTGCTGAACACCCCGGCGCCGGCGGCGGTTTCAAGAATCGTGGCCATGGTGGATCTCCTAGCGGTAGTCCTGGGTTTGGATGTCGCCCAAGCGTGCCTCAGGCCGCAGGAAGCGATCCATCTGGGCCTCAAAGAAGCGGCGGTTGGCCATCAGGTGCTCCGGATCGGTGTCGTCGAGGGGATAGAGAAGAGCACAGCGCAGGGCCTGGATCACCGCCGAGGTCACGTTGTACATCGAGCGTTGGAAGGTGATCCCCAGCTGAATGAGCTGGTCTTCCTCGCCGCGGCGATGCTGCTTGTAGAGCTCCTGCAGATAGGGGGGCAGGAAATGCAGCATGTCCTGCATCAACAAGGTGGGCGGGATGCCAGCTGAACCCACCGGGAACACATCGGCGTAGAGAATTCCGTAATGGAAATCGGCCTGGTCGGCCGGCACCTGCTGGGCCTGGGCGTTGTAGCTCTTGGTGCCCCGAAAGGGTGAGGTGCGATAGAACACCGCCTCCACGTAGGGAAGGGCCGCCTCATAGAGCCAAGTGAAACCCTCGCCCTTGGGAATGATCTCGATGCACTCCCCACCGATGAAGACATGGTGGTAAATCGGCCGACCCGCCACGGCAAAAATGCCATTCACCAGAAAGTCCATCGCCTGGGGCACGCTGGTCATCTTGCCCTCGTCGTAGAGGTCACTCATCTCAAAGAACACCGGCGCCATCACCTCCCAAAAGAGGCCGAGGTTTGCCGTGTAGGAGAGCTGGCGCACCTGCTCAAGGAACATCTCCGGGAAGAGCTTGTAGAGCCCCAGCATCACCAGGTTGCCCTTGAAGTAGGCCTTGATGGCCCGATCGGCGTTGGCCCGGTAGGCATCGCTGGCGATGTAGTCGTTGAAGCGCCCCCCCATGCCCTGGTGCCAGAACATGGCCTGCATGCAGGCCTCGGCGAACTCCATGTTCACCCGGTCGTGCCAGAGGTGGTGCAGCAGCTTGGGCATGGCCCGGGTTTCCCCCTTGGCCATGAACTCCAGCAGCTCCGGGTGGGCCTTCTCACCGCCCCGCCAGATGCGCAGCTTCGATTGATCGCCGGCATAGCTATTGGGGAGATCGAGATACTGCTGGGGGATGAAGTATTTGAAGGCCGGCAGGGGGTTGAGAAACACCCGCTCGGCGATGTAGAGCAAATCGCGCCAATAGAAATCCATCGGCACGGCATAGGCCTTGTAGATGCCGATGATTTGCTGGAGATTCTCCGGCGTGTCTGGCAGCATCGAACCACCGGCCTCGAGCCGATGGATCACATCGGCGTGGGGATGGGTTGAAGGCGGAATCAGGGCGGGGCGAACCCCGGCGAAGGTGGCAGTCATGGGCTTAGGGGCGAATCAGGAAATCAGAGGGGCTGTAGCCGTGGCCAAAGCTGTTCGGATTGCCAAGCCAGCTGTTGTGCTCTCGCTCAACCCAGTGAGGGCCATGGGCCAGATGCCAGCGATCAGCACCGCGGCGGCGAGCACCATGGCGGGCAAACGCTCAGGCCAGGTGGTGCTTTTCCAATCGGCCTTGCCGTTGTCGAGGCGACCAAAACCCACCCGGTTGAACAACCGCACCGCATAGACCGCCGTTAAGCCGGAGGCCACCAAGCAGACAAGGGTGGGCAGGGGGAAGGCTGTCCAGCTCCCTTCAAACACCAGCAATTCGGCCACAAATCCAGCGAGGCCCGGCACCCCGGCCGCCGCCATCAAACCCAGCAACAACAACCCCAAGGTGAAGGGCAGGCCGCGCTGGGGATTGAGCAAACCGGAAAGTTCGTCAATGGCACTGGTGCCTGTTTTGGCCTCAATCATGCCCACCACACAGAAAAGCAGGGCGATGATCAAGCCATGGGCGAGCATCTGGGCCACCACACCCTGCAAGCTCAAGGGGGTGGCCGCCGCTAGGGCCAACACCAACATGCCCATGTGACCCAGGGAGCTATAGGCCACCAAACGGCGCATATCCAACTGGGCGATGGCATTGAGGGCGCCGTAGATGGCACTGATCGCTCCAACCGCCGCAATCCAGGGCGACCAGGCGGCCCAGGTGTCGGGCAAGAGCTCCAGGCCAAAACGCAGCAGCCCGTAGGCCCCCAATTTGGATACGGCACCACTGAGCAGCATCGCCACCGGCGTGGGGGCCTGGCTGTAGGTGGCTGGCTGCCAGCCATGCAAGGGCACGATCGGCAGCTTCAGGCCAAAGGCCAACAGCACCAGCGCCATTACCCAGCGCTGGCTCCCTGGCGAAAGCGTGTGCTGCGCTAGGTCGGCGTAGGCAAAGCTCAAGGCTCCCTGGCCTGAACCCGCCAGAGAGCCAGCGCCGGGCTGGAGCCAAACAAACGCCAACACTGCGGCCAGCAAGGTGAGGCCAGAGGCCGCCCCATAGGTAAGGAAGCGCACGGCCGCCCCGGCCCGCTTAGCCCCGCCGAAGGAGGCCACCAACAGGGTGGTGGGGATCAAAATCAACTCATAGGCCAACAGAAACAGCAGGGCATTGCGGGCCAAAAAAGCACCGACAAGGCCGAGGTTGGTGGCCAACAACAGGGAGAAATAAAACCTGGGTCTCTCTTGGTTCACCGGAGTCGCCAACACCGCCATGGCAGTGAGGGCTGAGGCCAAAAGCAGCAGGGGCAAAGACACTCCATCCAGGCCGAGATCAAAAGCCAGGCCCAGTTGGGGGAGCCAGCTCTGCTGGATCACAAAGGTCGAAAGATCCTTCCCCCCCAGGGCTATCACCAGACCCATGGTTAGTTGGGCCCCAGCCACAGCCAAGGCAGTGGGGCGGGCCTGGGGAGGGGGCAACAACGGAATAACAACCCCTGCGGCCAGGGGCAACAGCACCCACATCAACAGCATGAAGGAATCCATCAGCGCAATCCAGAGAGGGGAACACCAACAGGACGGGTCAAGAGCCAGGCGGCCATGAACAGAACCCCCAGCAGCAAGGTGAGGGCATAGACCTGGGAACTACCTGAAGTGGTAAGGCCTAAACGGCGCGAACTGGCCATGGCCGAAGCCCCCGCCTGGCGGCTGAAACCATCCACCAGCCGTTGGTCTGACCAGGCACTCCAGCGGGCCAAAGCCACCACCAACCGCACCACGGTGCGGTGGTAAAAACGCTCGGTTTGCATGTCGGCAGCAAGCCAATCTTGAAGCCCCCCCAGCGCCGAGGGCAGATGGGCAAGGGGGTGGGGCCGCAGGTAGAAGAAGGCCGAAAGCCCGCCGCCCACCAAGGTGGAGCCCAGCAAAGGCCAGGCCAAGGGTCCCCAGCCCGGCAGCAATGCCTCAACGAAAATGCCATTGACAGCAAATAATTGGGGCAGGTGCAACACCAAGCCCATCAACAACAGGGTGGGAAGCACCATCAGCCAGAGCACTTCGGCCGAGCGCACCGTGAACGGGGTGGGATCTCCGCCCCAGATTTGGCCAAAAACCCGAATCAGACCAGCACTGATAAAGGCGTTGGTCACCAGCACCAACCCCCCCAACAGCACTGGCTGGGGGCTGCTCACCACCAACACCAACAATTCCCGCAGGGCCGCAAAGCCACCGAAGGGTGGCAGCCCAATCAAACCAGCGGTTCCGGTGAGAAAGGCAATCCCCATCAAAGGGCGCCGGCTCCAGAGGCCGCCCAGTTGGGTGAGATCTTGGCTCACATTGCTGATCACCACGGTGCCTACCGCCATCAACAGCAGTGCCATGGGCAGGGGATATACGAGCAGCAGGTGATCGGCAACATCAATGCCCCCCAGGCCCACCGCCACAAACAGCAGCCCCAACCAACTGCTCACCAAAAAGGAGAGCGCCCGTTTCACATCAGTTTGGGCCAGGGCAATCAGGGAGGCCACCAGGGCGGTGGCACCACCCACAGCCACCAGGGTGGTTTGCACCAAAGGGCTCAACACCAACAGGGGCTCTAAACGCAACAGCACCCAGGCACCGCCAAGCACCACCACCGAATTGCGCAGGATGGTGGAGGGCAAGGGGCTTTCCATCGCCTCATCCAGCCAGAGGTGCAGGGGGATCTGGGCACACTTGCCCATGGGCCCAGCCACTAAGGCCAGCAGGATCAAGGTGAGGCTCCAGGGCAGGGGACCATCCGCAGAAATAGGGCCAGAGCTGCTTTGGGCCCAACTGGCCAGGCCGTGGAAATTCCAAGTGCCCGTGAGCGGCAGAATCGCCACCAGGCCCGCCAACAACACCAAATCGCCAATGCGCTTAGTGAGGAAGGCATCCCTGGCCCCCTTAACCACCAAGGGCTGGTTGTACCAAGTGCCCACAACCAGATAGGTGCCCAAGGTGAGCAGCTCCAGCAGCACATAGCTGAAAAACAGCGAATCGGTGAGCACCAATGCACACAACCCCGCCTCAAAAAAACTCAAACAGCCAAAGAAGCGGGGCCAGCCCCAATCCATCTCTAGGTAGCCAATCGCATAGATCTGGGTGAGCACGTGCAAACCCGTAATCACCGTCATGGCAATGAGGGCAGGTTCGGTCATCAAGCCGTCAAAGCCAATGCTCAATCCGGCGGTGGACAACCACTCCCAGCCAAAACGGATTGGGGTGTAGACGGCATCGGCGCCCGCCAGGGAATTGGTGTGCAAAGCGAGCAGGGCCAGCACGCTGTGGGCAAAGGCCACAGTCACCATCAGTAAGTTGATGTAACCGCAGGGGCGCGGCCCCGTGCGCTTGATCAGTCCCGGCGACCACAACAGCGACAACAAGGCTGCCAGAAGGGGATAGAGCGGGACCAACCAGGCCGTCTGCAGGAAGGCAGCTGTCATGGAAGGGAGCCAAGAAGGGTTTGGGCCGCAAACTTTAGGTACCAAAACTGCCCAGTTGACGGCCCTAAGTAATGGGATTCCTATCGGATAAACAAGTAATCCTGATCGATGGGCCAATCCTTGCCAGCTCAGCGTTGTAGTAACCCGTCCAAATGGATCGCGGATCTGTTACTTTGTGTCAAGCGCAGGGATGATTCCCTCTGCCCCGGTAAAGATTTGTTTAATTGATTATGAAAGCTGATCGTGGGGCCCTCTTCTGTGGGTCTGGCAGTTTTAATTATTTAGAAGCGGCTCTGATCTCCGCCCTAGCGCTTCGCAAGCACGAGCCCGATCTCCCGATCACTGTGTTCTCCGATTTGCCGGGCTTGGATTATATAAATCTGGAGGATACTTCTATAGCCATATGCTTAGTTTTGCCAGAGGTTGAACCAGGCTCTAATACTTTTTCCTCTCGCTGGGTTAAGACGCGCTTGGCTAAGTTGAGTCCATACTGCAATAGTCTCTATGTGGATGCGGATATGTTGGCCATGCAGCCATTAGGGGACCTATGGCAGGTGCTAGATAGGGCCCCCATCGGCTTGGTGCGCGATCGACTACCTTTGGTCAGCTTGTGTGACCATGTAGCCCAAGAGGAGAAAACTTTGACTTTGGATGCGGTGGGTGGTGATGCTACGCATTTCAATAGTGGTCTTATCTTGTGGCGATCTGAGCAGGCAACTGATAGCCTTTTTGACCACTGGCATCAGCAGTGGAGACGCTTCTCTCGCCAGGATCAACTGGCATTGGTTAGGGCGATTTTCAGTAGTGAAGTTCAGGTAGAAATTTTGCCTAATAGTTACAATCTGTCTCCACGCGATGCCCGTGGCCGCCAGGTGCATTTTCTACATCGCTGGGGTGGCACTGTGGAGCGGGGCATCTTTCGCCGCTTTGCTGCTGCCCGTTTGCCAGATGTGGCCGCCGATGCCCATAGGCGTTTAGAGCTTTTAAAGCACTTGTTGATGGGCACACCTGGCTGTCAACCTGGTTAATGCCCTGAGATTTAATGCCCACGGAGCATCCAAAAAATTCAAGATCTCGCTACTCTCTTCACCTGAGAACCATGGCGGCGTCTTAGCAGCTCTCTAGCGTGCAAAAGCTGGACGGACAATATCCTGGCACTCATCAGTCTTCTGATCAGTATTTGGCCAGTATGTTGGCGTTACTTGGCCATATCGAAAAAATACTCACCCTTACAAAATATCCACTCTAGGGAAAAACTAACAAATATGTTTTAATAGCAAGAAATCAGCTAAGGAAATATAATATATTGGGTATTGGGAATTAAATTATTTTTGGATGCTAGATATAGCAATTTTTGCCTTACTCACCACAGCCGGAGGTAAACTCACGTAGCCCAGGTCTGGGGCCTGCTGCTGGGCCTTGTCCGAAAGGGTGTAATCAAAGGCAGTTTGAATAGATTTAAGATTATCACCGTTACCAGTTTTATATAATAGAATCCAAGTAAAAGTAACAATCGGATAACCCTTGGCAGGGTTGGGGTTACTTCCAGTCAGATCAGGACCTAGGTCAATTGATGCCAAACCACTAATTTCACTTTCAGCCGTAGGCTTAACTAACTCTCCAGAGGCATTAGTTAATGCTGCTGCCTGGAGCGGCTGCTTAACATAAGCAGCTTCTACATAACCGATTGAACCATCCAATTGACCCAACTGAGCTGCAATACCTTCGTTACCCTTTGCACCCACTCCCGTGGGCCAAGAAACACTTTTGCCTTGGCCTGGGCCTTTAAGCCAGGCATTACTTATGGCAGATAGATGGGCAGTGAAGTTGGCAGTGGTACCAGAGCCATCGGAGCGAAATACCACTTTAAGAGGCTTAGCCCCACAACCCAGTTGCTGCCAATCGTTGATCTTACCAAGGAATACATCAGCCAGCTGAGCTTGACTAAGCTTAAGATTACAGCCTTGATTATGGTAAGCCACAGCAATGGCACCTGCGGTCATAGGCACCTGCACAACTCCCTGCTTAACCATAGCGATTTCCTTAGCCTTCATCGGTACATCGCTAGCAGCAAAATCAACCGTTCTTTTAATAAACTGCTGAATGCCCGCCCCTGAACCTATCGACTGATAAGCAACATTTACACCCTTAGTTTGGCCAACTTCCTGAAACCAGCGGGTGTAAATAGCATTTGGAAATGATGCACCTGCCCCGCTAAGGTTACTTCCCCCACCGCAGGCGGAAACGCCAAAAAGGCAAAGGACAGATGCTGCAGTAAAGCCAAGACGACGGAAAAACATGGGGGAAATAATCTTGTGTGTACTAAACATGATTCGATTTAAGAATAGGATAAGCCGCTGGGATTCCTGTTGCTGGCTTGAGGCTCACCCGCCCCCTGGCGCCAATACCCCAGGGGCCGCAAACAGGTCGTGGTCGCCGTCCCCCCTGCAACCGCCACGACGGGCATGGGGTGATGCGAGTAGATCCCACAGATTGCCAGTGCTAATCGTTTCAGCCCACTGGAGCCTGGTGAGGACTGCAATTCGGCCCGCAGGCCCCTGCTGCGACCAGGTCTTGCGCCATCCGAATTCTCACTCAGCTTTGGTGGCAGAGGCGGACAGTGGGGAGCGATGCCATCTTTATCTGACAGTCATCCTGCAACCCAACCAGGGTATGAGCTCCGTTAAATAGAACGTCCATTAGACGGCCCCACGGGGGCTGAACCGAACAAAAATCGAACAAAAATCGAGCGTATGACCCTCCGCCACGGCTATTTCACGGGAGCCGGCTACACCTATGAGGCCCAAAGCGAACCCTCCCCGGAACGGCTGACCTTCCTGGCGCTGTTGAACCGGCACCGGGCCCCGGAGGTTTGCGGGCCCTTCCAGCTGTTGGAGCTCGGCTGCGGCCAGGGAGTGCAGCTCTGCCTACAGGCCGCCAACTATCCCCAGGCACGCTTTCTCGGCATCGACTTCAACGCCGAGCACATCGCCCATGCCCGCTCCCTGGCGGCGGCCAGCGGCCTGGCGAATGTGCGCTTTGAGCAGGCCGATTTTTTGGAGCTGGAGCAGGCCGCAGGCGGCGTGATTGCTTGGGGCAACTTTGATTTCACCGTGGCCCACGGGATCTTGACCTGGGTCGCCCCAGAGGTACGCCTCAGCCTGATGCGTCTGGCCGAGCGGGCCCTGCGTCCCGGCGGCCTTTTTTACTGCTCCTACAACACCCTGCCAGGCTGGCTGTCAATGATGCCGTTCCAGCACTGCGTCAGCAGCTTGCAGGGCCGGCTCGGGGATGGCCTGCCGGCGCTCGACGCCGCCCGGGAGCTCTTTCAGGGCCTTCGCCAGGCCAATGGCCTGGTTTTTGGCTCCCAGCGGGATCTGGCGGTCCACCTCGATGGTTTGGGCAAGCTGGATCCCAGCTACCTGCTGCACGAATACAACCACAGCCACTGGCAGCCGCTTTACGCTAACCAGGTGATTGAACCCCTGCGCGAGCTGGGCTTGAGCTACCTCGGCAGTGCCACCCTGGCCGAGAACTTTGAAGGGCTGCTGCCGGTGCCCGCCCAGCAGCAGATCCAACGCCAGAGCGATCCAGCCCTGCGGGAGCTGGTGCGCGACCTGCTCACCAACCAGGCGTTCCGCCGCGATGTCTATGTGAAGGGGCTCGATCCCCTTTGGCCCCTGGAGGCTTCAGCTGCCCTGGAGCAGGTGCGGCTGTGCAGCCTGCTGGATCCAGACGCCCCAGTCGACGAAAGCAGCTTCCGCTTTCCCCTCGCCTGGGGCGAGTTCCACGGCAACCGCGACTGGATTGGCGCCCTGCTAGCTGGCCTGGGGGATGGCAGCCGCTCCCCCAGGCCAGCTGGAGCCAGCCATCCCCTCGGGCACCTCCCAGCTCTCGCTGCAGCAAAACCTGGGCCTGCTGCTGGGCAGCAAGGCCTTGGCGCTGGTGCCGGGCGAGCGGGATCCCGCCCCCAGCCAACGCTTCAACGTCCAGATTGCCGCCAGCGTCGCCGCCGGTGCTCCCTATGCCAGCGTGGCTTGCCCCCTGAGCGGCAACCTCCACAAGCTCACCGGGATCGAGTTCCTCGCCCTCAACGCCCTCAACCAGGGCTGCAGCGAAGCCGCCCTAGCTGGGGCGATCGATGCCGGACTGCGTGCCCTGGATAAAACGTTGCTGCGCGATGGGCAGCCCGTGCCCGAGGGTCAACGCCCAGCCGATCTCGAGCGCGTCGCCGACGACTTTCGCCGTCGCTGCCTGCCGTTGCTGC
>JBDLTB010000057.1:0-25260 GCA_039799245.1 Cyanobacteriota bacterium
CCTTGGCAGCAGCGCTGATGGCCAAGATGGCAATGATTCCCTAACGCTTACCTCCGGCTCCAACATTGTTGGAAATGTCGACTTCGGATATGCCAACGATACCCTCACCCTGTCAACTGGCATCAGCAGTGCCACCACTATCACGGGTTATGTGGCCTTTGGTGTTGGCACAGGCGACACGCTCAGCTATAGCGGCAACGCCGGCCCAATCACCGTTGCCCTGGATGGCATCAGTGCCGATGCCGTTGGCACGGCCACAGGTTCAAGCAAGGCTAGTTATATCACCGGCAATGTCACTGACTTTGAGGCAATTGTTGGCAGCAACTACAACAATGCTACAAATTCTAGTGTTACAGGAGACACCATTTATGACAATACGGTTAACAGTACTGCCATTCTGTCCGGCGCTAATACCGGCACCATCGATAATCTCGATTTCTCATCGATCGAGAATCTTCAGCTCCGTTCAGGCGCTGACACCCTCAGCTTCCAAGGCACCAGTGGCGTCCCAGGCTCCATTGCTGGCCTTGCCGACGGTGGTGGCGTTGAGGGCGCCACATACGAGAATGGCGTTTACTCGGGCGGCACAAAAACAGATACAGGAATTGATCTGCTTGATTACTCTTCTTACCAGGCATCAATTGGAGCTAGCGTTGATCTAAGCCAGAACAAGGCCACCGGCGTCTTTGGTGGACTGGCCGGTGGCCTGATCAGTGGTAATGGTTCCATTGCCACGACCACCACAGACAGCAGCTTCGAAAACGTTGATGGTTCCAGGTTTAACGACACCATCATTGGTGACAACCAAACCACCCAGGCCAACGTGCTGCGCGGCTTCGACGGTGCTGACCTTATCAAGGGTCTTGCTGGTAATGACACCATCGATGGTGGCAATGGTGTAGGCAGCAATACCAGCGATGGCGCCGACACGATCGAGGGCGGTGATGGTGTCGATTTAATTATCGCTTCCTTCGGCAATGACAGCATCAGTGGTGGCAGCTTCGATGCAAACGGCACGGCAGTAACTGATGGCTCAAGTTATGCCGATACCCTCACCTACTCAGCCTCAATCAGCACCGCTCGCATTGAAGGGCTTGACATCAGCCTCACCGGCATCGACAAGGGAACGGTGGCGGGCGATGCCAACGCCAGCCTCACTGTAAGTACCTTCACCACTACCTACAACTCCGCCATCAGCCAGCAGCTGATTTCTGCGCCCACCAATCAGGTGAGCAACGACTGGACCCAAACCTACGGCGATATTCAGAATCTCATCCTCAGCAACCAAAATGACCTCGTTCGCATCGATGCCACTGATGTAAACACTGGCAGCATCGATGCAGGCGCTGGCAGCCTCGATACCCTCGATTACTCCACCTTTAACTCCACCAGCCCAGTGGTGGTAAACCTAAGTGGCGCCGCGTATTCCTTCGACTTTGACGCCAACAGCACGATTGATACCAGCATCGGTGAAATCACCCTAAGCAACAAAAATTCAGCCACCAATATCAAGGTAGCCCAAGCCACCAGCCAAGGTGGTGCGGATGGCGTAGCCAACTTCGAAGCAGTGATCGGTGGTGCCGACGACGATGCCTTTGTCGGCAATGATTTAGCCAATTTCCTAGTTGGCAACGCCGGTGACGATCGCATCGCCGGTGGTGCTGGCAATGACACGATCTATGGTGGTACTGGCGATGATTACATCGTTCCTGGCGACGGTAGTGACACCGTAGTAGCTGGATCCGGCATTAACACCATTGCCATCACCAGCAGCGATCTTGCTAACGACTCTTTCAATGTTGATCCAAATGGCATCAACGTCTTCAAGCTAAATGGTGGTGGTGGTAGTTCCGATACCACGAAAATTAATGCCCCCACAGGTAACTGGAACCCAGGGGCCCAGGGGATCGACCTGCTCGATGGCGGCAATCCTGTTGTCACCGGCGGCGTCACCACCTACGACACCATCAATGGCACCAGTGGTATTGACAACTATCAGTTTGGTTCCACTGCGTTCAAAAACATTTCGGCGGTAGATCTCGGTGCCGGTAACGACAGCATCGGCACCTCCGCCAGCACCAAGGGAGTCAAGGTCACCTACAACGGTGGTGCCGACACCGACAACATCACCCTAAATCTCACCTTTGCCCAGTTCGCGAAACTTAACTCCAGTGGCCTTTACGTTGCAGACGTTCAGAATTATCTAGACAATGCCACTGGCAACACCTTCAGCAGTAGCCAGGCTGATTTCACCGCCACCGGTTTTGAAGCCGGCGGTGTGTCCGTCATCTCCCCAGGTGTTTACAACGCCTTGCAAGGGGATCCGGCGGCCCTCACCTTCAACACCGCCTACGGCGCCCAAAGCAGCACGATTACCAGCGGCAATGACATCAACCTCTCTGCATCGGCGCTAACCACATCCACCGCCACAGCACTCTCTGTTCCAGACATTGTTTCTGCCTTCGTTCAGGCCAGTGAAGTCAAGGGTAGTGATGCCATCACCGTCAGCAGTGGTGGCAGCATCGCCGGCTCCACCACCGCCTCCCAAGAAGCCAGCGCCTTGGCCCGCACAGTGAATGATCGGGCCGATTCAGTGCTTTCCGCCTATGGCCTCGGCACCGATCGCAGTAGCTTCACCGCCGCCCAAGACATCAGCCTCAGCCTCACTGGCAATGTCAAAGCCGACACCACATCCACATCCGCTGGCCTTGTGGCCACCGC
Source organism: Cyanobacteriota bacterium (assembly GCA_039799245.1). Classification (GTDB taxonomy): domain Bacteria; phylum Cyanobacteriota; class Cyanobacteriia; order PCC-6307; family Cyanobiaceae; genus Synechococcus_D. Next base: position 2,722 of record JBDLTB010000057.1, read on the forward strand.
CAGCGGCACCGTTGAGGCAGCCGGCAGCCGCGACTCCAGCCTCACCGCCGGCGATGCCCTCAACCTCACCATTGCTGGCACAGGTCTTCAAACCGTTGCCGCCACCAATCTGGCCGGCCTTGCCCTTGCTGGCTTGGCCAGCCGCACCTATGGCATCGACGACGCCAACCTCACCGACAACAGCAACGACAGCGTTCAGGCCGGCTCCGCCCTCAGCCTGCAAGCAACGGCCAGCAGCAGTAATCGTGTCACCGCCCAAACCGTTGGCAATGAATCCCTCGGGACGATATCTCTCGTTAACCGCGGTGTTGCCAGCACCGACCGCTTCACAATTCCCCAAACCGGCGTCAACTTCCCCCTGATCAATGGGGATCGCATTCGCTTCTCCAGCTCAAACGACAGCGTGCAGTCCGATCGTGATTACTTCGTTTTCAATGTAATTCCGATCTCCGGTGAATTCCAGCTCAGTTCGCAGCCCAATGGTGATCCCATTGATGTGCAAGGCAACGGCACCAGCAGCCTTCAGGCCTATCGCCCCGCCATTGCCACCGCCGATGCCATCAGCAGCGCCACCGCCGTGGAACTCAACCGCAACGGGGTTGGTACCGCAGGCGTACAGGCCGGCGATGCCCTCAACCTGCGCGCCAGCGCCGCCGATGCGATCACCGCCAGCGCCACCAGCGTTGTGGGGGATGCCACCGCCGGTGTCTACCGGCTCGGTGGCCTAGACAGCCTCAATCTGCCGGCCCAGGTCAGCACGATTCAGGCCTTGGTAGACACCGTTTCCTTGGCAGGCAGTGATGCCAGCCTCACCCTCACCGCCAACGACACCGCCACCCTCAGGGCCGCTAGCACCGCTGGGGCGGCCCTCACAGAAGCAAACATCCAGGTGTTTGGCGCCAAAACCAGTGGCACCACCGCTGGCACTGATCTCAACCTCAACACCAAAGCCAACCTCAATCTCTCCGGCACCGCCAGCAGCACAGCTGGCAGCGCCGAAGCCCGCAGTGGCGCCGGCGCCGGCGCCGGCGTTACCACCCCCGGCACCAGCGCAAACGACTCCGGCTTAGTGCAGCCCAGTGGCAGCAGCTATGCGCTGGTTTCCGGCCTTGTTGATGGCAACCAAACTGCGGGCGCCGACCTGGCGGTGCAGGCCAACGCCGCCACCACCCTCAACGCCACCGCCAGCACGGTTTCCGGCTCCAGCAGCCTCGGTTCCCTCTGGACCTCCGCCACGGGCAACATCCTTTCCACCTTCGACACCACCCTGGCCAGCCCGAGCTTCATCGGCCCCCAGCTGTTGGCCGAAGGTCAGCTGGTTCAGCTGCCCACTGCCGCCGCAACAGCCACGGGCCTCCTGGCCAACACCGACTACGCGGTGAAGCTGCTGGGCTTCGGAACGGTAAATGCCACCGCCGACAGGATCACGATGCCCACCGGCATCACCTATGCCGATGGCAACGCGGTTCGCTTCCGCCTTAACAGCACCACCGCGCCAGACAGCAGCGACAGCCGTTACGGCCTCGCCCTTGGCACCACCTACTACGTGGTGAATGCATCGGGCACCAACTTCCAGCTTTCAGCCGCCCCCGGGGGCTCTGTAATCGATCTCTCCGCCGACACCATCGGTGCCGCTGATCAATTGGTGGATGCCGACCGCTTCCAGCTGCTGGTGCCTCCCACGGCCCCTGGCGGCACCTACAGCATTGCCACCGTTACCCCCAGCGCCTCCGGCGTCAGCCTCACCCTGCCCGCGGTGGCCAATGCCTTTGCCGGTAGCCGCGAGGCCGATCGCACGCTCACAAACAGCGATACCCTCAACCTGGCCCAGGTGAGCGGCATCAGCAGCAATACCGGTCTGCTCAGCCTGCTCGCCGGGGCCCAGAACGCCATCACTGCTGTTGCCAGTGGTGTTCTCAACGCCCTAGCCCGTAACACCGACAGTGATGCCACCGCCAGCGCCGGCCTTGTGGCAGAGGGCATAAAGAACACGGCGATCACCGCTGGCACCACTGGCGTGATCCAGGCAGCGGCCACCATCAGCGCCGTGGCTGATGCCGCCACCGTTGGCAATTCATCCACCCTCGACAACGCTGTCTCCAACCTCAACATCACCGCCCGCGGCCTCACCGCCAGCAACAACAGCAATGACATCAGCATTGCAAGTTCCGGTGATGTAACAGCCAATGCAACATTGAGCGGTCGCAGCAGCGCAGCAACAGTGTTGGGCAGCAGCGATGCCCTGGCCTCCCTTGAGGCCACCGGTTATCAGGCCAAGAACAATGACATTGATCTAACCATTGGCCAGCAGGGCAACCTCACCGCCACAGCCCAAATCGGTTCCATATCAGCCCCCTTGCTGGTGCAAGCGCTCACTGCCGCCAATGGAACAGCCACCGCCCAGGCCGGCCTCACCGGCAGTGCGATCCTCGGCAGCGGTGTTGGCGGTGCTAGCTTTTCTTCCATAGATATCGGTGGCGGACCGTCCTCCACCATCCAAGGCACTACCAATGCCAATCTTTCGTTACTTTCCTCGTCTACGGGCGCTAACAGCACGGCATCTCTGTTCAACACCAACGGCACCGGCAGCGCCGACATCAGTGGCATTCGTGACATTGCCATGAGCAGCGGTGCCAGCCAGGCTCAGATCATCGGCTCGGCCACCGGAGCCACCAACACCCAAGCACTCAGCGTTGCCGGCAATTCCACCGCCACTGGTTCCACCACCACCTACGGCATCTTGAGCGACACCGGCTCGCCAATCACGCTTAACCTCTCTCAAAATTCCGAGATCTCCGCTTTGGCCAATCAAAAACGAGTGTCCTCAGCCGTTTCCGTTGCAGGGCAAGCCAGCTCCGACATCTCCAATACCAGCATTGGCCTCAGCAATGTGGCCATCAATACTGGGCGTAGTTCCCAACTTGTCGCCAGCGCTGCCACTGATCTGCTCAGCACCGCCCAAAGTTCCAGTGGCTCAGCCATTGCCTAATGTTTCCCACCGCCAATTTGGAGTCTGGCTTAACCAAAGAGATTACTCTGCTGGCCCAGAAGCCTTTTCCAGAACTTCTCTTGCAACAGGGGATTCTCCGTTCCACAGCCCAAAACCTTTTACTCAACCAGCTGCGGCAAACCGTTGAGTTCACCGATGAGGAGCAACCCATCATCATCGAAAGGCTTTGGGAAGGCGTAGGCACCCCACCACCCCAAAGCCTGCACGCCGATTGGATCAGCGAACTTCCTGAAAATCTCCAGGCCCCCATGGCCCAGCGCTGGGATCAGATCAGAATTCAGAAATTAATGGAAGAGCGTTATGCAGAAAGATTAGAACCCTATTTCCTAGAGCGACGCAAGGACCTAGAACAGGTGGTTTACGGGCTGATTCGTTTAAAAAATCAAGGGGCTGCTGAGGAAATCTATCTGCGCCTAATTGATGACAATGCCGATTTCTATGAATTAGCCAAAAACCACTCCCTTGGCGAAGAACGCTTCACCCATGGCCTTGTGGGCCCCATGCTGATATCCCAGCCGCACCAAACCATTCGCACTGTTCTCGAGTCCCTGAAAATTGGTGAAGTGCACGCCCCTTTTCGGGTGGATCAGTGGATTCTTCTTATCCGTGTAGAACATAGACAACCGGCCCGTCTAAACGACGCCACCAGAATTCAGCTGTTGCAGGAACTGCTTCAGCAGGAACTCGATGAGAGCCTTGATGCTCTATTGGCCTCCTTCTATCCCACGCTGCTCCCGCCAGAGGAGGAGTCCCCCAGCCCCGAAGCTGAACAGCAATTAGCGCTGCCTGAGGTTGATTAGCCATGGCAGATCCAAATCAGATCTTTGATCTGCTGCGATCTTTTCCGTTCCTAGCTGATCAACCGGAACCGCTTCTGCGGCAGCTGGCGGCCCATGGTCAATTGCTACGGTTCAGCCTCGGCCAGCCGATCAGCAGGCTCGATCAATCTGCCTCTCAGGTCTATTTCCTGCTGCAGGGCACCGTGCGTTCCGTTGTGATGGCCGATCGCTTTGCCAAGGGGGTGGCCACCCTGCAGTTATTGCAAACGGGCTCCGTCATGGGCTGGTCCCAGCTCAGCTGTGGCAAAAACCGCGAAATATTGCTGGCTTCCTCCGATCTGGTGGCCCTTGCCTTACCCCATGGGGCCCTCTCCGAGGCGATGGCCACCCACAAGCCCCTGGCAGATCGGGTCCAGGGCAGTGTGGCGCCGGCGGAATTATTTGCCGTGCTTGATGCCCACCTCAAGGGATACCCCCGGGTGCTTACCCATGAGGTGCTTGAGGCAGCCGTGCAGTTGGCCGATGGCACCAGGGCAGTGTCCATGTCTGCGGCCCAAATGCAGGCCACCAAATTTCCACCAGAACGACTCTGGCTTGCCTCCACCGGCCCCATCTCGATCGGTTCGAGCCTGCCCCCTGAGGCGCCCGCCGATTTCGAGGGCACAATCCGGGTGCTGGGCATCGAGCGCGACCGCCTCTATCAATTCCTTGATCCCCCAGCCAGCGATACCGACACCCCCCCCTCAGCCGCCCTGCTGCTGGATCGCTGGGAGGAGCAACGCCGCAAGCTTGAGATCAATGATGAGATTCCCCTTGCCCCTGATCTTTCCGGCGAAGATCAACAGGAATCTGAAGACGAAGAAAGACGGGCCGCCAACACCTACCCCTGGTTCAATGGTGTCGGTCCCCTCGATTCACCGATCGCCGTATTCCGCATGCTCAGTGAGCATTTGCGGATGCCCTTTCGGCGCGAACTACTGCGTCGCGTCTTCTCCGACCATGTGCGGCGCCATGGCGAGGCCTCCCTCGCCCTAGCCGGGGCTGTAGCTGAATCCCTTGGCCTCCAAACCCAGCTGCTGGATATTCAGTCTTCTGCCTTGAATCAACTGGAAACTCCCCTGCTGGTGAAATGGGGGAATGGGCTGGCCGTTATCTATCGAACCAACTCAAAATCAGTTGTGATTGGCATTCCAGCCGTGAGCAACCAGGAGTTAAGCCACGCTGAATTTCGTGAGCAATGGGGCGAGGAGGGTGAAGTGCTTACCCTGAAGGTAAATGAACTCACCCCCCAGCGCAAATTTGGCTTCAAGTGGTTTCTACCATCAATCATCAAGCATCGCGTCGTGTTGATTGAGGTGTTGCTTGCAAGTTTCTTTGTACAACTATTTGGCCTAGTCAATCCATTGCTCATTCAGCAGGTGATTGATAAAGTAATTATTCAGTCCAATAGAGACTCCTTGGGAGTGCTAGGCCTGCTTCTGATTGTATTTGCTGTATTTGAAGGCCTATTACTATGCCTACGCACCTTCCTATTCATTGATACAACCAACCGCATTGACCTTTCCCTCGGCACCCAAATCATCGACCACCTCCTGCGGCTGCCCCTCAGCTACTTTGACCGGCGACCCGTTGGTGAAGTAAGCAGCAGAATCTCAGAGCTGGAGAATATCCGCAGCTTCCTAACAGGCACAGCGCTCACAACAATTCTAGATGCTGTCTTCTCGCTAATTTACATCATTGTAATGTTGCTGTATAGCTGGGAGCTAACAATCCTAACCCTCTCGGTGGTACCAGTTCTCGTAGCCCTCACCCTTGGCGTATCTCCGATTGTTCGCCAAAAGATTCAATCCCGCGCCGTGGCCAACGGCAAAACCCAAAGCCACTTGATTGAGGTCTTGAGCAGCATGATGACAGTGAAAGCCCAAAACATCGAATTACGTAGTCGCTGGAAATGGCAAGACCTCTACACAGACTTCATTGCCGAAGGCTTTGATAACACAATTATCAGCATGGCCGCCAACACCCTAGGGGACTTTCTTAATAAACTATCCAGCCTGCTGCTAATCTGGGCCGGGGCACTATTTGTGCTGGAAGGAAAGCTTTCCCTGGGGGAATTAATTGCCTTCCGGATGATTGCAGGCCTTGTAACAGGTCCCATCCTGCGCATGTCAACCATGTGGCAATCTGTCCAACAAACAGCCCTATCACTAGAGCGACTCAGTGATGTGATTGACAATCCCCAGGAAGCACCACCAGACAATGCAAATCGCATAATCATGCCCCCCATTGAGGGAAACATTGAATTTCAAAATATTAAATTCCGCTACAAGCCCTCTTCACCACTACTGCTCAAGGGTGTCAACCTTGAAATCCCCAAAGGAAAATTTGTGGCCGTAGTTGGCACCAGTGGATCCGGCAAAAGCACCCTTACAAAGCTACTGGCCAGGCTCTATCAACCCGAGAGCGGCACAGTTCTAGTGGATTCCATCGATATCGCCAAGGTTGAATTGTATTCCCTGCGCCGCCAGATCGGAATTGTTCCCCAAGAAACAATCCTCTTCGATGGATCCGTTGAAGAAAACATTACCCTTACTAACCCTGAAGCCAGCAGCGAAGAAATAATTGAAGCCTCAAGAATTGCCTGCTGCCATGACTTTATCATGGATCTACCTGCTGGTTATTCAACCGAGGTTGGCGAACGAGGGGGGGGCCTTTCCGGTGGCCAGCGTCAACGCATAGCCATTGCCCGCACCATCCTGCAGAAACCACGCATGCTAATAATGGATGAAGCAACATCCGCATTAGACTATCAAACTGAACGGGTTGTAAGTGAAAATCTGATGAAAAGCTTGCAGGGATGTACGGTTCTGTTCATTACCCACAGGCTTTCCTCCATCGTTAATGCAGATATGATTGTTTGTATGGGTAATGGTGCCGTACTAGAAGCAGGCAGTCACACTGAGTTAATGGCAGCCCGCGGCCCCTACTATGTACTGTTCCGTCAACAGGGGAAATCATCTTCCTCCTCCTCCTCACCTGGGGGAAGTCCCGAGATGATTGGCCTGGCAGTGATATGAACTTCATAGGAACTACTCATAATGGAATAACCCTATGACATCTGGTCCATCGCCCTCCTCGCGGCGCAACAAGATTCGTAATCCCTTCCGCTACCTCCGGCCACCTACTACGCCGGCGGCGGAAACCCTACCGGGATTTAGTGACCTCGTTGAGAGTGATCCGCTTAATCCTGGCAGCACCTCTCCCCCCACCCCTCAGGTACCAACCGAGGAGCAGCGGCCCCAGGGCTACCGCAGGCGGCGCACCACCCTCTCGCGCAGTACCCGGGGCTGGAGTCGCGCGGTGGTGTGGAGCTTAATCGGCTTAACTGCCTTCAGCCTCGTCTACGGTTTCAGCGCCAGAATCGACAATTCCATCACAACCACGGGCCAGATTCGACCCATGGGCGGCCTGGCCGATGTGATGCCCCCCTACACCACTTTCATAGACCAAGTATTGGTAAAAGAGGGGCAGCTGGTTAAGGCGGGGGCCCTCTTGGTCGTTTTACGCAACCAGACCAGTATTGATCAATTAAAAGGCTTACGTATCCAACAGGGCCTGTGGCGCAAGCGTGCCCGCCTAACTGCCATTCAATTGGGCTTACCTCCCATATCCGGAGCGATGGATGAATCTACACGCCAGTTGAATGTAGAGCAGAAGGAGGTATCTCTGCGGTTAAAGGCTGCCATTGAAGAAAACAATCGGATCCGCCTCAATCGTCAACAGGCCGAGGCTGATTTACGGGGCCTCAAGGAAAGACTCTCCATCGATACCAACATCACTAGAAGGATGGAGAATCTCCTCCTACAGGGTGCCATCTCCAAACTTGAGGTTGATCGGCAGCATGAGCGCTTGTCTGAACTGGCAAGTGCTGTGCAACGCGCCGAGCTTGAGGTTGCTTCCGCAATCAGGCGCGAGGACGAGGGTCAATATAAACTTAATCACATTAGTGTAGGCAACGACAAGGAGCTCTACACGAACTACGACAATGCCCGCCAACAACTTATCGAGGCCAATAATCGAATCAAAGAAGTGGAAGAACGCATCAAGCTTGGCCGCATTCATGCCCCCAAGGCCGGTGCAATCTTTGATTTGAATGCCCATGTGGGAGAAATGGCAGTCGCCACTAGAACTTTGCTGAAAATTGTGCCCCAGCAGGGCTTAGACGCCGAAATACATGTCTCCGACAATGATATTGGCTGGATCAAACTGGGCATGCCTGTTGAAGTGAGAGTAAATTCATTTCCATTTACAGAATACGGCTCGATCAAAGGCAAGCTAATCAAAATCAGCAAGGATGTCTTCCCACCAGACATGCAAAATCCTCAGCAATATTACAAAGGGAGGATTCGCCTCCAGCGCCAAGTACTCAGCCATTACGGCAAAGACTACCCCCTTAGCCCAGGGATGGCAATTACTGCCCTAGTGCAAACCGGTACCAGGCCAGCCATCAGCCTAGTCACAAACCAATTTACAACCTTCATCGATAGCGCTAGAGCCATTCGCTAAACCATTGGCAAAGGGGCAAGCTCAATCAAGGCTGCTAGCAAGAAAACTATTATTTTGAATCTTTGCGATATTTTCGTAGCTACCCTTACCGTTAACCCCAAGCAACACCAATGACGGCGCGCTTTTTGAGAGTGGATCAATACCAATGGCCAACTGCTTTGTGTTGTCAGTCATACCACTAACAAGTTGATCAAGGGGCGCAATGGGCAGCAGCTTTGCATTGCCTAGGCCAGATAGCCCAGCAGCGGTCAACACCTCAATTGACTGGGATTTACTTCCATCTGGATTTACCGTAGACACCACGATGCCGAGTCGATCTGAGATTCCGATACCCTCGTCGCTGGCATAGCTCAAATTAAAATCGGTGAGTACCGGTAGGCCACTCTTGCCATCCCAGCTGCTGGGTGCTGGTGTATCGAGGCCACTGAATACAAAGAGATCTTTTCCGTCTCCCCCGGTCACCTGCAATCCCGCTGAGGGAGCGGATAGCCACGGGGTCCATCGTAGATACATCAAATCATCACCGGCCCCTCCCTCGATGCCACTGAAGGCTCCAGAGCTGATCAATAGATCATCGCCGTTGCCGCCTTTGACTCGCTCAAATCCGGCGATGCTACCTGGGTTCTCCGAGCCTATACCTGTGGAAATACCAAGATCTAGGTCAACTGTCACCGGCAAAGTCCAATTCTGAAATTCAAGCCGGTCCAAACCAGCGCCACCAAGTAGCTTGCCACTGAGCGATGCCCCGAATGCCATAATAACAACATCATTCTTATCACCAGCATCGACGGTGCCAACATTTTCGAATCGGATGGCGTTATAAAATCCACGGTCTTCGCCGATAATTGAAATCACATCGCGGTTCGCACTGCCCCCTGTGGGGCCAAGAACTGTATTGTTCCCGCCCCCCCCATCAAAGAAACCAAATGCATCTATGGCTGTTAGTTGGAGCGTGTCATCTCCTGCGCCCCCAGTCACGGTTCCGCCCACCATTTTACTAACCACAATCTGATTATTTCCGCCTGCACTTAATATTTGGCTTGTCCCCTCTGGCGCAGTCTCAAGAAGAATTTTATTATTACCCTTGCCAAGATCTATCGTTGAATCAACAATTCTGCCATTAATGATCAGCGTGTCATCGCCAGCCCCCATGGTGATCTGACTGTTCAACAAGCCAATCCTGTCGAGTTTGTATGTGGTGCTTGGCAAATCCGCAAACAGTCCCAGGTCACTAGACAGATTCTCGTCAATCACGGTATTGATTGACATGTAATTATTGCCATCACCCAGGTCAACCGATGTTCCCTCCATACCCACTGCCAAGGCATTTAGCGATGCACTGAAATTAGCTGGTTGGCCAGCAAGATTTGCCATCGGATCCAAGGTCAAACTAATGCCAACATCTGGGACTTCAAGCAGGAGAGGCACATCTTGGGCCAGCTCACCGCCGTTCCAACCACTATTAATCAGCAGGATGTCGCTGCCAGCCCCCATGCTTATCAGGCAATTTTTGATTGCATTTGTGAGCAGATCAAAGGTGAGACGAGCTTTTTCCGGTTGCAATGGGCCCACAGCCGTAAAACTCAAGCGTTGAAGGGCTTTGAAATCTAATGTGTTGGCTCCATCACCAAGAGAAAACTCGCTGTTCTCAGCCGCTCCACTAAGAGCCTTGACATTTGCAGTTGCTGTTTTGGGGGTTCCCATAACCAACGAGAGAAGATCCTCGGCATTAATGATGACGACATCGTCAGCCGTGCCACCCAATATTGTGCTATCAACAAATCCCACATCATTTGCTATCACGCTAAGATCTGCATCCTCTAGGGATGAAAAAGCAGACCCTGGCACCAGAATTTCTCCCTGCAGCTGAAACCTTGGAATATATTGCTTTCGCATATCGATTGAGCTATTAACTGCCCCGTGCTGGCTAGCAATGCTTTCGGAAATTGCATTTCCTTCAAGACTTCTACTCCCCGCTGCCGATTCTGTGCGCACCAAAACCAAAAGGAGTTGCGGTATGTTTGCCGAAGGAATTACCGGTGGTACCTCCGGGGGCTCTATCGGAGGTATATATGGAGGATCAACCGGTGTTGGGTCAGAAGGATCCACCGGTGGTTTAACCGGAGGCTGTAGGGGGTTGCTGTTTGATGAATTGCTGCCTGAGGAGTCAGCGCCTTGGGCAAACTGGGAATAGCCGCCCGATAATCCCCTATCAGTGGGTGCTTCCTGCAAGCGAATCGGAGGTGCTTGCACGGGCCGGCCCGGCGCAATTCCGCCGCCGCCGCCATCCTGCGGCGGCGGCGGGGCTGCACCAACGCCACCACCGCCGCCACCCTGGCGACCCAAATCGGGAACGGAATCCTCAATCCGTTCCAGGGGCCTGATGGGAATCCGCCCAACGGAGGTGCGAAAGTTACCAAGACCATCGATGGGATCGCCTTCAAAACCACCACCCGGTCGCTGCCCCTGGGCCGCAAATGCTTTCTGACCGGAATCCAGCAGGTAAAGAAAAACTATGCCAAAGGCAGCCCCTGTGAGAATTCCCTCCAGCGAAACCCTCCGCCCATCCTTTCTAAGGACGTCAGCTTCGCTTAGCTCGCTAAGAGCGCCGATGGACCTAGCCGATTAATACTGCATTCTCTCAGATAATTGCCGATTGTGGAGCCCAATGGGGTTAACCGCTCAAATGATTGAGCGCAATTACGCAAACTCCCATTGACGCATTTGTTAGCCAGCAGCTTCGCCAGTGAAAGCCCTGGCCTTCCCCCTGGCCAAGCCTGAGAAGCCTAGACCACAGCTGGGACAACCAGGGGGCGGCGCAAGGTCAAGCAAATCATCCGTAACACTCGGCAAGCTGAGCAAATCCCTAGCCCATGCAAACGAGCTTCTCTCCAAATCAGTTTTAATCTGCCCCAGTGGTCACGATTGGCTGGACCTAATCAAAAGACGGCCCAAATAAGATTCAAAAATGCAAAATATTCACCTAATAGTTGGCAACAGTTGAGTTCTAGCCCCTTGAACAATCAACCTATCTATAAGCTTTAACTGCTGCGGAATGCATTTGCTGTGCAGGTCGTAGCGATCTACAATGGTTTGCCTGGCTGCCACACCAAGATGTTTATAGGCCGCTGGATTTTCCAGCACTGTGGCAATATTATTAGCCCAAGCCTGTTTATCAAAGAAATTCACCAGCAGCCCATTGCGACCATGCTCAATTACCTCCTCAACCGGTGGAGTAGCTGAACCCAGCACTACCGCCCCGCAACTCATCGCCTCTAGCATACTCCAACTCAGCACAAATGGATAAGTCAGATAGGCATGGCAGGCGCAAATGCGAAACAATTCATGTAACATATGATGGGGAATTTTACCCACGAAATGTACTCTACTTAGGTCAAGCTGCCCCCTTAATTCCTCTAGCAAAGTTTGTTTCCAGCTACTCCCATTTGGGGCTGGCTGGCCATAACTCACACTTTCTCCCCCCACAATCACCACCTGGGCATTGGGGCGAAGCTGCTGCAGGATGGGAAGCATTCTCATGAAGGTATGAAAACCCCGGTAGGGCTCCAGATTGCGAGCCACAAAACTCACCAGTTCAGCGCCAGCTTCAAAGTGCAAACCTGCCCGTTGCAGGCTTAGGCCGCTGCCTGCTTTTGGACAAATAGTGCAGGTATCTATGCCCTCATGGATAATACTGAGCCGATTTCGATACTCCATTGGCACTGAGCTTGCCTGCCATTGGCTGGGGGAGAGGCCCCAATCAAGATCCTGGAGGGCCACCAGTTGGGGGGCGCGACGGAGCCGCAGGCGGGTTTGGTCTTTCCAGCTAAGGCTGCTAAACTCGGGATCAAAATTAGTATCTCCCCCCTGCAGTTGATATATCCACTCAACCTGGTGAAGCACTGGTACTTGGGGCAGTAGATCCTTGATAGCGAGTAGTTCTCCCCAGCCAGAATGACCAATTACTAAATCGGGGCTTAAGCCTGCTTGCAGCAGATCAGCAACCAACTTCCCCAGCGCCTCAGCTCGGATCGCTTTGGTTTGAAGGTCTGCGGCCCAGGGATGACAGGCTGGCAGGCCCCCGACTGGCATGGGATCGTAGCGGTGCAATTCCACCCCCTTGAGGGGCTGGGCCGAAGGCCCCCCGATCGCCACCAGTCGATCACCACGGGCCCGCAAGGCTGTTGCCAGGTAACGGTATTGGCCAGGAAAGTTTTGGTGAACAAAAAGGAAGCAGCGCGCTTTTGTTACCACCTCGGAAACGGCTGCGAAGCTCTATCAATCATAGAAGAGTGCGGTGCAGGCCTGCCCTTTGGCCAGCTGAGTTGCTTGACCCAGCCGAGGAAGCCGGCCCCAGAGTGCCGCCCTTGAAGCTCCACTTCAGGGATCGTCCCTCTTGCTGACTTGCTAGATTTGATCATGAATACGCCTAGCCAGTGCACTTACTGTGAATTTGCTGCCACTACTGGAGCGAAATCTTTGGAGAATAAAGGCCACGTTAACTCACTGGATGATAAGTGCTGGGGTTGAACCAATAATAATTCTTGCCTCCAAAAACAGATTTACCTTAAGCTTGCTGTACACAAGCAGCATTCGCAAAAAACAAATTCACGGCTGTTTCACCACCGGCCAGGAAGCGCTAGAGTGGCTCAAAAGCAACCGCGCGGGAATCTTAATTACGACCATTGATCTTGAGGATGGCGACAATTCGGGCGATGACCTAGTACATAGGGCGAGACTTCTGCAACCATCGCTCAGATGCGTCTTAATTGTTGATCACGACCACTACCATCCTGAATCTGCCTCCACCTGGAGATCCCCGGTGATTGTGGCGGCTAAGGATATTGGTGATGAGACCCAAGCTTGGAATATGGCCCTACTGGCAGCCATTGGCGATGCCACTTATCGCAGCAAATCGGTTCCCCCACCCGAATCCAATGGGGACAATCCAGCTACGGTAAAGCTAACCCCACGGGAAAAGCAGATGCTGCAATGCTTTGCCCTGGGCCTCACCAATGCTGAAGCCGCCGAGCGCTTGAATCTGAGCCCGCAAAGCACAAAAACCTACAGTAGAAATCTTCTGGCCAAATTAAATGTGGGCAATCGCCAGCTAGCCCTGCTTAAGGCACTTGGCAAGGTAACCGCCCCTTCGGCCTCACTATCCCCCTAGGGGGATTTGCAAGGGTAGGAAGCAGCTGGCACATTGATTTTGCAAATCCGTTCAAAAAGCCCATGGCCCACTGGCTAGGCGAGGAAACTCCCCTCAGCTAGTCTTAAATCACCCCCCAGCCCTGCTGGCCCCCTGCCCGCATTAATCGGTATCAAAAAATACAAAATCTACTTAAACCGTCAAGTAAAATACCAAAGACCTTTGTACTCCCCAATTCATTGAAGACATTTCGAACATGTTAAATCACGATTCGAAAAAATTGTCATTAATTATGCCTAAGACTTTGCATCATAGTCTTAAGCGAGTTGCCATGGAAAAAGACACTACTATCACCGCCATCGTGCTGGAATTGGTAGATAGTTATCTCACCGAACCTGCCAGTCGCAACTAGGGCTGATCCTAAGTTTCGTTGTCAGTCCCTCACGGGCCTGAGCGAACCGGAACCAGAGTCGCCAAGCTGAGGCTACTAACCAGTGCCCATGGCCCCCCCCAGATCCTCCGCCTCGATTGCCAGCATCGGCATCCCGCGGGAAATAAAGCGCGATGAACAACGGGTGGCCCTCACCCCCGATGGGGTTAGGGAATTGATCTCCATGGGCTTGGAAGTGCTGGTGGAAGCCGGTGCCGGCGCCGGGGCTGGCATCCATGACGGGGCCTTTACCCAGGCCGGCGCCCAGCTGGTCGACCGCGAAGGGGCCTGGGGGGCCCACCTAGTCGTGAAGGTGAAGGAACCGCAGGAGGAGGAGTTTGGCTTCCTGCGCAGCGACCTGGTGCTATTCACCTATTTGCACCTGGCGGCCTACCCCGCCGTCGGTCGGGCCCTGATGGAAAGCGGTTGCACCTCAATCGCCTACGAAACCGTGCAGCTGGAGGACGGCACCCTCCCCTTGCTGGCCCCCATGAGTGAGATAGCCGGCCGCCTGGCCACCCAGGCTGGGGCCTACCTGCTGGAGCGGCCCCATGGGGGCCGGGGGGTCCTGCTGGGGGGCTGCACCGGCGTGCGCCCCGCCCGGGTGGTGGTACTGGGGGCGGGCACAGTGGGTTGGAATGCCGCCCGCATTGCCGCCGCCATGGATGCGGAAGTCCTGTTACTTGACCGTTCCCCCCTGCGCCTACGCAACCTCGACACCTATCGCAGCGGCAGGCTCGTGAGCCTCGTAAGCAGCCGCGGCCTGATCGAGCGGGTGGTGCCCACCGCCGATCTTCTGATTGGTGCCGTTCTCACCCCTGGGGGCCGGGCCCCCACCCTGGTGGATGAAAGCCTGGTGAAGCAGATGCGAAAAGGCTCAGTAATCGTGGATGTGGCCATCGACCAGGGGGGCTGCATCGCCACCAGCGAAGAAACCACCCACACCGATCCGGTGATCGAAAAATTCGGGGTACAGCATTACGCCGTTGGCAACATGCCAGGGGCAGTGCCCTTCACCTCCACCGAGGCATTGGTGAGTGTCACCTTGCCCTATATCGCCACCATCGCTGGGCGGGGGCTGGTGGAAGCAGTAACCGAGCGACCGGAACTGTTGTCTGGCATGAATACCGTGGAGGGTTCGGTTTGCCACCCCAGCGTGGCTAAGGCCCTAGGGGTTACCCCCCGCCATCCGATGGCCTGCTTGCGCTGATGGCAAAGGGGCCATGGCTGCTCGAAGCTCCCCAACACCTCTGGGATCGACTCCGCAATCGCCTAGTGCTAAGCACTTTTGGAGTCATGCTAATCAGCCTTGCTGCCTTCACAGGCCTATCGGTGCTCCAGCAACGTCAACTAATCAAACAACGGCATATGGAAAGGGCGCTTACCATATTTACAGCCCTCAAAAGAGAATTAATCAGCAAACAAAATCCGGAACTACTCTCCCGCAAAGCGGTGGCCCGTCTGCTAGCCATATATTCAGGCCCAGATTTCCTATTAGAAGCCCAAACCCCGAGCCTTGGCACAGTACATCCGGAAAATCAAGCATTCAGCACAGAACAACTTAGCCTATTAAAGTTACTAAAAAACCCCTCCAGCAACAGCCCTACATTTATGGCTGGCAGGGAAGATACAATTTTTCTCAGCGGTGGCACATCTTTAACAGAGCTCGGCCCTGGCGCCCATTTACATGTGCTTCAGAACGTCAATTTAGAAATTCAATCCCTGCGCAAACAAACCGTTGACCAAACAATTATTTCACTGCTAGCCCTCTGGATGGCCCTACTGCTGATTGGAATCCTTGTGGAACGCCAGGTAAACCCCCTTGCCGATCTGCGCCGTTTCAGCGAACAGGTTTTTACAGATGTATTACCTAGTGAGCCTCCATCCATGGGTAATGCGGCCATTGAGATTCGAGATCTTCGCAATAGCATTGCCCAGCTCCTGGCATCCCTGCGGGCGAATGACGAACGAAAAATGACCTTTGTAAGCATGGTGTCCCATGAACTAAAGCAACCCCTCACCATCATGCAAGGCTCCCTCAGCAGCATCCTGCTAAGGGAGCCGAACCTGCCGCCAAAATTGCGGGCCCGCCTAGTAATGACTCAGCAGGAGACCCTGCGCATGGCCAGCCTGCTCAACGATCTCCTTGACCTCACCCGCGGTGGCCTAGGCAAACTGGAACTCCAACTCACCCCAGTATTCATAACGAAGCTGCTTCAAGATGTTGTATCAATGACCCAGGAAACTCGGCCCGGAAAAATCAAGCTGGAATGCAACTTTGACGAAAACCAATCTTTAATTCTTCTGGCAGACGAGGCCCGTCTAACCCAGGTACTAATTAATCTACTTAACAACGCCTGCAAATACAGCGATTCCAAGAGCAAAATCATTGTTAAAGCTGAGCAGGATGGTCCGCTGCTGAAGATCGAGATAATTGATAACGGCATAGGCATTTCCAAGCAGGAAGCCCAAAAAATCTTCAGCTCCTTCGAACGGGGCCTGCGCTCTGAGGGCACCGAGGGCAGCGGCCTTGGCCTGGCCGTGAGCAAGATGTTGGTGGAGCAGATGGCTGGCTCCATCGGCGCCGAACCCAGGGAAGGGAAGGGCAGCCGCTTCTGGATCAAACTGCCCCTCACAACAATTCATGATATCTGAATAAAAGTCTGTGGGACGGGGCGGGGAGGCACCCCTCACAAATCCACCAAAGCCGGCAAAAACTTGCGGCATCACCCCCAAAGCCCTTCATTCCGGGGCCAAATCATTTATTGGTACCTAGAAAAATTGCCCCCCAGCCCCCGCATGCCCAGGGCAAGTAAACACCTGCACGGCTTCTGGCGTTTCGGGGTTGGTGAGATTTGAGATTTTCGAGGTGCCCCTATTCAAAAGGGCAATTTTTATTCATCAAGCCTCAACATATAGCCCACTCCCCTATGGGTGTGAATCAACGGACTGCAACCTGGAAGATCTATCTTTTGGCGGAGGTAGCGAATATACACATCCAGAACATTGCCATCACCAAAAAAGTTTGGACCCCATACATTTTCCAGGATTTCATTTCTAGCAACAACTTGATTGGCATGGCGCAATAAATACAGAAGTAAGTCATATTCCCTGGCCGCCAGGTTGATGCGCTGGCCGGCTCGAAGCACATCGCGACTGAGCGGATCCAGGCGCAAATTCCCCACCTCCAGCGGGGCAGTTTGATCATTTGTTTGGCCCGTTGCCCTACGCAACAGCGCCCGACAACGGGCCAGTAACTCTTCAATCGCAAAGGGTTTTGAAAGGAAATCATCCACCCCTGCATCCAGGGCCTGCACTCGATCGGCCACTTCATCACGGGCCGTGAGCATCAACACAGGTACGCTTACCCCAGTTTCTCTCAAGCGTCTACAAACGGATACTCCATCCAGATCAGGCAAACCCCAATCCAGCAAGATCAGGTCAGGGGCCGCCTCCCTAATCTTTGAAAGGGCCCCTAATCCGTCCTTGGCTCGGGTTACCCGATAACCCTCACATTCAAGTTCCAGCTGCAGGAAATTGGCCAAACCAGGGTCGTCGTCCACCACCAACAGAGAAAACTCCGGGTCCATGGCCCCGTCCAGGCTGTTAAAGGCAGCCTACCCAGCCAGCCATTCCAGGGGGGGCAAGGGCCTCAGCAGCGCCCCCGGGGCGAGGCCCTCCCGCAGGGCCAACACCAGCCCCGCCGCCGCGCTGTAATCAGGGGCGCTATGCACCCTCAAGCCCAGCTGTTCAGCGCCCACTTGTAATAAACAAAGGTTGCTTTGCACCGCGATCACCGGAATCCCCCGGGCCGCACAGCTCAGCAACGCTTCACCCCCCAGGGCGCCCGCCGGGGCCACCACGGCCCCCACCTGAGCGATGCTGAGGTCACCGGGCAAAGGCGCTTGCCCGGGCTTGATTAGATCCGGGGCACGGCTAAGGCCCACCAGCACGGAGGCCAGGAAGGTATAACCCAGTTCCTCTGCGGCAGCCCGGGGATCTAGCTCCGCCATGGGCGGCAGGGGGGCCAGGGCCGGGGCATGGGCACAGGGCAGGCCCAGGTGCCGTCCCAACAAATGGCTAATCAGGGCCTCGGCCCCGGCCAGGCCATCAACGCCGCTGCCGCTGCGGTAGGCCTGCAGGGCCTCGGCACTGGAATCCTCCGGAAAACGAGCTACCACTGCAATGGCCGTGGCCCCTGCCTGGCGCAGCCGCTCCCCGGCCCGCAACAGGGCATCAGGTCGCGCCAAACTGCCCCAGCTGCTGCCGCTCTCCGCCAAGCTCAGGCTCACCCCCAGGGGGGCATCGGTGCTGATCAGCGGCCCTATATCCAGGCCCAGGGTGGCGCCCGCCGCCTCAAATACCTGGCGCTGCCGTAGGGCCAGCTCCGGCTCCATGGCCGCATCGAGCAACAAACCGAGCCGCTGGCGGCGCTGGGGGCGCAGCGCCAGGGCCCCCCGGGCGAAGGCATCCAAGGACCAACCTTCCACATACTGAATGCGGGCATCACTCCAATAGAGGGAAGCGCCGTTCATCACATTGGGATGGGTAATCAAACAGCCACTGGCGGCGGCCAGCAGCCTGGCCACCGGCAAAGCATCACCGGCATAGCCCCCCTGGTCACAACCAATGCCGGTGGGGATCAACAGAAGCGTGGGCAACTCAGCAGTCATGGCACCAACACCACCGCCTCCAGCCGCAGCCATTGCCGGTGGCCAGGGCGGGCTTCAGCGGCCGTAATCGCCCAACGCAGCGGCTCCCCATGGGCGGCGAGCGCCCCACGGCAGAGCCCCACCGGATCCTGGCGCCAGTCGCTGGCAGCAAAGCTGAGCTCTAGCTCCAAGGGCACCAGGCAAAAGGGTTGGGCCTCAGGCCGATTCATTTCTGGTACTGACCAAACTGCACCTGATAAAGCTCATCCTCCTGGCCCGCCAAAAGCTGCAGATCACTGAGCGGTTTGGCCACGCAAAGCAAGGCAAAGCCCGCCTGCCGCAGCTCTTCCTTAACCCCCATGGCATCGGGCTGATCAACGCTGCCGCTTTCAACCCGGGCCGCACAGGTGGTGCAAACACCGGCGCAACAGGACTGGGGTAAATCCAGCCCTGACGCTTCGGCAGCACTTAAGAGGGTTTGCTCGCTGGAGCAAACAAAGCTGTGGGATTGATCCCCCACACGGATAACAACGTTGAAAGACTCAGCCATCGACGCGGCCCTCAGGGCATCAGCTCACCATCCTGACTGAGGGGGTCCCAGAGCCTCGGATGGGGGGGCAGATACTCAGTGCTGCAGGGCCCGGCGGGGGCGCTAAGCACCAGGTCAAAGGCAATCGAAAGCCTTACCTCCTCGCTGCAGTTCTCCAGCACCCCATGGTCGAGGCGGGCGGGAAAAAGCAGCAGTTGCCCGGCCAGGGCTGGGATGTCGTGGTGGGCGGCATTGAGGCGGGCATCGGGGTGCAAAGGACCCTGGGAGCCCACCGCCATGCCAGGCACCAGTTCATTGAGCGCCATCGGATTAAAGAGGCGCAGGGCGCCACAACGGCCGCTACCGTCGCCATTGAGGTGGTAAACCGCACTGATATGGGCATTGGGATGGTGATGGCGCCCCACCAGCTGCCCCGGCTCACTCACCACCGGCCAACTGCGCTGAATATGAACGGCAAGGCCGCCTTCTTTAAAGCCAAGATCTCCTAGATACTTGCCCACCTGCTGGCGGAGTTGGGCCAGCAACCAGGCGACATCCGGGGAGCGGTGCACCTGGTGCACCCCATGCAGGTCACCGGTCCAGGCACAACCTTCCAACGGGTTCCCAATAAAATCCCCCCGCCAGTGCAATACCTGTTGAAACAGGCGGGCACTGTCGAGGGGATCCGGTTGAAGCTGCACCCTGGCCACGGCCAAGGGGAACAGCTCCAGCATCAGGCCATGGCGGCGGAGCCGCCAACCACTTCCAGGATTTCCTGGGTAATGGCCGCTTGGCGGGCCTTGTTGTAGTCCAAGGTCAAAGACTTGGCGAGGGCCTTGGCGTTATCGCTGGCGTTGTTCATGGCCGTCATCCGGCTGGCCAGTTCACTGGCAGCTGCCTCTTGGAGGGAGCGCAGGATCTGATTTTGCAGATAAAGGGGCAGGAGCGCATCCAACAATTGATTGGGGCTCTGTTCAAACACCATGTCTGATTGGAGCTTTGGCTGGGTGTTAGCCGCAGCGGAGCGCTCCACCGCAAGCTCACCTTCCTTGGTGGTGAGGCGGAAAATCTCGTCATCGGGGTGGGCGATGCCCTGGGTATCCAGGGGCAAAAGCGTTTGATAAACGGGATTAGTGTTTACCAAATTGATGAACTTAGTAAAGATCAACTCCACCCGGTCGGTGGTACCCCCAAGGAATTCCGCCAACAATGCTTCGGCGATGTTGTTGGCATCTACGGCGGTAGGCACCTGATTTAGGCCAATAAAACTGGCATCAATCGGATACTTCCTATTGCGGAAATACACATCCACCTTGCGACCAATGGTGATCAACGAAACCTCATGGCCAGCCCCCTTGAGTTCAGCGAAACGCTGTTCAGTGCGCTTGATGATGTTGGCGTTGTAACCACCGCAGAGGCCCCGGTCGCCAGTGATAGCCACCAGGGTGATGTGGCGTGGTTCCCGCTTGCTCAACAGGGGGCTATCAGGAATTTCAACGCCCATGCGGGTCTGAAGACTTTCCAGCACCCGGGCGAGCCGGTCGGCGAAGGGACGGGTGCGAAGCACCTGCTCCTGGGCACGCCGCACCTTGGCGGCGGCCACGAGGCGCATGGCCTCTGTAATCTTGCGAGTGTTTTTAACCGAACTGATTCGGTCTCGGATGTCCTTAAGGTTCGCCATGACTAAGAACCTCAGGCGCCAGCCAAAAGGCCAGCAGTTACTTCTTTAATCGCCGCCTTAAGGATTTCCTCAGAGGCATCGCTGAGCACCTTTTCCGATTGAACGGCATTGATGAACTCAGGCTTGCTGCTCTTCAGGTATTCGCGCAGCTCCCGCACGAACTGGGAAACCTGATCAACGGCCAATTCATCCAAATAGCCCTTGGTGCCGGCGTAAACAATCGCCACCTGCTCAGCCAGGATCAAGGGGCTGAACTGGGGTTGCTTAAGCAGCTCCCGCAGGCGCTTGCCCCGGCCCAGCTGGGCTTGGGTGGCTGCATCCAGGTCGGAGGCGAACTGGGAGAAAGCGGCTAGTTCATCAAACTGAGCTAGTTCCAGCTTGAGGGTACCGGCAATCTTCTTAATCGCCTTGGTTTGGGCGGCGCCACCAACCCGACTCACGGAAATGCCGACGTTGATGGCAGGGCGCAGGCCGGAGTTAAACAAGTCGGAGCTGAGAAACACCTGGCCATCGGTGATCGAAATCACGTTGGTGGGGATGTAGGCAGAAACGTCACCCGCTTGGGTTTCGATGATGGGCAGGGCGGTCATGCTGCCCTTGCCCATGGCATCGGAGAGCTTGGCGGCCCGTTCCAGCAAACGGCTGTGGCAATAAAACACGTCGCCGGGGTAGGCCTCACGGCCGGGGGGACGGCGCAGCAGCAGCGACATCTGGCGGTAGGCCTGGGCCTGCTTGGTGAGGTCGTCGTAGATGACCAGGGTGGCCTTGCCCTTGTACATGAAGGACTCAGCCAGGGCTGCGCCGGTGTACGGGGCGAGGTATTGGAGTGCGGCGGCTTCGGAAGCACTGGCAGCCACCACGATGGTGTAATCGAGGGCGCCTTTCTCGCGGAGCACTTCCACCACGTTGGCCACGGAAGCGGCCTTCTGGCCCACGGCCACATAAACGCAAACCACGTCCTCACCTTTCTGGTTGAGGATCGTGTCGATCGCGATAGCGGTTTTGCCGGTCTGACGGTCGCCAATGATCAGCTCCCGCTGGCCACGGCCGATGGGGATCATGGCGTCGATCGCGGTGATGCCCGTTTGCATGGGCTCGTGCACCGACTTGCGCTGGATGATGCCAGGCGCCATCGATTCGATCAGCCGGGTTTCGGTGGTGGCGATGTCGCCCTTGCCATCGATGGGCTGGCCCAAGGAGTTCACCACGCGGCCCAGCATGGCGTCGCCTACGGGCACAGCGGCAATCTTGCCGGTGGCCTTCACGGTGCTGCCTTCCTGAATCCCGCGACCTTCACCCATCAGCACCACGCCGACGTTGTCGTCTTCGAGGTTCAGGGCAATGCCTTCGGTGCCGTCTTCGAACTGAACCAGCTCGCCGGCCATCACCTGCTGGAGGCCGTAGACCCGGGCGATGCCATCACCGATCTGGAGCACAGTTCCGACATTGCTGACCGAAACCGACTTGTCGTAGTCCTCAATTTGCTGCTTGAGGATGGCGCTGATCTCGTCGGGGCGGATGGAAACCATGGGAGGAAGTCCCCGCAGGCGGGGCGAATGAAAGGAAAGGCTGGAAAGCGGAGATGGTTGAAGCGGAAAGGCGAGCGACCAGTTGGTCGCCTGGAGGTGGGCTAGCTCACCTTGGCGAGCGCCAAGCCAAGGCGGCGCACTTGGCCAGACAGGCTGGCGTCGATCACTTGGGAACCCATGCTGACGATGAAGCCCCCAATCAAGCTCGGATCGA
>JBDLTB010000058.1:0-4665 GCA_039799245.1 Cyanobacteriota bacterium
TGCCCAGATCTAGGCGCTCCGCCAGGGAGGGCAACACCCGGTGGGACCAGCCATTGCGCTCATGCCAAGCGCGCACCAAAGCGGCAAAGGCCCCATGGCCAGCCTCCAACTGCTCCCGGTAACCCACGCTTGGTCAAGATTCGTATTGAATATACTTTAATCATTTTTAACTCTGCCCTCGGGCCCAGAACGAGCCAAGATCAAGTACTTGCGCAATCCGAATCCGTATTGATAGGATTCCCCCATCGATAACCATTCTCCGCGAATGACCGCCTCCCTGGGCCGGCTGCCCATAGCCGCCATCACTGCCCCCCGCCGTTCCCCCACCCTGCGCCATCCCCGCAAGGGCGAAGCCGAGGGCACCATCCCCCAGGGGGCCCGCTGGGGGACCCTCGGTTTCATGGTGGTGATCCACCTGCTGGCGATTGTGGCCCTGCTGCCCCAATTCTGGAGCCTGCCCGCCGTCGCCACCCTGCTGGTGCTCTATTGGGTCACCGCCTGCCTGGGCGTAACCATTGGCTACCACCGCCTGCTGAGCCACCGCGCCTTCCGGGTGCCCCAATGGCTAGAGCGCTTCTTCGCCACCTGTGGGGCGATTAGCTGTCAGCACGGCCCGATCGACTGGGCCGGCCTGCACCGGCACCACCACAAGTTCTCCGACACCGACGCCGATCACCACAACAGCCACCGTGGCTTCTGGTGGAGCCACATGGGCTGGATGTTTGAAGAAATCCCCGCCATGGCTTCAGTGCCCCGGCTAACCGGTGACCTGGCCCGGGACCCCTACTACCGCTGGTTAAACAAGTATTTCCTACTGCTGCAACTGCCCCTGGCGGGTCTGCTCTTTTGGATCGGCACCGTAACCGGCGCCGGCGGTTGGGCCCTGGTGCTCTGGGGGATCCCCCTGCGCCTAGTGCTGGTGTATCACATCACCTGGCTGGTGAATTCCGCCACCCACTGCTGGGGCACGGTGGCTTACCCCAGTGGTGACGCCTCCCGCAACAACCCCTGGGTGGCCGCCCTCACCTTTGGCGAAGGTTGGCACAACAACCACCATGCCTTCCCCCATTCCGCCAAACACGGCCTGCAGCCGGGTCAGATCGACCTCACCTGGCAGCACATCCGACTGATGCATGCCCTGGGCCTGGCCACCCAAGTGCGCCTACCAGCGGCAAGCAAGCACCCCGCCCGCTAAGATTAATGGTTGGCCTTCTCGGCAGCACTCAGGAATCCAGTCCCCATGGCGAAGCGCGTACAAGTAGTCCTTAACGAAGATGTTCTGAGCCTCGGCAAGAGCGGTGATCTGGTGGAGGTGGCCCCCGGCTACGCCCGCAACTTCCTGCTCCCCACCGGCAAAGGCCTGAGCGTTACCCCTGCGGTGCTGCGCCAGGTGGAGCACCGCCGCGCCAAGGAGGCCGAACGCCAGGCCGCCCTCAAGGCCACCGCGGTGGCCTTCCGCACCGCCCTAGACACCATCGGCCGCTTCACCATCAAGAAGCAAACCGGTGGGGACGATGTGCTGTTCGGCACCGTAACCAACGTGGACGTGGCCGAAGCGATTGAAGCCGCCACCAAGCAGCCCGTCGACAAGCGCGACATCACCGTGCCCGAAGTGCACCGCACCGGCAGCTACAAGGTGCTGGTGAAGCTCCACCCTGAGGTGGTAGCTGAAATCAACGTGGAAGTGGTGAGCCACTGAGCCTCAAGGGGGGCAGGATGGGGGGCTACTGCCCAGCTAATTGCCCATGGTCACTGTCCCGCTGAGCGGCCCAGAACGGGAACGGCCGCACCGGGACAGCGCTGACCTGTTCGAGGCCACCCCCGATCAGCTGCCCCCCCAGAACCTGGAGGCCGAGGAGGTGGTGCTCGGCGGCATCCTGCTCGACCCCGACGCCATCGGTCGGGTGGCCGATCTCTTGCAGCCAGAGGCCTTTTACCTGGGGGCCCACCGCGAGATCTATCGCACCGCCCTGATGCTGCACAGCCAGGGCAAACCCACCGACCTCACCGCCATGGGCGCCTGGCTGGCGGACACCGGCCAGCTCGACAAGGTGGGGGGCACCCGGCGGCTCAGTGAGCTAGTGGAACGCACCCTCAGCACGGCCTCAATTGATGAGGTGGCCAGGCTGGTGATGGATAAATACCTGCGGCGGCAGCTGATCCGCTCAGGTAACCATGTAATTCGGCTGGGCTTTGACCAAACCAAGCCCATGGACGTGGTGCTGGATGAGGCGGAACAGGAAATCTTCGCCATCAGCCAGGCCAAACCCAGCGGTGGGCTGATCCCCACCGCCGAAATTCTCACCAGCACCTTCAACGAGATCGAAAGCCGCTCCCTGGGCACCGCCGTGGCCGGCATCCCAGTGAATTTCTACGACCTCGATGCGATCACCCAGGGGCTGCAGCGCAGTGATCTGATCATCGTTGCCGGCCGGCCGGCCATGGGCAAAACCTCGATTGTGTTGAACATCGCTAAGAACGTGGCCCAGATCCACAAACTGCCCGTTTGCGTGTTCAGCCTGGAAATGAGCAAGGAACAGCTCACCTATCGGCTGCTGTCGATGGAGGTGGGCATCGAAAGTGGTCGGCTGCGCACCGGCCGCCTGCAGCAGGAGGAATGGCCATTGCTGGGCCAAGGCATCAATAGCCTCGGCCAGTTGCCGCTCTTTCTCGACGACAAGCCCAATTCCGGCGTCTTAGAAATGCGCTCCCTTTGCCGGCGGCTGATGGCCGAACAGGGCAAGGAACTGGGGCTGATCGTGATCGATTACCTGCAGTTGATGGAGGGCTCCACCCCCGACAACCGCGTGCAGGAGCTGTCGCGCATCACCCGGGGCCTCAAGGGCATGGCCCGGGAACTAAACGTG
Organism: Cyanobacteriota bacterium; assembly: GCA_039799245.1. Classification (GTDB taxonomy): domain Bacteria; phylum Cyanobacteriota; class Cyanobacteriia; order PCC-6307; family Cyanobiaceae; genus Synechococcus_D. The sequence goes on from JBDLTB010000058.1 coordinate 2,868, forward strand.
CCGGTGATCGCCCTCTCCCAGCTGAGCCGTGGGGTGGAATCCCGCACCAACAAACGACCCATGCTCAGTGACCTGCGCGAATCAGGCTCGATCGAACAGGACGCCGACCTGGTGCTGATGATCTACCGCGACGAGTACTACAACCCCGACACCCCCGACCGCGGCATCACCGAAGTGATCGTGACCAAACACCGCAACGGCCCAGTGGGCACGGTGAAACTGCTGTTTGAACCCCAATTCACCCGTTTCCGCAACCTGGCGGCACCGAGCGGCCATTAGGGCTAGATCAACTCTGGCCTGGGAAGCCCCAGCAATGAATCAGCGCTTAGAAATTGGCCAGAAGATAACTTTCCCAGCCCCGCTGGCCAGGGGCGAGCTATTTAGTTGAAATGGCTCCACATCCGCAACACCATCACCACCTGCTCCTCAGTTAGCACTTGATAAACGAGCCGGTGTTGGATGTTGATCCTGCGGGAATAGGCGCCCCGTAGGTCCCCCACCAGGGCTTCATAGGGCGGCGGTTGTCGATAGGGATCAGCTGCTAATAAATCAAGCCATTGCTGCGCTTTAGCCTTGGGGGCACCGGCAGCGGAGGCAAGCTTGCGGGCATCTTTCTGGGCCTGCCGAGTGAACAAAACTGTCCAGCTCACCAGCCTGGTTCGTTGCTCAGTGCTGATGAGGGTGTAGCCATCCCTTCCAGGATTGATTCCCGCATCCCGGGAATAGAGATCAGGTGGAGGGTTTCCTGAATTGCCCGCCAGTCGTTCTCTGAAAGGAGCACGGCATTGCCACGCATGCCGGTGATCTGCACTGCCTCGTGGGACTGTCCCACCTCATCGATCAAGGCATAAAGCCGCCCGGGCCTCGGTCGCAGTCACACTGGTCATCGCACAAAACCCATTGCCGTACGTGAAAGTGTACGGCCGCAAGGCAACGGGCCCGGATGCTGGTCCCCGGCGGTCAGACGACGGAGAGGCCGCCATCAAGGCGAATGACTTGTCCGCAAATGAAGTTTGAAGCGGGCGATGCCAGGAAAAGCACCAAGTCGGCAACCTCAACGGGCTCACCAAACCGGCACGAAGGGATCCGAGCCTTCATCGGATCACCCTTGGTGGGATCGCCCCAGACCTGTTGGCCCATCTTGGTAAGGATGACCGTCGGCGCCACGGCATTCGCCTGAATGTTGAACCTTCCCCATTCGGCCGCCATCGCCTGGGTTAGCAGGTTCATCCCGGCCTTGGATGAAGAATATGCGCCGTGCCCCTCCAGCGCTAGCAAACCCGCCACCGACGAAATATTTATCACCTTCCCGCGACACTGCTTGATCATTTGCGGGACCACCGTCTGCGCGAGCAGAAAGGGCGCCCGCAGGTTTACATTTTGCGTTTCCTCCCAATGTTCAAGGGAAGTTTCCAAGAGATTATCAACAAATACTACGCCTGCATTGTTCACAAGGATGTCGACCGTGCCGAAAAAGTCGAGAGCTTTCTGTCCGGCGATGCGCGGCCCATCGACGCTACGCAGGTCGGCCTCAATGGCCAGGCAACGGCGGCCTTTCTTTTCGACCACCAGCCGGGTAGCCTCCAAGCCTGCGGCATCGCGGCCGGTGATAACGAGGTCGGCGCCGGCATCGGCAAAGACCGCGGCGATCTCAGCGCCGATACCACGGGAGGCGCCAGTGATAAGGGCACGTTGGTTGATAAGGGTAATGCGGCTGGTGTAGTCCGGCATGGTTGTTTCTCGCTTGTGGTCCGTCGGATGTCAAAGATTATTACTCCCCTGTCCCCTTGTGATCAAA
>JBDLTB010000059.1:0-3494 GCA_039799245.1 Cyanobacteriota bacterium
TTGTCGCAATAAACTCCTCAGCTTGCCGGAAGAGACGCTCCCGTTTGGCGGTATCCATCCGCTCCAGCAGGCGCACCATCATCGCTAGCCGCGGATTGGTTTGAAAGAACGAACGATGGCGATCGATAAAGCGCCAGTACAACCCATCCCAGATTTCGCACCAGGGGCCGCGGCGAAAGTCACCCATCTTGAGAATGTAATTTGATCCGCAGATGTAGGGCTTGGTTGCGAAGATTCCACCATCGCTCATCTGGCCCATGCCATATACATTGGGGCCCATTACCCAATCGTAGGAATCGAGGTACCGCTCCATAAACCATTGGTAAACCTCCCGAGGCTGGATCTCGCATAGCAGCATTACGTTGCTGATCACCATCAGGCGCTCAATGTGATGGTTGTAACCCAGGCGATTTGCCCGCCTGATTGCTTGATCAACGGGTACAAGCCCCGTGGTGCCATTCTGCCAGCAAGCGGCTAGGCTGCGGTGATGGTTCCAAAAGTTGCCATGGGCTTGGCGTTGCCCATGGCTCAGATGAATCCCACGCACAAACTCGCGCCAGCCGATTACTTGCCGTAGAAATCCCTCTAGGGAGGCGATTGGCATAGGCCTTGGGGAGGGGCAATTCGCCAGGCTGGGATCTATGCCTATTTGGACAAACTCTACTTGAACAACTGCCGCTTGAACAACTGCTGCAGGATTAAGTAGGCCGATGTTGAGCAGTGGCGAGAGTAGAGAATGGTTTAGGGTGTCAAATTGTTGGCTTAAAGCATCCTCATAGGGGCCGAAATTAGCAAGGCGTTCCCGCAGGAAGCTCTGGAGCCAACTGTCCGCACTGGCGTGGTCGTAGGGAATGAAAAGCGGGCCAAATTCACCTGGATTGTTAGTGAAATAGAGCCCAACTATTGCCCTTACCGCGCCGTCATGGCGGCTGGGGGTAACCCTCGGCAAGGCAGGCTCGGCGTAGCCCTTTGGGAGCCGTTTGCGGTTGTCGGCATCGAAGCTCCACTGGCCGCCGGTTGGGCTGCCATCCGCTTCGAGCAGTAGCCCCAGCCGTTTGCGCTGCCGCTCGTAGAAGGTTTTCATGAACGGCCGTCGCTTGCCCTCAAACCACCGGCGGCTCTCGGCGGCAGTTTCCAAAAAGTCTGGCGATGGCAGCACCGTGAGCTGCACCCCCGAGGCACTGCAGAATTCTTCAAGATTTTGTTGAAAGCTAGGGTCTGCAATCTCCGCCACCCGCAGTGCTGGGGTGGAGTTCGCTGCCGTGTCAGTGGAATGCTGCACCCTCAGCTCAGAGGCCAGCCTTTCAAGGAAAGTTTGGTTCTCGGAATCGGGCAGCTCGAAATAGCGCACCTGGATTCCTTGCCCTAGGAGGGCATCGCGGAAGGTGCGCATGGCCACGAAGGTGTGAAGCAAGCGCAACTTGTGGTAGCGGTAGGCCGAGGCAACGCCTAGGTCTTCCACCATCAGCACGGTGTCGTTGGGGCCCAACTGGAGTTCAGGGCCCCACAGCCATTGGCGATAGAGCTGATTGCCAAGGATCAGGGTTAGGGCCATGGGCCTTGTAATGAATCGAAGATGCCCATGGCCATGGCTGGGTCAAAAAATCGCTTGCCCTCAGCCTGCGGCAGCCGTCCGCCGCTGCTGCTGAACTGCGTACAACGCCCCGGCGCCGGCCAGCAGGCCCAGCCCCCCACCGACGGCCAAAAACAGCAGGGTTTGTAGCAGTAATAGGAAGAAGCCCAGGGCCGAAAAGGCCGTGATCCGTACCTTTGCCTTGATCAACAGGGTGAGCAGTACCAGCACCGTGGCCCGGAGGGTCAGGATCCGGGCCGCGGTGAACGGGCAGAACGGATTCAGAAACATGGCGCTGCTGCTGGTGCTTCCATCCTGGTGGTTGAAGCGCCAGCCTGTGGCTTCAGCTCAACGGCCTAGCGCACCCGTTGGGCCAGGGCGGCGGTGAGGTTGCGCAGCACATCGGATACATCGCCCTGCTGCAGTTCCACACTCAGCAGGGTGGGGCCAGCGCCAGGGGCCAGCAGGCTGGCAAGGGCCTGCTCGAGTTCCTCTTCGTAGTGCACCCGCAGGGCCGCCTTAAAGCCGTAGGCCCCTGCCAGGGCCCTGTGGTCCACCGGCTGCACATCATTAAACGGACCATCAAGCATCGGCCGTTCGGTGCCATAGCCCCCGTTATCGAGCACCACCACCAGGGCTGGTATTTGGTAGCGGGCCAGGGTGGCCAGCTCATTGGCACTCATCAGTAGCGATCCATCGCCCAGCAACACCAGCGGTTTGACCCTGGGGTTGGCGGAGCCGCCCCAGGCGCCGATGGCGGCAGGTATGGCAAACCCGAGGGAGGCCCAGTAGCCGCAGGCCAGGAAATCGCTGGCGGCCGGTAAGCACAGGTCGGCGGCGGCAAATAGGGCATCGCCCGGGTCAACCACCACCAGCGTGTCGGCGCTGATGCGGGCGTTCACGGCGGCCACCAGGCGCCGCACTCTGATCGCCACCCCGGGGACGGGCTCAAATGGGGCCGGATCCGCTTTGGGGGGTAGCTCCACCGCCCGGGGGCGGGGGCTGGGGGCCGTAGCCCCTTGCCACACCTGCAGCAGGGCCACCGGATCAAGGCTGTCTAGGTCCCCCTGGCTCCAGCGAAGGCCATCACCCATCTCCACCCGCACCACCCGCTCGGCCTCCAGATGCATGGTGAAAATGCCCGTGTCGAGATCCTGCAACGGCATGCCCAGGATCAACAGGCCATCGCTGCCTTCCACCAGATCGCGCACCTCAGCGGGGCCGGCGGCCCCTTCGTAGAGCCCAAGGCAGAGACGATGGCGCTCATTCAGTAGGGATTTGGCGCTGAGGCTGGTGGCAAAGGGCCAGTTTTCCCGTTCCAAAACCTGCAGCAAGGCGTCCTGGAGGCCAAAGCGATGTAGTTCGATGCCCGCCAACACCACCGGCCGTTCACGGCTGCGCAGCCAGGTGAGCAGTTCTTCGGCCCGTTGGCGATGGATGGGGGCTGGGGCTGGGGCGGGGGCTTGAGCACCCAGGGGAGCCAGGGGCCAGGGCAGGGGCCGGGTGAGGCAGTCCCGCGGCAGTTCCAGGTAGCCCGGGCGCGACTCCCGTTGCATCGCCGCCAACACCTTTGTGATTTCGGCAGCGGCCGTGCGGCCTGAATCCAGCCGAGCCGTTTCGGCGCACACCTCATTGAAAAAGCGTTGCTGGGTGTCGGAAGCCCTGATGCTGTGGTGCAGCAGGGCGTGGCCATCCGATTCCCGCACCCCCGGGGCCCCGCTGATCACCAGCAGCGGTGAGCGCTCGGCATAGGCGCCAGCCACCGGGTTGAGCAATTTCAGGGCTCCCACCCCGTAGGTCACCACCGCCACCCCCAGGCCATGCATGCGGCCATGGGCATCGGCGGCAAAGCCGGCCCCCTCTTCGCCGGCCGTGCAGATCATCTCGATCGGCGACTGCTCGAAGCGATCGAACAGACCCA
>JBDLTB010000060.1:0-14048 GCA_039799245.1 Cyanobacteriota bacterium
GGCATCATGCTCATCGGGTTGTAGCCCGGCTTAATCAAACCCTGGTCAAAGCCGTACTGCTCCAGGTGGGTGTGGGGCTGCAGGCCGATGAAGAAAATCGCCGGCTCCACCTTGTCGGCCCCGAAGATGCGCTCCAGCTCCCGGTGATAGGCCAGGGTTTGACGGATTGTCTCCGGCCGTTCGTCGATCACATTGAAGGAGTAATTCACCGACACGTGTTCACGGAAACCAGCCCGCACCAATAGGCGACAGTTCTCAAGCACCGTGCGCAGGTTGTACCCCATGCGCATCTTGCGCACGAGTTCCTGGGAGCCGGAGGTGATGCCAATCTCGAAGTAATCCATGCCCGTGGCCACCATCAGTTCAGCCAGCTCGGCATCGAGGTTGTCGGCACGGATATAGGCCGCCCAGCGAATGCCCGTGAGCCCCTCCGCCTGGATGGCCGCCAGCAAAGCTTTGGCATCATCGATGTAACGCCGGGCCGGAATGAACTGGGCATCGGTAAACCAGAAACCCCGCACCCCCCGGTCATAGAGCTGGCGCATTTCCGCCACCACCTCAGCCACGGGATTAACCCGCACCTGCTTGCCCTCCACCACCGTGTAAACGCAGTAGCAACAGTTGTGGGGACAGCCGCGCTTGGTTTGTACCCCCACATAGAAATCCCCCCCCTCCAGATACCAACCCAGCTGGGGCCAAATCGCTTCGATGTAGGCGTAGTCACAGGCAGTTTTCTGCATGCCCACGGGCTGCTCATGGATTAAGCCCGGCCGCGGCGCTTCCCCCACCACAAAGCAACGTTCCGCCGCGATCGACTCCCCTTGCAACAGCTTTTCCAGCAGGGGTTCCCCCTCCCCCACGGAAACCACGGTTCCCTTGGGCAATTGGCCACTTAATTGCTCATAGAAGACACTCACGGCCCCACCACCCAGTACCACCCGGGCGTTGGGCTGGAAGCGGCGGGCCTGGCGTAGGCCGCGGCGAATCAGGCGCAGATTGCGCCACAGCTCCCCATAGAAAGAGGCCATCAGCCGTAGGCCCCCTAGGGCGCCGCGCAGGCGCCGCAGGGGCTGGGCTGCATAGAAAACCTCAAAGGAATGCTGGAGGGGATTGCCGCCGCGGCCGTCCACCGGGGCATAAATCTGGATGTCCCGCCAGGAGAACACCAGCAGGGTGGGGCGAAAGGCCTCGATGGTGCTGCGCATCAGCCGCTCCACATCCAGCAGCGGCAGCGCCGCCAGGTCGAGGATGCGCTGGGGCAAGGCGGGGAAGCGCTTATGCAGGTGATCCGCCAGGTACACAGGACCGATCGGAAAGATCGGATTACAGGGCAGGCGGATCAGCAGAACGCGTTCGCCATCCTGGTATGGGGATTCCACCGGGCGACCACAGGGTTCTGGACCCTAACAACGGCCCAAGGGAAGCTGTTTCCCATGAAGCTGTTTCCCATGAAGCTGAGCCCTGGGCCTCTGGTTAGGCTCGGAGCAGCGCTTGTACCCCATGGGCAGCAGCTTCGGAAAGCTTTTTCGGATTAGCACCTTTGGTGAATCCCACGGCGGTGGGGTGGGGGTGATCGTGGACGGCTGTCCCCCACGGCTTTCCCTAGACCTGGCCGCCATCCAGGCGGAGCTAGACCGCCGCAAACCTGGCCAGAGCAAGATCACCACCCCCCGCAAGGAAGAAGATCAAGTTGAAATTCTCAGCGGCCTGCTGGATGGGGTGACCCTCGGCACGCCCATCGCCATGGTGGTGCGCAACAAGGACCAACGCCCCGGCGACTACAAGGAGATGGAAGTAGCCTTCCGCCCCTCCCACGCCGATGCCACCTACCAAGCCAAATACGGCATCCAGGCGGCCAGCGGTGGGGGCCGGGCCTCAGCCCGCGAAACGATCGGCAGGGTGGCGGCGGGAGCCATTGCCAAACAACTGCTCGCCCAGAGCCATGGCACCGAAGTGCTGGCCTGGGTAAGGAGGATTCATACGCTGGAGGCCGCCATTGATCCGGCCAGCCCAACCCTGGAGGCCGTAGAGGCCAACATCGTGCGCTGCCCCGATGCCGCCATGGCAGAGCAGATGATCGAAAGGATTGAGGCGATCGGCCGCGATGGCGACTCCTGCGGTGGCGTAATTGAATGCGTGGTGAGGAAGCCCCCCATGGGCTTGGGCATGCCCGTGTTTGACAAACTTGAGGCCGACCTGGCTAAGGCTGTGATGTCACTGCCAGCCACAAAAGGCTTTGAAATTGGCTCTGGTTTCAGCGGCAGCCTGATGAAAGGCAGCGAACATAACGACGCTTTTCTACCCACCACCGACGGCTCCCTCCACACCGCCACAAACCATTCGGGCGGCATCCAAGGGGGAATCAGCAATGGGGAAGCGATCGTGATTCGGGTGGCGTTCAAACCCACTGCCACGATCCGCAAGGAACAGCAAACAGTGACCGCCAGCGGCACAGCCACCACCCTCTCTGCCAAGGGGCGCCATGACCCCTGTGTGCTGCCCCGGGCCGTGCCGATGGTGGAAGCCATGGTGGCCCTTGTGTTGGCGGACCATTGGCTCCGCCAACGGGGGCAATGTGGGGCCTAGGACTGAGTGTTGTTCGTCGTTGCCGCTGGCACAGCGGCCGGCAGCGCCGCCGGGCTATTGAGTTTGCTGGCTGCCTTAGCCATGCGCTTGGCCACTGAGCTGACAGCTGAGGTTTTTGTAGCTCCCCTTGCGCCGGTTGATTTTGCTGCGGTCGTCTTTGCTGGGGTTGATTTGGCAACGGTTGCCTTTGGGGAGGCTGACTTTGCTGCAGTTGTCTTGCCCACTGGCTTGGCTGCAGGCTTAGCCCCTGATTGGGCTGGGGCCTGAGCCCCTGGCTGGGCTGCAGCTTGAACTGTTGTTTTACTGCTGGATCGGCTGCTCGCCCTAGTGCTGCCTTTGGTGGTGGTACTTGTGGCTCTGGCTTTTGGGCTGGCTTTAGCGGCCGCAGGCTTACCAGCGGCTGGTTTAGCTGCGGCCTTCTTTGCTGGGGCTGGCTTTTGGGCGGCAGGTTGCGCCGCAGCCCTAGGGCGGGAGGCGGGCTTGGCAGCGGTTTTACCAGTGCTAGTGCTACTGCTACTGCGGCGGGTGCTGCTGCGGTCTGGACGGGTGCGATGGCTCAGTACCAGGGCCCATTCCTCATCGGAAAGGTTGGCGGGCTTGCCACCGTGGGTGTCGGCCACCTTGGCGGCTTTTTCAATGTCTAAAACAAGGTTTTTCCAGGAGGTGGCAAAGCGCTTGTCGCTCTGGGATTTGGCACCGCTCTCCACCAGGGTTTCAACCACCCCAGCCGGGGTGACTTTCTTGCGGCGACGGTTAAAGATCTCTTTCTGAAGCTGGGCAATCAACGACAGGGCCTTGTCGCTGAGTTTGATGGTGAGCTGTGCCATGAACAGAGAGGAAGGTGCTCTAACTCAGAGGTAGCACTTGCAACCCTGAATAGCAACCGTTATATGACAACTGCTCAGTTGAGATGGGTAGTTCCAATCACGAACGACTCCAACACTGAGGCATCAGGGGCGGCAATCACATCGTGCCGATCAAACAGTGATGAACCCAAAGCCACCGCCTGCACCCCGGCCTCCAGCCAAGGGCCCACATCCTTGGGGGCTAGGCCTCCGGCGGCAATACAAAAGGGCAGGGGCTGCAGGGGACCACGCAAAAGGCGCCAATAGGCCGGGCCGAGGATTGCCGCCGGATAAAGCTTCACCAACCCACCACCAGCCAAGCTGACGCCAAAGTGATGCACCTCACTGGGGCTAAACACGCCGGGCACCAGGGTGATCCCCTGGCGGCGGGCCGCCAGCAGCAGCGCCTCGGTGGCGATGGGAGCCATGGCGAAGCCAAGGCCTAGGGCCGGCAAGCCAACAATCTGATCTGGGTGCTTGATACCAGCGGCCCCAAAACGCAGCTGGGGCCATTGGGCCTGGGCGAAAACGACAAAAGGAGCCCACCAGGGCTCCGCACTCCAGGCCAACTCCACATGGCGAAAGCCCAGGCCGGCCACGGCTTCAATCTGACGTTCGGCCTGGGGGGGGCCAGAGGGCCTCAGCACCGCTAGTAACGGGGCAGAGGCCAGGGAATGGCCCAGGCCGGCGGGGTCTAGGTCAGACGTAATCGGCCACATGCACGTCGCGGCTAAGCAGCAACTCTTGGAGCTGCTCGGCATCAACGGTTTCCTGCTCCACCAGCAAATCTGCCAGCTCATCAAGGACCGCACGGTTGCCGGAGAGCACCGTGGTGGCCCGGCGATAGGCCACGGCCACCAGCTGGGAAACCTCCTCGTCGATGGTGGCGGCGGTGTCTTCGGAGAAGTCGCGCTCGGCGGCGATATCGCGGCCGAGGAACATGCCCCCCTGGGAGCGGCCAAGGGCCACTGGGCCCAGCTTGTCGCTCATGCCAAAACGGGTAACCATCTGGCGGGCCACCCGGGCCACCTGCTGCAGGTCATTGGAGGCACCGGTGGTGACCTCGTCTTCCCCGTAAACGATCTCCTCTGCCACCCGACCACCAAGGGCGACGGCCATCTGGTTTTGCAGGTAGGAGCGCGAATAGAGCCCCGATTCCATCCGCTCTTCGCTGGGGGTGAAGAAGGTGAGGCCCCCGGCGCGGCCGCGGGGAATGATGCTGATTTTTTGCACGGGGTCGTAGTCGGGCATCAGCGCCCCCACCAGGGCATGGCCGGCCTCGTGATAGGCCACCAGCCGCTTGCGCTTCTCACTCATCACCCGGTCCTTTTTCTCAGGGCCGGCCATGACCCGCTCGATGGCGTCGTTGACCTCATCCATGGAGATCTCAGCCAGCTGGCGGCGGGCGGCCAGGATTGCCGCCTCATTGAGGAGGTTGGCCAGGTCAGCCCCAGTGAAACCGGGGGTGCGGCGAGCCACCTTGTCGAGGTCCACATCCTTGGAAAGGGTCTTGCCGCGGGCGTGGACGCCGAGGATCTGGAGCCGACCGGAGTAATCAGGCCGATCTACCACCACCTGGCGGTCAAAGCGACCGGGCCGCATCAGCGCCTGGTCGAGCACATCGGGCCGGTTGGTGGCCGCCACGATGATGATGCCGGTGTTGCCCTCAAAGCCGTCCATTTCGGTGAGCAATTGGTTGAGGGTTTGCTCCCGCTCGTCGTTGCCGCCGCCAAGGCCAGCGCCCCGCTGGCGACCGACCGCATCAATTTCATCGATAAAAACAATGCAGGGGGCGTTCTTCTTGGCCTGCTCAAACAGATCGCGCACGCGGCTGGCGCCCACGCCCACAAACATCTCGACAAATTCCGAACCAGAGATCGAGAAGAAGGGCACCCCAGCTTCCCCGGCCACGGCCTTGGCCAGCAGGGTTTTACCGGTGCCTGGGGGACCCACCAGCAAGACCCCCTTGGGGATCTTTGCCCCCACGGCGGTAAAGCGATCGGGGTTTTTAAGGAAATCAACCACCTCGGTGAGCTCGAGCTTGGCGCCCTCGATGCCGGCGACGTCGTCAAAGGTGACCTGGGTTTGGGGCTCCATCTGCACCCGGGCCTTGCTCTTGCCAAAACTCATGGCTGGATTGCCACCGCCCCCCTGGGCCCGGCGCAGCAGGAAGAACAAACCACCCAGCAACAGCAGCGGGAAAAGCAGGCTGCCGAGGGCCTGTTGCCACACCGGCGCCTGGCGGGTGGGCTGGACGGCGATATCAACGTTGTGGTCGGTGAGCAGCTTCAGCAGGTCCTTGTCGGGGGCCAGGTTCACCTGGGCCCGCTGGCCATCGCTCTCCACCACCAGGGCCGTACCCCGGTCAGGGGAGATCAACACCCTGGAGATTTGGTTGTTTTGAACCGACTCAACGAAATCGCTGTAGCGCAGGCTGCGGGGGCTGTTGTCGGCGCTAGGACGGCCGCCCATGAAGGCGGTGCCCAGGGCGATCAGCACCACCACCAATAGGCCGTAGAGACCCGCATTACGCCAGCGCTTATTGCCTGCCAAGGCCCTACCCCAGAAGTAAAGGAATGTTAACCGGAACTGAGCGTCAGGAGGCGCGCAGCACCTCCACCACACTGCGGAAGGCGAACCACTCGGGGATCTCCTCACCACTGCGCAACATCTGCCGGAACTGGGTGCCGCTCAATTTCTTGATGTGCAAGCCCCGGGCCTCGGCGTGCTCAGCGGTGACGTAACCCTCCTCCTCCGTGTAAACGAGGTTGAGGGAGGGCACCGTTTCCATGCCCAGCTCAGTGGCGTTGTCACGGGCAAAATCCTGGGCCTGGTAAGGGCCGTAGAAGTCGCTGCCGCTGATCGACGACTTACAGCCGGCCATGTCGCGGCCAATGATGAAGTGGGTGCAGCCGTAGTTTTTGCGGATAATCATGTGCTGCAGCGCCTCCCGGGGGCCGGCCATGTGCATCGAGTAAGGCAGATAGGCCCAGCGGATGCGGGGGTTAGCCACCTCTTCGGCCAGGCGTTCATAGGTTTGGAAGCGCACCTCACCGGCGATGTCGTCGTCTTGGGTGGGACCGCAGGTGGGATGCACCAGCACCACCCCCGCCTTGCTCACATTGGTGGCATGCAGGGCCCGGGTGAACAGCTCGTAGTGGGCCCGGTGGATGGGGTTACGGCACTGGAAAGCCACCACATCTTCCCCTGCGGGCAAGGTGGCTCGCACCTCGGCCGGGGTTTTGCAGGGGAAGGGGCGCTCCGGTAACTCGAGGCCTGCAATCGCACCGCCCAGGTAGAAGCGACCCCGTTCCGTGGCGATCATTTTCACGGCGGGATGCTCCAGGGAGGTGGTGCCGTAGCAACCCAGGGCCTCCCGGGCCTTGTCTGGTTCCCATTTGCTTTCCACCGTGAGCACCGCCAGCTCCTGGCCCCGATAGGTGAGCAACAGGCGCTGGCCCACGCTGATGTCCTCGCGATCGGTGTCCATCACGATCGGCAGGCCAAATAGCAAACCACTGCTGGTGCGGTGCTTCTCCACCACCGACAGGTAGTCCGCCTGGTGCATGAAGCCCCGCAGGGGCGAGAAGCCACCCACCATCAACAGCTCCACATCACAGGCGTTGCGATCGGAGCACTCGACCACGTGATCAACGCCAGCCACCGCCGCCTGGCGCTGCTCGGCCGCCAAGCGCAGGTCCACCAGCGCACCGCCATGGGGGGCAATCAGGGCCTGGGCAGCGGTGCCGGGGGTGGCGGTGCTCGTCATCGGCTTTGGGGGAGGGGTTAAGGGGAAGTCAGAGGGAAATTCTTCCAGAGCGAAAGCCGGGCCCTGGGAATGACTAAAAAAAGGGGCCCTAATGGGCCCCCTTACATAGGTGGGTGAGAAATACCAATGAGCTGGAAACGAAGCAGCATTCCGTTTGGCTTACGGCCTGAATCCCAGCTAAATCAGCTAAATCAGGCCTGTTCGAGGCGGCCGTAGATTTCACCACTCACCTTCACGTCAACGGCCTGCTTGCCGCCCATGTCGGTGTCGGAGGGCTGGATCGCAGTGAATACCCCAGCGAATTCTCCGGTTTGGCTATCCACCTTGGTGATGGAAAAACTCATCGAACCGGTGCCATCCACGTACTGCTTAACGTTTTCCTTGAGCAGGCGGGGGTCGTCACCATCGGGCACGAGGCCCATGGCGCTGCTGTAGCCAGTGGTAAGGCCCCGGCCCTTGGGGTCGAGGAAGTTGCTGGTGCGGTAGCTGGGGGTGCGGAAATCCCCTTCGAAATCGGTGCTAGTGGAAATCGATTGGCCATCGGCCTTGGCGTCTAGCTGCTTGCTGGAGAAGGTGAAGGGCACCTCCTCACCACCGGGCAAAAGCACGGTGATCGGCTGGAAGTCGATGCCGCCCTGCTCCTTAAACCTCAGGCCATCACCTTCAACGGTGAGATCGCCGTAAACCGAATCAAGGCTGGAGGTGTAGCGGGTAAGAATGCGACCATCAACAAATTTTGCTTCCTGGCGCTTATTAACAGGCTCCCCCTTCACGGCCACAGCGCTGGGGTGGAAGCACATCTCCTTAAGTACATAGCGGCTGCCGGCCTGGATCGGGATGCTGCCCCGGGCTGAATCTGGCAAGGTGCCGCAGTCGTTGGCCAAGCCGGTGTTGTGGATATCTGCGTAGGTGAGGTCTGCCCGGTCAACGGCCTTGGCACCGCCGCTACAAGCAGTGAGCAGGGTGAGACAGGCCGCCAGACAGAGGGCAACGGCTGACTGCAGCAGGGTACGCAGGCGACGCATGGGAACCGGCAGGGGGGCGTTGGCGCGATCGTACATCTGATAACCCTTGGGCCGGATAGGATGTCGCGCCTCTCAACATCCTTAATGGCCGCCCCCGAGACCGACTGGAGCAGCCGCTATGGGGCCTGGTGTGAGGAAGCCGAAAACTTGGCCAGCGAAGCCAGTGGCGATCCACTGGTGTTGCTTTCGGTTTTACGCCAACTGGAACAGCTGCACCGCAGCCTGCAGGAGGGGCCCTTCCGGGCGAGCCTGCCCAACGATCGCCAGAAGCTTTATGCGCTCCTGCAGACGATCGAAACCAGCGGCGGCTGGCCCTACATCCCCCGGCCGCCCCTAAAAAGCTTGATGGAGCGGCTGGAGGGCGCCCCGGACTAAGCCCAATGGCTGGCCAAGGCCCCCAGCAGCTGGTGGGCGAGGGCCAACTTGCCGCAGGGCCCCAGGGCCAGGGGCTCAGCTCCCTTCCTAAGCAGCCAACCCTGGTTGCTGGTGCTGCCAAATCCCAGCCCCGGTTGATCTACGGGATTGGCGAAGAGGAGATCACAGCCTTTGTTTTCAAACTTTTGGCGGGCCTGGTCTAGGCCGTTGCCGGTGTAGGCGGCAAAGCCAAACAACAGCTGCCCAGGGGGACGCCGCCCCCGCAACTCCTGCAATAAGTCAGGCACCTGCTCCCAGCTCTCTGGCCGCCACAGGAGCTCCTGCAGTTGCTGCTTTGGCAGCTTTTCCACCAAGGGCTGGCGCAGGCGCTGGTCGGCCACCGCCGCCGCCATCAGCACCGCCTCCGCCCAGGGCTGGTGCTGGGCCAGCAGTTGTTGCAGTTGGGCCGCCGTGGTGAACCCATGGCACTCCAAACCCTCCAGCAGGGCCGGGTCATCCTCGAGGGGGCCATGGAGCAGGCGCACCTGGGCCCCCCGCAGGCGGGCCGCCTGGGCCAATCGCACCCCCATGCGGCCGCTGGAGGGGTTGGAGAGGTGGCGGGCCGGGTCTAGGGCTTCGCGGGTGGGGCCAGCGGTTACCAGCAAGCGGCGACCGGCCAGGTCTTGGCTGGGCCCATGGAGCAGTAGCGATTCAGCCGCCAGCAGGATCAGGGCCGGCTCCACCATGCGACCGGCCCCCTGGCGATCACAGGCCAGCAAGCCCTGGGCCGCCGGGGCCAGGGGCAGCACCTGGGGCTCGGCCTTGAGCAGGTGCCAATTGCGCTGCACCGCCGCCGCTTCCCACATGTCGGTGTTCATCGCCGCCGCCACCAGCAGGGGCGCCCGGCAGGCCAGCAGGGTGGAGGCCAGCAGATTGTCGGCGAGGCCATGGACCAGGCGGGCCAAGCTGCTGGCCGAGAGCGGCACCAGCAACACCAGCTCCGCCCAGGCCGCCAGCTCAATATGTAGGGGCTGGGGCTGACCGGCGGCCCACTGGTCCTGGTCTAGGGCGCAGGGATTGCGCGAGAGGCAGGCCAGGGCCCCGGGACTTACCAGCTGGGCAGCGCTGGGGGTGAGCACACAGCGCACCTGGGCGCCCCGTTGCACCAGGGCACTTACCAGCCCAGGTACCTTTACCGCCGCAATGCTGCCGCTCACCGCCACCAGGAGGCGCCGGCCCGCCAGCGGGTCACTCCTCATCAAAGGGTTCCTGGTCCACCAGGTGCACGTAGGGGCGAGCCAGTTCTGGGTTGTGAATGGCCAAGGAGCGCATCAAATGCCAGTCGGCGAGGCTGTCAAAAGCATTCGGGTAGTCGTCCTCCTCCAGGCGCTGGGCCAGGGCTGCCACGGTCTCTTCCGTTTGGGCGGCCAGCAGGGCCTCGGTGATCACGACTGGTGCAGACATGGGTGATACGTTGATTTTGCCGGTGCCCCCCGGGGAATTAGCTCAGCTGGTAGAGCGCTGCGATCGCACCGCAGAGGTCAGGGGTTCGAGTCCCCTATTCTCCATGGCCATGCACTCCCTGCCCTGGTTGCTGGCGGCGGCCCTCCAGCTGGCAAATCCGCTGCTGGAGACCGATCAGGAACAAATTTGGCAGATTCCAGCCCCGCGGGGGGCCCCGGCCGATTGGGCTTGGACCCAGCGCCATCGCAGGGACGGCAGCGGCCGCTGGACCGTGATTTATCAATTGGATTGCCGCCAACGGCGGCTGCGCAGGCTGAGTGAACCCCTGGCCCCTGGCGACGGCTCCCAGGCCCAGCTAATTAGCCCAGGGGCGGAGGCCGGCGACTGGTTTGGGGAGAAGCCTTTCACCCTGGGCAGCCGGCTGTTAGCGCGGGCATGCCCCAAGGGCCGGTGAGCTTATCCCTAGCTGGCGCCGCCATAGGGTACAAAGGGTCACTGTTGATCATTCCTTACTTATGTCGCAGTCCAAGCGCGAACAGGTGGTGAGCCACCTCCGCTACATCCGCCAGGAACTGCGTGAAATGCACCAGGGAGTGATGGACGATGGCCTGCTGCCCGAGGCCGGTGAGGTGCGGGGGGTGATGGCCCAGATGGAGGCCCTGCTGGAACTGCTGGAGGGGAAAACCTCCCGCAAGGCCAAGGAGGCAGACGCCTAAGCCCAGCTCAGCTACGCACCCAGAGGTAACGGGCCCCCACGGAACGCACCCAGCCGGCCACCTCCTCGGTGAGCGACCTGCTGGCTAAGCCAATGCAGCCTTCGGTGCCATCGCGGCTTACATCCTGATGAATTCCGAAATGGCTGCGGGGGGTTTGAAACAGAGGATTTATCGGGATAAACCAGCTGCGACCGATCTCATAGTGATCTGAATTGTTAAGCCGCAAAGGCAAGCCGACCTCGTAGGCCCCAGGCGGCAAGGGCGCATGGTTTCCGGGGCGGTTTAAACGATCGTGCGACTCGGTTTCGGGACGTCCTGTGACCGAAGGCCAAATTTTCAAGAGCTCCTTGCCCCGCCAGAGGGCTAGTTCCCAAAGGCGGTTTCCGGCTTGGTCGCGCTGCTGGGTGGGGGCCAGCTCCAGGCGGGCCTCTGTAGTTATCAGCTTGGCCAGGGGCGGTGGCGGCACCTGGGCCGGCAGGTCTTGCACCACAGCCAAGAACAGCGGCAACATCAAGCCAAGGCCCAAAGTGGGCTGAGCCTGGCGGATTTAGGGACCAAAAGCAAAAGAAAGAGCCAGCCCACAAAGTGATTCCCATGGGTCTTAGCCATGCAAAACACCCGGTTACAGCGCTATGGGGCCCAGGCCTTGCTTCAGCTGGAGGGCTGGGCGGCCAACCCCTGGCGGCGGCTGTCGCTGCTTTTGATTGTGCTTCTTGGGGGCTTCAGCATCGGCGCCAGCCTGGGCTCCGTGGCCGGGGCCTTGGCCTTTCTGGATCCTTTGGCGGCGCTGCTGTGCGTGGGGCTGGCGGAGCTAGCGATCCGCATGCGGCGGCCGTTGCTAAACCAGGGGGGCGACCGGCTAAGCCTCGGCCTGCTGGACATGGGCCGCATCGGCTTGATCTACGGACTGCTGCTGGAGGGCTTTAAAGCCAGCGTCTGAGCACGTTCTCTCGCCCTTAACAAAAATCGGCATAGCTTGTAGTCAAGCTTTTCTGCAGCGCCCCTATGGCCCTCGCGCCCCAACGGTTCTTTCTAGAACTGGAACCTCCCGTGGAGGAACTGCGCGATAAAACCCATGTGGTGATAGTGGGCGGCGGTTTCGCCGGCGTTAAGGCCTGCAAGCGTTTCAAGGGCGCCGATGTGCGCGTCACCCTGATCGATAAACGCAACTTCAACCTTTTCCAACCGCTGCTCTACCAGGTGGCCACCGGCCTGGTGGGCCTGGGCGATGTGGCCACCCCCCTGCGGCTGCTGGTGGGGGCCCAACGCAATGTGCAGGTGCTGTTGGGGGAGGTCTCTGAAATTGATGCCGCTGCCAAACAGATCGGCTTCAACGGCAAAACCCTCACCTATGACTACCTAATCCTCGCCAGCGGCTCGGGCAGCAGCTACTTCGGCCACGAGGACTGGCGCGGCATTGCCCCGCCCATGAAGATCCTCGAACACGCCTCGGAGATCCGGCGGCGCCTGTTGATGGCCATGGAACAGGCGGAACAGACCCGCGACCAAGGCGAGCGCAATTTCTTGCAAACCGTGGTGATCGTGGGCGGGGGGCCCACCGGCTGCGAACTGGCGGGGGCGGTGGCGGAGCTAATGGGCAACGCCATGGCAGAGGATTTCAAACAGGTGGACCTCAAGGCCACCCGCATCGTGCTGGTGGATCCAGGCGAAAGGCTGCTGCGGGCCATGTCTCCAGAACTATCGGCGGCGGCGGCCAAGCACCTGAACTCCGTGGGGGTGGAACTGCTCTTCCATGGGCGGGTGCAGGAGATTGTGCCGGGCGAAGTGTTGATAAATACCGCCGATGGCGAAGTAAGGATCCAAGCGGCGAATGTGTTCTGGACTGCCGGGGTAAGGGCCTCACGGCTGGGTAAAAGGTTGCAGGAAGCCACCGGTTGTGAACTCGACCGGGGCGGCAGGGTGATCGTTCAAGAGGATTTTTCCATTGCCAATCACCCGGAAATTCGGGTAGTGGGTGACCTCTGCAGCTACAGCCACACGGGCGATGGCAAACCGCTGCCTGGCATGGCTGGCCCCGCCACCCAGATGGGCGGCTGGGTGGCAAAAGACATCCGCGCCAAGCTGGAAGGCGGCAGCCAAGCCCCCTTCTCCTTCTTTGATTTCGGCAGCATGGCGGTGCTGGGTCGGATCAATGCGGTGGCCGACCTGCGGGGGCTGAAGTTTGCCGGTGGGGCCGGCTGGGCCCTCTGGGCCGCGGCCCACCTGGCCTTCATGCCCGACGACGAAAACCGCGTCACCCTGCTGGTGAAATGGCTGTGGGCGATCCTCACCCAGCAGCGCAGTGACCTAATAATCACCGGACTCCCCAGCCAGCATGTGGGGCTGGAAGGTAGCGATGCCCCCTTCCCCATGGGCCAGGGCCAGCAACCTTCCTTTGCCGCCATCGATAGCACCATGGAAAAGGCGCTCGCAAACTTCAAAGCTGGCGGCCCTGAAACCAGCCCTGGCAGCTCACCGGCGGAAGGCAGCACTCCGGCCTAGGCGTTGAGCAAATAAAGCAGGGCCATGCGCACCGGAATGCCGTTGCGCACCTGTTCTTCCACCAGGCTGCAACTGCTGTCATCCAGCAGGGCCCCACTGAGTTCTACGCCGCGGTTCACTGGCCCGGGATGCAACACCGGCACGGGCTTGCCACAGAGTTCCAGCCGTTGGTGATTGAGGCCATAGCGGCGGTGGTACGACTCCAAACTGGTGATCAAGTGTTGGCGCATGCGTTCCTTCTGGAGCCGCAGGGTCATTACCGCATCGGCCCCAGGCAAGGCATCCTCCAGGCGCCGTTCCAGGCGCACGCTGCCCCGCTGGGCAATGGGATCGGCCCCCTGGCCCGGCGGTGGGGCCGCCACGAAGTCAGCAAAGCTTTGGGGCAGCAGGGTGGCGGGTCCGCACAGCACCACCTCGGCGCCACAGGCGCTGAGCGCCCAGAGGTTGGAGCGGGCCACCCGCGAATGCAACACATCGCCCACGATCACGATGCGTTTGCCCCGCAACGCCTCGGGGGTGGGGGCCTCGGGGGCGAAATGACGGGCCAGGGTGAAGAGATCCAGCAGGGCCTGGCTGGGGTGGCTGTGGAGGCCATCACCGGCATTGAGCACCGCCACCCGTTCTCCGGCCTGGTCTAGGTCGCGGGCCAGGGCCGCCGGTACGCCTGCACAGCCATGGCGCACCACCAGCACATCGGAACCCATGGCCACATAGGTGCGGGCCGTATCCAGCAGGCTTTCCCCCTTGCTGAGGGCACTGCTGGCGGGGGAAAAGCTCTGCACATCGG
>JBDLTB010000061.1:0-24931 GCA_039799245.1 Cyanobacteriota bacterium
GATTGGCTGGATTCGCAGGGGATTGCCTACACGGGTGCTGTCAACCGTGATCACAGGCAGCTGCTGGAGCAGATCTGCGAGGGCACCACTGCTGCTGCTGGTAGGGTTAGGAAGAATGGGATCGCCATTGGGGCCGGGGCTGAACACATCGGGAATCAGCGCATAGATCCCGCTGCCGGAAGAGGTTTCTGGCAGTTGCAGATATAACCCTGCCCCAGCGCCCGGGGAATTGATAACAATAGTATTGGCTACGATGGCACCATCTGTGACCGTGAAACTCATAGTGGCTGGCGCTGACCCCGGCAGCAATACCCCTGCCACTGCAACGTCTGAATAATCGCCATCCACCAAACCTTTGCCAGGATTAATCATCACCAAGGGCGTTGAATTGGTGGCGGTAGTCACCACGCCAGCGCTATACCCCGAGAGGGTTAGTAACTGCAACTGGGGGCTGCCACCCACCAAGGGTTTCACTGAGTTGAGATCAGAACTTGCAAGCAGAATCGACCCCTGAGATGGCTCGTAATAAAAGGGATAGCCTGCATTAGAGGAGGAGTAAGTCGAAATGCTAGATGTATCGCCTAGCAAGCTATTCTGTGATGCAGCCTGATTAGAACTGGGCTCATCTGATAGACTTTTAGTTGATTGATTTTGAGATATAGCAGGCTTCTGCCATTTCCATGTATCTGAAAAAATACTAACTTTTGGGCCCAATGGCGTAACAAGATTAGCTGCTACCGTGAGGCTATTTGTACGATAAGGATTTTGCCTTGGAAAACATTGGAAAGTATCTTTGATGTACAAATTAGGGCCTATTATACCCCCAAAGAGGAGTGTCCCTGAAAATGTTGTCGAAAAGCTAAGCCCATATTGCTGTGCACTTTGAAGCTGATTATTCTGGTTTGCATTAATAGGACTATAGAGAAAATCAGGAAGGATTATTCCAGAAAATCCTGTACCGCCAAGCACTATGTCAACACCTTTGGGGCGCCATGATTGTCGCTTTAATTGATCATACTTACCAAAACTAGAAATTTCGTTTGTTTTTTTTAGGGATCGAGCTTGCAATCCACCGTAAACTCCCTCTACAAGACCCAATGCACTCCCTGCGTAGGCATAAAAATCTCCGGCATTCCTGATCCAGTTTGGAAAGGCAGAAGCAGCAGGAGTAGCTTGAGGTGATGGAGAAATTGTATTTATAAATACAAATCCGGCTTCAACTGAGGCCTGGGCATTTATTATGCTCGGCACTTCGGTCGACCAAAGCATGTCCTTGTAATTATAGTTTAACCCTGCGGAAACATTTGCCTTCTGCGTGATTTTTTTTAGGTAGTTTTCGCCAGACCGTGCAGAAAGCTTCTCAAAAGAATATGTTGTCGCAAGGGAGAACGAAAGGGAGAACGCAGCCTTGTGTTCACTTGTCGGACTTTTTTCTTTTGCTAAATATTCAAAAATGTCATTAACTTTTACTGTATCTTTTTTTGCCAATAACTTTGACCATGAAACACTCCCGCTGCTGATCGCAGACTGCTGGCCAAATGTGAAGGCTCCAAAGCTGCCACTAATTTTAACTGTGCTTTCATTTTTACGACTAAGACCTTGAAACACTTTAATAAAATCGCCTACTACGGTGGTTTCACCAGGATTCTGATTATTAAACTTGGATGGTTCAAACTGCCATCTAACTTGCTGATCAGACCAATTAAGTCCTGCAGTTGCTGTATTCGTTTTCTTGCTATTTTGCCTTTGATAGCTTAAGTTAATTTTGCCGCCTTGGGTGAAGCCCCTTGATCCAGCTGAGTTTGATGCTGCTGGATCAGTTGCTGAAGATCGGGCAGAAAGCAGGCCATAGGTGGCTGTTGCTGGTGCTGGCGACAACTGCAGATCGCTGCGGCTAAACGAGGTGCTGCCGCCTGGGGCCTGGACCGCTGGCGCTGCTGGGGCGGGACCCTCAGCGGAATTGATCGCGCTGCTCGTTCCCGCTGTTGTGTTTACGAGGTTGTAGCTATTGCCAGTGGAGACTTGGCTGGCACTCAGCTCAAAGCTGCACGAGAGAAGATCGCTATCATTTAAGGCGGTACTGGTTGATCCCGCACCCACCGGCTCTCGCCCCTGGTACACCAACTGGAACCCACCTGCTTGGGTTTGCGCCAGGTGAATCTGCTCAATCGCACTGCCGCTCCCCACCAGCTGCAGTGGCTCGCTCCAGCTCAGCTGGCCGTCGCTCCCCCAGCCCCCCAGCGTGGCCTGCACCATGGCGGCATCGCCTTCGCCCACCCGGTAGGCCAGCACGATTCCCGGGGTGTTGGCGCCCGTGATGCTGGGCCATAGGTTATCCACCAGCAGCACCTGGAGTTTCTCGCCGCCGTAGGCCCCGGGCACCACTTGCCCCTTGTCCCAGCGCTGGGCCTCTGGGTTCCACTGGCATTGCCAGAGCAGGCCGTCGTTCACCAGGAAGGCATGGGCGGTGCCGTTGGCATCGTTCACCACCTGGAGGCTGCTGGCGTAGGGCATTTTTAAAAAATTGATATATCAATATTGCAGCACATATATGGCGTTTGTGTTCACCTACAAATGTAGGGATTGACAGGCGCTAGCTACGAGGGACTGTTTAGCCTCGGTGGATTCGAAAGCCTGACCCATGAAAAGGGAGCGCATAATCATGCCTTTAATGACGCGGCCAAAAAGTTAAATTGTACCAAATCAGCATTTTGAGCTCGCGTTGAGCATATTTATGCAACATAATTATGTGAATAGGTGGAAAGCTATCTAGAAAAATTAAGCTTGCGAGAAATTAGGCTTGGCGGGAACTTAAGGATTTTACACTCAATCCTTTCCGGTATCTCCAGCGTACCTTAAGTGACTCTAGCGTCGCATAAGAAACAGAAAAAAGCCAACGCTGTTTAAGTTTATAGATTCATTTCTACATCCACTTCTTCACCTTGCCGTGCCAGTGGCGGCCTTTTAACGCCTTTAACCATCCTCTTAAATTCTAATTATTCGAGGCGCCCCTAACTATTGAACTGAGCACAATATTAAGTTGCTTTCATTCTATCCCAGGCGCTTGGGGTGTTTATAATGAACAGATTAAGCCAAAGCAAAACTCTTTTTTCGATCTGACCCCAAAAGGAAAGTCGACATAAATCTATCCTGATTTTTCAAGGCGTATTCATTTCTTAACCCTGCCTTAATCGACCGAAGCTAAATTCCGACTTGAATTTTTATATCATTTATGGCTGAATTCAATTTTGGAATAATTGGTGACCCAGGTAATTATAGAACAAACGGCACCAGGTTCTATTACAGCCCGGGTGGTGCCTGGACAGGCAATAAAAACATCAATTCAATGGGTCCAGGGCAAGCTGCTGTAGGTAAACTTGTACAGTCTTTAAACAATACCGATCTAATAAATCTTGGAGATCTTACTTATACCACGGGCGCCAGTACCCTAATAGATGCAGCAAATGGCTTAGATTACAATAACTTCATGGCGCCCTACCCATCGCCGCAATTCAAGGGTTCACCTTATCAGCAAAATATTGGTGATGTCGTTTGGCCTTATGACCTATACAATTATCCCAATGGTTTCCCTAACCCCGTCACAGGCGGTGTTGGTGGAAGTATTGATGGGGTGAACCGTTTCTGGCCCACTATTGGTAATCATGACTATGGTCTTCGCATTGGCTATTCTGAAACGAATGTATCACTAGGCTCAAGCAATACAGCCACACCAGTAGGGCCAACATCAACACCTGTACCCCAGCCATTTATTGATTACTTTGGTTGGTTGTCTACCCCATCACTCCTCACCAACCAGACGAACGTCAAAATCAAAAAAGCCGATGGTACTGGCCAGTCTGGAATTTATTACTCTGTAGAACTTGGCAACCATGACACTGGATCGCCTTTGATCGAAGTCTTTTCATTAGATGCTCAACGGCTGATGATGAATGCTGGTGGCTATTATAGTCTTAGCGATGGATTTGGAACAAACGATACTCAAATAGCACCTTTTAATTATGCCTATGACCCTACTCAATCTTACGCCGCGGGAACAACTACCGCCGCTGTTTTGACCAGTGATCCCCGTAATGGTCAAGATCAATTCGATTGGCTCAAAACATCGTTGGCAAACTCAAAGGCGAAGTGGAAGATCATCATGGGTCACCAACCAATTTATTCATCTGGTCAATGGGGAAAATCACAGCCTGATGATCATATGAGTAATCCCGTTTTGCAACGGGTGTTGAATGCCTTGCCTGAAGGTTCATTTGATGCGTATATCAACGGACATTCTCACTACTACCAAAGGGTCCTGGAAGGGAACAACCAAGGGATTGGGCAAGGCATTCCATTTATCACCAATGGAAATTCTGGGCGTATTCTCTATGCGATTAATCAAACAAGCTACGGCGATAATGTTTATTCTCCTAGCACGCCTGGCTTGACGCAAGCAATTTACAATGGAGTTGGCAGCAAAGGAGGTGATATTTCTCCTTATCTACTTCCCTCCAACCCAACCACAGTGGGTGTATCCGGTGGTTACTTTACAACTTCTACAGGCCTCTATAATGGACTAAAAACTGGTTTCACCGCTGGTGCCTATGGCTACGGGTTTGGCGGCCAAGATGCACAAGCAAATGATGGTTATCTCTTTTTTAATTACAAGCAGACTGATGTTGAAGATCCAGCAATTATCGAAAATCTGAGTCCTAGCACCGCAAATACAATACTTACAGGTTGGGATGGCCTCATTAAACGTGATTGGAAGCCAGCGCTAACGCCTGGGATGACCTCAGCACAGGTTCTGAGTGCAACAGCACAATTTTCTATAACAGTTGGCACTGACGGAAAGATAAGCTCCTTGAGCGTAACACAGGAAGGCAGCGGTTATATGCAATCCAAAGGGGGTAATCACATAGTTGATTTTGAAATTAGAGGCAATGACTCATATACCTCTGGCATTCCCAATCCCTATAATTATGCAATTGCAACCCTCACATTCGCCTCCGGAAAGTTAACAAATGCCACCCTCAAATCCCCTGGCCTTGGTTATGATTACTTAGCGCAGGCCAATCTTGCAACTGGCTTAGGCAACACGGTGCCATTTTCGACTCCTGTAACCGACATTATCCCAATCAATGCTTCACTATTGGAGAGCTGGTACACCGTACCATTTATTGATTATCAAGACTGGTACCTCATTTCAGATACATTGGCTTCAGTGAAGGCTTTGAAAGGTGGAAACTTTGGCTCTGTAAGTGTTTCAATAGCACCTTCGACGGATGCTGCTAATAATCTGATCAACACAACTCCAATTACCACCGGATACTCCGGAACTGGGCAGCAACAAAAGTACATCAGACCACAGGCAGGCATTGCTTCAATTGTTGATTCGCAAGGCAATACGGTTGGGAAGGCAAGATTGTAGATGGCGTCACATCCTTTTCCCTCTCAACTCGTCCAGCACCTGGTGTTGCAACCATTAGGTTTAACGGAGATTCAACCTCGTCCTATCTCACAAACTTTAAATCTTCGAGTACTCCGGTTGTCTTGAATTATGGAAATTGGTCAGGACAAGCTTCTAAACAGGGACCTGATTCAGTAAGGTTTAGTCAAAACGTTTTAATCAGGGCATCAAGAGTTGACTCTGCCGGAGGTTCTGTAAATATTGGGCTTTCAAGCGGATCTAATTCAGTATCTCTTCTTCAGTCCGCGAATTCGGCCAGCAGCAGTGTGCTGACTTTGGATTCAATTTATAATGGAGCCACTTGGATTTCCTCAGAAGGTAAATCGTTTGGAGGCTCTGCAAACGTTCAGGTTGCTGCAGGCACTTGGACCCCTACGGCCACAAGAAATGGTGTGTCTCTGGCGCTTAAGAGTCTTGATGTTAACGGAAATAATGTAACAGCTTCGTTTGCAGATAATGTTACGGGTGTTTTCACTCTTCCAGGGACTGGTACTGCTGAATCAACAATCAATCCTGTAGTGACCCTTCAACGGCTTGGGGCTTTTAATAATGCTCTGGCCTTTTATGAGGCGGATTCGATCACTGGCGCAGTTATTTCAGGATCCAGTTCAATTAATCCTGGTGCAGCTGGTTATCTTGAGGCAGCTTTGGTTAACGCCAAATCTAAGGGTACTTATTTGAGTCCTTCTATTCTGCCGGGCTATCAGCAAAGCAAGGTTATAGACAGTATTCCGCTCAACCCCACCCTAAACTATGGAATGCTACTGATAGCCGATGGCAATGAGTCGAAGCTTTATTCATCTTACTCTGAGGCCAACTCAGGTGGCACCTCCCAGTTCCAGAGCTTTGGATCAACTAATCGTGGAATTACATTCGGCATCGAAGATAGCCCTAATTTTGATTTTGATTACAACGATCTAATCGTTACTATTGCAGCCTCTAACGTTTCTATATTGTAGTTTGGTGTTGTCTTTTGGCCTGCGTGACGCCTTGGCACCCGTGGTGCCAACAACATATACGCAACCGCTCTTAATCCTAATGACTGGAAATTTAAATAACCAGATTAATTACTATCTCAAGCCACTTGCCTCAGCCTAAAAAATGGCAATAGCTATTGACAATAGGGCGCCTCGAAAAACAAGAACCCGTCGCCATTTCGGATTAGAATAATTAAAATTATTTTTCAAACCATGCGTACCCATGGGCCAGCGAGGATTCTGGGACGAAGAGCAACGTATCAAAAAGCTTCAGGATAAGAAGCCAGTACTTGTTTTGCTCTCTACTCAGATCCCGTGGAATACCTTTCTACCCCTGCTTGAATATGGCTACAGCCAGGAGCGAAAAAGCAATTCAGCTAGAAAGCTGATTTTTCGAGGTGCCCTTAGGTATATGTAAAACCCATCTCAACTGCCTTTGCTGCGGCGCCAGATCTATTTCGAACACCTAGCTTGCCATATACCTGCGAGAGATAATCGCGCACAGTGTTAACGGAGATGCCCATAGTCTTGGCAATCTCTGAATTTGTTGAACCTTGAGCCAGCAGTACTAGGGCTTCTTGTTCGCGGGGGCTAAACTTCATTGCATTACTATTTGACCCGATAAGCCGCTGATCTACATAGCGCTTTCCTGCCGCCAATACTTGGAGCGCCTTAATGGCAGTACCTGTGCCAAAGCTATGAACATCAATTATTGCGCCAGCATTGCAAACTGAAAGTGGATTACTGCCAAGCCACCTGCCGTCTGTGACCATTAACAAGATATCTGGGGGCTCTGGCTTTGCGAATAGTTTATTGATCAGAGTGACGCCGTGGTCTGGGGCAATTGATTCAGACAACATCACTAAAATTTTTCCATCTATACTCTCAACTAAATCGACAACTTCAGCTTCGGTTACACCACAACCAGCCAATTGGGGCAGCCCCCCCGCATAGGATGCTCTTGCCAGCAGATGGGCCTCTAGCCATTGGCCTGTGCCGCCTATCACGGTCCAATTATTCATCAACTTATTGGTTTGCACTAAGCGTTCCTGAAAGCCAGGATCATCTGGATTAAACATGTTCGTTGTTATCTAGGCTACTTGGCACAGACAAAACTAATCATACTCAAATTTTGGCTCCTGATTGCCAAAACCCAATAGAATGCAACTGCAGCCCAGGATACCACCTCTCCTGCACGATACCTTTGCCTGGACTGCTTAAGCCTCAGCCCCCAATCATCCGCCGATTAACAGTCATTTACCCATAACAATAATTTTAAAAAGCTGCCAGCTTCCAACTTGCGGAGCCTGGCTGAGCAACCTATGAAGGTGCATCCACAATCCCCACGATGACCAGGGCGTGGCACGACACTTCAAGGCGCTGGCCTGAACGGCCCCAACCGAGCGTGCTTCAAACTGCTGCAATGGGGCCCAGGTGATAGATGAGGATATTGGTTTCAAGCAGATAGATCCCAGCGCTTGGGCACCTGTATTGCCCATTCATCCCCTGTGGCGACACTCAAACCCGACGGCGGCGCCTGCTTCGGCCTGAGTCAGTGCCTGAATTCAGGTTGGGGGGTTAGGCAGAGTGATCAGAGCGGTTCGGTGCCTTCACTGAGGATCGCCAGATAGGCGTCGTAGGCGAACAGCCGATTTCGACGCCCTCCCGTGATTTCCCGGGCGATGCCAAGGCCCACAAAGGTTTCGATCGCCTTGCTGGCAGTTTGAAAACTCAGACCACTCAGCTGTTTGAGCTGATTGATGCTGGTGAGCGGTCGCCGGCGCAGGGCCAAGTAGCACTGCTGCCCACTCGCCCTAGAGCGGCCGTTGCCGTCGAGGAACGGGTGGTGTTCGGCGGCGATTAGGTAGGCGGCCGCCTACGTAGTTGCCACCGGGCCCGGTGGCGTCTCGCCGCATGGAGCCTCCCTGGGGCGAACCTTGAATAAACCTTGAGCTTATTCAAGGAAGAGCGGGATTACTTGAATAAGGGCTGTGGGCTGCCCACGGATCCCCGGTGAGCCGTCTTGCCTGTCCCGCCCCCTGGCGGCCTACAGCCGCTGGTGCGGGGATGAGTGGTCCCCGCTGATCTGCACCCGATCGCTGCCGAGCCTAAAGGCATCATTTGATGACTAAACTGATGCGATGCCAGTTGCGCTCGGCCATGCGTACCACCGTCACCCTTGATGATCATCTGCTGGCCCAGGCCCAGCAGTTATGCGGCCAGCTGGAGCGCACTGCCCTCCTCAAGGAAGCTCTGCAGGCCCTGGTGCAGCGGGAGAGCGCCAAACGCCTGGCCGCCCTGGGCGGTAGCCAACCGGATCTCGAGCCGATCCCTCGCCGCCGGAGCGCTGCTTGATTCTCGTGGACACCTCCGTGTGGGTGGATCACCTGCGCAGCGGACTGCCCCATCTCACGACAGCGCTGGATGGGGGCAAGGTGTTGATCCATCCTTGGGTGATTGGTGAACTCGCCTGCGGCAACCTGCACGATCGCGGCCGTGTTCTTGAGCTGCTCCAGGGCTTGCCTGCCGCAACGGTGGCCAGTGATTCCGAGGTGCTTCAGCTGATCGAGCAGCAAAAGCTGATGGGACGCGGCATCGGCTATGTAGATGCCCACCTGCTGGCGTCCGCAAGGCTGACCCGCTGTTGTCTCTGGACTGAGGACCGTCGCCTGGCGGCCTTGGCAAAGGAGTTGGGCGTTGCGCTGCTGAATTAATTGAGATAACTCGAGCTTTGACAAGCTGCCAGCATTGAACTTGCGGTGCCTGTCTGATCTTCTCGGCCTGTTTATCTGCCACCACCGCCCGCATCAAAGCTCTACCCGATTACCGCTCCGCAGCCTGCGGCTATGGCGGGCAGCACCTTACCCCCGGCTAGGGCCCACTAGGGCCCAGAAGAACTCTGCAACCTTCAAATCGAAAACCGTACGGTCCGTACAGAACTCAAAACTGACCGAATCAACATCCCCTGCCGCCACTGCCCGTTGTCACCTACCTAGGCGGCCTTTAGTGGGCGGCCCCAGCATCTACTGCCGCCCAGAAACTCCACTTCAAGCCAAAGGCTTCCCGCAGGCGGGCCACGAAATGCTCGTGCCTTTCAATGGTCTGCCAATCGTTGATTGCCGCGGCCAGTTGCCCACAACTTTGCAACTGCTCAACGGCATAGCGGTAGCGCTTGGCGCGGCCCATGCCCAAGGTGAACACCACCATCAAGCGCAGCAGCAGCGTTGCCGCCAGGGGCTGGGTGCTGCCCAGCCGTTCCGCCGCCGGAGCCAGCAATTCAAAGGCCTCACCGTTCCAGTCCTGCCAATGGTTCAGCACCTGCTTTGCCGCCCTGGGTAGGGCCGGCCAGTTCACCAGGAAGCGCAGCGCCTCCAGGGACCTCGGATGTTGCTCCACCACCTCAAAGGCCCGTTCCTCAGCTTCCACATCTTCGAAATCCGGCAGGCGCTTGAGGTAATCACGCAGGTGGGGCATCGAGAGGGTTTTTTCAAAACAGCTCCAGCGCAGGCCCTGGGCCAGCTCGCCCTTACCGAGGGCCTCCAACACTGCAATGCGGGTGTTATCCCAGTGGGGCGCATGCCAGGTTTGGGCGGCCCTTGCCGCCTGGTCCAGCACCGCCAAGGCCTCCTGGGCCCTATCCGCCTTAAGCAGCCGTTCGGCCACCTGGGCGGCGCTATCGGGCCACTGCAGATCGTCTTCTGTGAATTGAGACACATAGGCATCCACATCACCGCGGCATTCGGCGATGGTTAGGAGCGAGGGATGGCCGGGCTGGGCCCCTCGCTCCCTAGATTTTTGCTCCAAATGGGCCAGCCCCTTTTCCCCTAGGGCCTCAGCAACGGCTGGGATCAGTTGGTCAAACTGGCCGTAGCCGTTTGCGGCCAGGGCCTCCGTGACCTGCTCAGCCAGGGCCAAGGGATCCGCCTGGGCGGCGCTGGCCAGCGGCCCCAGATCCAACACCGCCTGTTGGAACACTTCAATAACAGTGCCAGTGCTGTCGGAACAGCGATCCATAATCCCCTCGGCCAGCTCAAGGAAGCGCCAGAGCAAATCAAGGGCCAGGGCAGGGTCGGCCGTGGCAATTGCACCAGTGATGGCCCGGTGCTGGGCCTGCAGATCATTAACCAGGGTCTTGCGTTTTCGCCAATCGATGTAGCTCTCGGAGCGGGCAATCGCCACCAAACGCTTACGCACCTCCCTGGCCGCCTCCTCGGCACTGCTGCCGGCCGCCAGGGCGAGGCGCAGCTGCCGCTTAGCCACGGCATCACCGCTGCTGATCTCCATCAACAGTTCCGCTAAGCGAGCGGCGCCAAGGGCCTCGAGGTTTGTGGCGTTGAGGCTGAGCTTGCTGGCCATGGCATCGGGCCAATCAACAGCGCCAGGATATTTGCAATACCCAGCAATGGGCCTAACCAGGGAAATTCAAACCCGACGTTTGATTAATCCCAGCACCTGGGGACCCCGGGCCCGGGCCCGCCGTTCACAATCCAGCCCCTTCAGGATTAGCGCCCCGGCTTCCACAACCTCACCATTGGCAGCCAAGCTGCTGGCCTTAACAAACCATTCCGCTGCCTGATCCAATAGCCGTTGGCGATCGGCCCCTGCCCCAGCCATGGCATTGGCGCCTGGGGGAGTTGTCTTCACTTGTAGAGCCGTGACCATGGCGGAGGTGTTTTCACCACCAACTTATATTTATAGCTTGACAAATTTCTTCGCCAAAAGCAATCCTCAATCCCAACACATGGGGCACTTCCTCTTCCGGCGGCCAATAATTCAGGCTTTGGACACTTTTTTCAGGTGCCAGGCTCTTCCCTGTTGTCTCCCAAGGCAGCAATCTGCAACCGCAATTCCTCGATGCGTGGAGCATCGCCGCGGCTTATGGCCACCGCTAGGGCAAATTCCAGTTTTTCAATCTGGTGATCACCCTCGATGAAACCGCGCAGCTGGCAGGCGGGGGTGGCTGGTAGGCCTGGTTGATGAACGTGGGTGAGGCTGCCCATGGTTCGCTTTCTTTTCATTTTGCCACCCCCTAGCAGGTTTTCCAAGGCAAATCGACGCTTTTCTGATAAGCATTTCCACGCATTTTTTCTGGAATCCCGGCCCAGCCCCCCTTAACGGGCATAAACCAAGGGCAAATCCTGCCATTGGGTGGTGTAGCTGCGAGACAAATAATCGCGCCGCAGGCGCCAGGCCGGCCGCAAACCGGCCACCGCCCACTGCATGGTGCCGGCCCCATGGCGACGGTTGAGCCCATCTACCAGGGCCAGGAGCCGTTCGCGCCGTTGCCGCTGCTCCGCCGACAAGCTCACAAACAAATGGCCTTGCCACTGGTCTAGGCACTGCAGCTCCTGGAGCAGCACGCCTGCCTTTTGAAACCGCTGCCCCGGCCGAAACAACTGGTCCACCAGGGGCAGGGCCGCCTGGAGCAGCACAGCCGTGTCTTGGCTGGCCAGGGGCAACCGCACGCTGGCACTGTTGCCATAGAAACCAGCGGCAAAGGGACTGGTGCGCACAAACACCGTGAGGCCACCGGCCCGCTGCCCCTGGCGACGTAATTTCTCAGCGGCCCGCACCAGATAACCGGCCACCGCCTCCCGCAGGGGCTGCAACTCCTGGATCGGAGTACCAAAACTGCGGCTCACACAGGTCTCCTGCCGGGGGGCCGGCAACAACTCCAAGGGCAAACAACTCACCCCCCGCAATTCCTGTTGCAGGCGCAAACCCACCACCCCGAGCTTGCGGCGCAACAGCTCGGGATCGGCCTGGGAGAGGTCTAGGGCCGTGGCCAGGCCCCGCAGCCGACACCAACGGGCCCAGCGCCGGCCCACCCCCCACACCTCCTCCACCGGCACCTGGGCCAACCAAGGCTCCCGCCAGGGCTCCAAGAAAAAATTGAAAACACCCCCCCGACTGGGATGCCGCTTGGCCAGCTGATTGGCCAACTTGGCCAGCACCTTGGATGGGGCCAGGCCCACGGCAATGGGTAAACCCAAGCCCTGGCGCACGGTCACCCGCAACTCCGCCGCCCAGGCGCTGAGGGCCCCAGGGGCCAGGGCCGGCAGCCGCACAAACGCCTCATCCACGGAATACACCTCCAGCTCCGGCACCCGGGCCTCCAGGCAGGCCATCACCCGCTGGCTCATGTCGCCATAGAGGGCGTAGTTGGAGCTGCGCACCACCACCCCCAGCTGCCGCAAGCGATCTGCCAGCTGGAAATAGGGAACCCCCATGCCAATGCCCAGCTGCCGGGCCTCGCGGCTGCGGGCCACGATGCAGCCATCGTTATTGGAAAGCACCACCACCGGCCGCCCCTGCAAAGCCGGGTCAAAGGCCTGCTCACAGGCGGCATAAAAGTTATTGCAATCCACCAAGGCCAGGGCGGCTGCCCCCGGCCCTAACCCCTCAAAGGGCATGGATCACCTGGGTGGCCACCCCCCAGATCTGCACCTCACCGCAGCGCTCCAGCTCCAGGGGGGGATAGTCGGGATGGGCCGCCTGCAGCCGCAAATGGCCGCGATGGCGCTCCAGGCGCTTGAGGGTGAAGGCCCCATCCAGCACCGCCACCACCACCCGCCCCGGCCGGGGCTGAAGGCTGCGATCCACCAGCAGTAGATCGCCATGGTGGATGCCGGCACCAACCATCGAGTTGCCACTCACCCGCAACAAAAAGGTGCTGATCGGATGGGGGATCAACTGGCTATTGAGATCTACGCCCGCCTCGATGTAATCGTCGGCAGGGCTGGGGAAACCAGCCTCCACCACAGCAATACCCAGGGCCAAACCGGCCACCCCTCCCATCGCCATGGCATCAGTACATCTGTACCAAGCTTAGGGGTTGGCTTGGGGTTCCGGCTTGGGCCAGTCCTCCCAAACCACCTCCCCCGGGGCCTGGGGCGGCGACTGATCTAGCAGGGTGCGGCAATCCTGCAGCAGGGTTTCCACCGTGCGCAGGGAGGCCAGCTCCTCGGGATGGGGGGAGAGCTGATTCTGGATCTGCAATTCCAGGGCCCCGAGCCGCTGCTCCAACGTCACCAGGCGCTGGGAGAGGGTGGCCAGGGTTTCCGCCAGCCCCTCAGTGCTGCGGCTAACCCGAAAGGAAAGGGATTCCGACACCATAAAAACCAAAAACAGGCCTTGGGGCGATGACAACACAGACCCAGGCACAACTCAAGCCGGGGCACCCTGGACAGACGCGTCCCAATCGATAGGTTGGGCCCAGTTAGTGATGGATGAACGATGGCTGCACGCCGCGGAAAGCTGCTGGGCGCCCTGCTGCTAGCCATGGGCGGGCTTGCCGCACTGCCGCTGCCGGCTAATGCCGATGAAGTGGGCGAGAAGGGCGCCGAGATCTATTGCTTCATGCGCCAGGCCGGCAACCCCCATGGGGTGAGCTGGGATGCGGCCTATGCCCGCATCAAGCGCCAGAACAATGGCCTGTTCAAAACCTCCCCAGAACATGCGGCGGTGTTGATCACCGAAACCGTGGTGAACCAGAAAGATAAATTCGGCAGCTGTGCCCGCTTCCTCGGGGCCCTTTACTCCGGCCGCGAGGAAACCGGCGCCGATCACACCCCCAACCTGGGCATAGGTAGCAGCAGCGGCAGTGCTGGGGGAGGTGGAGGCAGCGGCAAACCAACGGACAGCAGTCGCTACAGCTACTGATCCAAGCCATGGGCAGGGGGCAGAAGCCAGGGGTGGGGACCCTGGCCCTGGGGGCAGCCCTGGGGCTGTGGTTATTGGGGGGTTGTGGCCGGCCGCGGCCCCAGGTGGACAGCTGCTTGACGGCGGTGGAGGCCCATGCCTTGCCCCAGGCCCTGGGCCGTTGCAATGCCGTGGTGGCCGCCCACCCCCGGGACCCGCGGCCCCTTAATGACCGCTTTTTGCTGCACACCCTGTTGCAGAACAAAACCGCCGCCTGTGCCGACATCCAGCGGGCCTCTGAGTTACTAAAACGCCAGGGCAAAGCCGTGCCCCAGGACCTGAAAGACGAGGTTCAGGTGCGGCTAGACAGCTGCCACTAGTCCTGGAGCAATTCCTGGAGCATGCGGGCCACGGGCTGGCGCCGCAGCAGCCGACGCCGCTGCCCCAGCAGCACCTCGATCCGATCCGCCTTACTGAGGATCAAGCCATCCACCAAGGCGTCGGCGCTGCCCAGCTGCAGCCAGTGGCTGGTCACCGGGCGCCGGGAGCCCAGCCGATGGCAACGGTCCTCCGCCTGGGCCGCATCGCCAGGGGTCCAGGGGCGCTCCAGCAACACCACCTGGGAGGCCCGCTGCAAACCAAGGCCCAGGCCCCCCACCCCATAGGTGGCCAGCAACAGATCCCCAGAACCCGCCTGGAAATGGGCCAGCCGTTCCTGCCGTTCCGGGGGGGACACCTGGCCGGTGAGCAGGGCGCCCCCGAGCAGGCGATGCAACTGCTGCAGGGGGGCCACAAAGCTGCTGAACACCACCACCGCCTCGCCCCTGGCCTGCAACTGCTGCACCAAGGCCAGGGCAGCGGGCAACTTCTGCAGGGCCGCCAAGCGCCGCAACCAGGTGAGCAGGGCTAGGGCTTCAGCGTCGGAACGCACCAGCCCCGCCGCCGCCCGGCGGCGGTAAGCCTCCAGCCGCTCCGCCAACTGCCGTTGAAACTGCCGCTCGGCCGCCGCTGCCAGGGGGACCGGATGGAAACAGCGCAGCTTGGGGGGTAGATCGAGACAATCAAGCTTGCGCCGATGCAGCAGCTGGGGCCGCAACAACCTTTCCAATTCATCGAGACGGCTGGCCCCCTGGCAATCCCACACCTGCCGCCGCCCCACCTGGCGCCAATGGCCGTTGCAAAACAGTTCCTCGTAGGCCCGGCGGTCCCGGGCCAGGGGATGGCCAATCGCCATCAACAGGGGCAACAGCTGAATCGGTCGGCCGTTTTTACTAGGGGTGCCGCTGAGTAGCCACACGGCCCGCACCCGCGGATGCCGGGCCAGCCGCAGCAGGGCCGCCGTGCGCTGGGCCTGGAGGTTTTGGGCGAAATGGGCCTCATCCACCAGCAGCACCAAGCCGCCGGGGGGGGGCTCCGCCGGCAGGCGGGCCCAACTGAATAACTGGGGCGCCAACTCCAGGGCCAGGGCCTCCCGGCGCCAATGGTCATGGAGACCCACCGGCGCCACCACCAGCAAACGGCAGTCCGTGAGCCGCACCAGGGCCCGGGCCGCCGCCAGGGCCGTGAGCGTTTTGCCAAGGCCCATCTCATCGGCCAGCAGCGCCCCGCGGCGGGCCAGCAGCCAACGCACCCCAGCCCGCTGGTGGGCCAGCAGTTGGCGGCCATCGGCCAAGGGGGCCCGCAGATCCGCCGCATCCACCAGTTGCCGGTGGGGCGGCAACGGCGGCAGGGGCCTATCGATGGCCTGCCACCACTCCCGCAGGCTGGGGTCTATGGGGAAACGCTCACCAAAGCAGTCCACCAGGCGCAACAACGCCTCTAAGGGGAACATCCAACCCTGCAGGCGCGCTTGCCAGCAGCCCCTGGGCCGAATCCGCCGCAATTGCGCCACGGTGACCGGATCAAAGGGGCAACGGAAAAGCACGTCGCCGCTGGCGGTGAGTGAAAGGCCGTTAACGGAAGGCTTCAGGGGGACTGCGGAGCCAAAGGCAAATTTAAAGCCCCTCAGGCCCGGCACAAGGGGCTGAAAGCCCAGCGGATCTGCAGATTTAGCAAAGCCCTGAAAAGATTCAGAAGTGCAGCCTTCGACACATTGACAGGGGCTTGGATCCCTTCACACTTGGCCCATATCCGGGGGTTTCGGATGCACGAGAGCGATGCGGTGTTCCTTGAGGAACTCTGTCCCAAGCTCCGAGTCCGACGTTGGCGGCAATCGCTTCACGGCCACACCCATCACACCTGCATTTATTGCGGTAAGGCCTCAGAATCCATTGATCACGTGTTACCCCGTAGCCGCGGTGGCCTAAGCGTGACCGAAAACTGTGTGCCCTCCTGCCTCTCCTGCAACGGCCACAAAAGTGATGCCGATGCCTTCCAGTGGTACCGCCGCCAGCGCTTCTACGACCCCCGCCGCGCCATGGCCATCAGGGCCTGGCTAGATGGGGACCTGCGGCTGGCGGTAAGGCTGCTCCAGTGGGCCAGCCCCGCCCAGGCGGAATCCAAACCCCAACAACCGCGAACCCAGCAACAACCCCGGAACCCAGCCAATAATTTGCCTCCCCAGGCCGGGGACCTGAGCCTGCAGGCCGCCTGAACGGCTCACCACACCCGGCAGGCTTCGGGGTTGACGTGCTGCTCACAGATCTGCTGCTGCAGCTGGGGCTGCTCGGGGAGGAGCAAGCCAGCGGTGGTAAGTAGGGCCGTCAGGATGGAGGGGATAATCAGCGCCCGACGGGGTCGCTGGGGCGAGAGGGAACGGGGGGCCATGGCCAGCAGGAATTACGACACAGTACAGATGTACTCATGACCGAGTTGCATGTCAACCCCCTGCCGGCGGAGCTAACCCAGGGCCAGCTGTTGGTGCTGGGCGGCGGCTACACGGGCCAACATCTGGCCGCCCAGGTGCGGCGCCTGGGCGGATCCGTGCGGGTGAGCCGCCGCCAACCGGAGGCCGGCAGCGATGACCTGGCTTTCGACAGCGGCAATGGCGTGGTACCCAGCGCCGCTGCCCTAAGGGGCACCACCCACTTGCTCGTGACGATTCCCCCCGATCCAGGGGGCCAAGACCCGGTGCTGCAGAGCCTGGGGGACCAGCTACAGCAATTACCGCTGCGCTGGGTGGGCTATCTCTCCAGCACCGGCGTCTATGGGGACCGCCAGGGGGCCTGGGTCACGGAAACCAGCGCGGTGGGCCCACCCCTGCAACGGCGCAGCGCCGCCCGACTGGCCTGTGAGCAGGCCTGGCAAGCCAGCGGCCTACCCCTGCAAATATTTCGCCTGCCTGGCATCTACGGCCCCGGCCGCAATCCCCTGGCCAGCCTGCGCCGCGGGGAAGGGCGCCTGATCCACAAAGCCGGCCAGGTGTTTGGTCGGATCCATCGGGACGACATCGTGGGCGCCCTGCTCCATTGTCTAGGGCTGCCACCTAGCCAGCGGCCGCCGCTGCTGAACCTGGTGGACCAGCAGCCCGCCCCCAGCAGCGAACTGCTGGGCTTTGCCGCCCATTTGCTGCAGTGCCCCCTGCCCCCCTGCCAGCGCTTCGAGGCGATCGCCCCCGAGCTCAGCCCCATGGCTTTGAGTTTCTGGCAGGAGAACCGGCGGGTGAGCAATCAACTGCTCACCAAAGGGCTGGGCTATCAGCTGCTCTATCCCAGCTACAGAGAAGGGTTGAGGGCCTGCCTCAGCGTTGAGGCGCAGCCGCCGGAGTAGGGGAACCAGGGCTTATGGAGCGCTGCAGTTCCAGCCCGAGCCGATCCCAGCGGATCTCCAACCAACCCCGCTGCAGGCCCACACCGAAACCGAGAAGCAGCAGAGCCAACAACAACAGACGTAGCATGGATACCAGAAGGGGAAGTGATCCTCAGGGAACCTGGATCAGGGACCTAGGGGTGCTTTCTTAATCGACATCGAGTTAAATCCGCCCCTCGGTAGGACTGGATTGATGGCCCGTTACGAGTGCTTCTCCCGAGCCGAAGACGGGGCAATGCTCCTGCCCGTAGCAACGAAAGCGCTTGAAAGCGAAGGTTTCAAGCTCCGTTCCGCCATTGGCGAGTCGGTGAGCCTGATCGACATGACACCAAGCAAACGCCTGCGCGATCGGGTGGTAGTGGTGCTCGACCAAAACCGCAGCGAGGATGGTCGCGCTGAACTCCAGTGCGTGGTGAGCAACGAGGCCATCGCCGGCAGTGGCAGCAACCGTTGTTTAGACACCTTCCAGCAACTGCTCAATCTGTTTTCAGCCCTGCCCGGCGTGGAAGTAGATAGCCCCATGGCGATGGTCTGAACCCTTGCCACGAATCGCCATCGCCCTGGGGGATCCGGCCGGCATCGGCGCCGAAGTAACCCTCAAGGCCATTGCCAAACTCCAGCGCTTGGATCCAAGCTTCCACCCGCTGCTGGTGGGCTGTCGCCAGTGGTTGCAGCAGAGCTACGCACAACTGTTACAGCGCACAGCCACACCGCTGGCCAACCCCAGCGAGCTGGAAATCCTCGACCTACCCCTAGGGGGCCCCATTGAACCGGGGGCCGCCTCCGCCCGTAGTGGGGCCGCCAGCTTCCACTGGCTTAGCGCCGCCGTGGGGGCCGTGCTCGATGGCCGCTGTGGGGCCCTCACCACCGCCCCGATCGCCAAGGTGGCCTGGCACCTGGCCGGCCACCACTACCCAGGCCAAACGGAACGGCTCATCGAACTCTGCGGCGCCAGCGATGGGGCGATGTTGTTTACGGCCCGCTCGCCCCACAGCCAATGGCGCTTCAACACCCTGCTGGCCACCACCCACCTGCCCCTGGCCCAGGTGCCTGACGCCCTCAGCGCCGAGCTGCTGGAGCGGCGCCTGGGGCAACTTTTCAACTTCTGCCAACGGTTCACGGCCGCCCCTCGCTTGGCGGTGGCAGGCCTAAACCCCCACGCCGGCGAAGCAGGCCAACTGGGTAAAGAAGAACAGGACTGGATCGCACCGCTGCTGGCCGAGCAACGGCGGCTCCGGCCAGGGCTCAGCCTCGAAGGGCCCCTCCCCCCCGACAGCTGCTGGCTAGGGGCAGCCCAGGCCTGGCGGGAGCCCGGGGCCGCCGCCCAGGCCCCCCATGGCTATCTGGCCATGTACCACGACCAAGGGCTGATCCCCGTGAAGCTGCTGGCCTTTGACCAGGCGGTGAATACCACCCTGGGGCTACCTTTCCTGCGTACCTCCCCAGACCACGGCACTGGTTTTGATCGGGCTGGCCAAGGCAGCGCCAGGGCCCACAGCATGGTGGCCGCCCTAGAAACAGCCCTGGAACTGGGCTGAACCCAGGCTGGCCAGAACTCAGGAGGTGCGAACCCGCATCAACACCTGGTCGTATTCCACTGGGGTGCCA
The DNA here is from genome assembly GCA_039799245.1 of Cyanobacteriota bacterium. Classification (GTDB taxonomy): domain Bacteria; phylum Cyanobacteriota; class Cyanobacteriia; order PCC-6307; family Cyanobiaceae; genus Synechococcus_D. The sequence goes on from JBDLTB010000061.1 coordinate 19,444, forward strand.
TTTTCCACAAGAATTTCCACCACCTCACCGGAGAGTTCTGCCTCCAGCTCATTCATCAATTTCATCGCCTCAAGGATGCAGATGGTTTGACCAACGCTGACCCGGTTGCCGAGCTCCACAAATGGGGCCTCCCCTGGGGCCGGAGCCCGATAAAAAATGCCCACCATCGGAGCGCGCACATCCACAAGGTCACTGCGGGCAGCGGCCGCCGCGGGGGGGGGCACCGCTGCGGCGGCCATGGGGGCAGGGGCCACCGCTAGGGGGGGGGCCACCGGCGGCATCAACACTGGAGCGGGGCCAGGCAAATTACGCCGTACCTCAAGCCGAAAATCGTCGCCTTCGAGCTTGAGTTCCTGAATATCACTGCCGGAGAGAAACTCAAGCAGGCTCCGTAATTCCTGTTGATTCATCTGCATCTCCTCAGGACTCCCGACCCAGATAGCTGTCGGAGCGAGTATCAATCTTGATCTTCTCACCAATGGTGATAAATAGCGGCACCATCACTTGGGCTCCGGTTTCAACGATGGCGGGCTTGGTGCCACCGGTGGCCGTATCACCCTTGACCCCAGGGTCAGTTTGGGTGACCTCGAGAACTACGGAATTGGGTAGCTCCACCTCAATGGGCTTGCCGTTCCAAGAGACCACGTTCACTTCCATGCCCTCCTTTAGGTATTTACGACCATCGCCGATCTGCTTAGCAATGAGGCGTGTCTCCTCAAAGCTGGCCATGTCCATGAATACGTAGTCGTCGCCCTCCATATAGGTGTGTTGGAGGGTGGATTTCTCCAACTGGGCCGAGGTGAGCATCTCGCCGGCCCGGAAGGTTTTTTCAACGACACTGCCGCTTTGGGCTGATTTCAGCTTGGTGCGCACAAAAGCTGAGCCCTTGCCAGGTTTTACGTGCAGAAACTCGATAACCCTCCAGACCTGGCCATCCAGCTCAATTGTGGTACCGGTGCGGAAATCGTTGCTGGAGATCATTCCGGCGGAAAGTATTGGGGCGGATTGTACGGTGGTCTCAGCTACCGAGTCGGCGGCCGTGGCCAGCACTTTATTTTCGCTGCTGCTCACCCTCACCCTGGCCTTGGGGCTACTGGGGCCTGCCCAAAGCGCCTGGGCCTTCTTGCCACCAGGCAATGCCGTGACCGATCCGGCCGCCCTGCTCAGAAATGCCCTGCCGGTGCAGCAATCCGACCTGGAGGATCTCCAGCATCGGCTGGAGGCCACCAGCGATGACCTGCGCGCCCGCCGCTGGAGTGGCATCCGCTCCAGCTGTGAACGCACCCAGCGCCAGCTGGACCAACGCCAGGGGGCGATCGTGGCCGCCCTACCCCAGGAGCGCCAGGGCCAGGCCAGCGAAACCCTGGGCCAACTCAAGGGCCAACTGGAGCAGCTCTGTGCAGCCGCAGACCAGCAGGACCGCGACGAATTTCTGAGCCTGCGGCGCCAGGCCCTGGCCAGCATCGGCGCCAGTGAAGCCCTGTTTGTGGAGGGCTTCCCCTTCAGTATCCCCAGCGAATTCAATGACCTCCCCCGGCTGCTGGGGCGGGCCACGGTGCAGCTCAGCACCAACAAAGGGGACCTCACCCTGGTGCTGGATGGCTACAACGCTCCGCTCACCGCAGGGGCTTTTGTGGATCTGGTGCAGCGCGGTTTCTACAACGGCCTGGGCTTCAACCGGGCCGAAGACTTCTATGTTTTGCAAACCGGCGACCCCAACGGTCCAGAGACTGGCTTCGTGGCTCCGGGCAGCAAAAACCTGAGGCGGGTACCGCTAGAAATTCGGGCCCCTGGCGTGGCAGTTCCTTATTACAACGAAACCTTTGAAGATCTGGGTCTATTCAAAACAACGCCGGTGTTGCCGTTTGCCACTAAGGGAACCCTGGGCTGGGCCCACTCCGATGGGGCCCTTGATGACGGCTCCTCCCAGTTTTTTCTTTTCCTATTTGAGCCGGAACTCACCCCCGCCGGCCTCAATCTGATCGATGGCCGCTATGCCGCCTTTGGCTACGTGGTTGATGGCTTTGATGTGCTCGGGGAGCTAACGGTGGAAGACAGGATTGTTAAGGCCAAAGTAATTAATGGTGCTGAACAACTTCAACCCCATGGCTGAGGGGCCCAGCCTCGCTGAGCTGGGGGAAATGGAGCTGCTGGAGCGGCTCAAAGCCTTCGCCCCAGCAAAACAATTCACTGACGATGGCGCCCTACTGGCGGCAGAGGGCAATTGGCGCCGGGTAATCAGCAGCGATGCCCTGGTGGAGGGGGTGCATTTCTCCGACGCCACCACCCCCGCCTGGGCCGTGGGCTGGCGGGCTGGGGCCGCAAACCTCTCTGACCTGGCCGCCATGGGGTGCCGCCAGGTGGATGGGCTCACCGTGGCCCTGGGGGCCCCAGGGGCCACCCCCCTGGGCTGGGTGGAGGAGGCCTATGGCGCCATGGCGGAGCTGCTGCAACGCTTTGGCGGGGTGCTGCTGGGCGGTGACTGCAGCCGGGCCCCGGTGCGGCTGCTGGCGATCACCGCCCTGGGCCTGGTGGATCCGGGGGCGCTAATCCAGCGGGGGGCCGGCCAAGCGGGGGATCGCCTGGTGGTGAGTGGGGCCCATGGCCTGAGTGGCCTGGGCCTGGCCCTACTCCAGGGGAAGCAGCCCCTGGGGGAGGCCCCCAGCCCGGAGCAGTGGGCCCGGGCCGTGGGGGCCCACCAGCGGCCGCAACCGCGCTTCGATGCGGTGGAGGCCCTGCACCGCAGCCGCCCCGCGGGGCAGCCCTGGCGGGTGGCAGGCACCGACAGCAGCGATGGCCTACGCCGCAGCCTCACCCTGATCGGCGAAGCCAGCGGCTGCCAGGCCCAGCTAGACCCAGGCGGCTTACCCCTACCCAACGGCTTCAGGGCCGACCCAGCCCTTGAGCTGCTTTGCCTGGATGGCGGCGAAGATTTCGAACTGGTGCTAGCCCTAGATCCCGCCTGGGCCGAGGCCTTTGTGGCCCAATTGCCCGGCGCCCGCTGCATTGGCTGGCTGGGGACAGCCCCGGGGCCGCCCTGCTGGGGCCCCACAAAAAAACCCCTGCCCTCGGGCAGGGGTTATGAACATTTCAACTGATCAAAATCAGGCCCAGTTCTTTGCCACCACTTCGGCGAGATCAACAACCCGTTGGCTGTAGCCCCACTCGTTGTCATACCAGGAAATAACTTTCACCATGTTGCCACCCATCACAATGGTGAGGGCAGAATCAACGATGGTGGATTCATCGGTGCCGGCGAAATCACTGGAAACCAGGGGAAGATCGGAGTACTTGATGATTCCCTTCATGGCCCCCTCGGAAGCAGCCTTCAGGGCAGCGTTTACCTCCTCCTTAGAGGTTTCGCGCTGCACTTCAAGCACCATGTCCACCACGGAAACATTCGGGGTGGGCACCCGCAGGGCGATGCCATTGAGCTTGCCTTTCATCGGCGGGTACACCAGGGCAACGGCCTGGGCTGCCCCGGTGGAGGTGGGCACAATATTGATGGCGGCGGCCCGGGCCCGGCGCAGGTCCCGGTGGCTGGCATCAAGGATGCGTTGGTCGCCGGTGTAGCTGTGGGTGGTGGTCATGGTGCCCTTCTCGATGCCGAAGGTTTGATCCAGCACCTTCACCAGGGGCGCCATGCAGTTGGTGGTGCAGCTGGCGTTGCTGATGATGTCGAAGTCTGCGTGGCGGTATTGGTCGGCATTCACACCAACCACAAAAGTGCCCACCCCTTCGCCCTTGCCAGGGGCCGTGATCAGCACCTTCTTAGCCCCGGCCTGGATGTGCTTACCGGCACCGGCTTGGTCAACAAATACCCCGGTGGCTTCAATCACCAGGTCCACACCCCATTCCTTCCAGGGCAAGTTGAGGGGGTTACGGTCGGAGAAACATTTAATTGAACGGCCATTAACTACAATGGAATCATCGGTGTAAGACACCTCCGCATCCTTAATCCGACCCAGCATCGAGTCGTAGGTGAGTAGATGCGCGTTGGTGATGGGATCTGAAGTGTCATTCAAACCCACCACTTCGATGCCAGTGTTAGCCCCACGGCTCAACCAGCAGCGCATGAAATTGCGCCCAATCCGGCCAAATCCGTTGATAGCAACACGAAGGGTCATGGCAAAGAAGGGGAAACCCGGTAGAAAAGGGAATTTGGCTGCCGATCATACAGAAGCTCCTGGGCCCAGCCCCTAGGGCCCGGGCGGGACAAGAACAGCGGATGGACTTAAGTTCGACGCAGGCGGTTTGCAGAGTTGGCTTCGACCCTTTCCCTCTCGACGCAACGGCCTGTGCATTTCATTGGGGTCGGCGGCATCGGCATGTCTGCCCTGGCAGGGATTTTGGCGGACCGGGGTTACCAGGTGAGCGGTTCCGACCCGAAGCAAACCGCCCTATCCCAAGCCCTGCGCCACCGGGGGGCCCGCATCTTCCGTGACCAGAACGCCGCCACGGTGGCCGCCATCCGCAGCGGCGTTTCGCAGTCCCCCCTGGTGGTGGTGAGCAGCGCCATACCTGCCAGTAACCCTGAACTGGCCGCCGCCCGCGCAGCGGGCCTGGAAATCCGGCACCGGGCCGAACTGCTGAGTTGGATGATCGGCAACCAGCGCAGCATTGCCGTGGCGGGAAGCCATGGCAAAACCACCACCAGCAGCCTGATTGCCAGCCTCCTGGCCGCCGTGGGCATGGATCCCACCGCAATCATTGGCGGCGTGGTGCCCGCCTTTGGCAGCAATGCCCGCACCGGCGCCAGTGACCTGCTGGTGGCCGAAGCCGACGAATCCGATGGTTCCCTGGTGCAGTTCAAACCCGCCCTGGGTTTGGTTACAAATTTAGAACTAGACCACACGGATTTTTATCCCAACCTGGATGCCCTAGTGGCCACCATGGGTCGCTTCACCGCCAACTGCCAGCAGGTGCTGGCCAACCACGATTGTCCGGTGCTGCGCCAGCACTTCCAGGCCGACCATTGGTGGGGCCTGCAGGAGGAGGCCGGCGCCCAGGAGCTGAGCTTCCGGGCGGTGCCGCTCAGCCTCAATGGCGACGGCAGCCGCGCCGACTACCTGGAAAACGGCCAACATCTCGGCGAGCTGCTGCTGCCCATGGCCGGCCGCCACAACCTCAGCAATGCCCTCGCCGCCATCGCCGCCTGTCGCCTGGTGGGAGCCCCCTTCCCCGCCCTGCAACAGGCCCTGGGGCAGCTGGTCCCCCCGGGCCGCCGCTTTGACCTGCGCGGCGAAATCGCCGGGCGCCTGGTGGTGGATGACTACGCCCATCACCCCAGCGAAGTGGCCGCCACCCTGGCCATGGCCCGGCTGATGGTGGAAAGCGGCCGCAGCACCCTGCCCTGGGTACCGAAGCGGGTGGTGGCCGTGTTCCAGCCGCACCGCTACAGCCGCACGGCGGAGTTCATGGAACGCTTTGCCAGCGCCCTCACCCAGGCGGATGTGGTGTTGCTAGCCCCCCTCTACAGCGCCGGTGA
>JBDLTB010000062.1:0-12395 GCA_039799245.1 Cyanobacteriota bacterium
TAGAAGCCGATGGTGGTGTCGTAGTTAGACTCCCTGGCGAGGGATACGGTGGAACCCTCGAGGCCCATGCCAGCCAAACCCCTGAAATCAAGGATGGGATTATCACCCATTTGGCCGGAAATCAGATCGCCAAGGCCGGATACTGCGCTCTCATTTAAGAGGCTGAGGGCAACGGTGTTGCCCCCCTTGGTTGCAGAGGCAGCGGTGTCGCTGGATTTGCTGAGATCAAGGGTGCGGAAGCTGGAGCCAAAGCCCTGGAGGGTTGTGTTTTTAACCAAGAGACTTTCCAGGGTGGTATCTACCACTTCAAAGAAGACCAGCTTTTGGCCATTGATGAGGTTGATGTCCCGCTGGAAGTTCATGGCCGCCACGTTGGGGGTGCCGCTGTTTTCCAGGTTGGCCAGCAGGATGGTGCCGCGATCGCGCACCAGTTCATAGGTGAGGGTGTCGGCTTCATTGGCATTGAGGGCCATATAGCCGATTTGATTCACGGAAGCGGCCTTAGCGGTGAGGGTGGCGCGCACGGTTAATGCCGCCGGGGAGGTGCTGTCGGTGGGGTCCCCAACGGTGAGGGCGGTGGAGCTGGCGGTGAAGATGGGGATAAGGCTCACCACCCCAGGAGTGGAGGGGTCAACCACCACGCCATTTTTTACCCCATCCTTGTCGCCATAGCCGCCATCAACGAACTGAAGATCGGCGGTATCGGCGGAGCCATTGCCATCTAGGTCATAGAAGCGGGCACCGGCCTTTTTGATGGGGTCGTAGGTGAAGGGTGTGGCAATCGGTGCGGCTCCATCCACTGGAGTGTCGTAAACGAAGTAGGCCAAGCGCTTGTTGGTGGTGTTGAGGCCATCAAGCAGGGGGGCAAGATCTAGCGCTGCTTTGGCTGTACTATTGCCACTTAAATTATCAATCTTGAGATAGAAGTTAATACCAGTTTGACCAATAACTAAGCCTGCTTTCTGATTTGCCAAGCCAGGAGCTGCGGTCAAGCGATTAATGCTCACATCGCCGTCGATGCTCCCTCCACTAGGTCGCAGGCTTGCCATCATGGATTGGCCAGTGGTGTTAGTGTAACCGCTATAAATAGCTTGGCTCCAAACAAAAGTATTCACATTGTCAAGATTTAGATTCAAAGCGTTTGGGCCTTGCACCGTAGCAACTAGATCGTCTGATGGCCCAACACCGGCAAGTGCATCGCGATTGTAATAGATACAGGTTGCCGGCGACAAACCAACCAGACAATTCTGCAACACATAATCAAGTTTATTGCCAAGCAATGCTATTTTGTCGCCTGATTCAAAATCCTGAATGGCAGCGTAGCCACTGGCACTCTTGCCTGTTGGATCAAGATAATAGCGGATCTTATTGTCAGCCAGGACAAACACATCCGAGCCAGGGCCTCCTATCAGCACATCAATTTCGCCGCGCCCAGGGTTAACAGACAGTGGATCTACCCCCATAAGCCTGTCCGCTCCCATGGCCCCAATAATTACATCACTGCCGCCACGGCCAATTAATTCGTCGGCAGCATCACCGCCGATTAAAATATCATTAGCAGAACCGCCTGTGGCATCTACGGCGGCGGAGCTTATGTCCCAGATAAAAGTACTGGCATCCATCAGATCTAATTTCAGGGCATCGGGCCCTTGCACCATTGCAATTAACTCATCGGTAAGGCCAACACCAGCAATACCATCTCGATCGTAATAAATACAGGTTGCTTCACTTAAACCAACCGTACAATTCTGAAGGCTATATTCCCCCATCTCATCACATGCAAGAACGATTTTATCGCCTTTTTCAAAATCCTGAATTGCCGCATAACTTCTGGCACTTTGACCCAGAGGATCCACGTAATAAACCTTACCTAAACCGCCAAGAACAAAAGTATCGGCACCAGGCAAACCAATAAGAACATCAACTTCACCTCGCCCTGGGAATGATGAATCTGGATCAACCCCAACAAAGCGATCCTCACCTTGGCTGCCATGCAACACATCGCTGCCAGCGGCACCGACTGGGGCAGAGGTTGAGCTTAGGAACAAAATATCATTAGTAGCTGCACCTGCGGAATCAATTGCCGATGGAGTGATATCCCAGACGAAAGTACTTGCGTCCATCAAATCTAACCTGAGCGCATCAGGGCCAGTAACGCAGGCGATCAAATCAATATGGGCACCTGTTTGATCGTCATTATTGTAATAAATGCAGGAGCATACACCAATTGATTCGCCCATATCGCATGCAAGAATGCTATATTCGCCCATTTCGTCGCAAACCAAGCTAATCTTATCTCCTATTTTAAAATCCTTAATCAAGGCATAATTGCCATCTTTACCAGCTGCGCCATAGGCATCTTTGTAATAAACCAAACCCGCATTACCCAGTTTAAAAATATCTGCTGCTGCTGTGCCTGCAATTACTTCTTGCCCAGATCCAGCTTGAGTCGCAGAAGTTGGTGCTCCAGGGGCTGGCGTTCCGGAACCAGAGCTACCGCCAGCCGCACCATGGTCGTGCCCTGCATGCTCAAAGGCAACGCCTTCAACAGCGCGAAATAGAGCAAGCATCCTGAGCTAAAACAATTCCGCCAAACCCTACACAAGAAGCTCCTCCGGGGAGGCTTTTGTGTAGGGTTCAACAAAAACGCTGCTGGCTTCTGGGTTTGCCTTGATGCCGCCGCAGTCGCGCCAATTGCCAATAAGAGACAACAATTGCCCCTGGACTTGCTGAAGCTCTTTAATCTTTTCATCAACGCTATTAATTTTACTTTTTATAGTTCCCTTCAAGTAAGAACAAGTACAAAGGCCAGAGCGCCTAGCCTCGAGAATAGATTTTATATCAACCAAACTAAATTCCATCATTTTTAGGGAATGAATCAAGGAAAGTTCAGCTATAACGCTTTCATCAAATAAACGATAACGCCCTTCTGAGCGGCCATTGGGGTGGATAACTCCCTGGTCACAATAAAATCTAATTGTTTTTACTGGCATTCCCGCCAGCCTTGATACATCACCGATCTTCAATATTCGACTGGACCAAGGAACACTCGCGGCCATGCAACTCTCCAGTAAAAGGAGAGTTGAGCCTAGCCCGGCGTGCCAGCCTTGGGCACCGTCTTTGTTAGCGGCCTACAGCCCAGCCCAGCTGCGCAGCTCCTTCAAGCTCATTACCCCCTCGCTGCGCTTCTCCCCCAGCACCCAGGTGGGAAAGGCTTTCACGCCGGCCTGGCGGCAGCGGTCGCGGCCCTCAGCATTTTTGTCGCATTCCACGTAGGGCAGCTGCTGGCCCGCCTCGGTGCCAAACAGGTTCTTTTGGTGGAAGCAATGGCTGCACCACCAGGCCCCATAAAAGATCGCGCCCACCCGTTTCAGTTCTTTAGCCAGCTGCAACTGCTCCCCAGTGGAAGGGCTCACCGCCTCGCCAAGGGTGCCTGCCCGCAGGGGCAGAGCGGGGGTGGCAGCCAGCAGCAGGGTGGCCAGGGGCAGGGCCCAGGGGAAACGCGCCATCGAACACAGCCATATGAAACGAGGTTAGGGGAGCTGAGAGACTGGGGGAAGACGGCAACTCAGGACTTCCCACCTATGAACGGCGGCGGTTACCGCGACTACTTCAAGGTGCTGGGCCTCGAACGGGGCGCCGATGCCGATGCCGTCAAGAAGGCCTTCCGGCGGCTGGCGCGGCAATACCACCCAGATGTGAATCCAGACGACAAAAACGCCGAGGCTAAATTCAAGGAAATCAGCGAGGCCTATGAGGTGCTCTCTGACCCGGAGAAGCGCCGCCGCTACGAGCAATTTGGCCAGTACTGGAACCAGGCGGGAGGCAAAGCCCCCGGGCCAGCTGGCTTTGATGTGGATTTCGGCAATTACGGCAACTTCGACGATTTCATCAACGATCTACTCGGCCGTTTTGGGGGCCCCTCAGGCGGGGCGGGCTTTCCAGGGGGAGGTTTCCCAGGGGGGGGCTTCCCAGGCGGTGGCCCCCCGGTGAACTTGGATGCTGAAGCCAACCTCAAGGTGAGTTTTGCTGAAGCCTTCCGGGGCTGTGAGCGCAGCCTGCAGGTGAACCAGGAAAAGGTGCAGGTGCGCATCCCCGCTGGGGTGCGCAGTGGCAGCCGCCTAAGGCTGAAAGGCAAGGGCAACCTGCAGCCCAGCAGTGGCCGGCGGGGGGACCTCTACCTGAACATTTCTCTAGATAGTCATCCGGTGTGGAGCCTTGATGGCGACTTGATGCGCGCTGACCTGCCCCTAGCCCCTGACGAGGCATTGCTGGGCGGGGAGGTGAAGGTGCCCACCCCCGATGGGGAAGCCCTAGTTACGGTGCCCGCCGGCATCGCCAGCGGCCGCAGCCTGCGCCTGAAGGGGAAGGGCTGGCCCCTACGCCATGGCCGTGGCGACCTGCTACTGACAATTCAATTGCAACTGCCGAGCGACCCCAGCCCCGAAGAACAACAGATATATCAACAGTTGCGGGGGGCCCGCAGCCAAGATCCGCGCGAAGGCCTCTTCAAGGGAGCAAAGCTGTGATGCCCTCGCATCGCTTAAATAAAAACCTATGGGCGGGCCTGCTGGGCCTGCTGGTGGCCGTGGCCCTAGGCCTCGGCCTACTGAATCCCTCGATAGCAGAATCCCAGATCCTTAAACCTGCCCCGGCCATCACTGATCCAGCCCGCAGCATTGAGCTGGGAGCTCATATCGAGAACATTTATAATCTGTCACTTAAAGATAAAACTTTTAGCGCCGAAGGCTGGTATTGGCTTAAATGGCCTGAGCCGGTCCAGGAAATAATCACAAAAAATAATATCAACCTTACGGAAATAGTTGAGTTCGTTAACCAGGTGGATTCCTGGGATTCAAAAATCGAATTGGACAGCAGCAAGCCTGATAAACTGGCAGATGGCCGTTACCTGCAGCTATTTCGCTTTTCGGCACGCTTCTATGACGACGATGAAAACCTCCGTGCCTTCCCTTTCGAATCCTTAAACCTACCGCTGATCATAGAAACCAGGCCTACTATCTTTGCAGTGGGCGAACAGAATATACTGCTCAACCCAAAGCTTGGCAACAAAGAAGTAATAGGTGACTACGCAGGACTCAATGGTTTCCAGCTAAAAGGGGCAAGTGTTAATAATAAAATTCATGCCTACAAAACCACCTTTGGCATTGAAGGAGTTAGCAAGGGAGGTGAGTTCAGCCAGGTGACTTTTTCGGTGGATTACGCCACTGATTCCCGGGCCGCTTTCTATCAATATATTTTGCCCTGGCTGATTGTTATGGCAATCCTATTGATGGCCCCAAATCTAGAGGGAAACTTTACCGATGTGCGCCTGGCCATCCCCTCTACGGCCCTACTAACCATGGTGTTTTTACAACAGAGCGCCAGGGCCGACCTGCCACCCCTCGACTACCTAACCTTTCTAGACAAACTTTATCTATTTGGCTTTGTAGCTTCAATGGTTTTATTTGCCCTATTTGTTTGGGGCACCAATACCTATTCAACCGCCGCCCCTGAGCAACAGACAGCGGTGATGGCTCGTATCAATAGGGTTGACCTGATCTTTCAGCTCAGCTCGATCAGCGGAGCCCTGCTGATCATGGCCGCCGCGCGCCTCGGCAACTGACCAAGCCTGGGGCTACCCCTAGGATCCCGCCAGCGGGCCCTTGAACCATGGAGCTGTCCTATCGCCCTCGGCGGCTGAGACGCACCCCTGCCCTGCGGGCGATGGTGCGGGAACACCAGGTATCTGCTGCGGATTTCATCTATCCCCTTTTTGTGCATGAAGGGGTAAGCAACGAACCAATCGGCCCCATGCCCGGCTGCCAACGTTGGAGCCTCGACGGCCTGATCAATGAGGTGGGGCGCGCCTGGGACCTGGGCATCCGTTGCGTGGTGCTATTCCCAAAGGTGGCCGACGGTCTCAAAACTGAAGATGGCAGTGAATGCTTCAACGAAGGCGGGCTGATCCCCCGGGCCATACGCCGGCTCAAGGAGGTGCACCCAGCCATGACGGTGATGACCGACGTGGCCCTAGACCCCTATTCCTGCGATGGCCATGACGGCATCGTTAGCCAGGGGGGGGTGGTGCTCAACGACGAAACCGTGGAAATCCTCTGCCGCCAGGCGGTAACCCAGGCCGAGGCGGGGGCAGATCTGGTAGGTCCCAGCGACATGATGGACGGCCGGGTAGGGGCCATCCGCGAAGCCCTTGATGCGGAAGGCTTTGAGCACGTGGGCATCATCAGCTATACCGCCAAGTACGCCTCCGCCTACTACGGCCCCTTCCGGGAAGCCCTTGATTCCGCCCCCCGCAGCACCGGCAACAAGCCGATCCCCAGGGACAAATCCACCTACCAGATGGATCCGGCCAACGGCCGTGAGGCCCTCACCGAAGCCCTGCTGGATGAACAGGAGGGGGCAGACATCCTGATGGTGAAACCAGGCCTTGCCTACATGGACATCATTCACCGGCTGCGCGGGGAAACGGAACTACCGATCGCCGCCTACAACGTGAGTGGTGAATATTCGATGGTGAAAGCTGCCGCCGAACGGGGCTGGATTGATGAGCGGGCGGTGGTACTTGAAACCCTGTTGTGTTTTAAACGGGCCGGCGCTGATTTAATCCTCACTTATCACGCCTGTGATGCCGCCACATGGCTCCGCCAAGGCTGACCTTTTTTGTGGGTTGGGTGTATGCCCCCTGGCTAGCAGCCGGCCTTTGCGAACTGCTGGCCCTGCGCTTGCTCTATGTAGACCAGTTTGACCATCACAGCCATGGCTGGGGGTTGATTGGCAATGGGGCGATCTGCTTCAGCATCGGCTGTGTTTGCAAGGTGTCTTGGGGGCTAGCCAGGCTGGGACGCGCCCCAGCCCCCCGGAGCTAGCCGATGACCCCTGGGCTCCTACGGCTGCTGGTGACCCTGCCCTGGGTGGCAGCCCTGCTTGTGCTGCTGGCCGTGGTGAAACTGGTGGACGACCGCAGCCGGGTGCATTGGGGGCTGTTGGGCAGCGGCATGATCTGCTTCAGCATCGGTTGCTTGGCCCGCACCACCCTCGGCCTGCACGAACTCAAAGCCAGCGCCCCCACCAGGCCAGCCCCAAGCCCCCCGGCGGATCCCCAACCGTGAGGCTGCCCCTGCTCGCGCCGGCGCTGCTGCTGCCCAGGTTGATTTGGCCAGGGCTAGCCGCAGCCGGTGGCCCACCGCCCTCGGCGGCCCTGCTGCGACAGCTGGAGCAACTGGAACGGCAGCTGGGCCAGCTGGATCGGGTGCTCGAGGACAACCCCGCTGAAAAACCAGCCGCCAGCCTCAGCGCCCTTAGCGCCGCCCCGGCCGGCAGCCTGCGGGCCCCAGCCCCCCTGGCCCTACCCAGCCAACCCCAGGAGCTGGCCATCCGCCAGGAGCTGCGCCTCAGCCTGCCCCAGGCCCAGGCATTGGCGCTCAGCAACGACCTGGCCCTGCAGGAACGCCAGGCCCAGGTGCGGGAAACCCAGGGGTTGGTGCAGAGCGCCCGGGGCCTCTACGCCCCCGTGATCGGCATCCGGGCCCAGGGGGGCTATGGCCAGCAAAGCCAATACAACTTCGCCCCCCAAAACAACTATTCGCTCTACCCCGAATACAGCTCCGTTACCCAGGCCAACGGCAGCAGCGTCAAGACCTATGCCCCCGGCGCCGGCTTCCGGGTGGCGGCCAACGGCTGGAATGCCCTGACCTCAGGCCTGGCCGACTTTTCGGCCGGCCTAAGGCTCGAATACAACCTGCTGGATTTCAGCCGCGGCCCCACCCTCGCCAGTCGGCAAGCCCAACGCCAGGAGGCCGATGCCCGCTACGGCGACCAACTCAGGGCCACCCAATTGGCGGTGAGCAGCAGCTTCTACCGGCTGCAGCTGGCCCAGCAGCAGGTGCGCATCCGCGAGGCGGTGCTTGCCAACGACCTGGTGATCCAGGGGCAGGTGCAGGCCCTGAAGCGCTCGGGCCTGGTGCCCCGGCTCGACACCTATCGCATCGAAGCCCGCCGCCAGGAGGACCAGCGGCGCCTGCTGCAGGCCCTGGCGGACCGCCGCAGCCGCGAACGGGAACTTTCCAATCTGCTGAACGTGGCCTTCAGCACCACCCTTACCGCCGGGGGCCCCCTAACCCTGCAACCCCCCTGGCCCCTCGACCTGGAAAGCACCCTGGTGCAGGGCTTCCACCAGAACCCCCAGCTGCTGGCCCTAAGGGCCGCCCGGGAGGCGCTGTTGCGCCAGGCCGACGCCCAGGCCGCCCAGTTGCTGCCCAACCTGGGGCTATTTGCCGAGGGGGGCTATGGCCAAAACAACCTCAGCAACTTTGGGGTAACCCTGCGGGGCTGTTGCGGCGCCACCCACATCCCGGTGGTGCAAAACCAGCAGGCCGACTGGGCCGCCGGGCTGCGGCTGAATTGGCGCCTATTTGACGGGGGGATCAGCGCCGGCCAGGTGGCCGCCAGCCGCGCCGGCGCCGAACGGCTCAGCCTGGCCAGCGCCCGCGAACGCAACCGCATCCGCCAGGAACTAGAAACCGCCTTCTTTGACCACGAGGCTTCCCTGGCCCAGGTGTTGGCGGCCCGGGCCGCCTACCGGGCCTCCCGCGAAGCCCTGCGCGATGCCCGCGCCCGTTACGGGATCGGCCTCGCCGACTACACTGACGTGAGCGACAGCCTGCGGGAGCTCACCGTGGCCCTGGAGGCCAAGGCCGAAGCGATCACCCTGGCCAACCTCAGCTATGCCCGTCTGCTGCGGGAGCTGACCCTTGAGCCGCCTGCCACCAGCAGTTGATCCCCCGCCAGAGCAGCAGCAACAGCAACAAAAAGAACCAAAACCACAGCTCCGGGGCATTGGCATGGAGCAGCACCACCAGCAGCAGCGCCTGCAGGCCCAGCCAGGGCAATTCCCGCCGCAGGGGGGTGGAGAACCAGTGCTGAAGCTTTGACAGGCGGTTCATCAGAGCTCCTCTGGGTTCTGGCGCAGGTTGGGGCGATCCCAGCGCAGCTGCTGGAGGGTGCGGTAGCTGCCGGTGAGGTCGCGGAGCACCGGCACCAGATAACTAATCGCTGGCCGCCACTCCACATAGCTGTGGGCCGTGAGCGTTAACCCCTCCCGCAGGGGAAACACCCGGCTGCCGGCGGAGAGGGTCCAGCGATAGCGAGGGGGGGCAGCGCCATGGCTCTGGTCCCGGCTCAGCAACAGCTCTGCCCGCATCACCGGCCCATTTTTGACCAATTCCTGGGCCAGTTGGGGGTTGCCAAGGGTGGTGTTCACGTCTTCTTCGGTGGCTGGCAACAGGTTCACCCGCTGCACCGTGGCCTCCACCCCGCCAAAGCGACCCCGCTGGCGCCAGTCGGGCACCAGCTCCACCGGCAGCCCCCGCCGCAGGCGCCGGGCATCGGCGGGGGAGAAGTAGGCCACGGCCCGCAAGGGCTGGGGCCTCAGGCCCTGGAGGGTGCCCAGCCGCTGGCCCGCCTTCACGGTTTGACCGCGCACCACCTGCACATCCAGCACCCGGCCATCCCGGTCGGCCCGCAGGGTGCCCTCAAAGCCGAGGCGCTGCTCCGTCACCCGAATCGTCCGGCGCAGGTCGTCGATGCGGTAGTCGCGCTGCAGGCGCTCGGTAGTTATTTCCAGCTTCACCTTCTCGTAGGCATCAACGGCGGCCTGCTGCTGAATGCGCAGGTCAGCGAGGGTTACCGCCAGCTGGGTGGTTCTGTCTTCGGTGCTAACCACCGGGGCCGCCAGCGGGGCCACCACCTCCCTCGCCGCCAGGTAGCGGTAATCGGCCAACTTCTGGTCGTAGGTGGTTTTGAGCTGGCGGAACTGGCCGGCATCGGCCTGCAGCTTCGCCAGGGCGGTGGCCCGCAGGCGCCCAGCCGTGGCCAACCGCACCGCATCCCGCTGGTTGAGGCTGGCATTGATGGCGATCTGCTCGCCCAGGTCCCGCCGTTGGCGCTGCAGCTCCTGCGCTAGCGCAGGCAGATAGAGCTTCAGCAGCGGCTGGCCCCGCTGCACCCTTTGCCCCTGCACCATCGCCAACTCAAGGATTTGTCCTTCTGCCCGGGCATCCAGCAGCGTGGCGTCCCCCGGCACGATCAAGACGCCGCGGCCCACCACCTCCGTGGGCACCGGCCAAAACAGGGCCCAGGCGGCAGTGAGCGCCGCCATCCCGCTGAGGGCAAGCGCCACAGGGCGATGGCCAGGGGCATCAAGCACCAAGGGGATAGCCAACGGACCCGCAGTCTGGCGCCGATCGCCCCCAGCCACCACGGCCCTCGACAATGGGGCCACTGCACTGGAAATCCAAAGCACCAAGGACAGGGATGACAAGCACGGTGGACATTCAGGCAGAGGCCCTGCAGCTGCTGGAGTGGGACCGCCTCGGCCAACAGCTGGCGGGCTTTGCCGCCAGTGGGCTCGGGCAACGGCTCTGCCAGGCCTTGCCCTTGGCCCCCCAGCTGGGGGAGGCGCGGCGGCGGCTGCAGGAAACCGTGGAACTGCTGGCCCTTGACGGCCTCACCGATGGGGGCCTGAGCTTTGTTGGGGTTGTAGACCTGCACGCCACCCTGCAGCTCTGCGCCAAGGGCGGCTGCGCCGGCGGCGAAGCCCTGCTGCAGCTGGCCGACACCCTGGCGGCGGCCCGGCGGCTGCGGCGCCAAATCGATGACCCCCAGCTGCGGCCAGTGACCACGGCCCTACTGGAGGGCCTGCGCACCCTGCCCGAATTGGAGCAACAACTGCGCTTTGCCCTCGAGGAAGGCGGAAGGGTGGCCGACCGGGCCAGCCCGATCCTGGAGGGCCTGCGCCGCCAACTGCTGGGCCAGCGCCAGGAACGCCAGAGTCGGCTCCAGGATTTGATCCGCCGCTGGGGGCCGCAATTACAAGACACGGTGATCAGCCAGCGCCATGGCCGCCCGGTGCTGGCCGTGAAGGCCGGAGCCGCCAGCCAACTGCAGGGGCTGGTGCACGACAGTTCAGCCTCCGGCAGCACTTTTTTCCTGGAACCCCAGGCGGTGGTGGGCCTGGGCAACCGCATCGCTGAGCTGGAGGGCCAGGAACGGGAGGAGGAACGGCGGGTGCTGTTGCAGCTCAGTGGCGCCGTGGGGGCCGAGGCCGAGGCCCTCGAGGCACTGCAAAACTGCTTGGCCCAACTGGACTTTGCCCTGGCCCGGGCCCGCTACGGCGCCTGGCTAGGGGCCGTGAAACCAGAGCTGGGCGGTAACCACTGGCAACTGCGCGACCTGCGCCATCCGCTGCTGGTGTGGCAGGAGCGGCGGCAGGGGGGGACCGCGGTGGTGCCCGTGAGTCTGCGCATCGATCCCCCCCTGCGGGTGGTGGCGATCACCGGCCCCAACACCGGCGGCAAAACCGTGACCCTGAAAAGCCTGGGGTTGGCCGCCCTGATGGCCCGGGCCGGCCTGTTTCTGCCCTGTAGCGGCACGCCGCAGCTGCCCTGGTGTGAGGCGGTGCTGGCCGACATCGGCGATGAACAATCCCTCCAGCAAAACCTCTCCACCTTCAGCGGCCATGTGCGCCGCATCGCCCGGATCCTGGCGGCGGTTGAAGCCCTGGCCTGCCCCAGCGCCGCCCCAGCCCTGGTGCTGCTCGATGAGGTGGGGGCCGGCACAGACCCGAGCGAGGGCAGCGCCCTTGCCACCGCCCTGCTGCGCCTGCTGGCCGATCGGGTGGCCCTCACCGTGGCCACCACCCACTTCGGTGAATTGAAAGCCCTCAAATACAACGACCAACGTTTTGAAAACGCTTCGGTGGAATTTGATGATGGGAGCCTGAGGCCCACCTATCGCTTGCTCTGGGGGATCCCCGGCCGCAGCAATGCCCTGGCGGTGGCCAGGCGCCTGGGGCTCAGCGAGGCGGTGCTCAGCCAGGCGGAGGCGCTGCTGGAGGCCCAGGGCACCAGCAGCGTTAATACGGTGATCAGCGGCCTGGAGGACCAGCGCCAGCGCCAGCAGGAGGCCGCCGAAGAAACCGCCGCCCTGTTGATGCGGGCTGAATTGCTCCATGAGGAACTGCTGCAGAGCTGGCAACAGCAACAAAACCTCCAAAAAGAACAACAGACCGTGGCCCGCCAGCGCCTAGAGGGCTCGATCAAGGAGGGACAAAAGGAGGTGCGGCAGCTGATCCGCCGCCTGCGCCAGGGCAATGCCGATGGCGAACAGGCCCGCCAGGCCGGCCAACGGCTCAAGCTGCTGGAGGCCGAACATCGACCCAAGCTCGCCAGCCGCGAGCCCCAGGGCTGGAGTCCCCAGGTGGGCGATCGGGTGCGACTGCTCAGCCTCGGCAAGGCCGCAGAGGTGCTGGCCCTGGCCGACGACGGCAAGGAACTGACCGTGCGTTGTGGCGTGCTGCGGCTGACGGTGCCCCTGGAGGG
>JBDLTB010000063.1:0-3080 GCA_039799245.1 Cyanobacteriota bacterium
ATCAAACCCACCTGCTTGGCGATGGCCAGGGCTGTGCGGGGGTGATCACCGGTGATCATCAGCGTGCGAATACCAGCCGAACGACAACGGCCCATGGCAGCAATCGCCTCCGGTCGGGGGGGATCTATCGAGCCGATTAGCCCCAACCAGCAGAGCCCCTGCTCGTCTTCTTCCTCAAGGGTTTGCTCCGAGACTTGGTCAAGGGGGTGCCAAGCACGGTCAGCAAAGCCAAGCAGGCGCAGTCCCTGGCTAGCCAGGGACTGGAAATGCTCAGCCAGGCCGGTGCGATCCTCAGCAGTGAGCGGCCGGGGGCCAGTGGCGGAAGCAATGAATTGACAATGTTCCAGCACCCGTTCAGGCGATCCCTTCATCAAAAGCAAAGGGTTCTGACCAGGGTTTTCCTGCTGATTAAGGGCGCTAACCACCACCGACATCCGTTGCCGTTCCGAACTGAACGGCAACTCCAGTGGCCGTAACCAAGCCAGCCGTTCCTGGCGAGGGGATAAATCTTGGGCCAGGGCGGCGCTGAGCAGGGCCGTTTCGGTGGGGTCCCCCTGGGCGGCAGCATCCCCTGGCCGTTCGGGCACAACGCCGTCATTGCACAACACTGCACAGCGCAGGAGGGGATGCCACTGGCCCTTGCCAAGCGCAGTCCCATCGGCAGGTTCGAGCAGCTGCACTGTCATCACATTGGCGGTGAGCGTGCCGGTTTTGTCGCTGCAGATCGTGGTCACAGAACCCAGGGTTTCCACCGCCGGCAGGCGCCTGATCAAGGCATGGCGCTTTGCCATGCGCACGGTGCCTACGGCAAGGCAAACGGTGATCACCGCCGGCAAGCCCTCGGGAACAATGGCCACGGCCATGCTGAGCGAAATCTCCAGCAATTCCGCCAGGGGCTGGCCAGCCAGGGCCCCAAAGGCCACCACTAGGGCCACGAGGGCCAAGGCGGAGCCCACCAACACCTTGGCCAATTGGTCGAGGCGTTCCTGCAGGGGGGTGGGCCCCTGCTGACTGTGTTGAAGCAGGCTGGCGATCCGGCCCAATTCGGTGGCGGCCCCGGTGGCTACCACCAGGGCCAAGCCACGACCGTTAACCACCTCAGTGCCTTGATACAGGCAGTTCAAGCGTTCGGCCAGGCCGGTGTCGGCGCTGAGTACTGCCTTGGCATCCTTTTGCACGGCCAAGGATTCACCGGTGAGGGCCGCCTCTTGCACCGACAACCGGGCCCCCTCCAACAGCCGCAGGTCCGCCGGCACCCGGTCACCGGCCTCGAGTACCACCACATCCCCGGGCACCAACTGCTCGGCAGGCAAGCTGTGGATTTCAGCGGCGATTCGTACCTTCACCATCGGCATGGCCAAGGCCTGGAGCGCCGCCAGGGCCGATTCAGCCCGGCTCTCCTGGAAATAACCAAGCAAGGCATTGAGCAGCACGATCACACCGATCGCCACTGCATCTTTGGGAAATTCCTCCGCCCGCAAATCCAGCACCGCCGAAACCACCGCCACGGCGATCAGCAGCAGCAACATGACGTTGACAAACTGGTCAATAAGGATGCGCAGCTTGCTGCGCCCCCCCTTACTGGGCAATTGGTTCAAGCCATAGCGCTGCTGTCGCTCCTCCCGCAGTTGTTGGGGCAACCCCTGGCTGGGGTCCCCCAACAGCTCAGTTGGCAGCTGATCAAGGGCCAAGGCATGCCAGCTGGGGGGGGCAATGCTCATATGCGGGTCAGGGTTCAGCCCTCAGTTTGTCTAATACCGAGAGGTCTTCGAGGGTGCTGGTGTCACCACTCACACTTTCACCTGCGGCTAGGGCCCGCAGGATCCGGCGCATGATCTTGCCGCTGCGGGTTTTAGGCAGGGCATCAGTGAAGCGGATCTCATCGGGCCGAGCGATAGGGCCGATCTCCTGCCCCACGTGCTGGCGCAGGCCCTTGACCAGGTCTGCATCACCGTGGCTATCCCCCTTAAGGATCACAAAAGCAACAATCCCTTCACCCTTGAGCCCATCGGGCCTACCCACCACGGCGGCCTCAGCCACAGCCGGATGGCTCACCAGGGCTGATTCAATTTCCATGGTTCCCAGCCGGTGGCCGGAGACGTTGATTACATCATCGACACGGCCCATCACCCAGAAGTAACCATCCTGATCGCGCCGGGCGCCGTCACCAGCGAAGTAGATGTAACCGCCGTCGGCGGGCCGAATGTGCTCCCAGTAGCTCAAACGGAAACGCTCTGGGTCCCCATGCACCGTGCGCATCATTCCTGGCCAAGGACGCCGGATGGCTAGGTAACCCCCCTCATCAACGCCCACACTGTTGCCAGCAATATCAACCACATCTGGGCGATGCCAGGTAAAGGCAAGGTGGCGGAGCCTGGCTTGGTGGGGGTGGCCCCGGCCAGGGGGCTGATCATCACCCCACCGGTTTCCGTTTGCCACCAGGTGTCAACCACCGGACAGCGATTACCACCAATAACATCTCGGTACCACATCCAAGCCTCCGGATTTATCGGCTCCCCCACGGTGCCCAGGATCCGCAGCGAGCCCATGTTGTATTGATCAGGCACCTCCCGGCCGTTTTTCATGAAGGCCCGGATCGCGGTGGGGGCCGTATAAAAAATCGAAACCTTGTGCTTCTCGATTACTTCCCAGAAAGCGCCGGGTTTACCAGGGCGCGGCGCCCCCTCGTACATCACTGTGGTGGCGCCATTCGATAGCGGCCCATAAACGATGTAGCTGTGGCCGGTGATCCAGCCCACGTCGGCGGTGCACCAATGGATGTCGTCCTCCCGGATATCAAATATCCACTGGAAAGTGAGGTGAGCCCAGAGGTTGTAACCGGCGGTGGTGTGTACCACCCCCTTGGGTTTGCCGGTGGATCCGGAGGTGTAGAGCACAAATAAGCGGTCTTCGCTCAGCATGGGCTCCGCCGGGCAATGGCTGGACTGGCCAGCCACCAACTCGTGCCACCAATGGTCACGACCTGGTTCCATGGCGGTTTCCTGCTGGGTGCGTTGCACCACCAACACCTGCCGCACCGTGGGACAACCCTCCGCCAGGGCTTGATCAACGGCGGGCTT
>JBDLTB010000064.1:0-39234 GCA_039799245.1 Cyanobacteriota bacterium
GCACGTCGGAAAACTGGCTAACGCTGGTCACCTGACCCATCTGGGCCTCCAGGGCCCGCATGCGGTCGATGTCCTGCTGATCTACGTAGCGGTTAACTGGCCCCATGTTCAGGTCTTGGGCTTGCGACGCCAATGGCGCCACCACCCCTAGGCCGGCACAGAACAGCAAGGGCCAAGGGAATTCGCTCACAACAAACAACAAGGGGTTTGCGGGAATGATTCTCGTTCTTGTTTTTTGCCGGGAGGTGCTGCGGGGTCAGTTCAGGGACTGTTTATTTATTGTTGTCTCGGGCTCTCTTTTTTCTGCCTGGCATTGGGCGCAGAGGCCAAATACCTCCAGGGTGTGGAACAAAGGCGTGAAGCCCTCGGGGTGGTGCAGCTGCAGAGTTTGCTGCTCCAGCGGGCAGCAGTGCAACACCGAACTGCTGCCGCAATCAAGGCAGGTGAGGTGGTGCACATCCCGCTCCCGCGGGGCGTATAGGGCTTCGCCGCTGGGCAGGTGCCGGCAGCGCACCTCCCCCAGCTGTTGCAGGGCCCGCAGATGTCTATATACCGTCGCCAGCCCCATGGTTCCCCCCCCGGCGCGAATTAGGCCATGGAGCGCCTGGCCGCTGAGTTCCTCAGGGCTGTGGCGCAGCACCTCTAGGAGCTGGATCTGGCGGGCTGACAGGGGCGGCATCAGGCCGCTGGCGCCCAGCTGGGCCGGGCCTGCCAACTGGCGGCATTTTTGCGGTTTTCCCGGGCCTCCACTTGCCAACACCAGCTGCGGCCACCGTCCCGTTGGTAGAGCAGCTCATTGGCCCGTTGCCACACCCAGTGGGCGCTGGCTTCCATGCCCACGTTGGGCATCACCCGCAGGTTTAGGGCGCCCAGGTCATGGAGCCGCTGCCACTCGGCCAGTAACGGATCATTGGCATTGGCCAAAAAAGTGTGATCAAACTGCTCTTCCAGCTGTTGGCGCAACTGCTTGAGGCTGGAAAAGTCCACCACGAATCCGAAGCCATCGAGGGTGCTCGCGCCAAACCAGCAAGTGAAACTGCGGCTGTAGCCATGCACGAAGTGGCAGTGGCCCGGATGGCTCGGCTGCCGGTGACAGCAGGGGAAGCCCTCGAACTGCTTGGAGCAGGTGTACATGCGGGCGCAGGTTGCACTGCGAAGCTATTTGTTCAGTCTCTCCTGTGGCGATGCCCGAGCCCAGTGCCATAACGGACCTGCCCCTGGGAAAATTGCGCTTCAACGAAGCCGGTTTGATTCCAGCGATTGCCCAGGACTGGCTTGATGGGGCGGTGTTGATGCAGGCCTGGATGAACCGGGAGGCGATCGACCGCAGCTTGGCTACGGGGGAGGTGCACTACTGGAGCCGTTCGCGCCAGGAGCTATGGCACAAGGGGGCCACCAGTGGCCATTTCCAGCGGCTGCGGGGCATGCGCTACGACTGCGATGCCGATGTGTTGCTGCTCACGGTTGAGCAGCGGGGCGAAGTGGCTTGCCACACGGGGGCGCGCAGCTGCTTCTACGACGACGGTCCCCTACCCACGGCGGGCGGTGCCAACGCCCTCCCCCCCCCGGCCGATGCCTGCACTGAGCTAGCCCGGGTGATCGTGGGGCGCCGCCAGAGCCCTGAAGCGGGTAGTTACACCAACAAACTTTTCGAGGGGGGCGATAACCGGATCCTCAAGAAGATCGGCGAGGAAAGTGCTGAATTCGTGATGGCCTGCAAAGACAACAACCCCGAGGAGATTGCCGGCGAAGCGGCGGATCTGATTTTTCATATTCAAGTGGCCCTGGCCCACCACGGGGTGGATTGGCGGCGGGTGCTGGAGGTGCTGGCGGCCCGCCGGGGGGCACCGAGGCGCGCCAGCAACTGACGACCGCTTACCGTGAGAATGGTTCTCGTTTTACGTGATGCTTGATCGGTCTGGCCCCGGCTTGCGGCGTTTAGCGACCCAGGTCCATGGCATGGCGTTTTGCTCAGTGCTCGCTTGCCTGTTGGCGGCCTGTGCGCCGCCGGTTGCTGGCCCTGATGCTGACCATGGGACCCGGCTAAGGGTGGTAACCACCTTTCTGCCGATAACGCTTTTTACTAAGGCTGTGGCTGGGGACTGCGCCCTGGTGGAGCCGCTGCTGCCTTCCGGCGTTGGCCCCCACGACTTTCAAGCCAGGCCCGCCGACCTAGCGCGCCTCCAGCGGGCCCGGGTGCTGGTTAAGAACGGCCTTGGTCTGGAAACCTTCCTAGACAAGCTGATCAGCAGTGCCAATAATCCCAAGCTCACGGTGATCGACACCAGCACGTCGGTGGCCACCCTGACGACTGCAGATAACAAGACTCCAGCGAACAAGAATCCCGGTAATAAAGACCAGAACCCCCACATTTGGCTCGACCCCCTGCGGGCTGCCCAGCAGGTGGAGGCGATCAGAGATGGTTTGATCGCCGTCGATCCCGGCTGCAAGGCGGGCTACAGCCGCAACGCCGCCGCATTGGGGGCCAAGCTGCGGAGCCTCAACGGGGAACTGGCCAGCCAGTTGGCCCCCTATGCCGGCAAGAGTTTCGTGGCCTTCCACGATTTCGCCCCTTACTTTGCCCAGCGCTACAGGCTCAAGGCAAACTTCCTGGTGGATCTACCAGAAGCCAATCCTTCCCCCGCCGATCTACAGCGGGTGGCAAAACTTGTGGGGGCCAGTGAACTAAAGGCCTTGCTTTCTGAACCCCAGGAGGGCAACAGTTCCTTTAATGCCCTGGTGAAAGACCTGGGAATTTCAGTAATTATCTTTGATCCGATCGAATCTGGCCCGATTACCTCTCTAGAAACGGCTACTCCTTTGCAAACATCCCCCCCCGGGACCGAAGCCAATTACTACTTCGAAACCATGCGCCGCAATGGCAAGAATTTGATTTTGGCCTTTGGGGGCTGAAGTTGCGATGCAGCCCCCTGTAGTGGCCTTTAACTTGGTCCCATGGTTGAAATGATTCTCGAAGTTGATGCCTTAACGGTGCGCCGCGAGGGCGTTATCGCAGTGGAAGATGTCAGTTTCAGCCTGGCTTCCCAAACTGACACGGCCCTGGTGGGCCCCAATGGGGCTGGTAAGAGCAGCCTGGTGAAGGCCCTTTTGGGCCTGATTCCCCACCAGGGGGGCTCGATACACCTGCTGGGCCAGCGGCTCGGCCCCCAGGGCCAATTGCCGCCGGCCGTGCGGGCCCAGGTGGCCTACATGCCCCAAACCTTTGCGGTGCCGGCCCGCTTCCCACTCAGCGTGGCGGAATTCGTGGCCCTGGGCTGGGATGGCCCCCGCCGGCCCCGGGGGGCCGTGGCCGAAGCCCTCGCCAAGGTGACCGCCACGGCCCTGGCGGAGCGTCTGCTTAGTGAACTTTCTGGCGGCGAAATCCAGAGGGTGTTGCTGGCTTTTTGTTTGGTGCGGCCCCGGCTGCTGCTGGTGCTCGATGAGGCCCAGGCGGGGCTGGATGCCCAGGGGGCGGAACGTTTTTATCTATTGCTGCAGGAGCTGCGGCGCCGGGAGGGGCTCACAATCCTGCAGGTGTCCCACGACCTGGAGATGGTGCGCCGCAGCTGTGATCGAGTGCTTTGCCTCAACCGGCGCTTGCGTTGTTCTGGCCCCCCCGACCATGCCCTCAGCGCCGGCCAGTTGGAGCTGGTTTATGGCAAGGGCTATGGGCCCTATCACCACCATCACCACTGAGTTTTAGCCATGGTTGAGCCCGGTTCCATAGCCAGCCTCTTGGCCTTGCCCTTTATGCAAAGGGCCCTGCTGGGGGGCTTGCTCACCGGGGCCCTGGGGGGCGTGCTGGGCAGTGTTGCGGTGCTGCGTCAGTTGTCTTTCTTCAGTGATGCTTTGGGCCATTCGGCCCTGCTGGGCATTGTGCTGGCAATCCTGCTGGGCCTTGACCCCACCCTGGTGCTGATTCCCTTTGCGGTGCTTTTTGCCCTGGTGGTGAGTGCCCTGGTGCGGCGCAGTCAGCTGCCCGCCGATGCCTTGCTCAATATCGTTTATTCCTCCTCCCTGGCGGTGGCCGTGGTGGCGCTCAGCTTTGTGCGGCAGGCGAAGGGCAGCCTGCAGCAGCTGTTATTTGGCGACATCCTTGGCGTTTCCTGGCTGGACCTGGGCTTGCTGGCCCTGTTGTTGTTGATAACAGTGGCCTACGGGGTCCATAGCCGCCGGGCCCAGATCCTGCTCACCCTCGATGAATCCCTGGCCCTATCGCGGGGGGTGGCGGTGCCTTTGCATCGACTCTTGTTTGTGGTGCTGTTGGCGGTGGTGGTGGCGATTGCGATCAAGGCAGTGGGGGTGCTGTTGATCAGTGGCTTTGTGGTGATTCCCGCTTGTGCATCGCGGTTGGTGAGCCGCCATTTCAATGGCTATGTGGGGCTGAGCGCCGCCCTGGGGGGGTGCGGTGGCGTATTGGGACTACTCGGTTCCGCCGCCTTCAATCTCCCCTCCGGCCCGGCGGTGGTGGTGGTGCAGTTGCTGATTTTCCTGGGGGCGTTGCTGCTGGCCATGGGGAACCAAAAAGCGAAGCCTGCCCCTGGAGCCAGCCCAGGCTGAGCAGATCGCGCTGGCTAAGTTGGAGTATCGGAATTGCCCCAGGCACTGCGGCCATTACGTCGCTGGCCTGGTCGCTATGGCCCCAAAGGCCGAAACCATGGCCCAGTTCATGGAGGCTGGTGGCCTGGATCGCCTGGGGCCGTTGGCCGGGGCTGATCAGGATTTCCACCAGCGGTTCCAGCTGGTTTTCGGGCTGCTGGCCCCGGCGCACCTGTTGAAAGCTGAGCAGGGCCCGGCCATGGCTGGCCCTACCTCCTTGCAACGGCGGCCGTCGCCGCCAGAGGCGCAGGTGGGCATCCTCGGCCCGCTCCACCCGCTCCAAACGCAAATGGGGGGCCCAGCTGGCCAGGGCTGCCTCCACCGCCTGGCTCCAGCGCTGGCTCCAGAGGTCTGGGGCGCTGGGCTCCACCCAAATGCACCAACGGGGCAGGGTTACCCAGCCCAGGCGCGAGGGTTGCAGTTGGTTTGCGTAGCCGGGGCGCTGGGCAGCGCTGCCCGCCTCGCTGCCCACAACAGTGATAGGACCTGGGTCCAGCAGGGTTTGCCGCCCCTGCACCGGGGCACAGCTGCTTCCCTGCAGGCTGGCGATCAGCAGCAGGCCCGCAAGATTCATGCCGGTAGAGCTGGTAGCCCCACCCCCCGGGCCATCAAGCTGGCCATGAAGGGCAGGCAAGCAAAGGCCAACAGTTCAATGTTGATCACCCAACCGATCCGCTGGGCTGCTGCGGCCGAGAAGCTTGGCGCTTCCCCCTTGCGCAGGGGAATTGCCCAGAGGATGTAAGTGATGGTGGGATACAGAGAAAGGCTGCCGGCCCCCAGATAAATGCCCACCTTCCACCAGAAAAGTGGGTTAGCCATATAGAACTCAGCCCCCTGGCCAAAGTGCAACACCCGTAAAACGCCGCTGCCCAGCAGGGTCAGGGCGGCGATGCCATACACCACATCGGTAATGATCAACTGGGTGGCACTGGCTCGGTCGGGGTTGGGGCGCAGCAACTTGCGTTCCAGCACCAGGGCGGCAAAACAAACCATGAAGCTGATCTCGTGGAGGTAAGCAAAGCCAGCTCGGCCCAGTAGTTCGCTAGTCATTGGTGCAAGGTGTCGTCGCCGGGAGGGTAGCCCCTGGGGCAGGGTGGCTGGGGCTAGGGGCTGGCGGCTGGCCCATGGCAAACACCAAACTTCAACAAATAACCAGCTCAAATTCAAGGCTGAACTCCGAAACCTTTGTGAGGGTTTCACCAAAGAGATTATTTCCCCTTACGTTCAATTCAAGGCCTTAACCAGAGTTTCGCGCCATGACCAGCTCCCTTAGTGCTTTCCTTGGCGAAATTGGTCGACACAAGCTGTTGACCCCGGAGGAGGAGCTCACCCTGGGAAGAAAGGTGCAGGCCATGGTGCCGCTATTGGCAAAACCAGCGGAGCAACTGAGTGAAACTGAAAAAAAGTTGCTGCGTTTAGGCGAAAGGGCTAAGAACCAAATGATCACAGCCAACCTGCGGCTGGTGGTAAATCTGGCCAAGCGTTACCAGGGCAAAGGCCTCGACCTGCTGGATCTAATCCAGGAGGGCACCATTGGTCTCACCCGGGCGGTGGAAAAGTACGACCCCACCAGGGGCCACCGATTTAGTACCTATGCCTACTGGTGGATTCGCCAGGGCTTGAACCGTGCCCTTTCCACCCAAAGCCGCACGATTCGCATTCCGGTGAATATCAACGAAAAATTGACCAAATTGCGGGCTGCTAATGCCCGTTTAATCCAAAGCTCCAGCCGGCAGCCATCCGTCTTTGAATTAGCCCAATGCCTTGATCTTCCCCAGGCCGAGGTGGAAGAGCTGCTGGGTTGTGAATTGCGCAGTGTCACGCTCAGCCTCCAGGGGGTGGTGAAGTCAAAATCTGATCCTGCAGATTTGATTGATGTGCTCCCCAGTGGGGAGTTGCCCCCCATGGAGCGGGCCGAGCTGGCGGAGCGCAGCGCCGCCGTATGGAAACTGCTGGACGAGGCCAGCCTTACCGCCAAGGAGCGCAGGGTGGTGATGTTGCGCTTTGGCCTCGATGGCAGCAATGAATGGCGCACCCTGGCGGAGGTGGCCCGCCAGCTGAGCTGCAGCCGCGAATATTGCCGCCAAGTGGTGCAACGCTCCCTACGCAAGTTGCGCCGGGCCGGCATCCAGTCGGGCTTGGTGGAGGCCTGTTGACCAAGGGGTATGGGCCGTTCGGTTCTCCCCCCCTGGGCTTGGGCCGATGCTTGTTCCAGGGTGGGGGGTGTGCTTCACCCCTTAGCCGTGACTGATCCCCTTCCAGTGGATGCAACCGTTGTGGAAAGCACGGTTGTTGATAGCAGCGTCGTCGACGAGGGCGCCATCCGCCAGCTGTTGCGCCGGGCTGGCCGGGTGGTGGCCCGGCCAGCGCTGGAATGCCTGGAGCTCTTGCTGGATGGCTCCACCCCCCATGCGGTGCGGCTCACGATGCTGGCGGCGATGACCTATCTGCTGGTGCCCACCGATTTGATCCCTGATTTTTTGCCGATAGTGGGTTTTAGTGATGACGTGGTAGCCCTGACAGCCCTGTTGGGAATCTTCCGCAGCCATGTGACCGAGGAGATTCGTCAGCGGGCCCAGCGGCGGCTGGATCGTTGGCTTCCCTAGCCCTGGGCCACGGTGAAATGCCAATCTTGAGTTGACCTTGCCGTGCCATGGCCTCCTCCGCCCCCAGCCTCAACCCCGATCAGCTCGAGCAGCTGGAGGTTTTTCTCAAGGAATGGTTGCGCCATACGGGGCGTACCCAGGCGGACCTGAGGCGCGCCCTGCGGGCCGGTTCGATCCGGATGCCAGTGCTGCTCTATGAATTGCAGCGCACGGTGAGCCAGGCGGGGATCCCTGGGCTTGCCGATCGGCTCTGCAGCATCGAAGCCCAGTGGTTGGGCGCAGAGCCAACCTCCGCCGATGACCCATTGTCTGCGGCGGATGAGTTGGCCCAGCTGGATTTGCTGCTGCAGGAAATTCGTAGCGACTCTGGCTAAATCTGACCAGCTAAGGCAGATCAACTAAGGCAGATCAACACCATCCCCGGCAGACCAAGGGCCCCTAGGGCAAAGTGTCGGCAGCTGTCCTGCTCCGATGGTTCGCTCCCTGGTTCTGGTGGTTCCGATTTTATTAACTCTGGCTTTGCCGGCCTTGAGCCAGTCGGGGAGCTACCTGCTGGGGCCTGGCTCCAATGTGGGCCCGGCGACAAAGGTGAAGACAGAGAATTGCGTCACTAAAGCCGATGGCTCGGTTACCTGTGACACTCGCCTGGAAAACCCGGCCGGTGACACCGAGGCCAGGCCGCAATACGACTATTTCAGTTACTGAGGCCTAGGCCATGGGACGGGTCTTTGCCTATTTGTTTGATGATCAGTTCTTCTTGGAGGGGCTGAAACGTTTTCAGCGGGCCCTCGCCAAGCTGCTTTCAGTGGGCATGGTGTTGGTGATCGTGGCGGCCACTGCCCAGTTGCTGTTTGGGATAGCCCGGGAGCTAGCCCCTGGACAAATGCCGCTGGTGGGCAATGAATTGATAACAGTGCTCGGTGAGGTGCTCACCCTGCTGATTGCCATCGAGGTGCTGGAAAACGTACTTGCATACCTAAGGGACCACTCGATTCAGCTGGAGCTGGTGCTTGCCACGGCAATCACTGCCATGGCCCGAAAAATCATCGTGCTTCCTAACCATTCGGGGGATAACCCGCTTTTGCTGTTGGGGCTTGGCTTTGGCACCCTCAGCCTTAGTGCCGCCTACTGGTTGCTGCAAAGACGCACTGGTGGCCGCACCAGTGATTAGGCCACGGTTTTGAGCCTGGCTTCTTGGTGCCCCTTGGGTTTTAGCGGCCGCTGGGGCGCAGTAAATCCCCCAGGCCATTGCGTTGTAGCACCAGCATCGCCCCCTGGTGGAAAGCACTCCAGTTCAGGGGTAGAGAGCGGTCGAGTACCCCTTGGCTGCAGCCCATGGCAATCAGCTGGCCTTCCTTCTGCATTGTTTGGCCATAGGCCTCCACCATCGCCCGCAGCAGGCTCTGGGGGTCGAGGCGCTCGCCGGCGGCCCCTGGCGCCGAGGCAAGCCAGGCCCGGGCGGCCTGTTCTCCGATCTGCTGGTCGCGGTCTGGCTTGGCGATCCGCCGGCACACATCCAGGGCTTCGGCGGCCTGGGCCATGGTTTGTTTGGGGGCGGCTTGGCCGGCGGCGCCAGCCAAGCACAGCCCTAGGAGTGGGGCTAGGCAGAGGAGCGCCCCCAGGGCTGGGCTGCAGGTGGCCGAGCTCCGGCTACGAATTTTTCCTGCCATTGATCTAGGTCGCAGCGAGCTCAGGCTAGGGGCAGTTGGGGCTCCAGCTCAGGCGCCACAAATAGGGTGAGCCAGAGGCAACCACGGCCACCATCGCTGCTCTCCAAACGATGGAGCCGATGGGGCGGAATCCAAAGCAGATCGCCGGGCTGGAGTTGTTGGGCCCTGTCGGCATCGGCAAAGCGCAACTGGGCTGAGCCCTGCACCAGCAGCACCCATTCCCCCAGGGGTTGGTCATACCACTGGCCCGCTGGGGTGCTGGCGGCGCAGGAATGGATCAGCTCTAGCTTCAGGCCACGGCCCTCCAGCAAGAGCTGCACCCGTTCGCTACCCGCTGCCGGCGGGAGGCTGCGGAAGAGATTTGTAAGCCCTGGTTTTTTTCCTGGTGCAGGGGGAGGCGGTGGATCGTTTTCCCCCCAGCGGCGGCCGATCTCCAGGCCCTGGGCTGCGGCCAGTGCCACCACCTGCTGATGGGTTTCACAGGCACTTAACTGGGCCCGCAGGGCGGGATCAGCCTCGATCCGTGCCACCAGTTCATTGAGCTGGTCCACCTTGTGGAGGAAGCGCTGCAGCTGTTGTTCGGACACGGCCCCCCGATGGAATCTGGCGCTCCCCAAGGCGACCCATGGTGAGTTCAGTTCTAGGTAACCATTGCTCTGGGACCATGGCTCTGGCTGTGGGTGCCAGCGGGGGGGATGATGGTGGGGGGCGAGCGGGCCCGTGTAATCCAACCGGTAGAGATAAGCGACTTAAAATCGCTCCAGTGCGGGTTCGAATCCCGCCACGGGCATCACCACCCCTCCCCCAGCTTCCCCGGAGCCACCCTTGTTGATACAGCACTTGCTCTCCCTGCTGTCCGGCGACACCCTGCTGGTGCTCCTGGCCTATGCAGTACTGGGCTTTGCCTACCTGGTGGTAGTGCCGCTTGGTTTGTTTTTCTGGATGAATAAGCGCTGGTATGTGATGGGCAAAATTGAGCGCACAGGGGTGTATGGCCTGGTGTTTCTGTTTTTCCCTGGCCTGATTCTTTTCGCCCCTTTCCTCAACCTGCGCATGGCTGGCCATGGGGAGGGCTGAGCGATGAGTCGCGCCAGGGTGCTGCTGCTAGCCGGGGCGGTGTTTCTGTTGGGCGCCGGTGGCTACTGGGGTTTCCAGGGGTTGGGTTTCCAGGGATTTTCGGCTGGGATTGCCTCGGAGGCGGTGCTTGTTTTATTGGTGTTTGGTTGGACCGGCAGCTACCTGTGGAGGGTGGTGGCCGGCAAGATGACCTTCATGGAGCAGCGGCGCCGGTACCGCTCCGCCTACGACGCCCTCACCACCGAGGAGTTGCGCCAGCGCTTTGAGAGTCTTTCCCCTGGGGAGCAGGAAGCCCTGCTCAAGGAGGTGGGTCAGCTGGAGCCATAGGCTCCCCCTAGCTCAGTGCCCCTTCCATGACCGTGGCCCCTGGTCCCAGCCCCATGGCCCGTTGTTTTGAGGCGCTGCGGGCCCAGGGCCGCTGTGCCCTGATGCCGTTTCTTACGGCCGGGGACCCAGACTTGACCACCACCGGCCAGGTGTTGTTAGCCCTGCAGGCGGCCGGCGCCGATTTAGTGGAACTGGGGATTCCCTATAGCGACCCCCTGGCCGATGGCCCGGTGATCCAGGCGGCCGCCAGTCGCGCCCTGCGGGCAGGTACCACCCCTGGGGCAGTGCTGCAGATGCTCAGCGGATTGCGGGGGCAGCTGACCCTGCCGGTGGTGCTTTTCACCTATAGCAATCCCCTGCTGAACCGCGGCATGGAACGGTTTTGCCAAGAGGCGGCCGCCGCTGGCGCCGCCGGCTTGGTGGTGCCGGATCTGCCCCTGGAGGAGGCGGAACGCCTCTCGCCGATTGCCGCTGCCGTGGGCATGGACCTGGTGTTGTTGGTGGCCCCCACCACCCCGAAGGAGCGCATGGCCCGGATTGCGGCGGCCAGCCGTGGCTTCACTTATTTAGTCAGTGTTACTGGGGTGACTGGGGAACGCACCCAGTTGGAGGATCGTGTGGCCGGGCTGGTGGCCCAGCTCAAGGGTTTTGGGCCGACGCCGGTGGCGGTGGGTTTTGGCATTTCCGGCCCGGCCCAGGCCCGCCAGGTGCGCGATTGGGGGGCCGATGGGGCAATTGTGGGCAGTGCCCTGGTGAAGCGCATGGCGGCGGCCCAGGCGGCGGCGGAGGATCCGGTGGCGGTGGCCGCCAGTTTCTGTGGGGAGCTGCGCAGCGCCCTGGATTCCTGAACCTGATGGCCCCTAGCGGGGTCCCCCATAACCTGGGGCCAGTGCATTGCTAGCCATGCGTTTCGTTCTCTGGGGTACCTACTGCGCCAATGCCTTGGAGGCCCGCACCCCCTACCGGGAGGAGCACCTGGCGGGGTTGCGCCAGCAAAAGGAAGCAGGGGTATTGGTGACCCTGGGACCCACCGAGGGCAGCACCCATGTATTCGCCATCTATGAGGCGGCCAGCCGGGAGCAGGTGGATGCCCTGGTAAAGGCAGACGTTTACTGGCTCAATGGCATCTGGACCGCCGTGGAGATCTACGCCTGGACCCAGGCTTTTTAGGGGCGCTGGGGCTAAGGCTTTAATTTAGGCATAGGATTGTAGATCCCTACGGGTCTGACGATGAAGCAGATCTCTGCTCCAGCCCATGGCCTTCCCTCTGCGGTGGTAATCCAGCTGGGCAAATTGATCCCCCTCACCGTGGACTCCAGCCCGGGGAGGCCTGGGGTGGTTCGCACCCCCAGCCCCCATTTGACCTCATTGCTCAGCTGGGATGCCCAGGGCAATCTGGCTATCGATTGAAATATTTTGCCCAGTGGCTTGGCTGCCCTTACGGTGGCGAATCCTTTGCGTTTCTATTGATCAGAGAGTCTTCCAGTAGGAAGGAAGCAAGGTTGCTAATCGAGCGCCCTTCCCCTTCGCTTCTCTCAACGAGCATTTGATAGGTCCTAAGGGAAACCGTGATACTGATCCGCCTCGGGGTGCGGAATTCAAAGGTGCGCTGTTCAGAGTTAGATCCTGGAGCGCCAGCTTCTGACAAGGCGCCTCCTACAGCAAGTGGATACCCCTACACAATTGGACACCTTAAGGCCTGCGTAAGCTTTCTTTGATAAAGCTTATGCAGCATATCTGCTGCATAAGCTTACTTGCCTATGCCTAGGAAAGTCGTTGGCGGATTAGTTCATGGGCGATCGCTCCCAAGGGCCTGGCTTGGTTTTCGCTCAGTTGCAGCAACTGTTCCCAGGCGGCATCGCTGAGCTCGAGGCTGAGCTGCTGCTGGCCGGCGCTGTTGTTGTCGCCTTTGGTGTTGGGTTGGTATGAGGGCATCATTAAGAGAGGGCCCAATGGGAAAAAGGTAAAGCAATGAAATGATCACCCATTGCCAGGGTCAGGGCCTAAGGGTGACAGCACCCAAGGGATAAATGACTTTGCAAAGGCTGTCATTTAGAACAGCTATTAAAGCGCTTGTAGGCTTAGGGTGTTGATCAATTTTTTTTATTTATTAAAAGTATATAAAACTTTGCGGTAACTGCTTGGGGGCCAGTGTTGCATATCTGCATTGCCCATTCCTGTTGAAAATTTCTGTCGTCAATTCCTGTGGTCAATTCCTTGGGGGCGCCGCTGAGGTTTTGCTGCTGTTGGCTTGCTTTTTCAATCCTGCATCATTTGGAGCACCTGCTCCAGTTGGGGCAGCCGTTTCTCGTTCCAATGGGCGCTCAGCTGGTGCAGGGCTGCCTGGGGATCGGCGGCATTTAGCTCAAAACCCTCCTGGAACAGCACCAAGCAGCAGCCGGCACCGGTGGCTTCCAGCACCCATGAAAGTGTCCAGATTTGGTGGAGCTGAATTACAAAAAGGCTGTGGGGATCGGCTTCCAGCACCTCACAGGGGGCCAAGCCCTGATCCCCTAGGTCCAGCAAAAACTGGTGCCCCACCGTGGCCTCGATGCTGCCGCTGGCCCACCACTGGGCCACAAATTCCGCCTGGGTGAGGGCCTTCCAGACTTTCTCAGGGGCGTGGGATAGGTCCCGTTCAACTCTGATCTTGGCGTTGCTGGTCATGGTGGGGGTAGCTCTGCCCTTGACAGCGGCGGCTGGCGCTTAAGAATCCAATCATTCTGACTCTTCCGATGGGCAGCATCAGCTTGTTTGGCACATTTCTCGCTGGGGTCCTAGGGCTAGGCGCCGCTTGGGCTGGCCAAGCTCAGCCTTACGGCGATGTATTTACCTCCAAAGCTGCCGCAGAGCGCCGGGCCATGGAGCTGAAGTGTGCCGGTACCTTTCCCATGGCCAAAGGCTGGGCCCCCTGTCAAAACCTGGAGGCCTACGCCAAGGCAATCGGCGGCAGCTTGGTAACTTCCGAGCACATTTAGCTAGGGGTAGCCATGGGTTTAGGCCCGTGGGTTAGGGCAGATCTGCTGCCTGGGGCCCCCTGGCTCAACTAAGCCCCGTAGCTTCTCACCATGGCCCATGGCTGGGGCAAGGGGGCTTGGCCGATGGAACTACCGATCACAGAACTTGAGTTGCTGTTGCTTGTGGACGCGCTAAAAGTCACGGGCGAAATCCAACTAAGCGAGCGTCTAGAAGTTGTTTTGATCAGCCGAATGGCAAGTCTTAGCATCGATACTATGCCAAGTGAACTCTGGTTGCTATGGCAACAGCGCCTCAGCGATACGCCCTAGGGCCCGGGGTGCCCTGAGCAGTTGGCGGTGATTGTTTACAGGTAGCCGTTCCACTCGGCCCACCGGCAGTACCCCTCGCCAGGAGGGCACCACCATCGAATCCAATAGGCAATAAAAGCTATGGCATTGCAGCTTTTCCAGGGGCGCCAGATTGCCGTTGAGCTGTTGCAGTAGGCTGCTGCCGATTTTCATGTCTGCCACCCCGGCCAGGGGCCAACGGGGCCAGGGTTGGGCCATGAGCGTGCCCCGCTGGGGACTCCCCAGGCTGATGAAGCGGCGGCAGCGGCGGTGGCCCCCGAGCAGTTGAATCCAGCAGCGGGCCACCACGCCCCCCATGGAAAAACCAAGCAAATCCACCGCTTGCTCAGCCCCGTAGCGGGCCTCGATTTCCCTGGCTAATTGCTGGGCCAGGTCCCGCAGCCCCGTGGTGCCCAGCCGGTGGGGTAGGTGGGGGCTGAATAGCTCTGGGCGCCGGCCCGCTAGCTGTAGGCGCAAATGACCAAATACCTGGGGGGTGTCCCAGAGGCCGTGGACCAACACCACTGGCAGGGAATTGCTCATGGGCGCCCCTGGCGGCTCACGGGGTTTTTGCTTCGGTTTCTTCCACCGGGGTGGTGTAAGGAACCACCACTAGAAACAGCAGCCACCAGGCCAGCACCACCAGGGCCACCCCGCCGCTCAGCCACCAGATGTGCAACAGCAGCCAACTGCCAGCGATGGCGAGGCTGCCCGTGAGCAAGATCGACCAGGGTTGGCACCACCAGGGCTTGTGGCTCCAGAAGTTGTTGCTCATTGATTTAGCAAGGTGGGGTTTTCGGGCTCACGGCGCCGCGGCACCTGTTCGAGCCCCTGGGGATCCGGATCCACGCCGCGGATCCGTTGGGTCACTGTCGCCAGGGTTGGCTCGACCCAGCGTTTATTGATAACCATGGCAGCACCAGGCACTGGGGCCAGGTTGGCTCAGCTGGAGGCATTTGACGACCCGCGGGGGCAGACCATGGGGGAATCCATTGATGGTCACCTGCCATGGGGGATGACGGTGATGATGCCCGGCTTTGCTTCCCAGCCACCCAACGCAACCGCGAGGCCATCGGCGCGGTGTTGGAACCGTTGTTGCCGGCGACAGGGCTGGTGTTGGAGCTGGCCAGCGGCAGCGGTGAACACCTCTGTTATCTGCAACAGCGCTTTGGCCCCAGTCGGCCTGGGCTGCGCTGGCTGGGTAGCGATCCAGATCCCTTGCATCGGGCCAGTTTGGCGGCTTGGGCCCGCCACCTGAGCCTGCCCGCTAGGTCAGCCCCCTTGGCCCTGGATGCCTGCGCGGGTAACTGGCCGGATTTAGGGGAACCGCCGGTGTTAATGCTCTGCATCAACATGATTCATATCGCCCCTTGGGGGGCCACCGAAGGCTTGCTGCGCCATGGGGAACGCTTGCTAAAACCAGGGGGGATATTGGTGCTTTACGGCCCCTTCCTGGAGGCGGCGGTGCCCACCAGCCCCAGCAATCTGGCCTTCGATGCCTCGCTGCGGAGCCGGGATCGCCGCTGGGGCCTGCGCTCCCTGGAGCAGGTCACCAGCCTTGCCCAGCAGCACCACTTGCTGCCGGCCGGCCGTTGGCCCATGGCCGCCCACAACCTCACGGTGGCCTATCGGCGTGGGTAAGCGGCCCTAGGTGCCCTGGCTAACGATGGCGCTCCACTGCACGGCCTTCACCTGGTCCCGGCGCCAGGAATGAAACAACTCGGTTTCGGCCACGGTGCACAACGGGCAACAGCTGATCTGCCCCGCTTCGAGGCCCAGCTGCCGCAACTGCAGGGCTGCGGCCAGGCGAATATCCAACCGATCACGACCCTCCTCGGGATCGGGCAGCAGGGCCTCCATAGCCTGGAGTTGTCCTAGGTCGCCGACCTGGGCACTCACCTGGCGTTCCACTTGGTAATTGGCGCCACTCACGGCTGGCCCCAGGGCCACTAGCAATTCGCTGCGGCAGCTGCCGGCGGCCTCCAGCAGCTCGATGGCCCGGGCCAGGATGCCGCCGGCCACCCCGCGCCAACCGGCATGGCAGGCGGCCACGCGACCACTGCTGGGGTCCGCCAATAACACCGGTGTGCAATCGGCTCCGCACACCCAGAGGCTCTGGCCGGCGCCATCACTAACGAGGCCATCGGCCTCGGGCCAGGGGTCGACGCTGGCCTGGGAGGCGGGCAGTACTTCGGCACTGTGGATTTGTTGGGGCCGGTGCACACTCACCCCAGCGCTCACATAGCCCACCAGTTCCCCAGGCCCCCGGCCCTGCCATTGGCGGGTGAAAAAGCCATGCTCAAACCCCTGCAGCAGATCGCACTGCAGGTAAATGCCTCCGTAGGTACTTATCCAGCTCCAGCCTGCGAGATTGTTGAAGCCCCGATCTGGACGATCAAAGGGGGCGGGTAGGGCTTCGGCCATGGGTCAGTGGTGGGGAGGCTTTAGCAATCGGGCAGATCCCGCAACAGCCAGAAACCGGCGAAGTCTGTGGCCGTTTCGTCAGTTTGAACCGCTAGGAATTGCAAGCCGCCGGCTTGGTCCCGGGCCAATTGAAAGGCGGCCCTGGCCGCCTCCGCTTCCTCTGGTTTGAGGTCAGACACCAGCCAGCGGTCCTCCAGGCCCGCCTCCAGCACCAGCTGCTGGTCGCGTACCTCGAGCCGCACCGGCTCTAGCCCCGCCAGCCAACCGGCCAGGGCCAGGGCGCGGCTGGGGCTGAACAGGCGCAGGCCGGCCACCGGTGCTTCAGCGGCGCACTCTGGTAGGGGCACCAGGCCGGCAAAGCTGATCTGCCAATCGGCAGCCTCTCTAAAACTTTCTGCCGGCAGTTGCGCCCAACTCCAGCTGTCGCCCCGCACCGCCTCCGGCAGGGGAATGGCCAGGGGCTGCACGGGGCTGGGGGGCGGCGCCAGGGGTCCGCTCAAATGTCCTTCCATGCTGGCGTAGACGGTGCGTTCCCTTTCCCGCAGCCAATCCACTAGGCCGTAGCAACGGCGGCTGGCTAGCACTTCGAGGCCCAAGGGGGCGGCGGCCCGCTGCACCATGGTGCGCATCGAGCTGCGCCAGCAGCGCAGCCGGCGGGGGGCCTCGGCCCCTTGCAAAGCCAGGGCTTCCTCGATGGCTGCTTTGAGCCAGATCGAATTAACGCTGTTGGCCGGGCAGAAACTGCTCCAGCGGAAGCTTTG
Organism: Cyanobacteriota bacterium; assembly: GCA_039799245.1. Lineage (GTDB taxonomy): Bacteria > Cyanobacteriota > Cyanobacteriia > PCC-6307 > Cyanobiaceae > Synechococcus_D. Next base: position 16,770 of record JBDLTB010000064.1, read on the forward strand.
GTCCGTGGAACAGATCAGTAGTTCCCAACGTTTTTTGCCGTTCTCGTCCAGCACTGGACGGGAGTAAAAGTCGAGCTCCCACTCCTTAGAGGCGCTGCTCATCCGGCGTTCTGTTCCTTTTGGCGCAGCATGTTGCGGGCCCGGTTGGCCCGGTCTTGCACTTCCGCCCAGATCTTTGCCTTGTCCACCAACAGTTCCCCCGGTTGGTTTTCCAGGAGGGCAGTGTTGAGGGCAATGCGGCCGCGGCCCGGGTCGATTTCAGTAATTAAGGCTTGAATTGCTTCGCCCGGTTCAAAGGCCTCCCGCAGGTCGCGGAGGTGGGCGCCGGTGACGCAGCTTTGGTGGAGCAAGCCACTCACGCCGCCCAGGTCGATGAAAAAGCCATAGGGCTTGATGCTGGCCACCTGGCCGCCCACCAGTTGACCCACCTCCAATTCAGAGAATTTGGCGGCGGTGGCGGCCCGTTTCTCTGAAAGCACCAGCTTGCGGGTTTCTGGATTTACCTCCAGGAAGGCCACCCCCAGGGTTTTGCCCACTAGGGCCTCGTGGTTTTCGCCATCCTGCAGCTGGGAACGGGGAATAAAGCCCCTCAGGCCCTCCAGGTCACAGGTAACGCCCCCGCGGTTGAAGCCGCTCACCTTTACCTGCACCACCTTGCCGTCTTTCTCCTGCTGGCGCACTTTTTCCCAGGCCTGGCGGAGGGCCAGGGCCCGGGAGCTCACGGTCACCATGCCATCGGCGTTCTGTTCCCGGGTGACTAACACCTGCACCTCGGTGCCCTTGGGGAAGCGGGTTTTGAGATCTGTGATCACCCCTAGGCCACATTCAGCCTTGGGCATAAAGCCCGGGGCTTTGCCGCCGATGTCTACATAGATGCCATCGCTTTCGTGTTCGATCACCTTGCCGGTGACCACCTCACCGGTGGTGCCCACCGGTTCGTTTTCATCGAGGGCGGCCAGGAAGGCCTCCTCATCGAAATCAAAGTCGTCAACGCTGCGGGCTGGGGTGCGGCTAACCCCGCCGGCCTGGGGCTGTTGTTTGCGTTTCTGGTCGGAGGGGCCGAGCAGGTCGGCCATGGTCATGCCTTCCATGCTGTCTAGGTCGTCGCCTGCGAAGCGCCGCACGGGGGCCGCCACCGGCTTAGGGGCTGCAGCGGCAGCGGCTGCGCGCTCCTGGTCCTCCTTGGTGCGGCGTTCTTCCTCTTCCTTCTTGCTGATATGGAGGATTGCCAGGGGCTTCCGCAGGGGGGTAGCGGCGGCGGGGGTAGTGCGGGGCTTGTCGCTGCCGGAACCGGCCATGACCTGTACTAAAGCGATCCCACACTGTAGGCAGCACCTTCCGAATAAATGGGTTCCCAGCGCCGCCTTGAAGACCTGCCCTGGCCCGCCGTGGAGGCGGCCGCCCGTCGGGCCGGCAGCACCGTGGTGCTGCCCATCGGTGCGGTGGAACAGCACGGGCCCCATTTGCCCCTTGGCACCGATGGCTGCTTTGCAGACACCTTGCTGGATCTGGTACTAAAGCAATTGCCAGAGGAACTGCCGATCTGGCGTTTACCCCTACAGAGCTATGGCTTTTCGCCAGAACACACCGGCTTCCCCGGCACCGTGAGCCTGCCGGCGGAGCTGCTCTTGGGCCTGCTGGAGGCGGTGGGCGCAGCGGTGGCTGGCGCTGGATTTGAACGGCTCGTGCTGTTTAACGGCCATGGGGGCCAAATCGCCCTGCTGCAGGTGGCCGCCCGGCAGATCCGCCAGCGCTGGCCGCAGTTGGCCGTGTTGCCCTGGTTTATTTGGTCGGGGCCGCCGCAGCTGTTGGAGTTGATTCCAGAACCAGAACGCAGCCAGGGTCTCCATGGGGGCCGCGCTGAAACCAGCTTGATGCTGGCGCTACGGCCGGAGTTGGTGGGCCCGCTGCCGACGGCGGCGCTGCCAGCGGAACCGCCCTCGGGTCTGTCCTTGGAGGGGTCAGTCCCCTGCGCCTGGATCAGCCGGGAGCTCAGTGCCAGTGGGTTGGTGGGGGATCCCAGCGGGGCCCACCCTGGGGAGGGGGGAGAACTCTTGGAGGGCCTAGTTGAGGGCTGGCGGCAGCTTTTTACCAGCTTGCTAACCAGTGATTGGCCCCAACGCAGGCCGGCACTAGATAGAGTGCAGCGTCTACCAACGGCTCCCCAGCAGTGATGGCTTCTTCCGTTCTGGCCCCCATCGCTGCAGAGCTTCCAGATTTCACAACCGAGGCCTATAAATCGGCCTACAGCCGGATCAATGCCATCGTGATTGAAGGCGAGCAGGAGGCCTACGACAACTACCTGTCCCTGGGCACCCTGTTACCCGATCAACAGGAGCCCTTGGCCCAGTTGGCTCGCATGGAGCTGAAGCACATGAAAGGCTTCCAGGCCTGTGGCAAAAACCTGGGGGTGGAGCCAGCCATGGCCTTTGCCAAAGACTTTTTCGCACCGTTGCACAACAATTTCCAAACCGCCCTTGGCGAAGGAAAGGTGGTGACCTGCCTGGTGATCCAGGCCCTGATGATCGAGGCCTTTGCCATCGCCGCTTATCACATCTATATCCCCGTGGCCGACCCCTTCGCCCGCAAGATCACAGAAGGGGTGGTTAAGGATGAATACACCCACCTCAACTACGGCCAGGAGTGGCTTAAGGCCCGTTTTGAAACCGTGCGTGGGGAGATCGAACAGGCTAACAAGATCAACTTGCCGATCATCCGCCGCATGCTCGATCAAGTGGCAGACGATGCCGCCGTGCTGTATATGGAGAAAGAGAGTCTGATCGAAGATTTTTTAATTGCCTACCAAGAGGCCTTGATGGATATCGGCTTTGGTTCCCGCGACCTGGCCCGCATGAGTGCGGCGGCCCTGGTGGCCTAGGCCTGCTCCCCCTAGCTTTGGTGTCGTGGGAGACTATTTCTTAATCATTCGCTCCCGGCCATACCCCGGGTGCATTAGGTCTGCAGCATGTTTGGTCTAATCGGTCACTCCAGCAGTTTCAGGGATGCGCGCCTCAAGGCTCGGGATTTGGGCTTAGAAGAGCTGGCCGATGGGGAACTTGATCTCTGGTGCAGTGCTCCGCCCCAGCTGGTGGAAACCTTTGAACTGACCAGTGCCACCGGCCAAACCATCCAGGGCACCTACATCGACTCCTGCTTTGTGCCGGAAATGCTCAGCCGCTTCAAAACGGCCACCCGTAAGGTGCAAAACGCCATGGAGTTAGCCCAGAAGAAGGGCATCAACATCACCGCCCTTGGCGGATTCACCTCGATCATTTTCGAGAACTTCAACCTGTCTAAGTTTCAACAGATCCGAGCCACCCTCTTGCAATGGGAGCGTTTCACCACCGGTAACACCCACACCGCCTGGGTGATTTGCCGTCAGGTGGAACAGAATGCCCCCCGGCTGGGCATTGATCTCAGCAAGGCGAAAGTGGCGGTGGTCGGGGCCACCGGAGACATTGGCAGTGCCGTATGTCGTTGGCTGGCCAGACGCACTGGGGTGGCTGAATTACTCCTGGTGGCCCGCCAGCAGCAACGGCTGGAGGACCTGCGCCAGGAGTTGGGAGCTGCTCGGGTGCTGAGCCTGGAGGAGGCTCTGCCTGAGGCTGATGTGGTCGTATGGGTGGCATCATTGCCCCAAACCCTCAGCATTGAGTCCGGAACCCTTCGCAAGCCCTGTTTGATGATTGATGGGGGCTACCCCAAAAATCTCGATAGCCGGGTCGCCTCTGAACACGTCACTGTGCTCAAGGGCGGAATTGTTGAATTTGTTCGGGATATCGGCTGGCAGATGATGGAAATGGCCGAGATGAGCAACCCGCGCCGCCAGTTGTTTGCTTGTTTTGCTGAGGCGATGCTCCTGGAATTTGAGGGCTGGCACACCAATTTCAGTTGGGGTCGCAACAACATCACCCTTGAGGCCATGGAACAAATCGGCGCCGCCTCCATCCGCCATGGCTTCTCCGCCCTAGGGCTGGAGCCGGTGGAAGCTTCCGCCATCGCCCTTGTCGCTTGATCTCGATGGCCCGCCGTTTTTTGCTTGATTTTGAAAAGCCCCTGGTGGATCTTGAGGAGCAGATTGACCAGATTCGGCAACTGGCCAGGGATTCAGAAGTTGATGTGAGCCAGCAGTTGCTGCAGCTGGAAACCCTGGCGGCCCGCCGCCGGGAAGACATCTTTGGTTCCCTATCCCCCTCCCAAAAGATCCAGGTGGCCCGCCATCCCCAGCGGCCCAGCTGCCTCGATTACATCCAGGTAATCAGTGAGGAATGGATTGAATTGCACGGGGATCGGGGTGGCTCCGATGACATGGCCCTTGTGGGGGGTCTCGGGCGCCTCGGCCAGCAGCCTGTGTTGTTTTTGGGCCACCAGAAGGGCCGGGACATCAAGGAAAATGTCGCCCGTAATTTCGGTATGGCTTCCCCAGGGGGCTACCGAAAAGCCTTGCGGCTGATGAAACATGCCGATCGCTTTGGCTTGCCTGTGATTTGTTTTATCGATACCCCCGGCGCCTACGCCGGCCTGAAGGCTGAGGAGCTGGGCCAAGGGGAGGCGATTGCCGTGAACCTGCGGGAAATGTTTAGTTTGCAGGTGCCAGTGATCGCCACGGTGATTGGTGAGGGGGGCTCCGGCGGCGCCCTGGGCATTGGCGTGGCCGATCGCCTGATGATGTTTGAGCACAGTGTTTATACCGTGGCCAGCCCAGAAGCTTGCGCTTCAATCCTCTGGCGGGATGCCTCTAAGGCCTCCACGGCGGCGGAGGCCCTGAAAATCACCGCCCGCGACCTCAGCCAGCTGGGCATTGTTGATCGGGTACTTGAGGAACCTTCCGGCGGCAACCATTGGGCGCCCCTGCAGGCGGCAGAAACCCTGCGGGCAGCCCTAGGGGAGGAGCTGGAACAGTTGCTGGTTTTGGATGCAAATACCCTGAAAGAACAGCGCTACGCCAAATACCGGCGCATTGGCAGGGTCCTAGAGGGCCCTGAAGCTGATTTGCATCCCGGGGCCACGGAGCCGCTTGGGAACGTTTAGCATTTTTTTAGATTTCCCCGTTTTGGCGGTGATTGACCCTTACCTCTGCTTTTGCTTTCCTTGTCCCAAGTTGCTCTGATCACCGGGGCCTCCCGGGGCATCGGTGCAGCCTCGGCTAAAAGCTTCGCCGAGGCCGGCTGGGATTTGCAGCTGCTGGCCAGATCTAGCCAGGAGCTAGATGCTGTGGCAGAGCACTGTCGCTCCCATGGGGTGACAGTGACCAGCCGCTGTGTGGATTTCGCCGATCCAGGGGCCATGGCCCCTGCCCTGGAGCATTTGATAGCGGAGGCCGGCACCCCTGGCTTAGTCATCAACAATGCCGGCGTAGCCCTTACGGCACCGCTAACATCCACCAGTCTGGAGCAGTGGCAATGGTTGCTGCAACTGAATCTCACCAGTGTTTTTCAGGTTTGCCTTGCCCTTGTACCTGCCATGCGCGCCCAGGGGGGTGGGTTGATCATTAATTTGAACAGCCACGCCGCCCGCCGCTCCTTTCCAGAATGGGGGGCCTATTGCACCAGTAAAGCGGCCCTGGAAGCCTTCAGCCGTTGTTTGGCTGAGGAGGAGCGAGGCCATGGTATTCGGGTTTCCACCCTAACCTTGGGGGCAGTTAATTCCCCACTTTGGGATACTCCTACGGTGCAAGCCTCCTTTGATCGCGATGCCATGCTCTCTGTGGAGAATGTGGCATCAACCCTGCTGCATATGGCGCAGCAACCCCCCCAGCTTCTGCTGGAAGATCTCACCCTTATGCCCGCCGCCGGCGCGCTCTGAGTTCCATGACTGCCCTTGACGACCTAAGTCCTATGGCAACAGCTTCCCCGATGGCCTCATCCCATGGGATTGGCAGTCAGCGCTTGTCCCGCGCCAATTCGCCACGCACCATCAGCGAAATAATCCGCGCTCGCCTAGAGGCGGCCCAAGTGCCCTACTTGGCCAATGACAACTTGGCAGAACATATCCTTGATGGTGAGCTGGACCTGCTTCAGAAGGAAGTTGCCGATAAGGTGCGCGATTTGTTGCGTAGCTTGCTGATTGATATTGATCGCGATCACAACACCGAGGAAACGGCTGAGCGGGTTGCCAAGATGTACCTGCATGAGGTGTTCAAGGGTAGATATCACCATCAGCCCAAGATTGCCAGCTTTCCCAACGTGAAGCAGTTGGATGAGATTTACACGGTGGGTCCGATCACCGTGCGTTCAGCCTGTTCGCACCATTTGGTGCCAATCCTAGGTAATTGTTGGATTGGCATTAAGCCCGGTGAGCGGGTGATTGGCCTCAGTAAGTTTGCGCGGGTGGCCGACTGGGTGTTCTCCCGGCCCCACATCCAGGAGGAAGCCGTGATGATTCTTGCCGATGAAATTGAGCGGCTTTGTAAGCCCCTGGGCCTGGGAATTATTGTTAAAGCCCAGCATTACTGCATGAAGTGGCGTGGGGTGAAGGAACCTCAAACCAGCATGGTGAATTCTGTGGTGCGGGGTGATTTCCGCCATGACCCCAGCCTCAAGCAGGAGTTCTTTGAACTAGTGCGTCAGCAGGAGGCCCTGGTCAATTAGCTACTAGGTAATTAGCTACCAGTAAATTAGTGACCAGCAAATTAGGGGCCAGTTAGAACCACTGGTCCCAGGGCTTGGGAGGCAACGCGACTGGTGCCATTGGGTGTGCTCACCGTGGCCACGGCCATCAGCTTCAGACCCTTGTCTTGGGCATTAGGTTGATATTTAAGGCCTTGCACCCCTGGGATCAGTAGCCAGCCAGAGGCCCCCTGGCGATACCAGTGTACTGCTAAGGGCTTTTGGCCCATGCCAGGGTTTGCGATCCAGGCGGCACTGAGCAGCTCCCCTGCGGCGGCATTGCCCCTAACCAGCAGCTGGCCGAGATTATTGATCGACTGCTGGATTTTATTTTCTAATTCCAGGTTGCTGTCAATTTGCTGCTCCAGCACGGTTATTTGCTGCTGGGGAGTGAGCTGCTGGCCAGGGACGCACTGAAGATTGCCGTTGATCAATTGGCAGCCCGGAAGCATCCCCTGGGCGAGGAGCGGCAAGCTGGCAAGGCTGAGGCTGCCAAGGTTGATGCTGGCAAATGGAAGGCTTAGAAGTGGGATAGCCATTGATATTTCGCCGGGGGGAGCAAGGGTGGTTAATGGCTTGATTGTGCCTTGACCAGCTGCAGCAATGTGGCCACCAGCTGCAGATCTTTTATGCCTGGGCTGATTTCCACGCCGCTGGAGGCATCAATGCCGCTGGGTTGCAGCTCTAGTTCGGCCAGGGCCGCCAGTGTTGCCCCCACGGTCTTGGGGCCGATCCCCCCTGCCAGCCACCAGGGACAGCCGGGCTCGAACCGCTCCAGCCAGGCCAGTGGCAGCCTGTGGCCGCTGCCCCCATGCTGGTCGGCCACCCAGGCATCGAGCAGTAATGCTTCCACCTGGGCCGCATAGGCCTTGGCCTGGGCCAAATCAGCTGGGTCCCGGATTCGCAGGGCCTTCCAAACTGGTATCTGCCACTGCTGGGCCAGTTCTGCGCAGCGCCTAGGACTTTCCTCGCCATGCAGTTGCAACACCTGGTGGCCATGGGCTGGATCGAGGTCCCCCAGGTCGGCGTCGCTGGGATTCACCAGCACCAGCACCCGGCGGCACTGGGGATTGGCCGCTGCCACCGCTTGCCACAGCTCCGGACGGCCGCTGGCCGGCAGATACCTGGGGGAACGGGCCACGCCAATTACCCCGAGGGCATCACTGCCTAGGGCCGCCACCGCCGCCGCCTGGCTGGGCAGGGTGAGTCCACAAATTTTTAAAAGCGGCACTGCCATGGGGCCGTTTCTAGGATGAAGTTTCTACTCGCTGCCAGGGCGTTGTGATCGAAGCCCCAGGGGCCCAGGGTTGGCGGTTATTTCGGTTGGCCGGGATTCCCCTCTACATCCACCCCAGTTGGTTGGTGGTGCTGGCCTTCGCCTCGGTGGTGTTCCAGCAACAATTCCAGGGCAATTGGCTGGCCGGTTTTGGCACAGCACTGCTTCTGTTTGTATCTGTGTTGCTCCACGAGCTGGGCCATTCCTTGGTGGCCCTGCGCCTCGGCGTGAAGGTGTGCAGCATCACCCTGTTCATGCTCGGCGGTGTGGCCACCGTTGAGCGGGATCCCCCCACGGCGATCGGCGCCCTGCTGGTGGCGGCGGCCGGTCCCGCGGTGAGCCTGGTGCTGGCGCTGCTCTTGGCCCTGGCGGTGCATCCGCTCAGTCACCTGCTGCCAGTGGTTGGGCTGGTGGCCGAGGAACTGGCCCAGTTGAACCTGGTGTTGGCCCTGTTCAACTTGCTGCCCGGTTTGCCCCTCGATGGCGGCCAGATTGTTAAGGCCCTGGTGTGGCAGTTCAGTGGCAGTCGCGTGCGGGGGGTGCGGGTGGCCACCCACTGCGGTCAGCTGCTGGCCTGGACAGCGATTGTTTTGGGGGTATTTCTGCTTCTGCGGGGGGGCTCCTTCGGCAGTATTTGGTTGGTGCTGCTCGGTTGGTTTGGCCTGGGGGCCTCCCGTAATCAGTTGCAATTATTGGCCCTACAACGGGCCCTACAACAGCTGCAAGTGAAGGATGCTGCCAGCCGGCGCCTGCGGGTGTTGGATCCCCGGGCTTCCCTGCGGGAGCTCAGCAAGCTGCGCTTGGCCAGTGACAGCCCCCGCCCCGATTGGGTATTGCTCTGTGAGGCGGGCCGCTGGCGCGGTTTTGTAGACGATGGCCCCCTGCGGGAGGTGCCTGTGCAGAGGTGGGATTTGGAGCGCCTGGAGGCCCACCAGCGCCCCTTGGCAGATCTGCCCGCCATTGCTGAATCTGCCCCCCTCTGGCAGGCGGTGCTGGCCCTGGAGCAGGCCCCCCAGGCCCGGCTGCTGGTACTTAGTGCGGCCGGGTTGCCGGTGGGCACCCTGGAACGGCCCGAGCTCTCGGAAGCGGTGTTGGGGCGCCTGGCCTTGCGGTTGCCCCAGCCCCTGCTGGAGCAGGCCCGCCGCCAGGGCACCTACCCGATCGGCATGGCCTTGGCGCCGATCGCCCAAAGCGTGGCGTCGTTGCCGGAGGTGATCGCCGGCAAGGGAAGTTCCTCCGGCTGAGTTCCAAAAAGCCAGGCTTGGGCTTCGGCCCGCAGCTCAGCTTCGATGGCGTCCCCCGGGGCCAGGGCCGGGGGGGCTTCCTGGCCAAAGAGCATCCGCCAGAGCCCAGGGTCTGGGATCAGCTGGATCGAACCATGTTGCAGCAGCATGCCCCGGCGCCAGAGCTGGGCACTGCCAACTCTCTTTTCGCCCTTGGTGCCCAACAGATCGGCGGCGGTGCCGCTGGCAAAGCAATTGATTAATTGGCGATCCTGGCCCGCGGTCCCTGGCCGCAGGGGGTTGCCTAGTCGTTCAAAACCGCGTTGTAACCACTGACTGATTAACCCGTAGGTGGCCCTGGGCCCACCGGGGGGGTGAGCCAGGGCAATGGCATAACAGAGGTCACCCCCATGGAGCACTGCCGCCCCCCCCGTGGGTCGGCGCACCACCGGCAGGTCTGTGGTGCTGCCAAGCGAGGACTGGTGGTGCCCCAGGGAGATACAGGGTTTGTCCCAGCGGTAAAAACGCAGCAGTGCCCCAGGGCCATTGCCCCTGGTTACTTGCTCAAGCATCCAATGGTCTAGGGCCATTTGCCTGGGGCCACTGGCCCTGAGGCTGGGCATCAGGGCCCAGGGCCGGGGCGCCATAGGGGAGGCTGGGGGGGCCATGGGTCAAAGGGGATGCTGCCGGTATTGGTGCTGCTGCTGCCCCTGGGCATTCTGGCTGGCCTGCTGTCTGGCCTGCTAGGGATCGGTGGGGGCCTCGTTTTTTCACCACTGCTGCTCCTGCTGGGTCTTAGCCCCCACCAGGCCCTGGCCACCAGCACCCTGGCGATCGTGCCCACCACGGCCGGTGGCAGTTGGGAACACCTGCGTAATGGTCGCTTGCCCTGGCGATCGGCCCTGGCCATAGGCACTGGGGCGTTGCTTTTTGGTTTGCTGTTTGGCCATCTGGGGTCTTTGCTGAGCGGCTGGCAATTGCTGGCCCTGCAGGCCGGCATGTATGGGCTGTTGGCCCTCACGATCAGCCCCCGGGGCCAGCAGCAGGACCTGCCCCTGGATCAATTGCCCCAACCGCTGCTGAGCTTGCTGGCGGTGGGGGCCGTGGCGGGGTTGGCGGGGGGAATGCTGGGGGTGGGCGGCGGCCTGGTGATGGTGCCGTTGATGGTTTCTCTATTGCACTTGCCTATCCACCACGCCATTCGACTCAGCACCTTTGCCGTGTGCTGCGCTTCAAGCGGCGCTGGCATTTTGTTTTTGTACGCCGGCCGAGGCCAGTGGCCCATGGCCCTGGTGCTGGGGCTTACGGCGGCGGTGGCGGCCCGCTGGTCCGCCTCAAGGTTGCAGGGGGTGGCCCCGGAGCGCCTGGCCTGGATGCTGCGCCTACTCACGGTCCTGCTGGCCCTAGACAGTGGCCGCCGGGCGGCCCTGTTGTTTTTCGAGGCTGGGGGAGCTGGCTGAGGCCCTGGGGTCTGCTGCGGAATAGCTAGCTACACTGGGATTTGTGCCATAGAAGCCAAAGTGCTCAAGGACGAAGTCAACCGCGAGGAAGAACTCAAAGAACTTGGTTGGTCGCCAGAGGATCTCAGGCGCTATGCCGAGCTCTGGGAGTACCGCAAGCGCTGGGGGGCTGCAAACCTTGAGCGGGAGGAAAGAATCTTTCTAAAAAAGGCTGATAATGCCCTGCCTGCCCTTACCAAAAAAAGAGGTGGTTCGGCTGCAGATGTTAAGCAGGTGGAGGAGAAATTACATTTTAAATGGATAGAATTATATAAAATTGCAATCCAACGGGCCGAGCAGGCTGCCCAAATCCCGGATGGCCATGAAGGGGCTTGGACAATTATTCTAGACGAGGAACTGAAGGCGCTTAAGGAGTATCAACCTAGGCTTGATATGCGAGATACTTTAAATCGTAAAAGCTTTGATTCCTATCGGGCCGCCTGGCTGGAGGAGGCCGCCCAGCTGGGACAGTTGCAAGCCCTTGATGTGGAAATCCAGTTGGCAGCCCTAAAGGAGGAGCTCCAGAAGGAATGGCGCGCCAGCTGGGATAAGCCCGGCCGCAGGGAGGCTAAGCAGTTCCCTGTGTTGCCAGCAGAGCAAGCTGCCCAGTTTCGCCTAAAGGTTAGCGAAGAAACGCGCCGATTAACCAGGGAGCTCTATCCATCAGTGGAAAATCGCCTGGGGGTAAATCCCGCAGTGGCAAATCCCGCAGTGGCAAATCCCGCAGTGGCAAATGCTGAAGTGGCAAATGCTGAAGTGGCAAATGCTGAAGCGCAAGCGGTAAACCTTGAGGCCGCCAATTATGACGTTGGAAATTCGGAGGCTGCAAATTCGGAGGCCGCCAATTCTGACGATGCCAATTATGACGTTGGAAATCTGGAGGCTGCAAATTCTGAAGTTGCAGATTCTGAAGTTGCAGATTCTGAGTTGGAAGGTTCTGCCTAACCCAAGTTCCCCACTTAAGTTGACGGCCAGAAGGCTGGATCTAGTTCAAAGCCCAAAACTGCGGCCATCTGACCCAACCGGCCCCGCAGGGGGATTTGTTTCTGCTGGCCCCAATGGTCCAGCAGAAATAGCCGATGGCTGATCCAGAGACTTAGGGCATCCGCATCAAAGCGGATTCCTTCGGTGCGGCTGAAGTTATGGGGCACCAGCATGGCCACATGGCGGCTGAGTTGGCCGCTGGAGCGTTCCAACAGCAACGGCAGCCAGGGGAAATGGGCGTCGGCCCGCAGGCTCCAAAGCCGGCATTCGGGGATTTCCGATAGCTCGCGGGGGTCAGTGTCCTCCCGGGGCCAGTCCAGGGCCAATTGGAGCTTGTCTTCCAGGGCCAACAGCTCCCCTAAGGGCAGTGCCGCCAAAGGGGCTAGGGGCGAAAGGTCTAGCTGGATCAGTTGGGTGGGGCCCACCGCAATGCAGGTATTAAGCATCGCCTAACCGTGCCACCCGGCGGCTCACATTCACCGCATGGTCTGCCATCCGTTCAATGCAACGCAGCACCAACACCAGCAGTAGCAATGATTCGATGCTTTCTCCAGGGAATTGCATGGGATCCATCAGCTGGGCCAACAGGTTTTCGTAGTCCTTGTCCACCAGGTCGTCGAGGGTGTTGAGTCGCGCCCCGGCGCTCACATCCTCTTCGCTAACGCAGTCGAGGGCCAGGGCTAGCAGGGAACGGCAGCGGTCAAACATTGACAGGATCGGTTCCCTCATGGCTACCGGTTGGGCTGGCAAAAGTTGTTCCCCCAGTTCGGCCAGCTCCTTGCAGTAGTCCCCAAACCGTTCCAGGTCCCTTACGCAGTGGCCGTAGCTGAGCACCGCCCGCACCTGGTGTCGCGGCAGGGCCCGTTCCGTCAGGAGCTGGGCGCAGTCCTCCTCCAGCTCCCGGTAAAGCCCGTCGATTTTGTCGTCCCCGCGGCGGATCTGGGGGGCTGCCTCCAGGTCTGGCACCGCCAGCACCGCCCGGGCAAGCACCGCCGATTCCTCCACCATTGACCCGAGCCGTAGCAGCTTTTGCTTGAGGTTGCTGAGCCGGTGGCGCTCGGCATTGGGGGGGCGGCGACCGGCCCCGGCTAGCTGGCGCCAGGCAGCGAGGGACATGGGCAAGGCCGAGGCCAGCAAGGGATTGGCCTGCCCAAATTAGTCGGCTGGGGCCATCAAGACCTGTGACAGGGCTGGGCCAGGGGGCAAAGGCACAGGAGAATGGCAGGGTTCGTTTTCAATCAATGGCCTCCGCTATTACCCAGGCTGAGATCTTTATTGCATTGGTGGTGGCTGCCCACGCCGCTGTGCTGGCGGTGCGGCTTTCGGTGAGCCTTTATCGCAACTGAGCTCGGCTTGGGTTGGCAGCTGAGGTGAGGTGCGCTACAAGCGGGTGAGATTGCCCCCTGCTGGTGCGTTCAGTTCCCCGAGTTTCCGAACGATCTTCCCAGCCTTTCCCGCTCCAGAGCCAGCCCCAAGGTCGGAGGGAGGGATCCCATCTGCGGCCCGTGGCGCCGATGTCCAACGAGGTGGTGCTTTCCTCCACCGCAGCCATTGCTAGGGAGGAATTATTATTCGCTTCCCTAGGCTTGGTGTTGAAGGCCGCTGGTTTGATATTGGCTGTGGTTACCTTGGCCAAATTGGCCATCGCCCACCAGCAACGCCTGGATCGCCATAGTGAAATCCAGGCGGTTTTGCAGCTCCAAAGCGATCGACTCCAGAAACGAGAACACGAGCTGGACCGCTTGTTTTCCGCCGATGGTCAACAGGTGGTGTTCCAACAGGAGCAGCAGTGGATTGCCCCCAACCGGCGCCGCATTGTTTGGGCCCCAGCCGCTAAATCCCCTACCCCCTGAATTTTTCTAGCCGATGACTAGCACTCCCCCCTTGCCTGCGGATCGGCTGGCGATTGTTACTGGCGCCTCCTCAGGGGTGGGCCTCTGGACCACTAAGGCGCTAGTTGATCGCGGTTGGACGGTGCTTATGGCCTGTCGCGACACCGCCAAGGCCCAGGCCGCAGCGGCCTCCCTGGGGTTGGAAAGCAACAGAATCATTCATCTGCCCCTGGAGCTCTCCGACCTGGAGAGTGTGCGGCAATTTGTGACTTCCTTCCGGGCCCTAGGCAGGCCGCTGGCGGCCCTAGTTATTAATGCGGCGGTGTACAAGCCTTTGTTAAAGGAGCCCGAGTGGAGTTCCCAGGGCTATGAGCTTTCGATGGCCACCAATCACTTGGGCCATTTTCTGCTGAGCCGTTTGCTTTTGGAAGATCTCCAGGCTTCACCAATGGCGGATAAACGCCTGATCACCCTCGGCACTGTTACAGCTAATTCCAAGGAATTGGGCGGCAAAATACCGATTCCTGCCCCCGCAGATCTCGGCGACCTCTCTGGGTTCGCCGCTGGCTTTAAGGCGCCGATCACCATGGCCAATGGCAAGAAATTCAAACCAGGTAAGGCCTATAAAGACAGCAAGCTTTGCAACATGATCACCAGCCTGGAACTGCACCGCCGTTACCACTCCAGCACCGGTATCAGCTTCAGTTCCCTCTATCCCGGCTGTGTGGCTGACACCCCTTTATTTCGCAACCACTTCCCCGCCTTCCAGACCATTTTCCCCTGGTTCCAGAAAAATGTCACCGGCGGCTATGTGAGCCAGGCCTTGGCTGGGGAGCGGGTGGCCCAGGTGGTGGCCGACCCTGCCTTTGTTGATTCCGGAGTTCACTGGAGTTGGGGTAATCGCCAGAAGCAAAACGGTAAGCAGTTTGTTCAAGAGCTGTCAGCCCAGGCCAGCGACCCAGGCACCGCAGAAAAGGTATGGGATTACTCCAGCAAGTTGGTGGGTTTATCGGCCTGAGCTAACCCAGCTCCCATCAAAGGGCCCCCGCCCCGGCCATACCCCCCCAGGGGCGACTAATAATTAGCGGCACCTCTGGTCAGGACGCTAACCCCGATGCACGCCTGGATACAGATCGCCCTGCTGCTCGCCCTAGGGCTGGGCAGCATCCCGCTGCTGGGGCGCCATCTCTGGCAGGTATTCGACGGGCGCCCCCAGCCCTGGCTGGATGGCTGGCTTGCCCCCTTGGAAAGCTCCCTGATGCGATGGGTGGGGGATCGGGGCCGCCCGGCCGAGCAGGCCTGGGACTACCTGCGCCCCCTGCTGCTGAGCAATGGGCTGTTTGGGGCCGTGGCCCTGCTGCTGCTGCTGTTTCAACCGGCCTGGCTTAATCCCCAGGGTCTGCCTGGGATGCGCTGGGACACGACCCTGCACACCACCATCTCTTTCCTCACTAACACCGACCAGCAGCACTACACCCCTGAACAGAGCCTGGGGGATCTGGCCCAACTGGGGGCCCTGCAATTTCTGATGTTCACCTCCTCCGCCACCGGCCTGGCGGTGGGCTTCGCCTTTATCCGAGGCATCTGTGGCCGGCCCCTGGGCAACTTCCACAGCGATCTGATCCGTGCCCTAACCCGGGTGCTGCTGCCCCTGAGCCTGCTGTTCGGCTTAATCCTGCTGATCAATGGGGTGCCCATGACCCTGGGCGGCCCGGTGAGTCTTACCACCCTCGAGGGCGCCACCCAGATCCTGGGGCGGGGGCCCGTGGCCGGTTTTGAGGCGATCAAGCAACTGGGGGAAAACGGCGGCGGTTTCTTTGGCGCCAACTCGGCCCACCCCTTTGAAAACCCCAATCCGATCACAAACCTGCTGGCCACGGGGGCCATGGTCGCTATCCCCGCCGCCACCATTGACGCCTTCGGTCGCTTCCTGGGCAACCGGCGCCAGGGGACCCTGTTGCTGCTGCTGGTCACAGGGCTGTTTGTGGGGCTCGCCCTGCTGGCGATTTCGGCGGAGCAGGCCGGCAACCCCCTGCTGGCCCCCTGGCTCAGCGGCCCCAACCTGGAGGGCAAGGAGCTGCGCTTCGGCGCCGCCGTTTCGGCTCTTTTCGCCACCGTCACCACCGGCACCATGACCGGGGCGGTGAACGGCGCCATGGATTCGTTGATGCCCCTGGGGGGCCTGGTGCCGCTGTTCAACCTGTTCCTGCAGGTGGTGTTCGGCGGCCAGGGCACGGGCATCGCCTACCTGCTCGTGTTTCTGATCCTCACCGTGTTCCTCACCGGGCTAATGGTGGGGCGCACCCCCGAGCTGTTTGGCCGCAAGGTAGAGAAGCAGGAAGTGGTTTTTAGCAGCCTGATCCTGCTGATTCATCCGCTGTTTGTGCTGGTGCCCGCCGCCATCACCATTGGTTTCCCTGCCCTCCAGGGGATCAGCAACCCCGGCTTCCACGGCGTTAGCCAGGTGGTTTACGAATACGCCTCGGCCGCCGCCAACAACGGCAGTGGCTTTGAGGGTCTGGCGGACGGCACGGTGTGGTGGAACCTCAGCGCCAGCGTCAGCCTGCTGGGGGGCCGTTACCTGCCGATCATCGCCCTGCTGCTGTTGGCGGCCGGCTTCGCCCGCAAGCAACCCATAACCCCCAGCCCCGGCACCCTGGCCACCGACACGGGCCTGTTCACCGTGGTTACCGCCGTGGTGATCCTGATCCTGGGCGCCCTCACCTTCTTCCCGGTGCTGGCCCTGGGGCCGATCGCCGAAGCCTTCTCCCTCCCCCGTTGAGCGTCTCGCGCAACCCATGACCACCCTTAAGCGAGCCTTCTTTCCCCGCATGCCCAGGGGCCGCCGTGACCAACGGCGCTACACCGAACGACCCAAGGGCCAAGGGCTGCTGGGCCGGGCGATCATCGAAGCCTTTCGCAAGCTTGACCCCCGCCTCACCGTGCGAAATCCGGTGATGTTTGTGGTGTGGTGCGGCACGGTAGTCACCCTGGCCGCCACGGTGGAGCCCCAGTTGTTTGGGCTCAGCTCAGACGACCCGGGGCGGGGGTTCAATGGTGCTCTGGCGGCAATCCTGGTGTTCACGCTGCTGTTTGCCAACCTGGCCGAAGCCCTGGCCGAAGGCCGCGGCAAGGCCCAGGCCGATGCCCTGCGCCGCACCCAGGCCCGCACCCAGGCCCGGCGCCTGTTGCCCGATGGCAGCGAAGCGCTGGTGGATTCCAGCAGCCTGCGCAAGGGGGACCAGGTGCAGGTGAGCAGCGGTGAGCTGATCCCCGCCGATGGGGAGGTGGTGGCGGGGGTGGCCGCCGTGGATGAATCGGCGATCACCGGCGAATCGGCTCCGGTGCTCAAGGAAGCCGGCTCCGATGGGGCCAGCTCCGTCACCGGGGGGACCCGGGTGGTTTCCGACCAGCTCACCATTCAGATCACGGCCGACCCTGGCCAGGGCTTTATTGATCGAATGATTGCCTTGGTGGAGGGGGCTGAGCGCAGCCGCACCCCCAACGAGATCGCCCTCACAGTGTTGTTGGCGGTGCTCACCCAGGTGTTCTTGATCGCCGTGGCCACCCTGCCGCCGGTGGCTGCATACATCGGTGGTCCCACGCCGGTGGTGATTCTGGTGGCCCTGCTGGTGGCCCTGATTCCCACCACGATCGGAGGACTGCTCAGCGCCATTGGCATCGCTGGCATGGACCGGGTGGCCCAGTTCAATGTGATCGCCACCTCCGGCCGGGCCGTGGAGGCCTGCGGAGATATCAACACCCTGGTGCTCGACAAAACCGGCACGATCACCCTGGGTAACCGCCTGGCCGAGGAGTTCCTGCCGGTGGGCGGCCACAGCGAAGCCGAGTTGGCCTCTGTTGCCCTGGGCGCCAGCGGTTTCGACAACACCCCCGAGGGCAAGTCGATCGTGCGCCTGGCTGAGAAGCTCGGGGCCAGCGCTGGCTTCGACCCTGCCGCCGCCAGCGGCCTTGACTTCACCGCCCGCACCCGCATGAGCGGCACCGATTTGGCCGACGGCACCGAGCTACGCAAGGGGGCGGTGGATGCCATCAAGGGATTTGTGCGCTCCCGCGGCGGCCAGGTGCCCGATGGCCTTGACCAGGTCTTCGAGCAGGTGTCCCGGCTGGGGGGCACGCCGCTGGCGGTGAGTCGGGGGGCCGAGATCTACGGCGTGATCTACCTCAAAGACATCATTAAGCCCGGCATGCGAGAACGCTTCGACCAGCTGCGGCGCATGGGCATTCGCAGCGTCATGCTCACCGGCGACAACCCAATCACCGCCGGGGTGATTGCCCGCGAAGCCGGGGTTGACGACTTCATTGCCGAGGCCACCCCGGAGGACAAGATCGCCGTGATCCAGGCGGAACAGCGCCTGGGCAAGTTGGTGGCCATGACCGGAGACGGCACCAACGACGCCCCAGCCCTGGCCCAGGCCAACGTGGGGGTGGCCATGAACACTGGCACCCAGGCCGCCAAGGAGGCGGCCAACATGGTGGACCTCGACAGCGATCCCACCAAGCTGATCGACATCGTCACCATTGGCAAACAGCTACTGATCACCCGCGGGGCGCTCACCACCTTCTCGATCGCCAATGACGTGGCTAAATACTTTGCGATCCTCCCCGCCCTGTTTGGCGGGGTCGGCCTCGGGGCGCTGAATCTCATGCACCTGACCAGCCCCCATTCGGCGATCCTCTCGGCGATGGTGTTCAACGCCCTGATCATTCCCGCCCTGGTGCCCTTGGCCCTGCGGGGGGTGGCCTTCCGACCGGACTCCGCTGAACAGTTGCTGAAGCGCAACCTGCTCGTCTATGGGCTCGGAGGGCTGGTGGTGCCGTTTGTGGGCATCAAGGCGATCGACCTGGCCATCACCTCCCTCCACCTGATCTGAGGCCCCTGAGATGTTCTTAACCAAACCCCTCTTCTGGGTCCCCCTGCTGCTGGTGGTGGGTGCGGTGGCGGCCTCCTCGCCCCTGCGCCTGTTCAATCCACCCCTGCAAACGGGCGCCCTGGCGCTGCTGATGAGCGGCACGGTGGCGCTTTCGGTCTATCTGTTCGCCGTGATGATCCAACCGGAGAAGTTCTGATGACCCTGATTCGCGATGGCCTCCGGGCCCTGCGGCTCACTGCCGTGCTGTGGCTGATCACCGTGGTGCTCTACACCCTGCCGATTTTGGCCATCGGCCAGGGGCTGTTGCCGTTCCAAGCCAATGGCTCCCTGCTGCGGGTTGATGGAACCGTGGTGGGATCGGCGCTGGTCGGCCAGCCCTTTGCCAGTGATCGCTATTTCTGGAGTCGTCCCAGTGCGGTTGATTACAGCACCGGTACACAGCCGAGCTCAGGCCCCAGCAACCTTGGTCCCACCAACCCCGAGTTGGTTAAACGCATTGGCGCGAATGCCGCGGCGCTGCAGAAAGGGGGCCTGGGCAACCCTGCCCCAGACCTGCTCTACAGCTCCGGCTCGGGGCTGGATCCCCATATTTCCCCCCTGGCGGCGGCCCAGCAGCTCGAGCGGGTGGCTGCCAACCGCAACCTCAGGGCCCAGCAGCTGCGGCCACTGATCCAGCGCCACACCGAAGGCCGCAGCCTGGGGCTGCTGGGGGAGGCACGGGTGAACGTACTTGAGCTAAACCTCGACCTGGATCGCCTTACCCGATGATCCCCCCGCCGTGATTCGTTCAGCCAAGGGGCGGGGCCACCACAAGCTCTTCATCGGCATGGCCCCGGGGGTCGGCAAGACCTATCGCATGCTCCAAGAGGGCCAGGAACTCCGCCGCGCCGGCACCGATGTGGTGATTGGTGTGCTCGAGACCCATGGCCGCGCCGACACCGCCGCCCAGGCGGAGGGCCTCGAAAGGGTTCCCCTGCGGCGGCTCCTGCACCAGGGGGTATGGCTGGAGGAACTGGATGGGGCCGCGATCCTGGCGCGCCGCCCGCAGCTGGTGCTGGTGGATGAGTTGGCCCACACCAATGCCCCTGGCAGCGAGCGGCTTAAGCGCTGGCAGGACGTGGAGCACCTGCTGGCGGCTGGGCTGGACGTGTATTCCACCGTCAATATCCAGCACCTGGAGAGCCTCAATGATCTGGTGGCCCAGCTCACCGGCGTGGTGGTGCGGGAGCGCCTGCCGGATCGGGTGCTGGAGCGGGCCGATGGGGTGGTGCTGGTGGATGTCACGCCCGAAACCCTGCAGGAGCGCCTGCGCGACGGCAAGGTCTACGCCAGCGACAAGGTGGGCCAGGCACTCGCCCACTTTTTTCAGCGCCGCAACCTGGTGGCCCTGCGGGAGCTGGCCCTGCGCGAGGTGGCCGACCGGGTTGATGACGACACCCCAGCCGACAGTTCCCTGCGCGAACGGGTGCTGGTTTGCCTCTCCACTTACCCCGAATCAAAGCGACTGCTGCGCCGGGCCGCCCGCCTGGCGGGCTACATGGATGCGCCGCTGTTGGTGCTGATTGTGCTCAACCCCCATAGCTTTCTGACCCACCAAGAGGGAGTCCTGCTGGAGGAATGCCTCCGACTCTGCAACGACTTTGGCGGCGAGTTTCTGCGCATTGATAGCGACGACGTGCTTGGCTCGATCGCCGGGGTGGCAATCGAGCGTCGCATTACCCAAATCGTGATGGGCCAGGCCCCCCGCCCGCGCGGCCGCTCCCTTTTTGGCCGCTCCTTGGCGGAGAAGTTGCAGCAGCGTTTACTGGGCCGTCGAATAGATCTTCACCTGATCGCCGATGATCCGCCCACCACTGCTGCCCTATTTAGTCGTAACCCAGCAGGTCAAAAATCTCGCGATCCTTGAGGGATTCGGCCTCCAATGGTTCCACATTGCTCAGCATCCGCTGGGCTAGGGCTAGATATTCGTTTTGGACTGCTTCCACCTCAGGGGTTGCTTCCATTTCAAAGATCGTGCATTTTTTGAGGCGGGAGCGACGGATCGCATCCAGGTCTGGGAAGTGGGCCATGGTGCGCATGCCCACCCGTTCATTAAACCTGTCGATTTGGTCAGTGTCTTTGCTGCGGTTTGCTACCACACCGCCCAGGCGCACTTTGTAGTTTTTTGCCTTGGCTTGAATGGCGGCGATGATCCGATTCATGGCAAAGATCGAATCGAAATCATTGGCGGTCACAATCAGGCAGTAATCGGCATGCTGTAAGGGCGCCGCAAAGCCGCCACAAACCACATCGCCAAGCACATCAAAGATCACCACGTCGGTATCTTCCAGTAGGTGATGTTCCTTTAGCAGCTTCACTGTTTGACCGGTCACATAGCCGCCACAGCCTGTGCCAGCCGGTGGGCCACCGGATTCCACGCACATCACCCCATTGAACCCAGGGAAAACAAAATCCTCAGCCCGTAATTCTTCCGTGTGGAAGTTTACGGTTTCGAGAATGTCTATAACCGTGGGCACCATTTGCTTGGTGAGGGTGAAGGTGCTGTCGTGCTTTGGGTCGCAGCCAATCTGCAGTACCCGTTTGCCTAGTTTTGAGAAGGCCGCTGAAAGGTTGGAGGAGGTGGTGGATTTGCCAATGCCCCCCTTGCCATATACCGCAATAACCAAGGCCCCCTCGACTATGGCCATGGCATCGTCTTGGTGAACCTGGAGGCTGCCTTCTCCATCTTCCCTGGGATTGCTGATTTTTTGGAGGCTGATGGTCATGGTTGCTGGTGGGGTGAAAGGGTGAAAATCAGAATTTGAGCTGGTGGTGCTTGGCTTGGTGCTGGATTACTGGATTGTCAAAATCCTTAGTGGCGGATTACCGGGAGAAGTGGGCCTTCGCCTCGTAGAGAATTTCATCTGTGATTTCGCTAAGCCCTTTTTCTTGGGCAAAGGCTTCGGTGTTGCGTTTTACCTTGCCCCGCACAAAGAAGGGGATCCGAGCCAATTCCGCTTCACCGGAGGCGGTCCAGCGGCTGCCTTCAATGCTTGAGGCGGCAGCAGGGCTATGGGGAATGGCTGTGCTGGCAATTGTGTTGCTGGCAGAGGTGCTTGGGGTGTTGGTGGGGGTGCCGGCCCCCTTATGGCTCATGTGACCTTCTACAAATTCAAAGTCGTGGCGGAACATGTCGATTAAGTGTTCCTCCAGACCCATCATTAAAGGATGTACCCAACTATCAAAGATTGCATTGGCCCCCTCCCAGCCCATCTGGGGGGCATGGCGGGCTGGCACATCTTGCACATGCAGCGGCGCCGAGATCACAGCGCAGGGAATGCCCAGTCTTTTGGCACTGTGGCGTTCCATCTGGGTGCCTAATACCAACTCCGGGGCGGCGGCCGCCATCGCCTGCTCCACCTCCAGGTAGTTATCTGTAATCAGCGCTTCTAGGCCCAGCTGCTGGGCGGCGGCCCGCACGGCCCGGGCCTGTTCGCGGCTGTAGCTGCCCAGGCCCACCACCTCAAAGCCCAGTTCTTGGCTGGCGATCCGGGCGGCGGCGATGGCATGGGTGCCATCGGCAAAGATAAATACCCGTTTACCTGTGAGATAGGTGGAATCCACCGACAGGGAATACCAAGGCATGCGGGAGCGTTCCGGCGGCAATGGCGGCGGCTCCAGCCCCAACAAGTCGCAGAGTTCCTGGCGGAATTCCCCAATGGCACCGATGCCGATTGGCACCGTGCGCACCGTGGCCATGCCGAATTGTCTTTCCAGCCAGGCGCAGGTTGATTCAGCGAGTTCCGGATAGAGGCAGAGGTTGGCGTCTGCCTCCGGGATTCTTTGCAGGTCTGCGGGGGTTGCCCCTAGGGGAGCCACCACATGGCTATCGATGTTCAATTCCTCCAGCAGGCGTTTCACCTCCAGCACGTCATCGCGGCAACGGAAGCCCAGCAGGCTGGGGCCCAGCAAATTGACCCGCGGACGACGGCCCTCGGCCTGCCAGCGCTGGGGGTTTGGTTTGGCGCTCCCGGGGCTGGGCACCTGGCTTTTAAGCAGGCTGCGACAGAGTTGATAAAAGGTTTCGGCGGCGCCCCAGTTTTCCTTTTTGGAATAGGCCGGCAGTTCTAGGTTCACGATCGGCAAGTTGAAACCCATGCCCTGGGCCA
>JBDLTB010000065.1:0-58044 GCA_039799245.1 Cyanobacteriota bacterium
AACCCACCTTTGTGACCAGCAACGACGGCTTCCTGGGCACCGACGAAAGCACCTTTGCTTGGGAAATCTGGTACAAATTCCAGGTCACCGACAACATCAGTGTGACGCCGGCCTTCTTTACAATTACAAACCCCGCTGGCATGGGCAGCAACAGCGCCTATGGCGGTGTGCTCAAAACCACCCTGCTCTTCTGAGCAACCTGGGGCCCTGCGGGGCCCCTTTTTTCTTTGCTCAAGCTGAGACTCGTACGACCAGCGAGGCGGACGGCTGTCGAGCTGGTCGAGCAAAAGCGCAAAAGACTTGGTGTCGCTAAAAAGAGCAGGTAAGTTCTGGACGTTGGCTAGTTGTGAGCGGGCTCTGTCTGTCCACGGCGAACCGACACCCATCCTCTTTTTTGGTGTGAGGACCTAATGAAACTGTTCCAGCAACTGCTGCTGGCACCTGCCGCTCTCGGCTTGGTTGCCCCCCTCGGCGCCATGGCCGCAGACCTCAACATGGACGGCGTCAACAAGTACGCCTCCTCCAGTGAGCAGGTCACCAGCATCACCCAGTTCTCTGATGTACAGCCCACCGATTGGGCTTATCAGGCACTGTCTAACTTGATCGAGCGCTACGGCTGCGTTGCCGGCTACCCCAACGGCACCTTCAAAGGTAAGCAAGCTCTTACCCGCTGGGAAGCCGCTGCGCTGCTCAACGCTTGCCTCGACCGCGTGACCGAGATCACCGACGAGCTGCGTCGCCTGATGAAGGAGTTCGAAAAAGAACTCGCCATCACCAAGGCCCGCGTAGACGGCCTGGAAGCCAAGGTGGGTGAGATCGAAGCCACCCAGTTCTCCACCACCACCAAGCTGACCGGTGTGGTTCGCTTCGTGATGGGCGATGCCTACCGCGGCGACGGCTACGCCACCTTCGGCCAAGCCCGCGCCCTCACTGACGCTGCCAAGCTCTACGGCCAACGGGCCTACGACGGTTCCACCGGTGGTGTTCAGAACCGTTCCACCAACATGATCGCCGACCCCCAATCCCAGGGTGAGGCTTACTACTACTACGGCGCTGGCGGTAACGGTGCTAACACGGCCAGCAC
Organism: Cyanobacteriota bacterium; assembly: GCA_039799245.1. Lineage (GTDB taxonomy): Bacteria > Cyanobacteriota > Cyanobacteriia > PCC-6307 > Cyanobiaceae > Synechococcus_D. The sequence continues at coordinate 1,085 of JBDLTB010000065.1, forward strand.
CACCTTCCAGCCTGGTAAAACCTTCGCTGCCCAAGCCCGCCAGCTGGCCTTCAGCTCCTCTTGGAACGGCTATACCCCTAGCGCCACTGCAGGCGCTGCTAACAACGCCTATGGCGCGGCTGCCACGGTGATGTCCGGTGCGGCCACCGGTTCACGGATGTTGGTTAACACCAACATCCCTGGCACCACCCTGGCCAACCCCCTCAACGGCACCGTGGGCACCTCCACCGTGCCCGTGCCCTATGTGGCCGACCGTGAGCGCCTCTCCATCTACACCAAGGATGGTTACAACACCCAGGTTGCCGGCACCAACGCCGCTGCCAATGGCGCTGCCAACATCAATGGCAAAGCAACCTTCGCCTCCCAGTTCGTCAACCCTGTGGCGGGCCGCCTATCCAACTCTTTCCTGACAGGAAATGAGATTCTCCTGGAAGACCGTTACGGCAATACCAATGCCCTGCGGGTTCAAACCAGCGGTTCCACCAGCAGCAACTTTGCTGATGCCAAGATCCTGCTGGACCGCAAGGACATGCAGTCCTTGGTGCAACTGGCCAACGAAGCCCGTCGCGTTAAGACCTACACCTATGCCGGAGCCAATGGCGTAGGCACCGTTAAGCCGATTAACGTTTACGACCCGATCAGCCTTAGCACCACCGCTAGCCGCCAGTACTTCGCCCAAACGGCTGCCTCTGGCGCGGCCCCTGCCACCGCCAACTTCTCCGGTAACAACACCGCCCTGGTGGTAACCCCCGGTGGTTTTGTCACCAACCCCACGTACTACAACAACGTGATCAACTACCTGATCGCGGAATATGGCTCCTTGGGTGAAGAGCAGCGCAAGGTGGGTTATGTGAAGAAGTCGGCTAACAAGTTCATCCGTAACTTGGCCGCCTACACCACCAACAAGAACTACGTTGCGGACAAGAACGCCTTCACGTTCTCCCACGACGCCTATCTGAACTTCGACACGAGCTTCACCGGTAAGGATCAACTCCAATTCCGGATTCGTGCCAACAACACCTACAGCTTCGCTGCCCGCGCCGCTGATCCCGCTGCCGCCCTCGCCTACGACGGCGCCACCGTGGAATGGCCCAACGCAGCTAAGACCGGCCTGTTCATCGACAAGCTGTTCTACCGCTTCCCCATCAGCAACTACGCCGTTGCTTCCGTTGGTACCCGTCTGCCCCAAGACGCCGTGCTGCCCTCCCGCGGCACCTACTACACCAAGGACGCCCTGCTTGAGTTCTTCAACAGCTCCGCTGGTGTGTTCCCCTCCTTCACCGGTACCGGTGTTGGTTTGAGCCTCGGCAACCTGGGTGATAAGGGCTTCGGCATGAAGGGCCTGAGCTTCGGTATCGCCTACCTGGCCAACGAAAGTGATGCTGTCGCCCCTGACGCCAGCAACACCATGACCCAGGGTTGGTTCGGTGAAGACACCCGCTTCCGTCTGCCTGTCCAACTTGCTTGGCAGTCCAACGACAAGAAGTGGTTGTTCACCGCCAACTACGCCTACGAGCGTGGTAACAACTCCATGGGCCAAGTGGGTACGCAACTTGCTGCTACCCCCTTCATGTACGCCAGCCTCAACGATTCCAACCAGTTTGGTTTCACCTTGGCTTGGCAAGCTGCTAAGGACTTCAGCATCACCGGCGCCTACGGCCACGCCTCCGTTCAAGCCCGCTACGACAACAGCGTGCTTGGCGTGAAGCAAGCTGATGCCGGCGATTCCGCTGTGATGAACAGCTGGATGATCGCTTTGAACTTCAAGAACGTGTTCCTGAAGGGCAACAGCGCTGGTGTGGCCATCGGTGGCGTACCTTCCGTGATCTCCAACCAATCCGGTTGGAACAAGGACGGTGGCATGCCCACCGCCGTGGAAACCTGGTACCAGTTCCAAGTTACCGACAACATCAGCATCACCCCTGGTGTGTTCTACATCTCCGGCACCTCCAACTCCGATGGCATCGGTGGTGGCGATGTGTGGGGCGGCGTGGTCAAGACCCAGTTCAACTTCTGATCTGGTTCCGATTACCCAGTTCGTTTAACTCACTCTTCACACAACTCACTCACACACCCAACCAAGCCCCTCCTTCTGGAGGGGCTTTTTTTATGGTTCGATTTTATTTTTTGGTCAGCTATTCCCCACCAGCACCTTTCTCCCATCTGGGTGGCCCCCAAAATGGGTCACCCTGCAAGCTTGCTAGGTAAATATCTTTTGGGATCGCATCGCAAAAGGCAAATTCGGCTTGGTTTTTCCTTTGTTGCGGCCTGCTGTTTGCCCTTGGCTTTGCTTGCCCCAGTGCTGGCGGCGGAACCACCGGCTTTTATCGAGTATTTGCCTTCAAGCAATAATTTGCCTTCGCTCCAGCAGCTCTCCGATCTGCAGCCCAGCGACTGGGCCTATCAGGCCCTATGGCAACTGGGGGAGCGCCATGGCTGTCTGGAGGGCCAACCCCTGGGGAATTTCCTTGGCGAACGGCCGCTGGGTCGCGATGGGGCGGCGGCGCTGCTCAACCGCTGCCTGGGGCAGGTAACGGAAATTAGCCCAGCTAGCCGGCTGCTGATTTCTGAATTTGGCGCAGAGCTGGCGTTGCTTCAAGCCCATACCCAGGGCCTTGATGCCCGGCTGGGGGCATTGGAAGCCAGCCGGTTTTCCACCAGCTCGAAGCTGAGTGGCAGCGGGCGTTATGTAATGGGGGATGCCTATCGCGGGCCGGGTTTGGCCAATTTTGGCCAGGGCTCTGCCCTAGGGGCGGCGGCCCGGCTCTATGGCCAGCGCGCCTACGACGGTTCCAATGCTGCGGCGCAGCCGCGTTTCATCAATCGCATTCCCGATCCCCTCAGCCAGGGGGAGGCCTTTGCCTATTACCGCCCCACGGCCGGCCCAGCCCTGGCCAGGCAGCTGGCCTTCAGCAGCAGTTGGGCCGCCTTTTCCCCCGATCGCACCGGCAGTGATCCGCCCCCGGCAAATGGCTTGCCCCCCAGTGATTCCAATGGTTTCTATGGGGGCAACACTGCTCAGATGGTTGGTGCGGCTAATTATGGTGCCCTTTTATTGCCAGCCTCGGGCTCCGTTGCGGTGCCTAGCTTGGTGCCGTTGCTGCGGGTGTCTGTGGTTGCCCCCAGTGGTTTCAACACCGCCTTTAGTGCCGTAATCCCTGGGGCGCCCACGGGCACCCTTGGTTTTTTGAAGCCTGGTGCTAATACTTTTTTGCCCCTGCAGGGGGATGATCTGGCCCTAAAGGATCGTTATTTCCGCACTACCAGCCTGCGGCTGCGATCTTCTGGATCATTCAGTGATGATTTCAGTGATTTCAAAATCCTGCTGGATCCCAAAGACATGCAGGCCCTGGTGCAATTGGCGAATAGTGCCCGCCGGGTGAAGGGCTACAGGTATGTGAGGGGGGGGTCGGGTTTTAATCCCAAGGGCGGCATTGCAGTGCTTAAGCCCGTTGGTATGCCAGATCCGATCAGTATTTCTGAAAGCTCCACTCGGATCTACACCAGCGCCTGTAATCAGGCCGGCTCCTGTGGCAGCAGCGCCACCCTGGTTGATGGCAACCTCAGCGGTAATGGCACTGCCCTGGTGGTGGCCCCCGGCGGCCTGGTAACAAATGGCAATAGCTACGATAGCCTGCTTAACTATCTCTTAGCAGAGTATGGTTCACTCTCTGAAGCCCAGCGGCGGGTGGTTTATGTGCAGCAAGCGGCCACAAAATTTATTCGTAATTTGGCAGCTTACACTAATAATCTGAATGGTGTGGCTGACCGTAATGCTTTTACATTCTCCCATGATGCTTATCTTAATTTTGGCACTAGTTTTTCCGGTAAGGATGAATTAGGTTTGCGTTTACGCGCCAATAGTACCTATGCTTTTTCTGGCCGGGTGGCCAGTCCGGCGGCGGGCTTAACCTATGACGGTGCAGTGGTTGAATGGCCCAATAATGCCACCCAGAATATTTTTGTTGATAAGCTTTATTATCGCTTGCCATTTACGGCCGGTGGCACTGATCTTGTGCTGGCCGCTGGCACCAGGCTTGGCCAAGATGCAGTTTTACCTTCCAGGGGCACCTATTATGCAAAAGATGCCCTGTTGAATTTTTTCAACAGTTCCGCTGGTATTTTCCCCTCTTACACCGGCACTGGCTTTGGCTTGGCCATTGGGGAGCTAGGGGGTAAAGGTTTTGGCCTAAAGGGTTTTAGCTTTGGCATCGCTTATCTGGCCAGCGAAGCGGATGCTGTGGCCCCCGATTCCAGTAATAGCATCAGCCAAGGCTGGTTTGGCAGCGATACCCGTTTCCGCCTGCCTGTGCAGCTAGCCTGGCAATCTGAGGATCGCCGCTGGTTATTTAGTGCCAATTATGCCCATGAACGGGGGGACAACTCGATGGCCCAGGTGGGCACCCAGTTGGCCCTAACGCCGTTTTTATATGCCAGTTTAAATGAATCTAACCAGCTGGGTTTAAGCCTTGCTTTTCAATGGACTGATGATTTCAATTTTACCGCTGCCTATGGCCACGCCAGGGTCCAGGCTCGCTATGACAACAGTGTGCTGGGGGTGGCCATGGCCAAGGCTGGCGATGCCGCTGTGATGAACAGCTGGATGCTGGCCTTGAACTTTAAAAATCTTTTTCTGAAGGGCAACAGTGCTGGCTTGGCCATCGGTGGGGTGCCCTCCCTGGTGATGAATCAATCGGCCTGGAACCGCGATGGTGGCATGCCCACCGCCCTGGAAACCTGGTACCAATTTCAGCTCACCGATAACGTAAGCATTACCCCAGGGGTATTTTATATCTCCGGCATAAGTAATTCTGATGGCATCGGTGGTGGTGATGTTTGGGGCGGGGTAGTTAAGACCCAGTTCAATTTCTGAGAACCTGTGGATCCACTCAGTTTTGCCCAGCAGCAGTGTCGCCTCGGCCGGGCCGTCGAGGCTGAGGCCATTTTGTTGGCCCAGTTCCCCCAGCAGCCCCAGCCCCCCTCGGCCTCCTATGGCCTCGCCTTGGCCCTCTGCAACCTGGAGCAAGACCAGGGGGAAAGGGCCGAGGCTTGCCTCGGGCGGGTGGCCGCGGACCATGGCGACAGTCCAGCCCTATTGAGCTTGGCCATTGCCTGCGCCCGCCGCCGCGGGGAGGGCCCCTGCCTGGCGCAGTTCCAGGGGCGGCTTCAGCCGTTTCTCCACCAGGAGGGTCCAGCCCTGGAGTATCTCCAGCTGCTCCAGGAGGCCCTGGAGCTGGGGCCCGTGCTGGCCTGGGCCCAGGCCTTGCGCCAGCGTTTTTCTTATTCAGCAGCCGTGGCCGAGGCGCTGCGCCATTTGGCTTGGGCCCTGGCCGACCCAGCCCTGCTGGAGGCCGTCATCACCACTACCCCCACTGCCCTAGGCGCAAAGGCAGACCCTGAGGCTTTGCTCTGGGCCGCTCGGCTGCAATTTCTCAAAGGCGCTACCAGCCGGGCCTTGCCCCAATTAAGGGCCTGCCTGGGGGACGCCCGCCCAGGGCCAGCCGTGCGCTTTCAAGCCCTGCAGACCCTGGCCCAAGCCCTGCCGGCCCCACAATTGTTACCGCTGCTGGACAGCCATCGGCAGCTTTTCGGCAGTTCCCCCGATTGGGCCTGGAGCCTGGGCCGCCACTACCTGGCCGCTGGCGCCTGGGTCCAGGGTTGGCCCCTCTATGAGCAGCGCTATGCCAGTAGCGACCGGGCCCAGATCCTGCCCCCAGGTTTCCCCCTGCGGGGCCTAGGGCAGTTGCAGCCTGGGGCCCTGGCGGGTCGCCATGTGTTGCTCTATGGCGAGCAGGGCATCGGCGACATGCTGATGTTTGCCTCGCTGTTGCCGGAGCTGTTGGCCGAGGCGGCTTCGGTGCGGCTGTTGCTGCCGCCGCGCCTGGTGGAGCTGTTTCAGTATTCATTCCCTACGGCCCTGGTGGCCAGCAACTTTGAGGCTGCCGACCTAAACCAGGGGCAGCTGGCCTTCAGCATCGGCAGTTTGGGCGCCGTGTATCGCTCTAAAGCCGAGGATTTCCAGGGCCATGGCCCCCACCTGCGGGTGGAGCCGAGCGCCCGGCAAGCCTGGTGCCAACGGCTCGCGCAGCTGGGGTCGGGGGCCAAGGTGGGGATCGCCTGGCGGGGGGGCGGCAGCCTCGGCAGCCGGGTGCAGCGCTCCCTGGAGTTGGGGCAGTTGCTGCCGCTCCTGCAGGTGCCTGGGGTGCGGTGGATCAATCTCCAATACGGCCTTGGTCCCACGGAGTTGGAAGACTTCGAGCGTTGCCATGGCATTCGCCTGCACCATTTCGAGGGGGTGGGTGAAAACCTCCAGGCCACGGCGGCCCTCACGGCGGCCCTGGATTTGGTGATCACCGTGCAACAAACGGCCCTGCATATCGCCGGTGGCCTCGGGGTGCCCGCCTGGGTATTGGTGCCGGCGGTGGCCGAGTGGCGTTACGGCCTGGGGGGGACGTCGATGCCCTGGTACAGCTCGGTGCAGTTATTCCGCCAGCAGCAAGCGGGGGTGTGGCTGTCGGTGATTGAAGCCCTGGTCCAGCGGCTTAGGGCCTGGCTGGTTGGTCACAATGGGGCGATTAATTGCTCGGGCCCTGGGCCCGAATCCGATTCCGATGGCGATCGCCCCTGATATCACCGCCCTGGTGGGCCACACCCCGCTGGTGCGTTTGAACCGCTTACCCCAGGCGGAGGGCTGTGGCGCTGAAATCGTGGCGAAACTGGAAAGTTTTAATCCCACCGCTTCGGTAAAAGATCGCATCGGTGTTTCGATGATTGCCTCGGCGGAGGCGGCGGGTCAGATCAGCCCGGGGCGCACGGTGCTGGTGGAACCCACCAGCGGCAACACCGGCATTGCCCTGGCGATGGTGGCCGCCGCCCGCGGCTATCAGCTGATCCTCACCATGCCGGAAACCATGAGCCAGGAGCGCCGCGCCATGTTGCGGGCCTATGGCGCCCAGTTGGAACTCACCCCCGGCAGTGAAGGCATGAAGGGGGCAATCAGCCGCGCCCGCCAGTTGGTGGAGGAACTCCCCAACGCCTATTTGCTGCAGCAGTTCGCCAACCCCGCCAACCCGGCGATCCACGCCCAAACCACCGCCGAAGAGCTCTGGGCCGACACCGATGGCCGCATCGATGCCCTGGTGGCCGGCGTGGGCACCGGCGGCACGATTACCGGCTGCGCCCAGCTGCTCAAGCAACGCAAGCCCAGCTTCCAGGCCTTTGCGGTGGAACCCAGCGGTAGCCCAGTGCTCAGCGGTGGCTCTGCTGGCCCCCACCGCATCCAGGGCATCGGCGCTGGGTTCGTGCCAGACAACTACCAGGCTGACTTGATTGATGAGGTGCTGCAGGTAACCGATGGGGAGGCCATGGCCATGGGCCGGCGCCTCGCCCGGGAGGAGGGCCTGCTCAGTGGGGTGAGCAGTGGCGCCACCATGGTGGCCGCCCTGCGCCTGGGCCAGCGGCCGGCCCTGGCAGGCAAGTTGATTGTGGTGGTGCTGGCCAGTTTCGGCGAGCGCTACCTCAGCACCCCGATGTTTACCGACGCCCTGCCGTGACCACGGCGGATCCCTATCGGGTCCTCGGGGTGAGCCGGGGGGCTTCCACCGCGGAAATTAAGGCGGCCTATCGAGCCCTGGTGAAACAGCACCATCCCGATGCGGGCGCCGGGGATGGCACCTGGATCATTGCCCTCAATGCCGCCTGGGAACAACTGCGCGACCAGGAGGCCCGCCAGCGTTACGACAGCCGCTCCCAGGGGGCCCATGGGGCGCCAGCCGCCCATGGCAGTGGCCGCCGCCGCCGGGCCGTGGATGCTGATGCGGCCCTCGATCTTTGGCTGCAGCAGGTGTATGGGCCGGTGGATCGGCTGCTGGGCCAGGTGCTTGATCCCTTTGCTTTGCAGTTGAGGGAGCTGTCGGCCGATCCCTACGACGACGAACTGATGGCGGTGTTCTGCGCCTATCTGGAGCGCAGCGGCGCCCAGCTGGACCGGGCGGAAGCCCTATTCCGTTCGCTTCCCTGCCCAGTGAGCGCCCGGGGCTTTGGCCTCAGCCTTTACCACTGCCTCAGTGGCGTTCAGGATGCCTTTGCTGAACTTGAGCGCTACACCGCCGGCTATGTGGATAGCTACCTGCACGACGGCGGTGAAATGATCCGGGAGGCGCTGCAACGGCGCCAGCGGCTCCAGGCTCAGCTGCCCACGTAGGGCTCCAGTTGGTCGAGCCGCAGCCACACATCGGGCACCGGCTGACGGAAGCGCAGTTGGGCGTAATCGCCTGCGATTACCAAAATTTCGCCGGGGCCCTCCAGCAGATAGGCCGGCGGTTCTGGGGCGCTGGCCTTGGCTTCAAGGCTATTTAGGTAGGCCTGGCGATTCACCCGCACCAGGGCGCCTTTCTTTGCTGTTGCGTTTGCGGTGTCGGCCATGGCGGTGGCGGTGGCTGCTGTCAGGCAGGCTAGGGGCAGCCTTGATCCTGTTTATGTCTTCGGGACTGGCGATCTTTTTGGCGGTGTTTGGCGGTTTGTTGATCACCTCCGCCTATCTAGATCGCATGGCCTCCCGCACCCGGGTGCCAGGCGTGTTGTTGGTGTTGGTGCTGGGTTTGCTCACCGATAACAACCTCAGTGCCCTGCCGGGGGAGTCGCCCCCATTGCTCGACCTAGGACGGGCCGATCAGTTGGCCCAGGTGGCGGTGGCCGTGGTGCTGTTCCACGGGGGGCTTACCACCAATTGGCAGGCCCTGCGTTCTGTGGTGCGCCCTGGCTTGAGGCTGGCCACCGTGGGATCCCTGCTCACGGCTCTGATGCTGATGCTGGTAATCCTCGTGCTTGAGCGGGTTTTCCCGGCCTCGTTTAGCCATGGCTTGCCCTTTGCCCTGTTTGTGGGGGCCATGGTGTGCAGCACCGATGCCTCCGCTGTGATGGCGGTGTTGCGGCCCCTTTCCAGTCAACTGCCCCAGCGCTTGCTGGATCTGATCGAATGTGAATCTGCCTTTAATGACCCGATGGCGGTGGTGCTGGCGGGGGTGGCCCTGGCCATGGTGACGGGCACCGATGCCGATGGAATCACAGTGATGAGCGTAGTGCTGCGGCAGTTTTTGCTGGGCGGTTTGATTGGTTTCATGGGGGGCACCTTTGGGGCGCAACTGCTGGAGCAGCGTTCGCTCAAGGAATTGAAGTCTGGCCAGGCGGTGATCTGTTTGGCGGTGCTGCTGGTGTTACTGGGGGGCACTACTTTGCTGGGGGGCAGTGGCCTGCTGGCGGCTTATATCGGTGGCCTGGTGATTGGCAACCACGACCAGGTGGATCGCCAGGAGCTGGAGGATGGCCATGAGGTGTTCATGAAGCTGGCGGAGTTATTGCTTTTTCTCTGTATGGGTTTGGTGGTAGATCCAGAGGCGGTGCTGCGGATGCTGCCCTGGATCGCGCTGTTGTTTGTGGCCATGCAGATCGTCCGATTGCTAACGGTGCCGCCGCTGCTGGCGGCAAGTTGCAGTCGGGCGGAGAAACTTTTTGTCAGTTTTTGTGGCCTGCGGGGGGCCGTGCCCATCGCCCTCGCCATTCAGGCCGCTGCCCAGGCCAAGGGTCCCGGCGCTTGGGGCCATGCCATGCCGCCCCTGGCCCTGGGGGTGGTGCTGCTGGGTTTATTGGTGCAAGGGTTCAGCTTGGTGCCGCTGGCCCAGCGGCTGGGTTTAGCTTCCGCGGACGCTGCCTGAGGGACCCATGCGCCTGTTGCTGATCGGATGCACGGGATTGGTGGGGCGGGAGCTGGTGCCCTGCCTGCAGGCGGCGGGCCATCAGTTAACGCTCGTGAGCCGGGGCCCTGCCCCGGCGGACTTTGCCGGGGTGGAGGCCTCAGCCTTGGCTTGGATCCGCTGCAATCCAGCGGTGGCTGAAAGCTGGCAGCCAGGTGCCCCCCTCGCTACGGCCCTGGCCGCCGCCGCTGGGGTGGTCAACCTGGCCGGCGAGCCCATAGCCGAGCAGCGCTGGTCCGCCGCCCACCGTCAATTGCTGCGCTCCAGCCGCATCGACACCACCCGCCATTTGGTGGCCGCCATCGGCGCCGCCCCTAGCCCACCCCAGGTGCTGGTGAATGGTTCGGCGGTGGGTTTTTATGGCAACAGCAGCGAGGCCAGCTTCACGGAGGCCAGCCCCGGTGCCAACGATTTTCTCGGACAACTTTGCCAAGACTGGGAGGCGGCGGCGGCGGCCCTACCGGCCAGCTGTCGACTAGTGCTGGTGCGCACCGGCATCGTGTTGGCCCCTGGGGGCGGCGCCCTCGGCAAGATGTTGCCGATTTTCCGGGCCGGCTTCGGCGGGCCTGTGGGTTCGGGCCGCCAATGGATGAGCTGGATCCACCGCACGGACCTCTGTGCCCTGATCGCAGCTGCGCTGCAAGATCCGGCCTATGGCGGCATCTACAACGCCACGGCCCCCCAGCCGGTCACGATGGCCGCCTTCAGCCAGGCCCTGGGCCGCATTCTCGGGCGCCCCAGCCTGTTGCCGGTGCCTGGCCCGCTGCTGCAATTGCTGTTGGGCGATGGGGCTTCGGTGGTACTAGAGGGCCAGCGGGTGCTGCCCGAGCACCTGCAGCAGCAGGGTTTTAGCTTTCGCTATCCCGAGCTGGCCGGGGCCCTCGCCGCTGCCACCAGCCGAGCAGTCCGCTAACCAGGGCGGCGGCCATCAACAGGCCAATCGCCGGGGTGAACAGCGGCTCCCAGAGCCGTTGGAAGAGGACCAGGGGGGCATGCAGCTGCCTGGCCTCAAACGCCACGGCCGCCACAAACCAGAGGGCCCCAAGGATCACCAGAAACACATTGGCCACCAGTAAGCGATCGAGCCAGGTTTTGATTTGGCGGCTGAGCGTGGGGGGCGAGGCTTCGTTCATGGCCACTGCTTGCTAAGGGGCTGGTGGCCCTGGGTTTGCTTGCCAGAGGGCTGTTTGCCAGGGGCCAGCGCCCCGATGATCGCCTCCGCCAAGCGGGCGGTGCCCCCGGCGGTGCCCAGGCGCCGTTCGCCTTCTTGGCGCCAGAGCTGCTGGTGCTGTTGCCATTGCTGGGGATCGTTGGGCGCCATCAATGCCAGTAACAGCTTGGCGGAGGCCCCCAGGGTTTCTGGGGCGCCGGCGGGCCCCGGGGCGCAAAACAACGCAGGCCCCAAAAGCCGGCGCTGGGCTTCGGCAAACCCTTCGGTGAATTGGGGGCCATGGCCCGCCAGCTGCAGCACTGGTTTGCCCAACCCCACCGCCTGCTCCGTGGCGGTGCCCGCCATCGAAACCACCACTTGGCTGCTGGCCAGGAGTTGGCTGAATTGGCCCCAGCAGAGTTCTAGTTGCAGCCCTGCTTTCTCAATCCGTACGCTCCGTACGGTTTTGAAAAGGGCTGGGCGCTCATATTCCCCAGCCGGATTTCCAGCCGCTCCTTCTGCTTCCTGCCCAACCCATTGCCAGCCCTGGGCTTGGGCCAGCTCCCGTAGGGCTTCGGCGCTGAGTTCCCGCACCAGGGCTGCCCGCATGGGCCATGGGCTGGCCAGGGGCGGCAACTTTTCCAGCATTTGCAGCATCAGCTTGAGGTTTTCCAGGGCCTCCGGCAGGCGACTGCCCGGCAGTAGCACCAGGTTTGCGCCCCCCGATGCTGAATCGCCGGCTGAATTGGCTGCTGACTCCGTTCTTGCCGGTTCAGTTGCGCTGGCAATGAGCAGCTGTTCCATGAAGGGGTTGCCCAGGAACTGCACCGGTCGCCCTAGCTGTTCGGTGAGGTCGCTGGCGCTGAGGGCATCGCGGCTGAATACAGCCCGAAAGCGGCGGCTGGCCAGGCAGGCCCCACAGGGCCAGGGCAGCCGCAGCCGGCCTTCGTAATGGCTGGAGTAGGCCACCAGGTAGGTGACCACCGGTTTGCCCCTGAGCCAGGCCAGCAGCACCGGAATCACGTCGCCCACCACCACCAGCCCATCGGCCCGGCCGGCCTCGCGCCAGAGGCGCAGGCTGCGGCGCAGCAGATAGAGCACCTGGCCCTGCAGCAGTTCGGCCATGCGACCGGCGAAGCTCGTATAGCCGAGGCCACCGGTGCTGTAGCTGCGGGTGTGACCCAGCACAGGGATCGCCGCCCCCCGATAGGCCTCGCCTTCCCCCACCAGCGGTACGGCGGCCACTTGGGCCCCGCACCTTTGTAATTCCTGGGCCAACAGCGCACCGCTGAGGTCTTCCCCGTGGCCGTTGCTCACCAGCAGCAGCCGCATCTCAATCGGCCAGCCAGGCTTTCACTTTTTCAAGGGCGGGCCAGCCCGGGCGCCGCTGCAGGCCATCGGCGATGGAAGCATTTAGCTCCCGGCCCATTTCGGGTGAGAGGGCCATCACCCGGCGCACCAGATCGATGTGTTCCCGCACCCCCTTGCCGCCGGTTTCCAGCAGGGCCAACGACAGGTTGATCCGCCCCTGGGGGTCCTGGGGGTTGATTTTCACGGCATAACGGGCGGAGCGCAGGGCCTCCTCCGGTTTATGGCAAAGCAACTGCAACCAGGCCAGGCAGGTCCAGCCCGCCGACTGTTTCGGGGCCTGCTGGGTGAACGCCTCAAAATCAGCCAGCAACGCCTCGGGGGCTTCACCGGCTTGGTAACGCTGGAGCGCCTGGCTGAACAGGCCTTCGGCGCCGCTGGAATCCTGCTGGGTGGTCATTGCTAAAGATTTCCGACCCTCAGGTTCCCATGGGGGGGTGCCCTGGGGCGCCGCAGCGGCCCAGGGGCTTAAACCGCAAAGGAACTGCCGCAGCCACAGGTTTGGGTGGCGTTGGGGTTGCTGAAATTAAAACCGCCACCAATCAGGGCACTGCTGAAGTCCAGCTGCATGCCATAGATGTAGAGCAGGCTTTTCGGATCACTCACCACCTGGAAGCTGGAGCCATCGGCCAGTTGATAGGTGTAGGTCTCGTCATCGGCGGCGATCTCGGCCCGATCGATGAAGTCCATCGTGTAGCTCATGCCGCTGCAGCCGCCGGAACGCACCCCCACCCGCAGCAGAAAGTTTTCGCCCTGCTGTTGCCGCAGCTTTGCCAGCTGGGCCATGGCCGGTTCGCTGATTTGGATGCCCTTGCCATCCACGGCCACGGTTGGTGCTGCGACTGGGGTGCTACTGATCATGGTTAAGGGTGGTAGGAGCTTTGCTGCAATCACTCTATGGAGACTGCCAATCCCGCGGCTTTAGCAGCGGCATCCATAGAGTCTGGGCTGCTGCTGGGTGCCGGTGCGGGTTGCGATCGTGGGGGCAGGACTGGCGGGGCTTTCCGCCGCGGTGGATCTCTGCGACGCCGGCCACCAGGTGGACATCTATGACGGCCGTCCCTTTGTGGGCGGCAAGGTGGGCAGCTGGGAAGACGGGCAGGGCAACCACATTGAGATGGGCCTGCATGTGTTTTTCTTCAATTACACCAATCTGTTTGCGCTGATGCGCAAGGTGGGGGCTTTTGAGAACCTCCTACCCAAAGATCACACCCATCTGTTCGTGAATAAGGGGGGCGACCTGCGGGAGCTGGATTTTCGCTTTGCCTTCGGTGCCCCCTTCAATGGCCTCAAGGCCTTCTTCACCACCCCCCAGCTCGACTGGATCGACAAGCTGCGCAACGCCCTGGCCCTGGGCACCAGTCCCATCGTGCGCGGCCTGGTGGACTACGAAGGGGCGATGGCAGTGATCCGCGAGCTGGATCGGATCAGCTTTCAGCAGTGGTTCCTGGGCCATGGCGGCAGCCCCAGAAGCATTGAACGGCTCTGGAATCCGATTTCCTATGCCCTGGGCTTCATTGATTGCGAGGCGATGTCAGCCCGCTGCATGCTCACAATCTTTTTGATGTTTGCCACCCGCACGGAGGCTTCCAAGCTCAACCTGCTCAAGGGTTCCCCCCACCGCTGGTTGCATCAGCCGATTCTCGATTACATCGAAAGCCGCGGCGCCCGGCTACATCTGCGCCATCGGGTCACTGAAATGCACTACGCAGACCAGCCTGGCGGCCAGAGCCGAGTAACTGGCCTGAGCTTGGCCACTCCGGAGGGGGAGCAGCGGATCGAGGCTGACGCCTATCTGGCCGCCTGTGATGTGCCCGGCATCCAACGGCTCTTGCCCCCGGCCTGGCGCCAGCACCGCCAGTTTGAGGACATCTACAAATTGGAGGCGGTGCCGGTGGCCACCGTGCAGCTGCGCTACAACGGCTGGGTAACGGAATTGGGGGACAGCCCCGCCGCCGCGGCCGCCCGGGCTGACCTGGGCCAACCGGCGGGGCTAAACAACTTGCTATACACCGCCGACGCCGATTTCAGCTGCTTCGCTGACCTGGCCCTGGCCAGCCCCGCCGACTACCGCCGCGAGGGCCTTGGTTCGCTGCTGCAGTGCGTCCTCACCCCCGGCGACCCCTGGATTCCCCGCAAGCTGGAGGAGATCGTTGCCCACACCGATGCCCAGGTGCGTCAGTTGTTCCCTTCGGCCGCTGGTCTCCAGCTGGTTTGGAGCAATGTGGTGAAACTGGCCCAATCGCTTTACCGCGAGGCCCCTGGCATGGAGCCGTTCCGGCCGGAGCAGCGCACACCGGTGGCCAACTTCTTCCTGGCCGGCAGCTACACCCGCCAGGACTACATCGATTCGATGGAGGGGGCCACCATGAGCGGACGCTTGGCGGCCAGTGCGATCCTGGAAGCAGTGGAGGTTTGAGATGGGGCGGTGGTTAGAACACAGCGTGATCGCTGAGATCGCTGCCCCCCTCGAGTTGGTTTGGGCGGTGTGGATTGATTTGGAGGCCATGCCCCTCTGGATGCGTTGGATTGAATCGGTGGTCACCCTCGATGATCCTGACCTCACCGAATGGACCCTGGCGGCCCAGGGTTTCCGCTTCCAGTGGAAGGCCCGCATCAGCCAGCGGGTGGAAGGGCAATTGCTGCAGTGGGAGTCGGTGGGGGGCTTGCCCACCAAGGGGGCGGTGCGTTTTTACCCCGAGGGCCCCGATCGCACGGCGGTGAAATTAACTGTGAGCTACGAGCTGCCTGGGGTGTTGGCCCCCTTGATGGATTCGGCGATGCTCGGCGGCTTGGTGAGCAAAGAACTGCAGGCCAATCTCGATCGCTTCAAGGCCCTGGTGGAAGAGCGGGCTGCGGCTCGATAGGGTGCCGCCAGAGCTGGCCTCTCCCGCTGTGAACCAGGTCCGTGGCCATGTTTTTTGCCTGAGCCGGGCCCTGCCACTGTTGAGCCTGCTCACGGCCTGCGGTTCCGACAGTTCCCAATTGCCCCCGCCCCTGCCCCGCCCGCCCCTGGTGAAGCCGGCAGTGGTGGCCCCTGCACCCCCGGTGGCCGGGTTCACCCCCCTACCCAGCCCTGGAGCCGTGTTGGCGTCCCTGCCTAAGGGCCGGCCAGACCCCTTCGCCTCCCCCCCGGCCCCGGCTAAACCGCTGGCTGGTGCCGGCGGGGCGACCGCAGCTGGGGCGTCAAAATCCAGCGCTGCGCCGGCCCTGCGGCTCACCGGAGTGCTGCTCGCCCATGGCATCGCCCAGGCCTTTGTGGACTACGGCAACCAGTCGGGACCGGTGGCCGTGGGGGAAAAGGGGGGCGGGGCGATTGCCTGGTTGCCGGAGGGTTGGCGGGTGGCCGCCATTGATGTGCAGCAGGGCCAGTTGCTGTTGCAGGCCGCAGACGGTCGGCGGGTGCCTTATCAGCTCTGAGCCTGGCCTGGGCCCTGGGCCCAGGCGGCCACTAGGCCCGTTAAGTCGTGGGGTTGGGCCTCCGCCTCTATCCGCCCCAGCAGCTCCAGGCAAACCGCACTGGTTTGGGGGCCGATTGAGATCACCCTCACCGCCGCCAGTAACTGCGGCCAGCGGGGGCCGAAATGGGCCTGCAGCAGTTGAACGCTGTGGCGCACAGTTTTGCCGCTGCTGAAGCAGATGGCACCCACCTCGCCGGCGGCTAGGGCCGCAGCGGTGGCCGCCGGCAGCTGCGCCGGGCAACGGGACTCATAGGCGGCCACCTCCACCACCCGGGCACCGGCCTCGCCAAAGGCCTCGGCCAGCAGCGGGCGGCCGCCGCTCTGCACCCGGGGCAAGAGAATTCTTTGGCCCCAAACCCCCACCGGAAAGTTTTCCAGCAGGCTGTCGGCCACGAAATCGGGCGGCACGAAATCGGCCGCGGCCCCCAGGTCCTCCAGGCAGCGGGCGGTTTTGCGGCCCACGGCGGCGATGCGCAACCCCCGGGGCCGGTTGGCCAGGCTGCTGCCCAGCCGCTGCAGCCGTTGCTCTAGGGCCTCGGCACCATTGGCGCTGGAGATCACCAGCCAGTGGAAGCTGTCCAGTTCGGCGAGGGCATCGTCGAGGGGGCCCCATTCATCCGGGGGGCCAATCACCAGCGCCGGCAGGTCGAGCACGGTGGCGCCAGCCGCCTCAAATAGGCGGCGTGCTTCCCCCAGCTGGGTTTCGGCCCGGGTGAGCACCACCGTTTGGGCAGCGGCCATGGTCAAGCGGCGTCGAGTTTTACTAGTTCCCCAGCCTTTTGGGCCAGGATTTCTGCCTCTTGATGGCGCCCCTGTTCCAGCAGCAGGCCGATGGCGGTAAGGAAACTGCCGCGGGCGGCGTCGATGTTGCCGCCCAACAACTGGGCTGCGGCGAGATTTTGGTGGATTTCGGGGTTGCGGGGGGCCAGCTGTAGCGCCGTTTCATAGGCCTCTAGGGCGCCAGCGATGTCGCCGCCCTTGCGCCTGATCAGGCCGAGGTTGTACCAGCCCAGCATTACTTCGGGCACCTGGCGGGTGGCGGCTTCGGTGAGTTCGGCGGCCTCTGGCAAACGGTTCTGGCGCAGCATCAAGGCGCCGAGGTTGAGCCGGGCGGAGATGTTGAGCCGGGGGGCCAGGGGCACGGCTAGGGCAGCCCGGTAGTGCTTTTCCGCCTCGGGTAGGTCCACCTGGCCATGGGCCATGGCCAGGTGCAGCAGCAGTTCGTAGCGTTCGGCATGGTCATTGGCCCCGCATTGGGCCAGGCCCAGTTCCAGCAGCCCCAGGGCCCGTTCCCGCTGGCCGGCTTCGATTTCCAGGCCAGCCAGCTTGGCGCAGGCATAGGGATCCCCGGGGCGTTCGAGCAGCTCCGCCTCCATGGCCTGGCGCAGCCGTGTGGCCTTGTCGCCTGACAGCAATTGATCGGGCTGGTAACCGGTGTGCACCAGGGCGGGTTCGGGGCAGTCCACCACCCGCCATTGGGGTTCCTGGTGGAGCAGGGCGATGACGCTGTCGTCGATCATTGAGTGGTAGGCCCGGTTCCACCGCAGGGCTGGGTGGCGCCGGAATAGGCGGCTCACTGAGGAGTAGGGGGCCTGGGCGGCGCCCTCCTCGAAGCGCAGCAGGTTGATCACCAGCACATCGGGCTGGGCCATTAGAGCCTGGAGCGGCGCCCTGGCATCGCTGAGCAGAAACTCATCGGCATCCAGCACCAACACCCAGTCCCCACCCACCAGTTCCAGGGCGCGGTTGCGGGCCGGGGCAAAATCACCGGGCCATGCCATCGTTTCCACCCGGGCCCCGGCTGCGCGGGCCAGCTCGACGGTGCTATCGCTGGAGCCGGTATCCAGCACCAGCAACTCATCGCAGAACCCCTCCACCGACTTCAAGCAGCGGCTGATCTGCGCCTCTTCGTTGCGCACGATCATCGAGAGGCTGAGCATGCCGACCAGGGTCAATAGGAATTGAGGTTAGAAGCCTGGCCCGGATGGACTTAGTTGGTGAAGCCGCTTTCCGCAGCGCCTGCCCCCAGGCCGAGCCTTTGCAGTGCCAGGGCCTGGGCCGCGGGCATCTGGCCGGGGCTGTAGGCCGCAGGCACCCCTGGCGGCAGCAGGGGCCGTAGTTCGGCCCAGAGGTAGGGGCTGCCGTACACCACCAGCCCCCCCAGGCGCCCGGCCGCTAGCAGGGTTTGCACCACCCGGGCCCAGGCGCCATCGGCGCCGGCGGTGCCCCGGAAGGGGTTGCCCCGCACGAACAACTGCAGCAGCACCGGGCCCGGCGCCAGGGCCCCCAGGTTTAGGGGCTGGCTGCGGTCGTCGAGCACCAGGGCTTGGAGGCCGGCGGCCTGGGGCCGCAGCAGGGCCGGGGCCGCCAGGGGCAAAAAGCTGCAGCCCAGGCTGCTGTCGATGCGGATCAGGTTCACCCCAGGACCCTGGAGGTCTGCACTTCCCCTTAAATCAGCAGTTCCCTGTTGTTGCAGGCTGAGCTCCAGCAGCTCCTGGGCCAGGGCCCGGTGGGGGGCCTCCCATTGGGCCAGTTGCTGCAGGGCCACCGCCGCCTCGGCCGGGGGCGGCGCGCAGCGCCGTAGGGCTTGCCGACGCCGTTCCAGGCTCTGCTCCAGCCGCTCCTGGGGCCAGCGGCCCTGCTGGAAGCCCTGCTCCAGGGCATCAAGGGCAGCAGCCCCATCGGCGGGCATCAGGATCAAATCTGCCCCTGCTTCAAAGGCCAGGGCGGCGGCTTCCCCGGCGCCGTAGTGGCCGGCAATCGCTTCCATCACCAAGGCATCGGTTACCACCAACCCCTGGAAGCCCAATTCCTGGCGCAGCAGCTGGCTGAGCACCGCCGCCGAGAGGGTGGCGGGCCGCTGGGGATCCAGGGCCGGCAGTTGCAGGTGGGCCGTCATCACTGAGGCCACCCCGGCGGCGATCGCCGCCCGGAAGGGCACAAACTCCACCGTTTCAAGGCGCTCGCGGCTGTGGGGCAGCAGCGGTAATTCCAGGTGGGAATCGCCGCTGCTGTCCCCATGGCCAGGGAAGTGTTTGGCGCAGCCCAGCACCCCCTCCCCCTGCAGTCCCCCCAGGAAGGCGCTGGCCAGGGCGGCGGCGGCGGGGGCTGTTTCGCCCCAGGCCCGCACATTGATTACCGGGTTGGCGGGGTTGTTGTTTACATCGCACACGGGGGCCAGCACCCAGTTGAGCCCCACCAACTGGGCCTCCCGGCCGATGCAGGCCCCGTAGGCCCGGGCCAGGGCCTCGGCCCGGGCGGGCTCGCGGCGCCAGAGGGGGTCAAGGGCCAGGGGGGGCACCAGCCAGCTGGCCCCCTCAAAGCGTTGGCCTACCCCCTCTTCCACATCGGCACAAAGCAGCAGCCGCTCCTGGGGGGCGGGGCCGGCCCACTGCTGCAGCTGGCGGCAACGCAGGGCCAGGTCAGCGGCGCTGCCCCCCAGCAGGATCACGCCCCCTACCCCCTCGGCTAACCAGCGGCGAAGCTCAGCGTTGCTGGCCTCCCAGCGGGGATAACGCCGTTGGCTGTCGCTGGCGAAGCCACTGGCCCGCACCACCAGCAACTGGGCCAATTGACGCCGCAAATTCATGGCAGGTCGCCGCCTTCCGGCACCGGGCCCCGCTCCTGGCGCTCCTGTTCAAGGCTATGGAGCAAGCCCAGCACCTCCACCCCCTTGGCGAGGCCCTTGTCGTGTTGAAAGATCAGTTCGGGGGTGCGTCGCATTTTCATGCGGCGGCTGAGTTCGCCGCGCAGGAAGGGGGCCGCCGAACGCAAACCCTCCATGGCCAGGGCCTGGTCGGGCTCACTGCCGTAGATGCTTACGAACACCTTGCAATGCTGCAGGTCGCCGGCCACCACCACATTGGTGATGCTCACCATGCCGAGGCTGACCCGCTCATCACGAACGCCATTTACCAACAGGTCGCTCATCTCCCTGCGGATTAGTGAGGCCACCCGTTCCACCCGCCGTCCCTGGGCCATTTCCTATGCCGCCGGCACTGGTGTCACCATCGCATGCAGCACTAGCGCCAGGCTGAGGACCCCGCTGACGGCAGCCCCCACCAGGGCCACGGCGGTCACGGGGTTGCGGCCCCGGGCCAGCAAGGGCTCCAGTACCGAAAGGGCCACCCCCAGCCCGAAACCCACCAGGTAACGGGGGTAGCGGGTCACATTGACGAAGAAGTCCCTCATCGCGCCTTCATCTGTGGTCGCTACTCTGCCGTCATCTGGTCCAGTATTGCTCTAATGGAGCTTTTTCAGTTCCGCCATTCCGCCTTTTGCGAAAAAGTGCGGCTGGTGTTGGCCGCCAAGGCCATTAGTTATGACGTCAATGAAGTGGTGCCGGGCCTAGGCCAGTGGGAGCTTTTTCGGCTTTCGGGCCAGCGCCAGGTGCCGCTGTTGCGGGATGGCAACGAGCTGATCGCCGATTCCACTGCCATTGCCCTGCACCTGGAGGCGCGCTTCCCCGAGCCCGCTCTCCTGCCCCAAGATCCCGCCCAGCGGGCCCAGGTGTTGCTGCTGGAGGACTGGGCCGACACCGCCCTGGCCAGTGGGGCCCGCCTGGCCCTGCTCCAGGGGGTGGCCGAAGATCCACTGCTGCGGGCCGCCCTGTTGCCAGAAGCCACCCCGGCGGCGTTGAGGAACCTGGTGGGGGCCGTACCCGCTGATTTGCTCGGGGGCATCAGTCAGTTTTTGCGGCCCGATCGGCAGCAGCTGGTGGCGGCCCTTCAACAACTCACCAGCCTGTTGGGCGTTCAGCCATACCTGGTGGGGGATTGCCCCAGCCTGGCGGACCTGGCGGTGGCTGCCCAGCTCTACCTGTTGAAGTTTCCGGCCACGGCGGGCCTAGACCTGGCAGCGCGGGGGCTGGCGGGCATCGCCGATCAGTCCCAGTTTGAGCCGCTATTTGCCTGGCGCGATGGGCTTTATCGCACGTTGCAGCGGCCGCCCCAGGGTTCCACGGGGCTCGGCTGATGTCTGATCCGTTGATCAGGGCCCAAGACCACTACGTGGTGCTGGATCCGGCCGGGGCGGAGCAGATCCTCACGGCGGCCGCCACCGAGGCTTGGCTGCTAACCCAGCTACAACGGCTGCCGGAGCCCCCCGAGGATTTAGCCGCCCTCGCCACCGACCAGGAACGGGTGGAGCGGTTGCTGGATACCGCCTGTGCCCTCGAACTGGAGCCAGGGCTCACGGTGCAGTGGTTTGCGGTGCGGATCGAGCCTTGAGCAGCGGCGGCAGGCCCCCGAGAATTTGTTCCACCACCGTTTCAGGGCTGCCGGCGCTTGCATTCACCCTTAGATCTGCCTGGCCATAGAGGGGGCGCCGCTGCTCCAGCAGTTGCGGCAGCCGGGCCAGCAGCGGCCGCGGGGTGGGGTCCGCCCCCAGCCGGGCCAGCAGCACCTCCTCCGCCACATCCAGCCAAATCACCACCCCCTGCTGCAGTTCGCCCCAGTTGGCGGTGGTGGTAACCACGCCGCCGCCGGTGGCCACCACCAGCGAATGCCACTGGCAGATTTGCTGCAGTACCTGGCGTTCTAGGGCTCGGAAGCCCACTTCGCCATCGCGGCTAAAGATCTCAGGGATCGGGCAGCCGGCCGCCTGGCTGATCACCGCATCGGCATCGATAAAGCGATAGCCCAGGGCCGTGGCCAGGGCTGGACCCACCGTGCTTTTGCCGCTGCCCATCATCCCCACCAGGTAGAGATTGAGACCCTGCAGCCGCTCAGCCAGGGATGGGGAGTAATCCTTAGGATGCATGCGGTTTATCAGCCTTGACAGTGGCAGCACAGGTGATCGGGCATGCTGCCACGGCCCAAATTTCCCCCCACGGCCAAGGTCGCCCCTGTGTGATCACCCGCCGGGCCTGTTTCAGCGCCAGCCACCACTACTGGTTGCCGGAGCTGTCTGAGGCGGAGAACCAGCGGCTTTTTGGTGCCTGCAGCATTGCCCCAGGCCATGGCCACAACTACGAGCTGATTGTGTCGATGGGGGGGGGCCTCGATGGCGATGGCATGGTGCTCAACCTCTCCGAGGTGAAACATGCGATCCGCCAGCAGGTAACCGCCCAGCTCGATTTCCGCAGCCTCAATGGGGTGTGGCCGGAATTCGATCTGAATCGGCCGGAGGCCTGGTTGCCCACCACCGAGGCCCTGCTCCATGGCATCTGGCAGCGGCTGGCCCCCCAGCTGCCGCTCACCGCCCTGCGCCTCTACGAACAACCCACCCTCTGGGCCGATTACCTCGGCAATGCCATGGAAGCTTTCCTCACCGTTCGCAGTCATTTCTCCGCCGCCCACCGCCTGGCCCGGCCGGAATTGAGCCAGGCCGAAAACGAAGCGATCTACGGCAAATGTGCCCGCCCCCATGGCCATGGTCACAACTATTTCCTCGATGTGACCGTGCGGGGGGAGATCGATCGCCGCACCGGCATGGTCTGTGACCTGGCGGCCCTGCAGCAGGCGGTGACGGACGAAGTGCTGGAACCCTTCGATCACACTTTCCTGAATAAGGATGTGCCCTTTTTTGAAACCTGTGTGCCCACGGCGGAAAACATTGCCTTACACATTGCCGATCGCCTAAAAGCTCCGGTGGCCGCCCTCGGGGCCGCCCTGCACAAGGTGCACCTCCAGGAAAGCCCAAATAATGCCGCTGAGGTTTATCTGGAACCGGCCCAGGTGTGACCTGGCTACGGCTGGTGTTGGCGGTGAGCCTGGATGGTCGGCTCGCCCCCCCCACCGGTGGTGCCGCCCAGCTGGGGGGCCCGGCTGATCGGCGGGTGCTGGAGGAGGCCCTGGCCTGGGCCGATGCCTGTGTGCTGGGGGCTGGCACCTTGCGGGCCCACCACAGCAGTTGTTTGATTCATCAGCCGGATCTGCTGGCCCAACGGCTGGCCCGGGGGGCCGCAGCCCAGCCCCCAGTGCTGCTGGTGAGCCGCAGCGCCCAACCCGCCGGCCTTGATCCCGCCTGGCCCTTCTGGCGTCAACCCTTTGAACGCTGGTTGTTGGCCCCTGAAGCCGCCAGCGCCGCTGGGCCGGCGCCGGGTTTCCAGCGCCAGTTGCTGCTTGATAACTGGCCGGCCCTGCTGGGCCGCCTCGCTAACCAGGGCCTGGGGCGGCTGTTGCTGCTGGGGGGCGCCCAGTTGGCGGGGGCATTGTTGGCTGAGGGTTTGGTGCAGGAGCTGCAGCTCACGCTTTGCCCGCTGTTGTTGGGGGGCGCCCATACCTGGCTGCCGCTGGATTTGCCGCTGCAGCCGAGCCACTGGAACCTGGTGGAACAGCGGCTATTAGGTGCAGGGGCTGGCCCGGGGCCCGGGGAGCTGCTGCTGCGCTATCAACGCACGGGAAACTGTTGATCCCAGCTGGGTTTAGCCGTTTCCATTAGGCGACTTAGGCACACCGAGGCCACCCCCATGCTGGCGGGGCCCACCCGGCCGGCCATGGCCTCGGCCACCACCTGGGCGAGGTTGCCGCTGCGTTCAATTTCTTGAACCACGCAAACGCTGGCGGGTCGGGCTAGGTCGGCGCACATGCCCTGAAGGGCTGCAAAGCTGCCTTCCGCCTTGCCCACCGCCCTCTGGCATTCCCGGGTCATCTGGGCCTCCACCTGGGGCCGCACCATGCCCAGCAGGGCGCCACTCACCAGGGGCACCTGGGCCAAAAGCAGGGGCAGGGAGAGCAGGCCGGCCAGCATGGGTGGGAGCAAAGGTGCCTTAAGCATGGCGCAGCCCCAGCGCTCCTGCAGCGCTGCTTAGCTTCTGCAGCAACTTCCCCAGCCCAGGACCCCTGTCGGTGGAAAACGACCAACTGGACCATGGGCTCCGGGCCCGCTGGCATCGCAGCCTGGCAGAAATCCCAGAGGCGGCTTGGGATGGCCTCACCGCCGCCGCCGGCTTGCCCTTTTACCGCTGGCGCTGGCTGGAGGCGCTCGAACGTTCTGGCAGCATCGCCCCCCGCCAGGGCTGGCAGCCTTGCCATCTCAGCCTTTGGCGCCAGGGGGAGCTGCTGGCAGTGGCGCCCCTTTACCTGAAGGGCCACAGCTATGGGGAATTTGTTTTTGACCAGTCCTTTGCCCAACTGGCGGGTCAGTTGGGCCTGCGCTACTACCCCAAACTGTTGGGCATGAGCCCGCTGAGTCCAGTACTTGGCTATCGCTTTTTCATTGCCCCCGCCGAAGACCAAGCTGAGCTCACGGCGCTCCTGATGGAGCTTATTGATCAGTTTTGTGGCGAGAACCAATTGTTGAGCTGCAATTTTCTCTATGTGGATCCCCAGTGGCGGCCCCTGGCGGAGGCGGCCGGCTGTGCCGCTTGGCTGAATCAGCAAAGCCTCTGGACCAACCCCGGCTACGCCAACTTCAACGACTACCTGGCCAGCTTCAATGCCAACCAGCGTCGCAATATCAAACGGGAACGCCAGTCGGTGGCTGCCGCTGGGCTAACGGTTACGGCGATCGCCGGGGAGGCGATTAGTGCGGCATTGCTCCTGCGCATGCACGATTTTTATCTGGACCATTGCCGGCGTTGGGGCCAATGGGGCAGCAAATACCTCACTGAGGAGTTTTTTGGATTGGCGGCCCAGCAGTTGCGCCAGGATCTGGTGCTGTTTAGCGCCCACCAGAGCGGGGCTGATCCCCACAACCCCCTGGCCATGGCCCTCTGTGTGCGCCAGGGGGATCAGCTATGGGGCCGCTATTGGGGTTCGAATCTGGAGCAAGAAAACCTCCATTTCGAGGTTTGTTATTACGCACCGATCGCCTGGGCCATCAGCCAAGGGGTGCGCAGTTTTGACCCCGGTGCCGGGGGTAGCCACAAGCGCCGCCGCGGTTTTGTGGCCCGGCCCCACGCCAGCCTGCACCGTTGGTATCAGCCGGAATTCGCCAGCTTGATCCAGCGGTGGTTGCCCCTGGCCAATGGTCAGCTGTTGGAGGAGGTGGAGGCGATCAATGCCGAATTGCCCTTCAGCGCCGCTGGGATTCCCCTGGGCCCTGGGCCTACAGAATGAGCTTTATGCAGTTGTTACCGATCCCGCCGATGGCGCTGGGCCCCTTAACTTCCGAGCAACGCCAAGCCCTGGATGGGGAGCTATCCCGCCGCCAGATCGACCTGGACCCTGCCGGTTATTTCTTGATCAAGCTAGATCAGGCGGCAGGGGAGCTGGTGGTGGAACACTTCAGCAATGGGATCAACGACCAGGGCCTGGCCACCGATCCAGCCACGGGCGAAGTGTTGGCCTGCCGTGGGGCTGGCCCCAGAACCCCCCTGGTGGTGTTTCGCGGCCGCAGTGCCAAGGAGCTGGGTATTGCCCTCACCGAAGGCCCCGGCCCCCTCTGCCTCAGTCGCCTAGACCATGCCCTCTACCTGGGCAGGGAACTGCAACGGGCCGAGCTTTGCCTGGAAAGCGGCCGCGCCTATGTCCAAGACTGATCAAGCAGTTTGCAATTGCGGTACAGCAGTGCTGGGCTCTTCCGGTGGTAAGCAGGCCAGCTGATCGGCAATTTCCTTCTGCACGATGCCGCGATATTCCTGGAAGTGTTCGTTGTGGGCCAGGGTCACAAGAAACTGTTCCAGGTTGTCGGGATTACGCCTGGCAATGGTGGCCAGGGCTTTCCAGAAACGGAAGCGGGTGTCACGCACGAGGCCCTGGCGCCAAATCACGATGGCGAGGGCGCGCACGTCTGTAAATGAGGGCAGGGTGGGTTTGCCAAGGGCAGCGGTTTTTACATAGCTCTGCCAGCGGGGTTTGCCCACCTTCAGGTAGTAATGGGTGACCCGGTCGATGTAGGCGTTGGGTTCATAGAGGCGGCTGAAGGCATCTACGTATTCATTGGCAATGTCGCGGATGGGGCGACTGGGCACGAAATTGAGCAGATTGGTTTGATTCACCCCCTTGGCGTCGGCCTTTTCCTCAATCAACCGCCCTTCCTTCTCGAGGCGATGCCAGAGTCCAGTGTTGGGCAGGGCCTGGAGCATGCCCATCATCGCTGCCGGAATCCCGGTGCGGCTTACAAATTCAACAATGCGATTGCCAGCGCCGGCTTTTTCCCCATCGAAGCCGATGATGAAGCCGGCCATCACCCGAATGCCATAGGAGGTGATCCGATCCACCGACTCCTCCAAGGAGCTGCGGGTGTTTTGGTGTTTGCCAGCTATGGAGAGACTGGCCTCATCGGGGGTTTCAATGCCGAGGAAGACACTGTCGAAGCGGGCCTCGGCCATCATCTCCAGCAGCTCATCATCGGCAGCTAGATCCACTGAGGCTTCCGTGGCAAAACTAAAGGGATAACCCTTTTCAATTTGCCATTTCTTAAGGGCAGGTAATAGCAACTTGGCATTGCGTTTGTTGCCAATGAAGTTGTCATCCACCAGGAAAATAGAGCGCCGCCAACCCAGGTCGTAGAGATACTGGAGCTCGGCAATTAGTTGCTCGGGATTCTTGGTGCGGGGTTTACGGCCATAGAGCACGATGATGTCGCAGAATTCGCACTGGAAGGGGCAGCCCCTGGAGAACTGCACGGACATCGAATCGTAGGCACTAAGGTCGAGGAGATCAAAGCGGGGAATTGGCGTGCCAGTTACATCGGGCTTTTCACCATTGGAACTAAATCGACCACTCTTTTCGCCCTTTTGAATCGCTTCGATAAACATCGGTAATGTTATTTCCCCCTCATCCAGCACCTTGAAATCCACCAGGGCCAGTTCGGGGGCATCGGGGGTGGAGCTGGCGAAGGGGCCCCCCACGGCCACCGGCAGGCCCCGGCGCTTGGCCTCGGCAATTTGCCGTTGCATATCTTCTTTCTGAACGATCATTCCGGAGATCACCACCAATTCAGCCCAGGCCCAATCGGCTTCGGTTACCTCATTCACATTGCGGTCCACCAGGCGCATCGGCCATTCCTGGGGGAGTAGCGCTGCCACGGTGACAATGCCTAGGGGCGGCAGCAGTACCTTGCGATTTACGAGCTCGAGAATTTTCTCGTAGCTCCAGAAGGTTTTGGGGAATTCCGGGTAAACGAACAGCGTGCGCATGCCGGAGGGGGGGTCGCGGTGGCTTTATAGCCAGGTCGGTAAACCTTAATCGGTCTCCCCCAGGCCTGGGCCGTAGGCCTGCTGGCCCTTAGGCCATGGCTGGTTCTGCTGTAATAGCCACAGCTCTGCAACCGATCCATGGGAATTGCCCTCTATCTCGTTTTGGTGGCCTCAGGCCTGGCCGCAGCCATCGCCGTTACCAAGGTGCTGAAGGGAATCAAGTTGATCTGAGCCCCTAGCTCACTAGGGCTAGCTGGCGACGGCCGCGGCGCAGCAATTCCAGTAAAGCTAGGGCTGTGCCCAGGGAGCCCAGCAGCCCAAAGGTGGGACCGAGGCCCCAACGCATGGCCAGCCCGGCGGCAATCAGGCCGCTGAGGCCCCCGCCGCCAAGAAAGGCGATTTGGCTTAGGCCAGCCATGCGTCCGCGCAGTACCTGGGGGGAGGCCACCTGGGCGATCAGGTTGCAGCCGGAGAGCAGGGCGGCGGTGCCGGCCCCGATCAGGAAGGCCATGGCCAAACTCCAGAGGGCCAGCCCCTCCCCCTGGGCCATGCCCATCTGGGCGAGGGCGGTGACCAGGCCACTGCCCCCGAGGAGCAGCCCGGGCCGTTGGCTGAGCCATTCGCTGTTGCGTTGCAGCACCAGGCCGCCGCAGATGCTGCCGGCCGCCAGGATGCTGGTGAATAGGCCCAGGTCTTGGGGGCTGGGGCCCACCAGGTGGGCGGCGATTAGCGGCGCCAGGCCCGGGTGGAAGAAGCCCACCAAACAAAACAGGCCGGTGAAGCGCAGCACATGGCGCAGGTCTGGGCCACAGTTGCGCCAGGCGGCCCCCAGGCTGGCGCCGGCTCCCCCCTGGCTGCGCTGTTCCTGCTCCCGGTGGGGCCTCAACAGCCACACCACCGAGGCGATCGGCAACAGGTAGGTGGCGGCATCGAGCAGCAGGGCCATGGCGGGGCCGGTGAAGGCCACTAGCGCCCCGCCAATGGGGGGCCCCACCAATTTGCCCACGTTGAATACCACGGAAAAACTGGTGAGGTAAGGCCCCAGTTCCTCGGGGCGGTTTACCAGGAGGGCGCAGTACTTATTGCGGGCGGTGAGTTCGTAGGCGCTGGCCAGCCCCACCACCAGGGTGCTGAACAACAGCAGGGCCGCTTGGCTGCGTCCCTGGGTGAAGGGGATGGCCAGGGCACCGAGGGCGGCCCCCAACAACAGGCCCCACTGGGCCCACACCAGCACCCGTTCGCAGCCATGGCGATCGGTAACTACCCCGGCCGGACCACTCACCACCAGGGTGGGTAAAGACAACAAAGCGAAATGCAGGGCCAGCAGCATGGGCTGGTGGGTGCCATCCATCAGCACCCAGCCCTTGGCGGTGAGGCCCGCAAATGAACCCATGGTGCTGAGCCCCGAGGCCACCAGAAAGATCTGCCGCTGGTGCTCCAAGGGCCGGGCGCCGGGGCTCATGGTTGGCGGCTGGCGCCGACCATCGCCTCGATGCCCACCACTTCTCCCTCCAGGTCGTAGGCCGAGGCGCCGGTGAGGCGCACGGGCACCAGGGTGCCAGGCACGGCGGTGCGGCCGTCGGCACCGGGGCGCACCAACACTTCGCCGTCCACATCGGGGGCAAAGCGCAGGCAGCGGCCGATTAGGGCGCCGCTGCTGGGGTTTTCCTGTTCGATCAACACATCCACGATCCGGCCCACCCAGGCGCCGTTGCATTCGGCACTGATGCTTTGCTGGGCCTCCATTAGCCGGTCGCGGCGCTGTTGGGCCACGGCGGCGGGCACTGGATTGGGGAGGTCGGCGGCGGCGGTGCCGTCCTCGGGCGAGAAACAAAACACGCCCACATGGTCAAAGCGCTGCTCTTCCACAAATTGCAGCAGGTGTGCGAAGTGCTCTTCGGTTTCGCCGGGAAAGCCCACGATGAAAGTGGTGCGCAGCACCGCATCGGGCAGCTGCTGGCGGATGCGCCGCAGCAACTCGCCGTTTACCCCCGCCTGCCAGGGGCGGTTCATGGCCTTCAGCACCTCGGGATGGCTGTGCTGCAGGGGTAAATCCAGGTAGGGGAGCACGTTGGGCACCTCCCGGTAGGCGGCCAAAACTTCGGGGGTGAGGCCGGTGGGGTAGGCGTAATGGACGCGGATCCAGGGGATCTCCACCTCCCCCAGGGCCCGCAGCAGCTCCGCCAGTTGCGGTTTGCCGTAAAGGTCTAGGCCGTAGTTGGTGGTGATCTGGCTGATCAGGATCAGTTCTTGTACCCCCTGGGCCGCCAGTTGTTGGGCTTCGGCCACGATTGATTCAATCGGCCGCGAGCGCTGGTCACCGCGCAGCTTCGGGATGATGCAGAAGGCGCAGCGGTAGTCGCAGCCTTCGGCCACCTTCAGGTAGGCCACCGCTTCGGAGGTGGTGCGGTAGCGGGGTAAGTGCTCATCGGCCACAAAGCTGGGCACCGCACTCACCCGATTCACCCGTTCACCGGCCTCCACCCGTTCCAGCACCTCCACGATGTGCTGGTAATCACCGGTGCCAACGATGGCGCGGGCCTCCGGCAGGGCCTCCAGCAGTTCCTCCTGGAAATGCTGGGCCAGGCAGCCGGCGATCACGATTTGTTTGCCCTGCTCGGCCAGGTCCACCAGGGTGCGCACTGATTCCTGGCGGGCCTCCTGGATAAAGGAGCAGGTATTTACCACCACTACGTTGGCTTCCGATTCGTCGGCGCTTACGCCATAGCCGGCCTCGGCCAGCAAACCAAGCATGTGCTCTGTGTCCACGCGGTTCTTTTCGCAGCCCAGGTGCGAGAAGGCCACGGTGGCTTTTGGCTTGGGGGACTGCACAGGGGCCATGGCAGCATCGGGCCAACTTCTCAACCTAACCCGTGGCTGCTGCAGCCCCCTGGCGACGCCTGTTTGAACCTGGTGCGCGCGCCGGCGCTGGGCCAAAGATCCCCGCCTTGATCGGTGTGCTGCACCTGCCGCCCCTGCCCGGCAGCCCCGGCTGGGGCGGCTCGATGGCGGCGGTGCGCCGCTGGGCCCTTGCTGATGCGGCCGCCTATCTGGAGGGCGGCGCCACTGGTTTGGTGGTGGAGAACTTCGGCGATCTGCCTTTTTTTGCTGGGGCCGTGCCCGCCGAAACCGTGGCGGCCATGGCGGTAATTGCCGCCGAGGTGGTGGCGATTGCTGGGGATTGCCCGGTGGGGATCAATGTGTTGCGCAATGACGGGGCCGCGGCCCTGGCGGTGGCGGCCGCCAGCGGGGCGAGCTTCGTGCGTTTAAACGTGCTCACTGGGGCCATGGTTACTGACCAGGGCCTGATTCAAGGGCGGGCGGCGGAGCTGTTGCGTTTGAAACGACTCCTTAATCTAGCCGATGTGGGCATCTTTGCCGATGTATTGGTAAAGCATGCCTACCCCTTAGCTCCCCAGCCGATCGCTGAAGCGGTGGAAGACAGCCTGCGGCGGGCCGGGGCCGATGCGGTAATTGTGAGCGGAGTGGCCACCGGGGCGCCGCCCCTGCTGGCGGATCTTCAGGCTGCCCACCAGGGGGCCGCCGGCGCGCCGGTGTTGATCGGCAGTGGTTTTGATCTAGCCAATGCCAGCCAGTTAGCCCCCCTCTGCCAGGGGGTGATCGTGGCCAGTTCGCTCAAACGCGATGGGGTGCTCGCCAATTCGGTGGATCCCCAGCGGGTGCGGGCCCTGGCCCAGGCGCTGGGGGTCTGACCTTCGGTGGCCTGATCAGAAGCGCAGCTGCAGGCCGCCCCCCAGGTTCCAAAGGGGGCTGTTGCTGTAAAGCTCAGCTCCACCCCTGGCGTAGATCACCGTGTTGTTGGCAAAGCCGTAGCTCAACTGGCCCTGGAGACCGAGGCCGCTGGCCTCAACCGCTGGGCTGCGCAGGTTGAGGGCTTGGCCGTTGACTACACCAATGCTGGTGCTGGGGGTATCCCCCAGGAAACCCCGTTGCAGCCAAGACACCCTGATGGAAGGGGTAAAGAGGTTCTTGCCGTCCCGCATCGGCGCTCGCCAGGTAACGCCGAGATCCAGCCCGCCAAAGCTGCTATTTATCGCTCCGATGCGGTAGCGGTTATTCGTGACTATGTCGAAACGGCTGCCGCCATTGAGGTTGAGGCTGCTACTACTGAGTAACAGACTCGGTTCCAGCAGCTGGCTTTCCGAGAGCTTCCAACGCAGGCCCGCCTGGAGGGCGGCATTAAAGGCGCTGCCGCTTTGGCTCAGCTGGTAGCTGCGCACCCCGAAGGCATTGCTGCTGATCAGTGCCAGGGGGCTGGTGCCGTTTACCCCATCGAGGCCCAGGGCTCCACTCACAAACCAATCTGGGGTTTGGTACTGGGCAAACAAACCAGCGCCCGCCTCCTGCAGCGTTGAGGAGTTGCGGCTGAATCCCAGGATTCCAGAGCCATTGATGTTCTGTTCCGCCAAACGCCCAAACACCCCGGCCCGGAACTGTTCGCTGAAGGCGTAGTCGAGTTTCAGGCCCGCGGCATAGCCGCCATTCAAAGTGCTGGCGCCGTAGCCATGGCGGGCGGGCAAGAGGGTGCCGCCGCCGGTACCCCCCCAGGCCCGCAGCCGCCAGCCATCCCGTTCGCTGTAGTAGGCCCCTGGGGTGGTGGCGAAGCGATAGGCAGGGTCGGCGCTGGTTTCAGGCCCGGGGGCCACCAGCTCCTTGGCGGCGGCAGGCACCTTCTGGGGTAGGGGTTCCAGCAGGTCTTGGCTAAACAGCTGCCAATTGCTGAAGGCGGCAAGGGGGGCCAAGGTGGCTGGTGAGCGGTTCAGCTGCACCAGGGGGGCTGCGCTGGGGGTGTTGGGGGTGGAGGGGCTGCTGGGGAGAATTGGATCAGGGATGCAGATTTCGCCGCCGAACGGATCTGGCACGCACCCGGCCCAGGCGGGGCTGGCCCCCAGGCTCAGCGCTGATAGAGCAACGGCAAAAAAATGATGGCGGCCCATGGGGGGATCAGAGCTTTTGCTGGAGCTTAAGGATTCAGCCGCCATTCGCAATGCACTAAGTAATCCTTTAATCATGGGGCCCCTTCTTGGATTTGAAAGATTTCCCCCCTTTGGGGGTGGATTTATGCAATTCATGCAATTAATCCCTCGAGCCCATTTGGCCAGGGGATTACTTGCCCTTAGGGGAGGTGCAAATTTTGCTCAACCTTCTATGCTAGAAAAATCTGTTTAAAGGCTTTGTTCGCACCCCCATCCCCAGTTCCTTCCCCTGTCGTAGCCTTTCGTTCCACCCCACTAAACATCCTTTACGGCGAGTCGGGATACCTGGATCTCAGCTTTGATGAGCAGGTAGGAACGGGCTACGGCCCCTGGCTGGAGCTGTTGGTGCCAGCCCCTAACCAGCATCTTCAATTTGGCAGCGCCAGTTGGGCGGGGGGCAGCCTCAGCGCCCAGGTTCTGTCGTTTACGGGCCCTGATCCCAGCGGTCCCTATACCCTCATCCATCCCAACACCGGCCAAAAGCTCACTGGCAACAAGGGCGATCAGCTGCTGATTTGGAAGTTCCCCGTGGGGAGCTACGCCGTTGATGCCCCTGCCCTGGAGCTGCGGGTACCGGTTTCGGTATTGGCCACCGCCCCCACCCTGGGCACGGTGCCAATCCAGGTGGGGGGTGGCTATGCGTTGGGAGCCGATCCCTTAAACAATTCCAGCACCGACCCTGCCCTGGTGGCGTCCGCCCAGCCAGGGGCGATTGTGCCCCAGGTGCTGCAGCTCGACAAAGATCCGCTCACCCCTGAATTTGAAACGGCCAGTGGTCCAAACTTTGCCCGTCAATGGCGGCTTTCGCTTGATGTGGCCGCCGGACAAACCATCAAGGAGCTGCAGCTAAGCGACACGCTGCCCAGCGGGCCGATTTACCTGGGCACCAATCCAGCGGTGCTTAATGGCGTAGGGGCCACGGTAAATATCACCAAGGAGCCGAAGCTCAATGCTGTTACGGCTGCCGGCAATGATCAGTTGTTAATCAGCTATGGCAAGGTTACTGGCACGGCGGCGCTGGAGGATCTACAAGCCCAGGTGGGTTTTTATATTCCCCAAACTCTGAATCAGTCCTCGGGTGTTCCGGTCACCTATTTGAATAGGGCCCAGGCTACTGGTACCTGGACTAATCCTCCGGCGGGCAGCAGCGGAGTTGTGCAGGTGCTGGATCAGGATCCTGAGCCTGAAATGATCACCGCTAAGGCTCTAGCAATTCAGAAGTATGACGATAAGCCGGAAACTTTAGACAAATATGGTCGAGAACTTGCGGGTACTGTTCTGCCCGGCGAGGTTATAAATTTTACCCTTGATTTTCAGGTTTCTGATTATTTTGCCTTTGGTGAGCTTAAGATTGAAGATGTCCTCGGAGATGGACTGAGCTTCCTGTCAGGTACGGCCAAAATCCGACTGCAGGAGCAAGGTAATAGTCTCACCAATGGGGTATTTGTTGATTATTTAGATAGTTATCTTGTCTACGCTAAGGACTTTAGTCTCGGCAAGGACCGCCTGCGGTTTGATTTATCTGCCTGGCTGAGGAGCGCTGCTCTGCCAGCGGCGGACGATGGCATTCTGCAGGGGGGGCTGGTGGCAGTGAATGCCGGGGCAACCCAGGGTCGCATCACTTTTCAGGCAAAGGTTGATGATTTATTAGTGGCGCCCCAGGTCGCGGGCCAAAATGTCAAGGCCGCAGATAACCTGCGCAATGATGTGACATTTGAAGGGCAGATTTATAAGTATAATCCTGCAAGTGCAAGCTTTGCTGACACCAATGTAGTTGTTGCCGACACAAGTTCCGAGGCCCTGCGCATTCCAGAGCCCAGCCTGGTGAAATCGATTGTGGCCCGCAATGGCCAACCGATCACAGCACCCCTGGTGTTTGCCCCGGGAGACACGGTCACCTATCGGTTGCGGGCGGTGCTGCCCACGGGCGATATCCAGGGCATGACCTTGTCAGATTGGTTGCCTACTCCGGGTTTCAGTGTGGCCCTGGATGCGGCCAATGGTGTATTTAATGCTGCCTTTGAACCATCGGGCAATGGTGCTACGGCTGCCAATCCTCCGGCCGCCGGCCGCTTTGCCTATGGCATTGAGCACACGGCGCCTCAGCTTCAGGGCAATCAGCTTCAGGTGGGCCCCGGCACTAATCAGCTGCTGGCCAGTTTTCCAAATACTTCTGACCAGGTAAATAGGGGTCAGATTGTTGATCTCTACTACACCGTTACGGCCACCTCGGCGGTCATGGCTGATCGGCTGGAGCAAACCAATCTTTCCCAGTTGTCCTATCAGTCGTCGGATGGGATTAAGCACTCCACCGACCTGGCGGTGGCCATGGCGGAACGGCTATCTCCCGACCTGAAAATCCGCAAGGGGGTGGTGAGCACCAGCCGCGATAAAGGCCAGCCTGGCGCTGGCAATAACCCAGCCAGCTATAGCCCGGCTATAAATACTGATGGCGTAATGTTTGCTGTGGCGGGCAGTGCCGGTGCTCCCTTCTCCGGGGGCAGTAGTAACGGCATTCTCAGTAGTGCAGCCATGAGTGCTGCCGGTGGCAATGGTTCCACCGGTGCCGTAAAGAGCGGCATTCTTGATTCAAATGTCTCGAATCTTGATGCCGGCGATCTGGTGCGATTTGCAATCGTTATTGAGAACATCGGCACCAGCTATCGCGGCGCCTTCAATGTGCAACTGCGCGACGAGTTGCCACCGGGGCTGAGCTATGCCGGAAACTTGTCCATTGTTGATGGCACCGGAGCAGCACTCTCTTATGCCAAGCCCGATGGTTCCACCGCCACTGCCGCCGATTTCTTTTCAGCGAATGGGGTGATGCTCGCCGACCCAGGCGCCACCCCCGCCAGCGGTGGGGACGGGATTAACGGCGGCGCCATCGATGGCTACAGCGCCAGCAGCGGCCGCAACATCGCTGTGGTGGTATTTGATGCGGTGGTTGACACCAGCGCCTATGGGAATTGGTCAACTAATGCTGGGTCGCTTAACAATAAGGGCGTGCTAACTAATGCTGGTATTCTCGAAGACTACGCCAACCTAGAAACCCCAGGCGCTATTACGTTCCTGCCAGGGGTAGCCAATCTCAATGATTTGGCCACAGTGAGCTTGCGCAAGGGCGAACTCACTAAATCAGTGGTAAGTACCTCTCAGGCCAGCACTAGCGGCAGCAATGTGGCCATTGGCGAGATCGTGCGCTATCGGCTGCAGGTCAATCTGCCAGAAGGGGAGTTGAGTGATTTCAAGCTAATTGATGCCTTGCCGGCTGGATTGTCCTTCCTAAGCGATGGCACCGCTAAGTTGGCGCTGGTGGGAGCGAGTGCCAACAGCTTTAGTTGGACCCTGGCAAATCCTATCTCTAACTATTTCCAAGTTAGCAATGGAGACAATACATCAGTGTCGCCTAGCCAGGCGGCACCGGCCCCCACTGTCGATGGCCAAACTCTCACCTGGTCCTTGGGCACCCTAGGGGATCTGGATCGGGATAACAGTGTTACTGAATCGGTGGTGTTGGAGTTCAATGCCCTGGTGGGCAATATCATTGCCAACAAGAAAGATGCCGCCCTTAGGAATACTGGACGCTTTGCATTTGGAGGCAGTACCCAACAATCTAAAACTACCGATGTAGTGGTAGTGGAACCGCAATTCACTATCCAGAAATCAGTAACCCCCACCGGCGGCATTGACGCCGGTGATTTGCTCACCTACACGGTGGTAATCAAGAATACCGGCAATGCCGATGCCTTTGATCTGCAGCTGGATGATTCCCTTGGCAACCTAGGGGGCAATTTTGATCTGCAGTCAGTAACTATCGCTGCGGCCCCTGCCAGCGCCAATGCCAGTACTGCGGGCTCGGTAACCAGTGCCAGCAATGCTGCCAGCGGCGACAGGGTGCAGTTATTGGCGGCTCAATTGAAAGTGGGCGAATCACTCACACTTGGCTACAGCGGTGTTTTATTGGCGGCCCTGCAGCCGGGCACCAGGCTCACCAATGAGGCCACCATCCGCTATTCCAGTCTGCCGGGGGAGCGCGGCACCACCGTCAATCCCACCGGCAGCAGCACCCCTGGAGATAGCGGAGCTGCCACTGGTGAACGCAATGGCAGCGATGGTTTTATTGCCCCGAATAACTACTTCAATAGCAGTTCAGTGGCTGTTGAATCCCTTGGCTTTGCGGCGCAAAAAACAGTGCGCTTGAGTTCGGAAGACAGTACCCAGGCCGATAATGTTGCCATCGGCGAAATCGTGCGTTTCCGGCTGCAGGCCCGGCTGGCAGAAGGCAGTATCAGCACCCTGCAATTTGTTGATGATCTCCCAGCCGGATTTGACTTCATTAATGACGGTACTGCCACCCTGGGCTTTGCCGCTGGCTCGGCCACAGATCTCAGCTGGAATGGCGGTCAGGCCCTGGGGGACTATTACCTGCAGGCCGTTGGCACCAACACGACCCTCGTTCCCACAAAGGCCTTTTCCCCCAGCCTGAGCAATGGCACCAAAACCCTCACCTGGGCCCTTGGCGATGTGGTGAATCTGGATCGCAGCAATCTCCGCACCGAATCAGTGATCGCTGAATTCAATGCCCGGGTGAGCAATATTATCGCCAACCAGGCGGGCAGTGCCCTAATAAATACTGCAAAAGTTACCCGCGCGGGTAACTACAGTGAATCATTCTCTGCCCCTAAGCAATTGCTGGTGGAGCCCAATGTGCAGCTGATTAAAACTGCATCTGCGCCCCCAGCTGCTGGTTTCCAGGCTGGGGATACGGTCACTTACACCATCACTCTAAACAACAGTGGCGGGGCCAGCGCCTTTGATCTGCAGGTGGAGGATCTGCTTGATCAACTGGGCTCCAGTTTTGATCTGCGCTCCGTGGCCCTGGGCTCGATCCCAGGGGCGGTTGATCAATCGGTCACCTCTGGATCCAGTGCCCCCCCTGACCTGCTGAGTGTGGCTATCCCTCGCTTGGATCCTGGCCAAACCGTCAGTTTCAGCTTCAGCGGCCTGCTCACCGCCGCGGCCCAGATCAACAGCTCTTACCCCAACACTGCCAAGGTCACCTGGACCAGCCTGCCCGCCGGTGGTACCCCTATGGGTTCCATAAACCAAACCGGTAGTGCCGCGGGCATTGCCGGCACTGCTAGCGGCGAGCGCACTGGTTCCGATGGTGTGCCCACTGATCCCGCCAGCAATGCCAACCCCCTTAATAACTATGCAGCCAAGGGCTCGGCGTCCATTGCCACCCGTTCGATCACTTTCAAAAAATCGATAGCCCTCACCAGCGAGTCCGATAGTGCTGGTTCCAATGTTTATGTGGGCGAGACGATTCGCTACCGCCTGCAGGCTGATCTGCCCGGCGGCACCTCCACTAATGTGCTGCTAACGGATCTACTGCCCCAGGGCCTCAGCTACGTGGCTGGCAGCGCCAAATTGGCCCTGGCGGCCCAGTCTTTGGGTCAATTAGATCTTAGTGCTCTCGCCAATGAAGTTGATTACTATCTGCCCGCCAATGGCGCCAATGCGGGGCTGACGCCCACCCATGGCTTCCTAGAACCCATCAATGGTGCCTGGTCGTTTGGCACCATTGTGAATAGCAATACTTCCGATGCTCAAACTGAGTCTCTAATTCTGGAATTTGATGCCCTAGTGGCCAATCAGAAGCCATTAAATGAGATTGTCCCTGGCCAGCCAGCCCCCACCTACCGCAATACGGCCAGTCTGGCGGCGGGAAATCTCACCGGGTTAAATGCGCTCAAGGCGACGGCCCCCCTCCTCACCCTGCAGGAGCCCGTAGTAACTCTAAGCAAGCAAGCAGATACCGCCTGCCTCAACAGTCTTCAGAATCCGCTTGATAACAAGGTTACCTACAAGTTGGTGTTCACCAACAAGGGCAGTGCCACCGCCTTTGACCTTGACCTGAGGGATGTGCTGCCTAGCGCCGCCAATGGGGCCAGGCTGGATCTCAATCTGGCCTCGATTGTTTCGGTCTCCAGTGGCGGAGCGTCCGATCTGCAGCTGGTGGCCGCCGATAACGGCCCCCGGCTCCTGCACGGCACGGTGGCCCGTCTGCCGGTGGGGGCCTCCGTCACAGTTACCTACACGGCCCAGCTCAGTGAGGGGGCGGCGGTAGTTGGCAGTCCTGATGTGCCCAATGGGGCAATGGTGAATGGGGCCAGCATCACCTACACCTCCCTGCCCGGAATTCAGGCAAATGAACGCAGCGGCAAAGATGGTGTAGGCACCGGCCTAAATAACTACGCAGCCGCCCAGGCGGTGGCCGTAAATGTTGATTCAGCCGCCACAACTTCTGGGGCCTTGGTGCTAGACGAAGACAACCTGCTAGGGGCTGGTGCCGAAGGCCCCAATGGCAGTATTGGCCAGACCAGCAGCACCAAAATCACTCTCAGTGCTGGCAGTTTTGGCATAAATACTGCCGCCTTGAAGTTAGGCAGCAGCACGGTGGCCCTGGCCGGCAGCGTCGCGAATGTTAGTGGTTTAACCCTGGTGGATGCCAATGGTGTTGTCATCACGGTAGATGCCAACGGTCGGTTAATTCGTTGGGACTACGGCATCGTTGCCGCCCGCACTCTGCGCGCTTATGTGGAAACTACGCCAGGCACAAAAGTGGGTCTGGTGGAGTTACTTTTCCCCAACGCCCCGGCCATTGCCTCTGCATCCACGGGTTCGCTAGAGATCAGTGCAAAATTGCTTGGTTCGCTTCAGAGCCACAGCCAGGCCCTAGCCGATAACAACTACAGCACACCACTGATTGCCAGTTGGAAAGGTGCTGTGAAGCTGCAGGGCATTGAGCTGCTGCTAGGTGATAGCAGTGCTGCCGCCACAGAAGCCTGCGACGAGCTAGCCATTCCGCTGCCGGTCATGATCTTGGACGACATGCCAACTAGCCCTGGGCTAAGTGGTGATACTTCGGCCTGTTTCGGCGGCTGGGGCAAGGGCGGCACCTTTGTAATTCAGCCGGGTGCCGATAACGAAGAAGTGGGCCTAGTGGTGGATGCCAATGGCAATGGTTCCTTTGATGCCGATGTGGTTTTAAAGGCCGCCAATGGCAGCATCACTGATTTGCTGCAGCGCAGTTTTGTGGTGGCGGGCAAAGGGGAGCTGCTGGTTAGTACCAATCTGGCGGCGGGCACTGGCAGCTGGTCATTCATTCCGGCAGCCAATGGTGCAGCCCAGGCCACCGAGACATTTGCGATTGGGGTGCGAGATGCCGATGGTGATATCAAATTGAGCAGTCACAGTTTGGTGCTCAATACCAAGGCTTCATTTGGCAGTGGTAACGATCGCGATCTGGTGCTGAATGAGGATGCTTTGGCCCATGGCGGCGGCGAGAATGCGGCGGCGGCGACCTATGGCACTTCAGATACGGCAAAGCTGGTAATCCAGTCGGGAAGTTTGGCGACATCAGCGATTGGCTTTGATCCCTCGGCGGCGGCGCTGGGCTCGATTCAGTTGCTACGCAGTGGCAAGGATGTAACAGCGAATTTGGTGGATCCGGCCTCCACAGCGCTTTATAACTTTGCGGTAAGCAGTGGTGCCGGTGTTAACGACACGCTGACGCTGTTCTGGGCTGGTATGCCAGTGGCCCGGCTCAGCCTGGGTGCCACGGGCTTGGCGATTGCGGCTGGTGCCAGTGGCGTGGTGCCGCTGCAAACGCAGTTACTGGGTTCATTGCCCAACCATTTACTCAAGAACCAAGACGGTGGCTATGACGCCTTGCTATTTGAAGGTTTGCCGTTGATTTTGCAGTCGGCCGATGGCTGCGCTGCCGCCGTAAGTGTGGCCTTGAGCGTTTACGACGACCGCCCGGCCCTGCGGGTGGTTAATAGCAGTGGGATCACCAGCAGCACGGTGGCCGCCAGTGGCACGGTGACGGGGAATTGGGGCCGTGCGCTGGATGCCAGTGGTGGCTATTCAGCAGCGCTGGGTGCCGATGGGGTGGCCTATGCCAATGGCGATTTTTCCGGTGTTCCCCGTTGGGAGCTATTGATCAATGGCACCACTTACAGCAGTGCCCAAGCCAGTGCTGTAAGTGGTGTGACGGTGGTGGCTGCCGATGGCACGGCTCTGGGCAGTTTGGTGGTGCAGGCCTCTGGGAGCTGGAGTTTCACGGCGTTGGCCACGGTGCTGAGCCAGGAGCAAGTGAGCTTTACCCTGGCAGTGATTGACGCCGACGGAGATCGGCGCAGTTTCAACCACCGCATCACGGTGGCGGCGGCCAACGGCCCTGTCCTGGCTGCCCCCGAGTTGACGGTGGACGAGAACAACCTGGCGGTGGCGGATAGCCAGGGCCCCAACGTTTCGGTTGGGGCCAGCGACCAGCAGGTGGTCCAGCTCACGGCCAAGACGGCAGCAATCAATTCCTTGGTGTTTGCAGCCGGAGTGGGATCGCCCCAGGTGGTTGATGCCAATGGTCAAAATATTCAGGGCTTGTTGTGGCGCCTGGCCGCCGATGGATTAACGCTCACTGCCACATTTGCCGGAGCCGATGTGCTGCGGCTGGAGTTGACGGCCCAGGTGGCTGTGGCGGCAAATCGCACGGCTCTAGTGCCCCTCAAGGCCAGCTTGCTGGGCCCCCTGCCGGACCATGCCACGGCTGCTGCAGATAACGATTACAGCCGCGCTGCCGGCAGCGGTGGTTATCGAGGTGATATTGAGATCACCGGGGTTGAGTTGCTAGCTACGGCAACAAATGGCCAAACCGCCGAAGCCAGTGTCAATGTCACGATCCTCGATGACATGCCCAGTGCCCTAGATCTCACCGGCGGCACCCATGCTTGCTTTGGTGAGGCCACCCCCGTGGCTGGTTCATTCAAGATCAGGCCGGGGGCAGATAAGGGCGCCGTGCAGGTGGAGTTGCTGGCCAATGGCAGACGGCTCAGCCTGGATGCCACCACACCGACAGGATTCCTTGAACTGGCGGGATTGGGCCGTTTCGATGTTTCCATCGACCTGACCGCTGGGCTGGGGTATTGGTCCTTTGGGGCGGCGGCCAGTGCCGCAGCGGCGGCCCAGCTTCCCTTTAGTTTTGTGGTGCAGGATGGTGATGGCGATCGGCGCTCAGCAGCCCATAGCCTTGACATCGATCTGCCGGCGACCATCGATCTCGGCATTGATGGTGGCTTGTTGCGGCTGAATGAAGATGAGCTGCCGCTGCCGTTGGTGGGCCCAGACTCGCCTTATTCGCCAACCTATGACAACAGCCCGTCTGGCGGTGCAGCCACCACCATCACGATTCATCGCAACTCTGATTTAGTGAAGGGTTTGCGCTTTGATCCAGCGCGATTGGCGGCTATCCAGGCAGCGGCGCCGGGGCTCACCTATCAACTTAGTGATCAAGATCACACCCTGCATGTGTGGCAGGCCGGGGATGGCGCCTCCGCTGCCCCTAGGGAGGTGGCGCGGGTGGCCTTGGGGGCGCTCGATGCCTCCCGTGATCCCCTTAATCCCACTGTTACGGTTACGGCCAGCTTATTGCACAATTTGATTAGCCATGGGGCGGCCCAAGCAGACAACAGCTATGCCCCA
This sequence comes from Cyanobacteriota bacterium, assembly GCA_039799245.1. Taxonomy (GTDB): domain Bacteria; phylum Cyanobacteriota; class Cyanobacteriia; order PCC-6307; family Cyanobiaceae; genus Synechococcus_D. The sequence continues at coordinate 42,385 of JBDLTB010000065.1, forward strand.
CTTGACTTTCACCAGTTGCCCATTCTTGTGGATTTGGATGGGGGCGATTGTGCCCCGGCCACCGATGGGCTGAGTTTGCGTATTTACGATGATGTCGCCCTGGTCGGCATCGCCGACGCCTATGCCGACCTTGGCGAAACCCGACAACTCACGGCCCCCAGCGGTGTTAATTACATCGACGCAGACACCGTTACCCGCACGGGCGCTGGCGGACAGGTGCGGGGCAGCTGGGGAGCCTTGTCCGCCAACAATGGGGTGCTGCGCAACCCCGCTGCCCAGGGGGCGGATGGGGCCTACGGGGCCGATGGGCTGGCTGGCGGCCCAGAGCTCTCGGGCCTGAAGCAATGGCAGCTCTGGGTGGATGTCAATCGCGATGGAGTCGAGGATGCGGCGGAGCAATTCACCGGGGCCAATGCCGCAGCTTTAAACGGCACCGGTCCCACCAGTGGTTTGGAGATTCCGGGGCTGGGGTATTTCAAATTCTGGGACAACCAGCCTGGCAGCCCAGCCGGTTGGGCCTTCAAGGCCAACAGCAATGCCACCCCCGGCGCCTTTGATTTCCGCGTAAGCGTGGTGGATGGTGATGGTGACCGAGACCAACAGAGCCATCGGCTGGAGGTGGTGCCAGCGGGTGGGGAGTTGGCTCAAAATCCCACGGTGAATCTTTACCTGTTGTTAGATAATTCTACTTCGATGCAAGGCAGCGATCCCGCCACAATATTGGCCTCAACAAAAACCCGAATGGAGGCCCAGAATCGCATGGCATTTATTGCTTTGGAGCAGGCAGTTGCCCGGGCTGGCTATGGCTATTACACCGGTCAAAATTCGCCATTTTATAATTTTGACGATAGTTCAATTAATAATGTGCTTTCCAGTAGTGCGAGCACGATTGCCAGTGTGCTTGGTGGTTATCAGTTGGCCGATGATCCGGCGGATGGGGCGCTGGCAGGTAAGGTTAATGTGCATGTGATTAAGTTTGGCTATATTGTTGAATATCAAAAAACCGAGTTCACTCCCATCTCGGTGGATGAGGGCATAAGTATTGCTAGGGATGTGTTGCTCACTACTACCCCAGATTTGCTTTACGGCAACAGCATTGTGGGCAATGCCGAGTGGGCCAGCCGCGGCCTGGCTGCCCCCACCTCCCTCGATCTATACCAAGGCCCTGGGACCCTGGCCTCGAATCTCTATGCCGGCACCGAGATGTTAGGGGGGCTCACCGGCTTCAAGAATCTGTTGCAGGCCCAGTTGGCTGCCACCGCCCCTGGCTCCGAAGACACAACCCTGGTGGCGATGGTCACCGATGGCCGTCCGGAGCGCCGCTACTGGTGGGACAACCGACCGGAACGGGGGTCCACGGGGACTGCCGTGCTGCTACCTAGGGAGCTCGGCGGCGATCCGATCCTCTCTTCGGGGCTTCTTTACGACAGCAGTGGCAATGCACGCATCACCCCCACCGCCGCTGGCGTTGACCAATGGAGCCTCACCCAGGCGACGATGAATAACAGCCTCAATGACCTGGCGGCCAAGCTTCAGGACCCGGCGCAGCAGTTGCAGGTGTCGGCGGTGGGCTTGGGGGATGGCACAGGGGCCCGATTCCAGCAGATCTATCAAGATCTGTTCAGTAACCGCACCTTCGACAACAGCGCCAGCAACTGGACCTATCAGCAGTCGAGTTCAGCCAGCCTGCCGCCCTTCCTGGGCTGAGGCCGGCCGCGCTCGCCATCGGGCTTCACCCACATCTGCTGCCAAACTCAGCCCAGTAGCCCTGAGCCCGCCGTGACCAGCAGTCGCCAGCGCCCCGAATCACCTTTGCATCGCTGGGTGCGGCCGTTGCTGGGGGCCCTGGCCACCGTCGGCGCCATTGATACCGGATCCATCACCCTCGAACGCTGGGGGCTGATCGGCAAGCTCTCCTGCCCAGGGGGCAGCGGTGGTTGCGACAAGGTGCTTACCAGCGCCTGGGGCACCCTCTTGGGCCAACCCCTGGCCCTCTTCGGCTTTCTGGCCTACGGGGCGATGCTGCTGCTGTCGCTGTTGCCGCTGATCCCTGCGGTGCAGCAATGGTTGGCCGATCAGGCTGCCGCCAGCGCTAGCGGCCTCGGTGCCCGCCGCAGTGGCCGCACCCCAGATCTGTTTTGGCACCTGGGTTTTCTGCTCAGCCTTGCCATGGCGGTATTCAGCCTGGTGCTGGTGGGCTTGATGTTGTTCAAGATCCAGGCGATTTGTGCGTTCTGTTTTCTTTCCGCCTTCCTCAGCCTTTCCCTACTGCTGCTCCATGGGATCGGCCGGGAATGGGAGGACCGCGGTCAGCTGATCTTCCGCACGGTGCTGGTGGCTTTATTGGTGGCGTTGGTGGGCCTGGGCTGGGCCGCCGCCGTGGACAGGCCCGCTGTGCTCTCGGAGAAGGGCTCCCCCCCGGCAATCCTGAGCCCAAGCACACCGGCTAAGGAGGCCCTCGCCACCCATCTCAGCCGCACTGGGGCAGTGATTTACACCGCCTACTGGTGTCCCCATTGCCATGAGCAGAAGGAATTGTTCGGCAAGCAGGCCGCCGCAAAGCTCACCCAGGTGGAGTGCGCTGCCGATGGCAAAAATTCCCAGGCGGCCCTTTGTGAAAGCAAGAAAATCGATGGTTTCCCCAGTTGGGAGGTCAATGGCAAGGTCGATTCGGGCGTAAAAACCCTCAACCAGTTGGCCGATCTGAGTGGCTACAAAGGTCCCCGAAACTTTTAGGCGCTGCTTTTAGGCGCTGCTGTGGATTGCTGATCCCTGCCGCTGCAAGGTGTGGTGCTGCCAGAAGGGTTGGGGGGCCGGGGCATCGCTGCGGTAGTGGCCCCCCCGGCTTTCGCGGCGGAAGGCCGCTGCCTCCAGCAGCAGCCCGGTAACTAGCCCCCGCTGGCGCCGGTCCCAGAGGGGGGCCAGTAGTTTTTCTTGGGTCGCACTGAGCCAGCGCCGTTCCCCCGGAGGTAACCCCAGCAGCGGTGCCAGTTGCTGGTCTAGGCCTAGGGCCTGATTGGCGGCCGCCAGTTGCCGTTGGGCGGCCTGGAGTTGCTGGCCATGGCGCTCCACCCCGGCCGCCTGCCAACAGAGTTGCCGCAATTCGCTAACGCTGGCTCTTGCCTGCCCAATAACAGCGCTGCTCGGCTGCCAGGCCAGGGGCTGGACATTGCGGCGGGGCAGGCTGGGGCTGCCCAGGCCCGAGGGTTGCAGCCGCCGCAGTTGGTGGGCCATCACTAAACATTCGCTGAGCGAGTTGCTGGCCAGGCGATTTGCCCCATGGACGCCGCTGCTGGCCACTTCCCCCACCGCGTATAGCCCCGGCAGTGAAGTGGCGGCCTCGAGGTTGGTGGCGATGCCCCCCATCCAGTAATGGGCCGCTGGCGCCACCGGCAGCGGGCGCAGCAGCGGGTCAAGGCCGAGGCCCTGGCAACGGGCCAGGATTGTTGGGAACTGGCGATGCAAACGTTCCGTTCCCACGGGCCGCAGATCGAGCCAGAGCTGGCCCAGGCCCAACCGGCCCATCTGGCGCACCATCGCCCGGCTGAGTTGATCCCGGGGGGTGAGTTCATCGCCCCGGGGCAGTACCGGGGCGCCCTCCCCATCCACCAATCGGGCCCCTTCCCCCCGCAGGGCTTCAGAAAGCAGGAAATGGGGGGCGCCTGGGTGCATCAGGGCGGTGGGGTGGAACTGCACGAATTCCATGTCGCGCAGCAGCGCCCCGGCTTCCCAGGCCATGGCTAGGCCATCACCGCGGGCACTGGTGGGGTTGGTGGTGTTGGCAAATAGATGGCCGCTGCCGCCAGTGGCTAGCACCACAGCCCCGGCCCGGATCCAGCCCAGGCGCCCCTGGTGCAGTAGCTGCAAGCCGCAGCAGCGGCCGCCCTCCACCCACAGCTGCAGGGCGAGGCCCCCTTCCAGGGCCAGGAGATCCGACCGTTCCGAAACCCGTTGTTCCAGCAGTTCCACCAGGGCAAGCCCTGTTTGGTCACGGGCATGGAGCACCCGGCGGCGGCTGTGGGCGGCCTCCAGGGTGGTGCTCAGCTGATCCCCCTGGCGATCCAGTTGGAGCCCCAGCTCCAGCAGGCGGTCAACGCAGTGGGGAGCCTCCTCTACCAGAAGATTTACAGCCGCGGGATCGCAGAGGCCCGCGCCCGCCTGGAGGGTGTCCTGCTGGTGCAATGCAGGGCAATCATCGGGGCCCACCGCAGCGGCGAGGCCCCCCTGGGCCCAGCGGCTGGCGGAGCGTAGCTCGCCCCCGCGGCTCAATAAAAGAATCCTGGAGCCCGGGGGCAGCTCCAGGCAGCTCATCAGTCCGGCGGCGCCACTGCCCACCACCACCACATCCCAGGTGGTGCTGAATGGGTCAAGATCGGCAGATTCGTGGTTGTTGCTCAGCGGTATTGGCCGTCGTTGATCCGATCAAAGCCTTCGTTGAGGGCGATTTCTGGATCGGTCACGGTGAAGTTGTCGCGGTACTTGGCAAATAACTCTTTCTGGCGGCCCGTGAGGTCCAGCTTCAGCACGTCATCAACGCTGTCGTAGGGGCCACCTACAACAATCTTGCCGGCCAAGGTGGGATACATGCCTGGGAATTGCTGGAAGCGGCGCACCGAGGCATTGTTTAGGTCCACTTTGCCTTGGGTTTCGCCGATTTTCTCGTCGGCCAGGTTGCGGAGGCCGTCGGCCTGGGCCCTGGGCGGTTGGGCAACCCAAAGGCCGATGAGCAGCAGGAAGCTGCATAGCAGCGAGGCAAGCCGACGGGGGAGCCTGGTCATGCGGGGGGCCGAAGGGGGCTGGTAGGCAACGTTACAGAGAAGCTTGCGTTCCGATGCCCGTTGGGGGAGGAGCATTCGCAGTTCTTTAAACCAGGCCGCTGAATTGGGGGCTGACCAGGGCGAGGGCCAGGAATAGGCCATCCACCACCAGGGTGCAGGCCAGGCAGGCGGCCACCAGGCGGGCGCCCGGGCCCCGGCCCCAGAGCCAGGCGGCAAGAGCAAGCATTGCAGTGGCGAAACAGCCCAGCACCAACAAATGTTCCGGTGCCAGCGCCCTGCTGGCCGCTGCCGCCAACAGGGGGCCCGCCTCGTCAGGGCTGGCTTGCAGTACGGCGGGCCAGAGGGGCATCAGGCCGCATAGAGCCATGGCGGCATCGGTACAGGCTGTGCCCAGCAAGGCCCCCAAATAAAACTGTCCGGCCCGGCGCCAGGGGCCCCAAAGACCTGCCAGCGCCAGCGGTAAAGCGAAGGCCTCCACCGGTAGGTGCCACAGCGGATGCAAGCGCAACCAGCCCCAAAACAAACAACCGGCCAGCCAGCTGCCGCTGAATCCCACCAGTAGGGCCCCCGTTTGGCCCTTTTTCCAAATACCCCAGCCCAGCAGCACAAAGCTGAAAACCAAAGCCGTTAGTGGCGAAAGACGCACCCAGGGGGCCTGCACAAACACCGGCAGGCTTACGAGCAGCGCGCCCGCCAGGGGAAGGGCGATGCCTTCAACCCAGGTCAGCCGAGGCCAGCGGGGGGCTGAGCCAGGGGCGGGGGGGGCGCTGAAGCTGAGCAACGGACAATTGTGAATAAAGGTGCACAACCTTAAAGGCTGCACCCCTTGGCCCGGGGGGAATTGGCCGCTTAGGGTCTGGCCCTTGGCTGAATTCGTTTGGATTCCTCCCCTGTGTTAAATCTCCTGGAGGCCTGCTGGCGCACCCTGGTGCTTGGGGTGGTGCAAGGCCTCACTGAATTTCTGCCGATCAGCAGCACGGCCCACCTGAAGGTGGTGCCGGTTTTGCTGGGTTGGGGCGATCCAGGGGTGGCGGTTACCGCCGTAATCCAGCTGGGCAGCATCGTTGCTGTGATCGCCTATTTCCGCCACGACCTGGCCCGGGTGCTGCGGGGGGTCGGAGGGGCCCTGCGCCAGGGGGATTGGCAGCATCCCGACGCCCGGCTGGGGGTGGCCATTGCCATAGGCACCCTGCCGATCGTGCTTGCGGGCCTGGCCATCAAAGTGCTGTGGCCTGGTTACGAAAGCTCGCCGCTGCGCAGCCTTACCTCCATTGGCATTGTCTCGATTGGCATGGCCCTGCTGCTGGCCCTGGCCGAACAGCTGGGTAGGCGCCGCAAGCTGCTCCAGGCGGTGCAGGGCCTTGATGGCCTGGTTGTGGGCCTGGCCCAGGCCCTGGCCATCGTTCCCGGCGTGTCCCGGTCCGGCAGCACCCTCACGGCGGCCCTTTTCATGGGCTGGCAGCGCTCCGATGCCGCCCGCTTCTCTTTCCTTTTGGGGATTCCGGCCATCACCCTGGCGGGCCTGGTGGAACTAAAGGATGCCCTCAAGGCCGGCTCCGTTTATGGCCCCTTCCCCCTATTGGTGGGCATCATTTCGGCGGCCGTGGTGTCTTGGCTGGCGATTGCTTGGTTGCTCAAGTTTCTGCAAACCAACAGCACCTGGCCATTTGTGATCTATCGCTTGCTATTTGGCGCCCTTTTGCTCGGCTTGGTGCTGGGAAACCCCACACTGGAGAAGCTTTCCGGTTAGCCGGTCTAAGGATGAAGTGGCGTGTGGAACGAGCCGAGTAACGGCATCCCCCTGGGTAACCAGGCCGGAGCCAGCACCCCCCAGCCGGCGGTGGTGGTCTCGGTGGAACCCGATTCGATCGGCGAGGAGCTGGGTTTTCAACCGGGCGATCGGCTGCTGGCGATCAATGGTGTTCGGCCGCGGGATTTGATTGATCTGCGGCTGCTCTGCGGTGAGGAGGAGCTGCTGCTGGAGGTGGAAGACCCCAGTGGGGAAATCCATCGGGTGGAATTGGAGAAGGATGCCGACGACGGCCTAGGCCTGGAATTCACAGAAGCCTTGTTTGATGGCCTACGCCAGTGCAATAACCGCTGTGGCTTCTGTTTCATTGACCAGCAACCCCCCGGTAAGCGCCAAAGCCTTTACCTCAAAGACGACGATTACCGACTCAGCTTTCTCTACGGCTCTTATCTCACCCTCACCAACCTGACGGCGGCGGACTGGCAACGGATTGAGCAGCAGCGCCTGTCGCCTTTGTATGTGTCAGTGCACGCCACAAACCCGGAGTTGCGCAGTCGCCTGCTCCAAAACGACCGGGCTGGCCTCTTGATGGATCAGCTCGCCTGGTTCCAGGAACGGCGGTTGCAAATCCATGGTCAGGTGGTGGTTTGTCCTGGCATTAACGATGGCGATGCACTGTTGGCCACCCTCCAGGACCTGGCTCGCTTTGGCGGCGGCGACTGGCCAACGCTGCTGTCGGTGGCGGTGGTGCCGGTGGGGCTCACCCGCTTCCGGCCAGCCAACGACGGGCTGGTGCCCGTTGATCCGGCCATGGCCCGGCGCACGATTGCCGCGGTCGAACCGTTGCAGCTGCAATTCAGCCGCCGCTTTGGTAGCCGCTGGGCTTGGCTGTCGGATGAGTGGTATTTGATGGCGGGCTTGCCCCTGCCGGCTCGCGACAGCTACGAGGACCTGCCCCAACAGGAAAATGGGGTGGGCAGCATCCGTTCCTTTTTGGAGGAGCTCGAGCAGGCCACCACAAACCTCCCTGAGAGGTTGGCCCGACCCCAGCGGCTCAGCTGGGTGGTGGGCAGCCTTGTGGGCCAGGCATTGGCCCCGGCGGTAGAGCGCCTGCGGGCGGTGGAGGGCCTTGACCTAATCCTGCATGCCTTGCCGAGTCCCTACTGGGGCCAGCCCCAGGTGGTCACAGGGCTGCTCACGGGGGCAGATCTACTGGCGGGCTTGGCGGGGCAGGATCTCGGCGAACGGCTACTGCTGCCCGCGGTGATGTTGCGCCAGGGGGAGCCTGTGTTTCTGGATGACCTGCGCCTAGGGGAACTGCAGTTGCAGCTTCCTGTGCCTGTTGAAGTGGTGGGGGGGGCAGCTGAGATCGTGGCCGCCTGCCTGCGCTAAACCGGAGCCGGGGACTAAATTTCCGTTACCAATGTAAAAAAGGTGGTTTCGGTGGCAGGACAAAAGCGCAGCTTGCTGCTGGCCCTTGTCCTGGGAGCTGCCGGTGTTGTGCAGGCCCAGGAACAGGTAAGTCAGCCACCGCTGGGTGTCCAACCCCCCTTGGATTCAGTGCAGGCCCCGTTACCCGATGCCTTGAAGGTAAAAGGAACCCGGCCGAAGTCGAACCCCGGGGTGATCCCCCCCGCAGCCACCACCCTGCCGCCTGAGCTGGATAGCCTCAATGCGCCCCCGTCCATGGCCCTGCCCACCAAACCTGAGCAGGTGCGCATTAATGACCTGCGGCCCTTGGGCTTAACGGAAGTGGAACGGCTCGCCGAAGTTAATAACCCCTTCCTCAAATCGATTGCGATGCAGGTGGAGGAGGCAAAATCAAACCTACGGGCCCAAATCTCCGCCTGGTATCCCACCTTGAGCCTTAGTACGGGTTCATTCCCCACGCGCACCTTTGGCTCCCGCACCCAGAACTACGGCGGTTCTTCCTTAGATGCTAATAATCCATACGATTCCCCTTCACCAAAGACCCAAACCCAAACCTATGGGGCGGTGGCTGGGCTCAACTTCAACTGGGATCTGATTAACCCCCAGCGGGTGCCCCAGATTGCCGCCGCCCGCGATACCTATGAAAAGGCCAAAAACCAATATCTGATTGCCCTGCGGGATCTGCGTTTACAAACGGCCCAAACCTATTTTGGCCTGCAGAATGCCGATGACCAGGTACGTATTGGCAAGTCTTCGGTGCAATCCTCCCTGGTGAGCTTGCGGGACGCCCGGGCCCGCTTCCAGGCCGGGGTTGCCACCAAGTTGGATGTGATGGAGGCGGAAACCCAGTTGGCCCGAGACCAGCAAGTGCTTACCAATGGCCTCTCGGAGCAGGCCAAGGCCCGCCGCCAGCTTGCTCGGATCCTGGCCCTGCCCCAAACCGTTACCCCCACTGCCAAGGATCCTTCCATGGTGCTGGGGGTGTGGCAGCCCAGTCTGCAGGAAAGCATCGTGGCCGCCTACGCCTTCCGGGAAGAACTAGACAATATTATTCTTGATATTTCAGTGGCAAATTCTAATGCGAATGTGGCCCTGGGGAATGTGCAACCTTTCCTGAGCATCGTTAGTACATCTGGCTGGGATAAAACCTTTGGGGAGGCCAATGTTTATGGCCCCGCCGACATGGGCCTGGTGGTGGAAAATCTGAGGGAAACCATCGGTATGAACCTGCGTTGGAATATTTTTGACGGCGGTCGTTCGGCGGCCCAGGCCCGCCAACAACGGCAATTGGCTAAGGAAAATACCTTTAAGTTTGCCGATCAGCGCGATAAATTGCGCTTTGAAGTGGAGGAGTCTTACTTCAATCTCCAGGCCCAAGTGCGCAACCTGATCACCCTTTCCCGCCAGGTATTGAGTACCCGGGAATCGCTGCGGCTGGCCCGCCTACGTTTCCAGGCAGGGGTAGGCACCCAGCGGAACGTGGTGGACACCCAGCGGGATCTCACCCAGGCTGAGGTGCTCTACAGCAATGCCGTGTCGCAGTACAACACTTTCATGGCCCAGCTGCAGCGCCGCACCGGCCTGGATCAAGTGATGCGCTGTGTGCCGCCCCGGCTGCCGGCCGAGCCGCCCGCCAAGGATTCCCTCACCGACATCCCCGTGTTGCCGGTGCCCACCGATTCCCCCTGTGTGATCAAGCCCGTCTCAAAAACGTTGTAGGAACCTGCTGCTAACTACTTAAATCCCAGCCCTTGTTTTCCGCCCGCTTCTTGCTGCTGGCCCTGCGTTTAGGGCTTTTTCAGGCCTGCTTGGGGGCCTTGGCGGTGCTCACCCTGGGCATCTTCAACCGCCTCTTGATTGATGAATTTCAGGTGCCCGCGGCGCTTACCGCCTTGGCCCTAGGGGCCCAACAGTTGGTGGCCTTCACCCGGGTTTGGTTTGGCCAGCGCTCAGACCGCTGCCGCTGGCAGGGCCTGCGCCGCACCCCCTTCATTATTGGCGGCGCCATGGGCTTCTGTTCACTCTTCTGGGTGGCCGGCCGCACGGTGCTTTGGGTGGCCCAGGCCTCCCAGGCCGGCGATGGGGCTGCGGTGCTCAGCAGGGGTTTGCTGCTGGCCCTGGTGTTTCTGCTCTATGGAACAGCGATTTCGGCCAGTTCCACCCCGTTTGCGGCCCTGTTGGTGGATGTAACCAGTGAGCGGGAGCGGTCCCCCCTGGTGTCAGTGGTTTGGTCGATGCTCACGGTGGGCATTGTGGCCGGGGCGATTTTGGGCAGTCGCTTTCTTGGTACTGCCTGCGCCAGCGCCGATTTGGCCCAGGTGATGGCCGGGGTGGAGCGCTTGATTGTGGTGGCGCCGCTGCTGATTTTTGCCCTGGTGCTGCTGGCGGTTGTAGGGGTGGAAAAGCCCCTGGCTAAGGCCAGCCCAGCCCCCAACCAATCCGCCCCTAAGGAGCTGGGCTTTGGCCAGGCCTGGCGCCTGGTGCGGGCTGATCCCCAGGTTGGTTATTTCTTCGGGGTGCTGTGTTTATTCACCTTCAGCCTCTTCCTGCAGGAGGCGGTGTTGGAGCCCTATGGGGGAGCCATCTTCAACATGAGTGTTTGTGACACCACCAAGCTCAATGCGATCTGGGGGGTGGGCACATTGGTGGGGATCGCCAGCACCGGGTTCCTCTTGGTGCCCCGGCTGGGGCCCCAGCGCACGGCCCTGCTGGGGGGGGTGTTGTCGGCCCTGTTCCTGTTGTTGATTGCCTACGCCGGCGCGCTGCCCTCCGAGGGCCTGTTCAAGTTGGCCCTGGGGCTTTTTGGTTACGGGGCCGGGGTTTGCACCAATGCCTGCCTCACCCTGATGCTGGGGCTCACGTCCCCGCTGCTGGCCGGCACTTTCATCGGCATCTGGGGCCTGGCCCAGGCCTATGCCCGGGGTTTTGCCACCGTGGCCGGCGGGGGCCTGCTCAGCCTCTTTGGCGGCGTGTTTGGCGGCCAAAACAGCTTTGGTGCCTATGCCAGTGTGTTTGTTCTCCAGGCCATTGGTTTGCTGATAGCCGGCTTCCTGCTGTTAAGGGTGGATACCGCTCTGTTCCAGGAGCGGATGCAGCGGGCCCTTGGTCCTGTGGCGGCCTTTGAGCTTGATTAATCCGATGAGTCCTTTCCCCTCCGACCCCCAGTGGCAGGCCCTGGGGGTGCTGCTGGATCGGGTGGCGGAGCGCCAGCGCCAAGACTTTGGCCAGATCAGCAGCAGCCTCAAATCTGATGGGAGCCTGATTACCGCCTGTGACCAGTGGAGTGACGCCACCCTGGCGGAGGGCCTGGCGGCCATATATCCCGGCGATGGCTTGCTCAGTGAGGAGGGCAACACCAATGTGCCCCTGGAGCCCCGCTACTGGGTGGTGGACCCCCTAGACGGCACCACTAATTTTTCCGTGGGCCTGCCCATCTGGGCCATTTCCCTGGCCCGCATCGAGGCGGGCCGGCCGATCGCGGCGGTGCTTGATCTGCCCCCCCAGCGCCAGCGGTTTGTGGCGGTGCGGGGCCAGGGGGTTTGGCGCGATGGCGTAAAGCTCAATCCCCCCGCCGCCCCCCGCCACGGTTGCAGCTGTGCCAGCCTCTGCAGTCGTTCGATTCAGGTGTTGCGCCAGGTGGCGGCGCCGTTTCCGGCCAAGCCGCGCATGCTGGGGGTGGCCAGCCTCAATCTGCTGGGGGTGGGTTTAGGCACCCTGGTGGCGGCGTTGGAGGCCACCCCGAAGATCTGGGATCTGGCAGCGGTCTGGTTGATGTTGGAGGAGCTGGGTTGCCCGATTGAGGCGCTGGCTAAGGCTCCCTTCCCGCTGGCACCGGGCTCGGCCCAGGCCGAAATCGGCTATCCACTGCTCAGCGCCTACAACCAAGAGCAACTGCAACGCTTTTTGCCCTGGGGCCAGGCCCTGCTGGTGTGACCTGCTGCATTTAGAGGCGACGCTTAGGTTTCAATGCCCAGCTCCAGCCATACGGCCTGGAGCAGTTTGTCGAGGCCCTTGCCGGTGGCCGCGGAGATCACCAGCACCGGTTGTTCCATTTCCTCCTCAAGGGCCGTCTTCAGTGGGGCAATGCTTGCCTCATCCAGCAGTTCCCCCTTACTAAGCACCAAAATCCTGGGTCGTTCCGGCAGCCCGTGGCCGTAGGCCTGCAGTTCCCCCAGCAGGGTTTTGGCATCTTTGATCGGATCCTCCTGGGAGCAATCCACCAGATGAATAAGTAGCCGGGTGCGTTCGATGTGACGCAGGAAGTCGTGGCCGAGGCCGGCGCCGGCGGCGGCGCCGGCAATCAGGCCGGGGATGTCGGCAAAAACCGTGCCATCGCCGGTGGGGCGGCGCACCACCCCCAGGTTGGGCACCAGGGTGGTGAAGGGGTAGTCGGCGATCTTGGGCCTGGCCGAGGAAAGCACACTGATCAGCGTGCTTTTGCCGGCATTGGGCATGCCCACCAGCCCCACCTCGGCCAGCAGCTTCAGCTCTAGCTGCAGTTCCCGGCCTTCCCCTTCTTTGCCTTCGGTGAATTTCTCTGGGGCGCGGTTGCGGTTGCTCAGGTAATGGGCGTTGCCGAGGCCCCCCTTGCCCCCCTTGGCAATCACGATGCGTTCGCCGGCCTCCACCAGGTCCCCGAGCAGCAGGCCTGAGCCCAGATCACGCACCTCGGTGCCACAGGGCACCCGGATCACCAGGTCGTCGGCGCTGGCGCCGGTGCTGCGGTTAGGGCCGCCGCGGCGGCCATCGTTGGCCTCAAACATCCGTTTGTATTTGAAGTCCAGCAGGGTTTGGAGGTTGCTGTCGGATTCGAGCACCACATCGCCGCCCCAACCGCCATCCCCGCCGGAGGGCCCCCCTGCTGGCACATACTTTTCCCGCCGAAAGGCCGCGATACCGTCGCCGCCCCGGCCGGCCTTCACGGCGATCCTGGCCTGGTCGATGAACTGCACGGTCTTCCTACCAATCCTCCATTCTTCCCACCCCAGCATCATCCCTAAAGTTGAGCCCCCTGCCGCCCCCCTTTGGCTGAGGTCGAATTTCGCGACCTGCGCAAGCAGTACCCCCCCCGGCGTAGGGGGGCGGCGGTGCCGGTGCTCAAGGGCATCAACCTCCAGGTAAAGGACGGGGAGTTCCTTGTGCTGGTGGGCCCTTCCGGCTGTGGCAAGAGCACTTTGCTGCGGCTGTTGGCGGGGCTGGAATCCCCCTCGGCGGGCCAGGTGCTGGTGGGGGGCCGTGACGTTACAGCCCTGCCACCCTCCCGCCGCGATGTGGCCATGGTGTTTCAGAGCTATGCGCTTTATCCGCATCTTTCGGTGGCCAACAACATTGGCTTCGGGTTGCGGCGTTCCTCCCACCGCAGCGGCGCTGAGCAATTGCAGGATTTCCTGGCCCGCAGCACGGGTTTGCTGCGCTCCCCGCGGGAGCAGCGCCTGCGGGAACGGGTGGAGCAGGTGGCCCGGATGCTGGATCTTGAGGCGCTGCTAGATCGCCTGCCCAAGGAACTCTCCGGGGGCCAGAAGCAGCGGGTGGCCCTGGGCCGGGCGATTGCCCGGCAACCGGCCGTGTTCCTGATGGATGAACCGCTCAGCAACCTCGACGCCAAATTGCGGGGGGACACCCGGCGCCAGATCGTGGAGCTGCAGCGCTCCCTGGGGGTCACCACCCTTTACGTGACCCACGACCAGGTGGAAGCGATGACCATGGGCCATCGCATTGCCGTGCTCAATGGCGGCCGCCTGCAGCAGCTCGGCACCCCCATGGAGCTTTACGAGCACCCTGCCAATTTGTTTGTGGCCCAGTTCATTGGTTCGCCGCCGATGAACCTGTTGCCGGTGGAGGTGCTCAGTGGCGAGCTGGTGAGCCTGGCTGGCCGGCGGATCAGCCCAGATGTCCGCTATAGCCCCCTGCTGGGCCCCCGCATCGGCGAAAGGCTCACCGCCGGCCTGCGGCCCGAACGGCTGCGGCTCGGCCCAGCCACCAACCGCAACCTGCCGGCGACGGTGCTGCAGGTGGAGGCCCTGGGCAATGAGTTGCTGGTGGCCTGCCAGTTGCAGGAGGGGGGCCAAACCGTGCAGTTGCGGGCTGACCCTGGGGCCGCCTTGCTGCCCGGCCAAACGGTGCATCTGGAGGTGGATAGCCAGGGCTGGAGCTTCTTTGACGCCGATGGGGAGGCCTTGGGTCAAGCCAAGCCGGCGGTGGTCCCGAGGCTTGAATTACCCAGCTTCGGGGGGTGAGGCGGGGGCCACCGGTTCCAATTGCAGGGTGGAGTGGTCGATGCCCAGCTGGGCCAGGGCGGCCTTGGCCTGGTGAATGAGTTGCATGTCGTCCCCTTGGCCTGGGGGCCGTTGCAGGTGGGCGGTGAGGGCCGTTTGGGAGGTGCTCATGCCCCAGATATGCAGGTGATGCACCGAATGCACCCCCTCCAGGGCCGCCAGGGTGCGTTCCACCTCTTCCACATCGATGCCCGGGGGAACCCCATCAAGGGCCACCACTAGGGCCTGCTGCAGCAGCCGCCAGCCTGTCCAAGCCACGGCCAGGCCAACGCCAATGCCTGTGAGGGGATCAAGCCATTGAATCCCTGTGGCCCCCACCAGTACGGCGCTCACCAGCACGGCGCCACTCACGGCCGCATCGGTGAGCAGATGCACCACTGCTGCCTTTCGGTTTAGGTCATGGCCATGGTTATGGCCAAATAGTCGGGCGGAAAAAAGGTTCACCACGATGCCGGCCAGGGCGGCCCAGGCCACGGGGCCGGGGTGCACATCCACCGGTTTGCCGAGCCGCTGGATGCCCTCCACGATCACCACGCCAGAGGCCATCAGGATCAGGGCGGCGTTAACCATGGAGGCCAGCTGGGTGCTGCGGCCAAAGCCATAGGTGAAGCGCCGGTTGGCGGGCCGGGCACTGAGCCGTTCGGCCCCCCAGCCCAGCAATAGGCCAGCCACATCGCCCAGGTTGTGCAGGGCATCGCCGATCAGGGCCAGGGAGCCAAAGCCAATGCCGATGGCCAGTTGCAGGCCCGAAAGGGCGCTATTCAGCAGCACACTCCAGCGGAAGGCGGCGGGGTTGCCTTCCCGGTGTTCGTGCTGAATTTCCTTAGGTAACCGCTGGCGCTGTACAGCCGGATGCATGGCAGAGCCCTGGCTGGACCCGGGATCGTGGCTGTGGCCGTGACCGTGGCTGTGGCCGTGACCGTGATTGGTTTCTGTCATCGCACTTTTTTAGATCAGCGGGGCCAAATCACACTGCATCCGGCCCCACCATCCCCCGGCTCCGCATCACACACCTTTTCCACATAGGCGAGGCCCTCGAGCCAGCTGCGCAGCCCCCGTTTGAGCCGGCCGCTCCCTACCCCATGGATCACCCAGAGGGGCCCGCGGCAATGGCGTAACTGCTCTTCCACCGCAGACTCCGCCTCATGCACCCTCATGCCGCGCACATCAACACTGTTGCGGCTGGTGCGCACGCTGGGGCTGCTGCCGCCCCTGGCGCTGCCATTGGTATTTGCAGGGACCAATGGCCGTAGTTGCACCGGCGGTGGGGGCGGGCTGGGCTTTTCCCCCTGGAGGCCTTCGATGCCCTCCAGGGGCACCGTCAGCCGCAGCACGCCACAACGCACGGTCAGTTCCTTGCCGTCGTCGGCCAGGGCCAGCACCTCTGCGGCCTTGCCGAGGCTGAGCAGTCGCACCCGATCGCCCA